>NZ_NPIH01000015.1 GCF_012275575.1 Paraburkholderia sp. SG-MS1 | reverse complement strand
GCCGAGACAAAGAGCACAACACACGCCGACGAGCGCGGCACCGTTCAGTGCACGCGCTCGCCAGCGCCGCGCGAAAGCAGCACCGCAGCCGCCATCACGCAAGCGGCGCGCAAGACGACGCGCCGCTACCGCATCAGGCATCCACGTCCCCCACCTCCTCGGCGCGGTGACACGACACCTGACGGCCATCCACTTCGCGCAGCTTCGGTTCCTCACTGCGGCAGCGGTCGATCACATACGGGCAGCGCTGATGGAACGTGCAACCCGAAGGCGGATTCAATGGCGACGGCATTTCACCTTGCAGCTTGATCTTGATGCTGCGATCCGCCTCGAAAATCGAAGGCGTCGCCGACATCAACGCGCGCGTGTACGGATGGCGCGGCTTCGAGAAAATCCGCTTCTTGTCGCCGAGTTCGGCCACGCCGCCGAAGTACATCACCATCACATCGTCGGCGATATGCTCGACCACGGACAAATTGTGCGAGATGAACACGTAGCTGGTCTTGAACTGTTCCTGCAGGTCCATGAACAGGTTCAGGATCTGCGCCTGGATCGACACGTCGAGCGCCGACACCGGCTCGTCGGCGACCACGATCTGTGGATCGAGAATCATCGCGCGCGCAATCGCCACGCGCTGCCGCTGGCCGCCGGAGAACATATGCGGATAACGCTTCGCATGCTCCGGACGCAGGCCGACGGTGCGCATCATCTGCGCGATCCGTTCGGCGCGCTCAGTGGCGTTCAGTTGCGTGTTGATCGCGAGCGGCTCGCCGAGCGTCTGCTCGACGGTCTTGCGCGGATTGAGCGACGCGAACGGGTTCTGGAACACCATCTGCACGCGCCGCCGCAGCGCGGCGATCTTCGCATGATCGGCGCCCGCCACGTCCTCGCCGTCGATGAGGAGACGCCCAGCCGTGGGCGCTTCGATCATCGTCAGTTGACGCGCGAGCGTGGACTTGCCGCAGCCGGATTCGCCGACCACCGCGAGCGTCCTGCCGCGCTCGAGCGCGAACGACACGCCGTTGAGCGCCTTCACCGTGCCCGACGTGAACATGCCGCGCTTGACCGTGTAGTACCGCGCGAGCTGGTCGGCGACCAGCACGTGATCGCCCGTAGATTTGGACTGGCGCCGCGTTTCGGGTACTGCGTTCATCGTGCGCCTCCACGGGTGTGAACGTTGGCGTCGCCGCTCAGGTTCAGGGGTTTGATGCAGCGCACGCGCGCCACTTCGGCGTGACCTTGCATCGGCGCAAGCGCGGGCCGCGCCTTCATGCAATCGTCGACCACGTACTTGCAGCGCGGCGCGAACAGGCACCCTTTGGGCCGGTCGTCGCGCCCCGGCACCATGCCCGGCAGCGCCGCGAGCCGCACCGCGCCCACGTTGTGCTCGGGAATCGCCGCGAGCAGCGCTTCCGTGTACGGATGATGGGGCGCCGCGAAGATGTCCGGCACCCTGTTCGTTTCGATCACTTCGCCAGCGTACATGACCGCGACGCGCTGCGCGACCTCGGACACCACCGCGAGGTCGTGCGAGATCAGCACGAGCGCCATGCCGCGCTCCTTCTGCAGCTTGATCAGCAGTTCCATGATTTGCGCCTGGATCGTCACGTCGAGCGCGGTGGTCGGCTCGTCGGCGATCAGCAGCTTCGGGTTGCAGGCAATCGCCATCGCGATCATCACGCGCTGGTTCATGCCGCCCGACATCTGATGCGGAAACGAACCGATGCGGCCTTTCGGATCGGGAATGCCGACCTGGTCGAGCAGTTCGAGCGCGCGTTTGTCGAGCGCGCTGCCGCGCAGGCCTTCGTGCAGCTTCAGCACTTCCTTGATCTGATAGCCGACCGTGTAGCTCGGATTCAGACTCGTGAGCGCATCCTGGAACACCATCGCGATGTCCTTGCCGATGATCTTGCGGCGCTCCTTCGCCGATGCATTCAGCAGGCTTCTGCCGTTGAAGGTGATCTCGTCGGCGGTGACTTTGCCGGGCGCGTCGATCAGGCCCATCAGCGCCATCATCGTCACACTCTTGCCCGAGCCCGATTCGCCGACCACGCCGACCACTTCGCCTGGCGCGACATCGAGGTTGATTCGGTCGACCGCGGGCAGACCGTTGAAATTTACCGCCAGATTGCGGATGGTCAATAAATTAGCCATGTCATGCCATCCGTTTCAGTTTGGGGTCGAGTGCGTCGCGCAGCCCGTCGCCGAGCAGATTGATCGCGAGCACCGAGATCAGGATGGACAAACCCGGCATGGTGACGATCCACCAGGCGCTGTCGATGTAGTCGCGCGCCGAGGCCAGCATCGCACCCCACTCCGCCGACGGCGGCTGCACGCCCAGGCCGAGAAAGCCGAGCGCGGCAGCATCGAGAATCGCTGACGAAAAACCGAGCGTGGCTTGCACGATCAGCGGCGCGGTGCAGTTCGGCAGCACTTGCGAGAACATCAGCCGCAAGGTGCCGGCGCCCGCCACGCGCGAAGCCGTCACGTACTCCTTCTGCAACTCGCCCTGCGCCGATGCGCGCGTCAAACGCACATAGCCCGGCAGCGCGACGATCGCGATCGCGAGCATCGTGTTGACGAGACCGGGGCCGATGATCGCGACCACCGCGACCGCGAGCAGCAGCGACGGCAACGCGAGCAGCACGTCCATGATGCGCATGATCGGCGTGTCGGCCCACTTCTCGAAGAACGCCGCGATCAGGCCGAGCACGATGCCCGGAATCAGCGCGAGCACCACCGACACGAAGCCGATCCAGAACGACAGCCGCGCGCCGTACATCAGACGCGAGAGGATGTCGCGGCCCGCTTCGTCGGTGCCGAGAATGAACTTCCAGTTGCCGCCGTCGAGCCACGCGGGCGGAATCTTCACGAAGTCGCGGTATTGCTCGATCGGGCTGTGCGGCGCGATCAACGGCGCGAAGATCGCGACGAAGATCAGCACCAGCACGATGATGCCCGCGCCGACCGCGCCACGATTGCGCGAGAAATTCGCCCAGAATTCACGGGCGGCGATGGCGCGGCCGCTTGGGGGAGTGACTGCCTGGGGGACGGTATTTTGTATGTCTGCCATGGTCGTCATGCCTCCCGCAGAGCCGCCTCAAGGGAGGCATGTGCCCCCGCGGGGGGCAGCGAACGTGAGTGAGCGTGCGGATTCATATTTCACCTCGTATGGCGGATGCGTGGGTTGAGCACGCCGTACAACAGATCGACGACGAGGTTCACGACGATCACCAGTGTGGCGATCATCAGGATACCGCCCTGCACGACTGGATAGTCGCGCCGGCCGATCGCGTCGATCAGCCATTTGCCGATGCCCGGCCACGAGAACAGCGTCTCGGTCAGCACCGCGCCCGCGAGCAGCGTGCCGACCTGCAGGCCGATCACCGTCACGACGGGAATCAGCGCATTGCGCAACGCATGGACGACGATCACGCGCCCAGGCGACAAGCCCTTCGCGCGCGCGGTGCGGATGTAGTCCTCGCGCAGCACTTCGAGCATCGACGAACGCGTCATGCGTGCGACCACGGCCAGAGGAATCGTGCCGAGCACGATGGCAGGCAGGATCAGATGGCTCAGCGCGGACTTGAACGCGCCTTCGTCGGTGGACATCATCGCGTCGATCAGCATGAAGCCGGTCACGTGCGGAATGTCGTATTCGACTGCGATACGGCCCGACACCGGCGTCCAGCCGAGCTTCACCGAGAACACCATGATGAGGATCAAGCCCCACCAGAAGATCGGCATCGAGTAGCCGGTGAGCGCGGTGCCCATCACGCCGTGATCGACCACCGTGCCGCGCCTGAGCGCGGCGAATACGCCCGCCGGGAGGCCGACGATCAGCGCGAACAGCATCGCGCAGATCGACAGTTCGACGGTGGCGGGAAAGCGTGCGAGGAATTCGCCCATCACGCTCGTGTTGGTGATGATCGAGGTGCCGAGATCACCGCGTAGCGCGCGGCCAATGTAATGGACGTACTGCATCGGCAGGGGTTCGTCGAGCCCGAGGCGGTGCATCGCTGCGGCGTGCATGGCGGGATCGACGCCGCGCTCGCCCATCATCACTTCGATGGGGTCTCCCGGTATCAGGTGAATCAGCGCGAACGCGAGGATCGTGATGCCGATGAACGTCGGTATCACCATGCCGATGCGGCGCAAAACAAAGCGGAACATGGTTCGTCCCTATGGTCTTGATGAAGAAAAAACGCAACCGGCGACGAGGGCTTGTGACCCCGGTCGCCGGACCATTTCGACCAGTTTTCTAACCGTGCGAAAAGCGTACTGCGCGAAATTTACGGCTTGCTTGCAGGCTGATGCCCTGGCTTACTTGACACTCACGCCATCGAAGCGCGCGTAGCCGAGCGGTTCGATGCGCATGTCGACCACCTTCTTGCTGACCGGCTGGTAGACCGTCGAGTGAGCAATCGGCGAGAACGGCAGTTGCTGCGCGAAGATCCGCTGTGCCTCGACGTATGCCTTGGTACGTGCGGCCACGTCGGACGTCACGCGGCCCTTCTGGATCAGATCGTCGAACGGCTTGTAGCACCACTTCGAGAAGTTGTTGCCGTTCACCGCTTCGCAGCCGAGCAGCGTGCCGAGCCAGTTGTCCGGATCGCCGTTGTCGCCGGTCCAGCCGATCAGCATCGTGTCATCTTCGCCCGCATGTGCGCGCTTGATGTACTCACCCCATTCGTACGTGACGATCTTCGCCTTCACGCCGATCTTGGCCCAGTCGGCCTGAATCATTTCCGCCATCAGTCGGGCGTTCGGGTTGTACGCGCGCTGCACGGGCATCGCCCACAGCGTGAGGTCGAAGCCGTTCGGATAACCGGCCTTCGCGAGCAACGCCTTGGCCTGGGTCGGATCGTAAGGCGCGGCCTTCAGATCCTTATAGAACGACCATTGGGTCGGCGGCATCGGATTCGTGGCCAGCTGACCCGCGCCCTGGTACACCGATTCGATGATCGCCTTCTTGTTGATCGCCATGTCGAGCGCCTGACGCACTTCGACCTTGTCGACCGGCTTGTGCGTCACGTTGTACGCGAGGTAGCCGAGGTTGAAGCCCGGCTGCGACGGCATGTCGATGTTCGGCTCGGCCTTCAGCGGCGCGATGTCGGCCGGGCGCGGATAGCTCATCACCTGGCATTCGTCGCGCTTGATCTTCTGCACGCGCACGCCGGCGTCCGGCGTGATCGAGAAGATCAGCTTCGCGATCTTCACCGCGTTCGGCTTCCAGTATTCAGGATTGCCGTCGAAGCGGATCGTCGCGTCCTTCGTGTAGCTGCGGAAGATGAACGGGCCCGTGCCGACCGGGAACTGGTTGATGTCGGCCGCCTTGCCGGCCTTCAACAGCTTGTCCGCATATTCGGCCGACAGGATCGACGCGTATTCCATCGCCAGATTCTGAATGAACGGCGCGTTGACTTCCTTCAGCGTGAACTTGACCGTGTACGGGTCGACCTTTTCGACGCTGGTGATCAGCTTGTCGAGACCCATGTCAGTGAAGTAGGGGAACTGCACCGGATAAGCCTTACGGAACGGCTGGTTCGGGTCCAGCATGCGCTGGAACGAGAACACGACGTCGTCGGCGTTGAATTCGCGCGTCGGCTTGAAGAACGGGGTGGTCTGGAACTTGACGCCGTGACGCAGATGGAACGTATAAACCTTGCCGTCGGCCGACACATCCCACTTTTCCGCGAGACCCGGCTCGACCTTGGTGCCGCCGCGTTCGAATTCGACGAGACGGTTATAAACGGTGAACGTGTTGGCCGTGAAGTCGACACCCGTCGTGTATTGAGCGGGATCGAAACCCGCGGGGCTGCCTTCTGAGCAGTAGACGAGCGTTTTGTTCGGAATCTCGGCGCGCGCGTTGTTCGCGCCCACCAGCGATGCCGCTGCAGCTGCGACGAGCGTCGTAACACGCGCGGCGCGCAACAGATTGTTTTGCTTCATGTTTCCTCCAGGTTCGGGGCCGGCTCCCGCCAGCGTAGCGCGATATTACTTGAGCTTGGCTCGCGGCAACAAGCGGAGGAAATTCCCCCCCGTTGACGATCGGAAACACTTCGTGCATAGAGACAGCCGCACGCCGGCGAGCGCCGGAGCGTGCGGCTTCAGCGGGTAAACGCAGCAAAAGACGGCTGCCGCGCTTATTTGAGGCCGACGTTCATGAATTGCGTCGGGCCGAACGGGTCGATCTTGAAACCGACCACGTTCTTGCTGATCGGCTGATACACCGTGGAATGGGCGATCGGCGTAAATGGCACCTGGTCTTTGAAGATTTCCTGAGCCTGCATATAGGCTTTAGTGCGCTCCGCCATATCGGTGGTGCCGCGGCCTTTTTTGATCAGATCGTCGTAAGGTTTGTAGCACCATTTGGCAAAGTTACTGCCATTCACCGCGTCGCAACCCAGCAACACCGCGAGCCAGTTATCCGGATCGCCATAATCGCCAGTCCAGCCGATCAGCATCGCTTCATGCTCGCCCTGATGGCCGCGGCGAATGTACTCGCCCCATTCATAGGTGCCGATCTTCACCTTCACGCCGATCTTCGCCCAATCGGCCTGCAGCATTTCCGCCATCAGCCGTGCGTTCGGGTTATACGGGCGTTGCACCGGCATTGCCCACAGCGTCAGGTCGAAGCCGTCCGGATAACCCGCCTGTTTCAGCAGCGCTTTCGCCTTTTCGACGTCGTATGCCGCGTCTTTCAGGTTTTTGTCGTAACCCCATTGCGTCGGCGGCATGGGGTTGGTTGCCGGCTGGCCGGCGCCCTGGTAGACCGATTCGATAATCGCTTTCTTGTGAATCGCCATATCGAGCGCGCGGCGCACCAGCACGTTGTCGAGCGGCTTTTTCGTGGTGTTGTACGCGATATAGCCGAGGTTGAAACCCACCTCGTTCGGCATCGCAAGCGATGCGTCGGCTTTGACCGCCGGAATATCGGCGGGGCGCGGATACGCCATCACCTGGCATTCGCCGCGTTTCAACTTTTGCAGACGCACCGCGGGATCGACGGTAATCGCGAATATCAGTTTGCCGAGTTTGACCACGCCCGGCTTCCAGTAATCGGGATTGCCGTCGAAGCGAATCGTGTCGTCCTTCGTATAGCTGCGGAAAATGAATGGGCCGGTGCCGACGGGATATTGATTGATATCGGACGCCTTGCCGGCCTTCAATAATTGATCCGCATATTCGGCCGACAGGATCGACGCGAACGGCATCGCGATTTGCTGCAGGAACGGCGCGTCGACTTCCTTCAACGTGAAGCGCACCGTGTAGGGATCGACCTTCTCGATCTTCGTGATGTTTTTGGCCAGGCCGAGATCGGTGAAATACGGAAACGGCACCGCGTACGCCTTGCGGAATGGCTGCTCGGGATCAAGCATTCGCTCATAGGTGAAGACGACGTCGTCGGCGTTGAATTCGCGCGTCGGCTTGAAGAACGACGTCGTCTGGAATTTCACGCCGTGGCGCAGATGGAACGTATAGGTCAGGCCGTCCGGCGACACCTCCCATTTTTCGGCGAGGCCCGGTTCGATATCGGTGCTGCCGTGCGCGAACTCGATCAGCCGGTTGTAGACGGTGTACGAACCGGCGGTAAATTCGACGCTCGTCGTGTATTGCGCCGTGTCGAAGCCCGCCGGACTGCCTTCGGAGCAGAACACGAGGGTCTTGTCGGGCAGCGTGGCCGCGTCCGACGCGACGGGCGTCATGCCGCTCGCGGCGACCGCGAAAGCGGTAAGAGCGGGCAGGCAGAACCGGTGAAACGCAAACAGCCTCTGTAACACTGTCATATCGTCCTCCGCACAGCAGCCGGGTCGGCTGCGCTTCGATCATAGACAGCACAAAAATGAGCTTCAACAGGGAGTTACCACGTCGCGCGCGGCGCAGCTGTGTGAGCGCGGCGATCTTTTTGAAATAACCAGCGCGTGATAATGGATGATTTAGGCGATCCTTTAATTGGCATCATGACCTCGTACCAATTCACCAACAACTGGTTCGACACGCTGGCCAAAGGCGTGTGGGATCAACTGATGACGCACCATGCGCCCGCGCGGATTCTCGAAATCGGTTCGTACGAAGGCGCGAGCGCCTGCTATCTGATCGACACGCTGGCGCCTCGCCAGCCCATCGAGCTGCATTGCATCGACAGCTGGGAAGGCGGCATCGAACACCAGGCCGGCGGCGTCGCGCCGGCCGACATGAGGGCGGTCGAGGCGCGCTTTCATCACAATGTGACGCTCGCGGCCGGCAAATATCCGGGCCGCGCGCAGTTCACGGTACACAAGGGGTACTCGGACGAATGCCTCGCGCGTTTGATGGCCGCGGGCAGAAAGGGTTACTTCGACTTCGTGTACGTCGACGGGTCGCACCAGGCGGCCGACGTGCTGGCCGATGCCGTGCTCGGCTTCAGGCTGTTGAGGGTGGGCGGCATCATCGTGTTCGACGACTACCTGTGGTCGGAGCAGTTGCCGTCAGGAAAAGACCCGCTGCGTTGCCCGAAGCCCGCGATCGACGCATTCGTCAATCTGAACTTCCGCAAGCTGGAAGTGCTGTCCGCCCCGTTGTATCAGCTCTACGTGCGGAAGGTATCGGATTAGTCCGCGCGGCCGTTGCAGCCGCGCGGATTTTTCTGACCTGCTGCTTGATGGCTCGATCAGGCGCCGAGCCGTTCGCAGATCGCCTTGGTCGCCGCGCCACCGTTCAGCGTATAGAAGTGCAGCCCCGGCACCTTCGCGTCGATCAGCCGTTGGCAGAGGCCCGTCACCACATCGAGCCCGAACGCGCGAATCGACTCGCGGTCGTCGCCGAAGCTTTCCAGCCGGCGCGCGACCCAGCGCGGCACTTCGGCGCCGCACATGTCGGAGAAGCGCATCAGCTGCGAGAAGTTCGTGATTGGCATGATGCCCGGCACGATCGGCACATCGACGCCGAGCTTGCGCGCGTCGTCGACGAAACGGAAATACGCGTCGGCGTTGAAGAAGTACTGCGTGATCGCCGAATTGGCACCCGCCTTCACCTTGTTCGCGAAGTTCTCCAGATCGTGACGCGGCGAGCGCGACTGCGGATGGTATTCCGGATAGCCGGCCACCTCGATCCAGAACCAGTCGCCGAACTCGGCGCGGATGAAGCTCACCAGTTCCGACGCGTAGCGCAGTTCGCCGACTTCGCCCATGCCGGACGGCAGATCGCCGCGCAGCGCGACGATGTGGCGAATGCCATGCGCGCGGTATTCGTTGAGGATCGCGCGCAGGCTCTCTTTCGACGAGCCGATGCACGACAAATGCGGCGCCGCCTCGAGCCCTTCCTTCGCCATGTCGACGACGGTATCGAGCGTGCCCTGTTGCGTCGAGCCGCCGGCGCCGAACGTGACGGACACGAATTTGGGCTTGAGCGACGCGAGTTGTGCGCGCGTGGCGCGCAGCTTGTCGACGCCTTCCTGCGTTTTCGGCGGGAAGAATTCGAATGAAAGTTCGATCGGGTTCATGATTCAGTAAGTCAACCTAAACTGCGGTTGCCGAAAATGAGCGCGGACAGCAGCCACGAAACGATGCTGTACAGAATCGAGCCGAAGAACGCCGACCAGAATCCCGACACTTCGAAGCCCTTCAGCAGTGACGCGCACAGCCAGAAGCACAGCGCATTGACCACCAGAATGAAGAGTCCGAGCGTGAGGATCGTGACGGGCAGCGTCAGGAGGATCAGCACCGGGCGCAGGATCGTGTTGATCAATCCGAGCACCACCGCGACCAGCAAGGCGGTGCCGAAGCTGCGGATATGGATCGACGGAACGAGATAGGTGATGATCAGCAGCGCCAGCGCGTTGATCAGCCAGGTCAACAGCACGGTCATGTAGAGCTCCTTGTCGGCAGGATGTCCATTCGCGGAAAAAGCACGGGAAAAGGCGGGCATGGCGAACAAAGCGGCGCATGACGCGCCGCCCTGTCTTCAAACCGTCATGCGAAAACCGCCCGCGTGCTTAATAACGGTAGTGGTTCGGCTTGAACGGACCGTTCTTGTCGACGCCGATGTAGCCGGCCTGATCGTCGGACAGCACGGTCAGGGTCGCGCCGATGCGCGCCAGATGCAGACGGGCGACCTTCTCGTCCAGATGCTTCGGCAGCACGTACACCTTGTTCTCGTACTTCTCGCCCTGCGTGAACAGTTCGATCTGCGCGAGCGTCTGGTTCGTGAACGAGTTCGACATCACGAACGACGGATGGCCCGTCGCACAACCCAGATTCACGAGGCGGCCTTCAGCCAGCAGGATCACGCGCTTGCCGTCCGGGAAAATGATGTGGTCGACTTGCGGCTTGATGTTGTCCCACTGGTACTGACGGGTCGACGCAACGTCGATTTCCGAATCGAAGTGACCGATGTTGCAGACGATCGCGTTGTGGCGCATCGCCTTCATGTGGTCGTGGCCGATCACGTGGTAGTTGCCGGTGGCCGTCACGAAGATGTCGGCTTTATCCGCCGCGTATTCCATCGTCACGACGCGGTAGCCTTCCATCGCGGCTTGCAGCGCGCAGATCGGATCGATTTCGGTAACCCAAACCGTGGCGCCGAGACCGCGCAGCGATTGCGCGCAGCCCTTGCCCACGTCGCCGTAACCTGCGACGACCGCGATCTTGCCCGCGATCATCACGTCGGTCGCGCGCTTGATGCCGTCGACCAGCGACTCGCGGCAGCCGTACAAATTGTCGAACTTAGACTTGGTGACCGAGTCGTTGACGTTGATCGCCGGGAACGGCAGGCGGCCTTCCTTCTCCATCTGATACAGACGGTGCACGCCGGTCGTGGTTTCTTCCGTCACGCCCTGGATGTGCGACAGACGCGTCGAGTACCAGGTCGGGTCCGCGTCGAGGTGCTTCGCGATCGACTTGTACAGCGCGACTTCTTCTTCGTTGGTCGGCTTCGAGATGACCGAACGGTCTTTCTCCGCCTTCGAGCCGAGGATCAGCAGCAACGTTGCGTCACCGCCGTCGTCGAGGATCATGTTGGCGAATTCGCCATTCGGCCATTCGAAGATGCGGTGCGAGAACTCCCAGTATTCGTCGAGCGATTCGCCCTTGAACGCGAACACCGGCGTGCCGGCTTGCGCGATGGCCGCAGCGGCGTGATCCTGGGTCGAGAAGATGTTGCACGATGCCCAGCGGACGTCGGCGCCGAGCGCGGTGAGCGTCTCGATCAGCACGCCGGTCTGGATCGTCATGTGCAGCGAACCTGCGACGCGCGCACCCTTCAGCGGCTGCTGCGCCTTGTACTCTTCACGCGTTTGCATGAGACCGGGCATTTCCGTCTCGGCAATGGTGAGTTCCTTGCGACCCCAGTCGGCAAGCGACATGTCGGCAACGATGAAATCCTGGGAAGCTTGCGAATCGATAACTGCGGCGTTCATCACGCCCTCCTTTCTAAGAAATTGACTAGAAATTTGACGTGAGCGCGGTTCGATGCGGTGGGTAGGACTGCGCGATGCGCATCCGAAACCTCCGATTGAAGCCTTCGAGCCTGGCGGGCGGCCGGCGAATATCTGATTCGCGGTACCCGTCGCAACGCTCCTCGAAGACGAACGGCGATTGTAGCAAATCGAGATGGCTTCGGGGCGCGCGGGCGCGGCGTCGATCGCGGAGCAGCGGGACGGGGTGCGGAGCGTGGCGGCGGGCCCCGCCAGGCAGGCGTCAGCCTTCGATCACCCGCGCCGCGCGCAGTCGCCCGACGCCCGCGCGAGCGGTGTCGAGGAACTGCCGGGAGAAGCGGAACGCATCGGCGATATCTGCAGCGGCTGGGACCTGCAGCCCCAGCGCAACGCGGAAGTAGCGCTCGGCGTGGATGCCTGGGTGGTAATGCATGCGCACGCGCTTCACGTCATCGAGACGCGGGTTGCCGAAAATCTCGCGCAGCGCCCACGACAACGCGCCGTCTTCGCCGCCCAGGCGCCGAAACGCATCGTCCATCGGAAAGCCGCCGAGCGCCGCATACACTGCACGGCGAATGATCAGGCTGCTCGGCACCGTATTGCTGAGCGTCTGCGCGTGTACCGCGAAGTCGGGATGCGCGGTGAGTTCGACGGGAAAGTCGGTGTACTCCACGTCGAGCCGCACCGAGACTTCCGTCGGATTCTGCATGAGGAACGCGCTTGCGGCGCGCAGTGCGCCGGGCAGATATTCGTCGTCGGCGTCGAGGAAGGCGAGCAGATCGTGCGAGGCGTGCAGCGCGCCCCAGTTACGCGCCCGCGCCGCGCCGCCGTTGTACGGCATGCGCAACAGACCCACACGCGGATCGAGGCGGCCGTAATGGGCGACGATCTCCGCGGACGCATCGGTTGAACCGTCGTCCACCACGACGATTTGCGCGGCTTCGGGTTGGATCAGACAGCTTTGCAATGCGCGCGCAAGCGTGGCCGCGCCGTTGTAGCAGGGAATGAGGATCGAGACGGGCGTCATGAGTTGAAGCGGGCGGGTGGGTCGACGATGGAAAGCCGTCGATGTTAGCCCCCTTCTCGCGGCGTCCATCTTGAAAACGCGGCGTCCCGACGACCTGATCGGCGGCCGGCTGCCTTAGATCGGCAGCAGCCCCAGCATCGGGGCGAGCAGCACCATCACCACGCCGGCGATCATCATGGTCAGACTGGCGACCACGCCCTCTTCGCTACCGAGCTCGCGCGCTTTCGCTGTGCCCACGCCGTGTGCCGCCGCACCGAACAGCGCGCCGCGCGCGAGCCGGGTGCGCAGCGGCACGAGACCCAGCACGAGTTCGCCGAAAAGCATCCCGCAGACACCCGTGGCGATCACGAAGAGCGCGGTGAGATCCCGCGGTGCGTGGATCCGGTCGGAGACGGCGAGCGCGAATGGTGTCGACACCGAGCGGGTCATCAGGCTGCGTTGCAACTCCGGCGACAGGTGCAGCAGCTTCGCGAGCATCAACGAGCCGCCAACGGCCACGACGATCCCCACCGTCACGCCGACCGTCAGCGAAATCCAGTGCCGCTTCAGCAGTTCACGGTATTCGTAGATGGGCACCGCGAAGGCGACGGTCGCGGGCCCGAGCAGCCACATCAGCCAGCGCGTGTCCTGGAAGTAGACGGGATACGGAATGTGCGCGAGCACGACAATCGCCGCGAGC
>NZ_NPIH01000149.1 GCF_012275575.1 Paraburkholderia sp. SG-MS1 | reverse complement strand
GATCGTGGACTACCTCGCGCGCGCCCGCGCGGCGCTCGGTGTGCTGCCCACGCAGAATACGCTGGTGATGGAGCGCTTCTTCGACGAATCCGGCGGCACGCAGCTTGTCATCCACTCGCCCTTCGGCAGCCGCGTGAACCGCGCGTGGGGGCTCGCGTTGCGCAAACGGTTCTGCCGCACCTTCAATTTCGAACTGCAAGCGGCCGCCACCGAGGATGCGATCGTGCTGTCATTGACTGGCAGCCACTCGTTCGTACTCGACGAGGTCTGGCGGTATCTGCATCCGAACAGCGCCGAGCATCTGCTGATCCAGGCGCTGCTCGACGCGCCGCTATTCGGTGTCCGCTGGCGCTGGAATGCGACCACCGCGCTCGGCTTGCCGCGCTATACCGGCGGACGCAAAACCGCGCCGCAACTGCAGCGCATGCGCAGCGAAGACCTGCTTGCGAGCGTGTTCCCCGAGCAGGCCGCGTGTCTGGAGAACGTGGTCGGCGAACGAGAGCTGCCACGTCATCCGTTAGTCGACCAGACCGTCGACGATTGCCTGCACGACGCGATGGACAGCGAACGCTGGCTCGCGCTGCTGCGCCGGATCGAACAGGGCGACGTGCGGCTGGTCGCGCGCGATCTGCCCGCGCCTTCGCCGCTTGCCGCCGAGATCCTCAACGCCAAGCCCTATGCCTACCTCGACGACGCGCCGATCGAGGAACGCCGCACCCAAGCCGTGCTGAACCGCCGTTGGACCGACCCGGCCAGCACCGACGATCTCGGCGCGCTCGACGCCGACGCGATCGACAGCGTGCGCGACGAAGCATGGCCGCGGGCGCGCAATGTCGACGAGATGCACGAAGCGCTGACGGGCCTCGCCTGCATCACCGACGCCGAAGCGCGCGCCCACGATGGCTGGCCCGCATGGCTCGCATCGCTGGGCGAGTCCGGGCGCGCGACCCGCCTGCAGATCGCCGACGATGCCGCCGTGTGGCTGCCCGCCGAGCGCCTCACCGCTTTTCAGGCGCTCTACCCCGATCTGCCGCGCACACGCTATACGCCGCAACTCACCGCGCCCAAAGGCTACACCGACAGTTGGAGCGCCGACGACGCGCTGCTCGACATATTGCGCGCGCGCCTGACCGGCTTCGGCCCGCTGCCGGTCAGCGCGATTGCACGGCCGCTGAACTTGCCGGAGGCGTCGATCGAACAGGCTTTGACGCGTCTCGAAGCGCAAGGCTATCTGATGCGCGGGCGCTTCACGCCGCAGACCGCCGGGGAAGAATGGTGCGAGCGCCATCTGCTCGCGCGGATCCATCGCTACACGGTGAAACGCCTGCGCCGCGAGATCGAGCCGGTGGAACGGCACGACTTCATGCGTTTTCTGTTCGAGTGGCAACATTTGACGCCGGACACGCGCAGCGAAGGCCGCGACGCGCTGGCCGGCGTGCTCGACCAGCTCGAAGGCTTCCAGGCCGCAGCGGGTGCATGGGAGGAAGACATCCTCCCCGCACGCGTGAGAGCCTACGCCAATACTTCGCTCGACGAACTATGCCGCGCCGGCAAGGTCGTCTGGACCCGGCTCACCGAACGTGCGCGCGGCGCGGCCGGGCCGATCCGCAGCACGCCAATCGTGCTGCTGCCGCGCGCCCACGTGCGCACATGGAGCGCGTTGCTCGATCCCGCGAGGCAAGTTGAGCTATCCGCGCTCGCACAGAGTGTCTACGACACGCTTTCGCAGCATGGCGCCATGTTCTTCGACGAATTGCTCGCCGAGGTCCGTGTGCTACGGATGGAACTGGAAAATGCGCTCGGCGAGCTGGTCGCCGCCGGCCTCGCGAACTCCGACAGCTTTGCGGGGCTGCGCGCCCTCCTCAAGCCGGTCGCCAAACGCAATGCGTTTTCCAGCAACCGGCGCGCGCGCGCCAGCGCGCTGATCGGCGGGATGGACGACGCTGGGCGCTGGGCGCTCGTGAGCCGCCGCCCGCTTGCCACGGACACCGAGGCGCCGGCGCGCCGTCGCCAGTTGCCAACCGAGGTGCTGGAACACGTCGCGATGACCTTGCTGCGCCGCTATGGCGTGGTGTTCTGGCGCCTGCTCGAGCGCGAGGCCGAGTGGCTGCCGCCGTGGCGCGATCTGCTGCGCGTGTTTCAACGGCTCGAAGCGCGGGGTGTGATTCGCGGCGGGCGCTTCGTCAATGGTCTCGCCGGCGAACAGTTTGCGTTGCCCGAAGCGATTCCCGTGCTGCGCGAAGTTCGACGCCATGCGAACGACGGTGCTTTTGTATGCGTCGCTGGCACCGATCCCTTGAACCTCGCGGGGACCCTGCTCACCGGCGAGCGCGTGCCCGCGGTGGCGGGCAATCGGCTGTTATACCGCGACGGCGTGGTCGTGGCCACACTGGTCGGCGGGAAATTCTGGTTCGACACATCGCTGGAAACGCATCCCGCCGCGCGGGAGCAGGCCCGCGGATTGCTAACGCGGCGGTTCTAGCAGGCTTGACCCCGCGCGGTTGCGGGCGCGCGTGCGGTGCGTATACATTGGTCGTCGTTCAATGCGAATATCTCCGCCACCCGCCCTCGATAACGCCGAAATGGCCCTAAAGCTCTCGACTACCCGACCGTTAATGTTTATAAGCCCGAATTCCGCCGCTTCGCTACAATGTGGCCAGTCTTAAGCACGTTAAAGACTGTCTGCCGCCTCGCGCCTTGACGGGGACAACCGGCAGACATCGCCCGGGGATCTCATGAACGACGACCAACACGACCAGGTGCTTTATGCCCAGTTCGGCACAAGCAGCCCTTGCTGGCGTCTGTCGACCGACAGCAACGCACTCGAACTCACGCCCGTCACCGGCGATGCGCCTGCGAACGTCGCCATTCCGCTGAATCCTCAACAGGCGTCGCAAATCCGCTGCCTCACCGGCGTGACCTCGCACATCGTCGTCGACGTGCGCATGTTCGGCGAACCGTTGCGTCTGCACCTCGTCGGCAAGAAGCTCAGCAGCAACATGTGGGCCGGCACCGCCTCGGCCTACGACGACACCGAATCCGTCGCCCGCGACCTGGTTCACGGCCTCTCGTTCGCCGAGCAGGTGGTCTCCGAAGTCAATTCGGTCGTGGTCATCGTCGACCGGCATGGCCGGATACAGCGCTTCAACCGCCTCGCGGAAGAGCTCACCGGGGTCAAGGAAGAGAACATCATCGGCCGTAACGTGTGGGCGCTGTTCATGTCGTCTGAAGATGGCGTGGCGTCCAGCCAGAACATCGCGGGCTTTTTCAATCGCGGCGTGTCGTACGAAGTCGAGCGGCGCATTAAAACGGTGCATGGCGAACGGCTGTTTCTGTTCCGCAATAAATTCGTCCAGAGCGGCAGCGGCGTCGAAGAACAGTTCCTGATCTGCTCGGGCACGGATATCACCGAGCAGCGGCTCGCGCAGGACCGGCTCACCGAACTCGCCAATACCGACTCGCTCACCGGGCTCGCCAATCGCAACGCGATCCAGGACAAGATCCGCGCAGCCATCGAAGAAGCCGGCCCGAACGAAGCGGTCGGCGTGCTGTTCCTCGATCTCGACAACTTCAAGAAGGTCAACGACCACTACGGCCATGTGTTCGGCGACCGCCTGATCACCGACGTCTCGGCGGCCATCAGCACCTGCCTGAACGAAGGCGACGCGCTCGCACGCCTGGGCGGCGACGAATTCATCGTGCTCGCCGCCAAAGGCACCGCGCACGGACTCGAAGCCACCGCGCAACGCATTCTCGAACGCATGCGCACGCCGTTCGCGGTCGGGCTCGTCGAGGTGTACACCGGTTGTTCGATCGGCATCGCACGCTATCCGGAGCACGGCGACAGTCTCGAATCGCTGATCCGTTCCGCCGACACCGCCATGTACGTCGCCAAGGACGAAGGCAAGCGCACCCATCGCGTGTTCTCGGCGGACATGAACCGCCGGGTCGCCGAGTACATGTGGCTCGACACCAACCTGCGGCGCGGACTCGACGAAGGCCAATTGACGCTGCATTACCAGCCCAAGCTGTCGCTCGCGACCGGCACCGTGCAGGGCGCCGAGGCACTGGTGCGCTGGAATTCGCCGGAGCGCGGGCAGATCATGCCGGCCGAATTCATCCGTTATGCAGAAGAGTCCGGGTTGATCGGCGTGCTGGGCCGCTGGGTCATGGAAACCGCCGCGAAACAGGCCGCCCGCTGGAAAGCGGCTGGCTACAACCTGCGCATCGCGATCAACGTGTCGGCGCGGCAGCTGGTCGACACGGCCGTGGTGCGGCATTTCACCGAGGCGTTACAGCAAGCGAACCTCGACCCCTGCCTGATCGACCTCGAACTTACCGAGAGCTGCCTGATCGAGGACGAGGCGGCCGCGATCGATCTGATCAAGCAGTTCCGCCAGCTCGGCGCGCAGGTGCATCTGGACGACTTCGGCACCGGCTATTCGTCGTTGTCGCAACTGGGCCGCATTCCGCTCGACGTCATCAAGCTCGACCGCAGCTTCGTGCGCTCGATCAATGCCGACACCAAAGCGCAGGCGCTGGTGCGCTCGATGGTGGCGGTCGCGCAGGAGCTGGACTTCAAGGTAGTCGCCGAAGGCATCGAGACCGAGTCGGAAGAAATGTTCATGAAGGGGCTCGGCGTCGATTACGTCCAGGGCTTCCTGTATGGGCAAGCCATGCCCGCCGCCGAATTCGAGCGCTGGTTGCAGGACAGGCAGAAGCTCAGACTGATCGCCTGAGCTTCGCGTCGGCTCAACGGGATGACAAGCCGGGGCGGTTCAGGCGAAATTGGCCGCGCTCGGCGCCGTCTGACGGAGATTCGACGTACGGCGGTTCTGCAGCATCACCAGCCGCTCCATGAAGGCGAGATCCTTCTCGTCGATCGTGAAGGCGGCGTCGACCCAGTCCTCGGTAATTTCCATCAGCTCGGCACGCGAGAGTTGCAGCACGCGCTGACGCGCCCGCAGCATCGCGCGGATGCCGTTCATCTTCGGCTTCAAGGTGTCGATGAAGGTGCGCGTGGCCAGATAGGCGTCGCCCGGCTCGAATAACTGGTCGACGAGACCCTTGCCGAAGTGCCATTCCGCCGTATGCGATTCGCCGACGCCGATCAGTTCCTCGGCGAGACGCATGCCAGCCTTGCGCGCGACCAGCGAATAACCGCCCATGCCCGGAAACAGATTGAACGCGATCTCCGGAAAACCCATGCGCGCGTCTTTCTGGGCGAGCAGGAAATGATGCGCGAGCGCGGCCTCGAAGCCCCCGCCGAGCGCCGTCCCCTCCACCATCGCAATCGAAATCGCCCCGGTATCGAAACCTCTCGCCGCCGCGTGCACGCAATCGACGCAGGAGCGCGCATAGGCCATCAGTGCCTGACGCTTGCCGGCGCGGATCGTCTCGGCGAAGAAGTCGAGATCGCCGCCGACGTTGTACATGGTCGGAATCAACGAACCGGTGACCCAGAAATCGATCGGCAAACCGGAGTCCCGCGCCGCCTGCGCGAGCCCCAGGATATCGTGCACCAGATCGAGATTGAAACAGGGCCGCGGTTGGGCGCGCAGCATCATCCACATGATGTTGCGGCCTTCCTCGTAGTAAGCGGAGATTTGCGAAAGATTGCCCGCTTCGAGGAACGGACGGCAGGCGTGGTGGTTATGCAGATTCATTTTGATCGGTCCTTTAAGGTTAAAAACTGGCATTGCAATGCGAGCCTAAAACAGACCGGAATCGGATGGGAGCGGGGTAACGAACAGATGAACGCAAACGCGCTGGGAAGCCGCGCCGGCAGGCACTCGGCGACGGCAGATCAAGGTGGTGGAATACACGCAGGCGCAAACGCTTGCGCACCGCAGACGGGCACAAAATGCGTGAACATCCGCTCGCGGGGCCGATTAATTAGCGCGCGAACGAATCGGCATTTTTTGCTGAACCGGACCAATAAAAAGAAATGCCATGCGATTGGAAAATGTAATCGAAATGAGCATTCTGTAATGTTTGCTTTTATTATTTTTGCGTGTGCGGTTTTTATAACCAATACGCATATTCGAATATCAATTGCAGGTGTCAGCGGCCAGTGCCGTCTGCCTTTACCGCAAGTACGCAGACCACCGCCGCGTTTCGTCTTCGCTCATACCGACCGCCAGCGCCGCCTCATGAATCTGCGCCCACGTGGCGGGGTCGACGGGGATGCCTTCGGCTTCGCGTTGAGCGCGTGTCAGTCGCTCTGGCTCGCCAGGTTCGAAGATACGATCGGTGCCCGCCGCGAGCGGCGAGGCCTTCACCCACGCGATGAACGCATCGGCTTCGGTTTGCGCGTCGGGGGCGTCGAAGGCAGCGGGATCGATGATCACTGACAGCATGCAGTTGATGATCGCGTTGGTCATGCCGAGTGTCTGCGTGTGCGTGGTGAAACCGCCTGACAGTGCGCCGCCGAAAATCTCGCACATTGCCGCGAGCCCAAAGCCCTTGTGACCGCCGAACGGCGTCAGCGAACCGAACGGTTCTTCGTGCATGACCTTCGGTTCGAGCGTGGGAAACCCTGCATGATCGATCAACGCGCCGGGCGGCACGTGCTTGTTCTGGTTGTACGCGACACGCGTCTTGCCGTAGGCCACCGTGCTCGTCGCGAAGTCGAGCACGAGCGGCGGCTTGCCGGGCCGAGGATAAGCCGCGCAGAACGGATTCGTGCCGATGCGCCGATCCGTGCCGCCAAACGGTGCGACGAGCGGATCGCCCGCGACGTTGACGAAGTGGAACGACACGAGTCCGGAGCGCGCACACTGTTCGGCCCAATGACCGATGCGGCCGATGTGATGCGCGCCGCGCAAGCCGACCGCGCAGATGCCGAGACGCCTGGCGCGCTCGATGCCCCGCTCCATCGCTTCGAATGCGACGACCTGGCCGAAGCCCTTGCCGCCTTCGACGGTCAGCACCGCGCCCGCATCCTTCACCACTTCGGCATGCCGGTTCAGTTGCAGTTGCGCGTCGGCGAGCGACGCGACATAGCGTGGAATCATGCCGACGCCATGCGAGTCGTGTCCGGTCAGATTCGCCGCCACCAGATGATCCGCGACGAGCGCCGCTTCGCGCGGCGTGCTGCCCGCCTCCACCCAGATCGCGGTCACATAGGCATGCAGCTGATCGGCCGGAATCCGGAGGGCGGCGGGTCGGGCAGTCTGGTTATCGGTCATTCAACGAGTCGGTTCAGGAAAAATCGCAAGCGATGGGGTGCCGCTCGCTCTCTTTCGATGAGCGGAGCAAGCGGCCAGACTATGCAGCGCGAGCGCGCTCAGGGCGCAGCGGCGATCACTTCCGCCACCGCGGCCGTGAGCTTCTTGCCGTAAGGCACGTGCAGGAACTCGTTCGGGCCATGCGCGTTCGACTTCGGCCCAAGCACGCCGCACACCATGAACTGCGACTTGGGGAAACCCGCCTTCAGCACGTTCATCAGCGGAATGGTGCCGCCCTGCCCCATGTACGCGACGTCCGCGCCGTAGTGGCGGCGCGACGCGTCGTTGAGCGCCGTGGCGAGCCACGGCGCGAGGTCCGGCGCGTTCCAGCCGCTCGCCGCACCCGCGTCGGGCTTGAACGTCACTTTCGCGTTGTACGGCGGATCGAGTTCGAGCAGCGCCTTCAATTCGGCGACGGCCTTTTCCGCTTCGATGAGCGGCGGCAGACGCAGCGACAGCTTGAACGCGGTGCGCGGACGCAGCACATTGCCCGCGTCGGCGAGCGCGGGCAAACCGGCCGCACCCGTCACCGACAGCGAAGGCCGCCACGTCGAATTGAGCAGGGCCTCTCGCGGATCGGTGGTGGTGGGCAGCACCTGGCGGCCGTCCTGGCCGCAAGCCCACGGCAGCTTCTTCCAGACGTCGTCGCCCAGAATCTGCGCGGTGGCCTCCGCTTCACGCAGACGGTCCGCGGGGATCGGGCTATGGAACCCCTTCGGCAGCAGCGTGCCGTTGGCGGCATCTTCGAGCCGGTCGAACAGTTGCCGCATGATGCGAAAGCTCGACGGCGCGATGCCACCGTAACCGCCCGAATGAATGCCTTCGTCGAGCACCTGCACTTCGAGGTCGCCGGCGACGAGGCCTCGCAGCGACGTGGTGAGCCACAGTTGGTCGTAGTTGCCCGCGCCCGAGTCCAGGCACACGACGAGACCGACCTTGCCGAGCCGTTCGCGCAGCGCGTCGACGTACGGCAGCAGATCGTAGCTACCGGATTCCTCGCAGGTTTCGATCAGACCGACGCAACGCGGACGCTCGATGCCTTGCGCGTCCAGGGCGGCAAGCGCGGTGACGCTTGCGTAGATCGCGTAGCCGTCGTCGGCGCCGCCACGGCCGAAGAGCTTGCCGTTCTCGAATTTCGGCGTCCAGGGGCCGAGGTCGTTGCGCCAGCCATCGAACTCGGGCTGCTTGTCGAGGTGACCGTACAGCACGATGGTTTCTTCGCTGCCCGAGCGGGTCGCTGCGGATTCGAAGAAAATCACCGGCGTACGGCCGGGCAAGCGGATCACCTCGAGCTTCAGACCTCGCACCGGTTGCTGCTCGGCCCATTGCGCCGCGTCGGTGATCACGCGCTCCAGGTAACCGTGTTTGGCCCAATCAGGATCGAAGGCCGGGCTCTTGGCCGGCACCGCGATGTAGTCCGTCAACGCGGGGACGATCTCGTCGTTCCACTTGCGGTCCACGAAGTCGCGAAGCGTGTCGGGATTGATGCGTTGAGCCTGCTGGGTCGTATCGTCGGAGATCATGATGGCGGTCCTGGCGGTTCCGTTCAGTCGAAACGACCATGATAATCCTGATGCACGACCGGCTGAACCCCTTGGCGAGCTCACGGCGTCTCGCGCAGTACTTCCTGAATGCCCCCGCTGCGCAAACGAAACATTCGCGCGACAATCACTGCATGCATCGCGCATCGGAGTTGTTCATGACTCGCAACATGCTCGTCCAGATCATCGCCGCGGTGTTCGCGCTGGCGTTGTATTTTCTGCCAGCGATTCTCGCGGACCGGCGCCAGCGTCATGACGCTCTGACGCTGGCGCTATTCAACGCCTGTCTCGGCTGGACCGTGTTGGGCTGGCTGCTTGCGCTCTACTGGTCATTGCAGCCGAACCCGCCGAAGAACCTCGCGGGCGAAGTGGTGCAGACGCGCAAAATCATGCGGATGCGAGCGTTCTCGTCCGCGCTGATGCTGCGCGTGCACAACCGCGCCTCGGTGCGAGACGATGCGGAGAATTGATTCTTTCGATGTGCCCAGGCTGCTCGAGTGAACAGCCGAAGGCGGCCAGATGTGGGTAGCCGGACAGACGGCCGGACGACGGCCGCCGCCTGCATCATTCAGCTGGATTCAAGCCGCGCGGCCCATCTGTTGCCAGCGCACGGAGCCGGCCGGAATCGAGCGAGGCTCGGCACGGACGTTCGCGGGCGCGAACATCTCGCGGCGCAGTTCGCCGTATTCGTCGAACCATTCGCAGATCAGCCAGTCGCCGGGATTCAGCGCGACCGGACCCGCATAGGTCACGGTCATGCGTGGACCCCCGTCCTTCAACGTCACGACGTCGCCAACGCTGAAACTCGCGGTGGGCGGCGTGTGGAGTGCGTCAATGGTAGCGGTTAGCATTTATTTCCCCTAGGGAACCGTAGAGCGTGATTAAGTCATTGCGCCGGGATTCTCGACATTAGACCTACTGAGGGAAGTCTCTAAAGTGTGCCAAGATTAACAATCGAAATTAACTGCGGCAAGTTATTTTTAGAGATACCGTTTTCAGCATCCTTGGAATGTCCTTCCATCCGGACCTCCGCGCTTTGAAATCAGGAAATTCCCTGAACATCGTCCCAAGCCCCGACCCGTGCGGCACCGCACGATGGCACCAATTACCTGCGCGCACAACCGGACACAGTAGAAAATGCCCTGCGCATTCTTCATACTGAAGCACTGCACAATGTCGCACGGGTGCTAAGGAAAATGACGATTACCTGTGAACGGCTAACTCATTCGTAAATAGCGACGCTTCTATTTATGTTTTTGTTTAAACGTGCCCAATAATGCCGGCAAATCAACCGCTGAAAACGATTACCGGCAGCGGATTTTCAAAACGGTTGCGCCGAACGGCCCAGCGCCAGTTGCTGATGGCGCACCAACAGCACGCTCAAACCGATGCAGACAAACATCAGCAGCGCGTTGATCGCGAGGCTGATCTGAAACCCGTGGGCGTACGCCGCGGGCGCCGCGCCCCCACCGATCACGCCAAAGAACGCGCCGCTGATGGCCGCCGTACCGAACGCCGAACCAATCTGCAGCGTCGACGACACCACCCCTGAGGCCAGCCCCGCCTTCTCCGGCGCGACTTCCAGCAGGACAATGCGCATGATCGAGGGCAACAGCAGGCCGTGACCGACGCCGGCGCACACGAGCCCGCAATAGAACAGCAGATCCGGCGTGGCCGATTGAGTGGCCGACCAGCCGGTGACCGTGAAACCGGTCGTCATCATCGCAAAACCGAGCGTCAGCACATGGCTGCCGATGCGTTTGACGACGGCTGGTGACGTCAGCGGCCCGACCACGAAACCGAGCGCGAACGGCATGATCGCCATGCCGGAGGCGAGCGGCGTCCAGTGCAAACCCGTCTGCAGGAAAATGCCGTAGCTGAGGAAGAACGCGCTATTGCAGTAGAACAGGAACGCGAGCACGAGACCCAACGCGAACGCCCGATTGCGGAATAGTTGCAGATCCACCAGCGGATGGCCGCCGCCGCGCGCCACGCGGCGCTCGGTCGCCACGAACAGTGCGAACGCGGGGACCGCGAGCGCGAACATCGCGAACGTCCATGCGGGCCAACCGGCTTCCCGGCCATGGGTCATCGGGTAGATGACCAGCAGCAGCACCGCGGACAACAGCGCGACCCCTTTCACGTCGATGCCGGTGCGCGTGCCCGGCTGATTCTCCGGCACGAACTTCCACGTGCCCAGAAACGCAGCAATGCCAATCGGAATATTGATCAGGAAGATGATGCGCCAGCCGAGCCCGAACGGGTGATACGTGATCAGCGCCCCACCGCCCAGTTGCCCGACGATCGACGACAGCCCGAATACGAAGCCATACAGACTCATCACCGTGGTCTGCTGATGCAGCGGCACGACCGCGCGGATGGTCGCGAGCACTTGCGGCGCCATCACCGCTGCCGCGATACCCTGCACGATCCGCGCGATCACCAGCATATGGCCGCTGGTCGCCAAGCCGCACAGTGCCGACGCGACCACGAAGGCCGCCATGCCTGTCATGAACATGCGGCGGCGTCCGTACAGATCGCCGAGGCGGCCGCCGGTGATCAACAGTACCGCGTAGGCGCAAGCGTAGGCGGACACCACCAGCTGCAATTGCGCGTCGCTGGCGTTCAGGCCTGTGTGAATCGACGGCAGCGCGAGGTTGACAATGAAATAGTCGAGTGGCGCAAGGAAAGCGCCGACAAACAATACGGCCAGCGCGAGACCCTGGCGCTCGAAGCGCGGCGCGGCTTTTTCCGCAGCCGCCGTCGATATCGATGCAGCGGGTGCCGCCGCCATGCCGGCCGCCATCGCGCCGGGGCACGTCGTGGCGCCCGCACCGCTGCTGGCGCATCGGGCGAGTGCCGCCGGAGCGGACTTGATCGCATCTCTATTCATGACCGACCGTTCAAAAATTCAGCAAAAAAATTTAGACGAGCGCGCGCATCGCGACGTCCACTATTCCAATGAGCGCATCTTCCTTGTGCGCGACTCGCCCTAACACGCGCAGACCTTGCATCACGCACAGCAGAAAATCGGCGACGGCTTTTTCATCGAGCGTCGAATCGAATGCGCCGCTCGCCTGGCCGCGAATCACGGACGCCGCCAGCAGCGTCGCCATGCGGCGCTGGATCGCCGCGACGCGGGTGCGCAGTTCCTCGTCGTCCGGCTGCATTTCCAGGGTGGTGTTGGTGATGAAGCAACTGCGCTCGCCCGTGAGCGCGCACGCGACCCGCGCGTAATGCAGCAACGCGTTGCGCAGCGCCTCTTCCGCCGGCACCGGCGCGTTCAGCCGCTCGGCAAGCCGTGCGACCGAACCTTCCGCGTAGTGATCCAGCGCGGCGAGCATGATGCCGTGCTTGTCGCCGAACACGCCGTACAGACTGCCGCGCAACAGGCCCGTGGCTTTACAGAGGTCGTCGATCGACGTCGCATGGTAGCCGTGGTTCCAGAAGACCTGGCTCGCGCTCTTCAGCACGGTGTCCGTGTCGAACTCGCGCGGCCGGCCGCGCGCGCACACATCGCCGCCCTTTTTTGCGGATTGCTTGAGATGGCCCGATTCCTTCATGGGGTGGATATTATGACTAACTGTTCAACAAATCAAGGCCGGGTTTTCATGAGAAACAGCGAGCGGAGGTAGAGAGGATCCCGAGCGGCACGTAAAAAAGCCAGCAGTGGGCTTGGCCCGCTCACCGGCTTCGTCACGCGCCGCTTGCCGGAAGCGGCAGAAGCGGGCGATAAAAACTCAGGTTTCGATCAGGTTTCGAGCTTCGCGTCCATGGTGGTCGTCGCGTTCAACACCTTGGACACCGGACAACCCGCCTTCGCATCCGCGGTCGCCTTGTCGAACGCGGCCTTGTCACCACCGGGAATCTTCACCGCCACATCGAGATGCACTGCGGTGATCGTAAAGCCGCCGCCGTCCTTGTCGAGCGTGACGGTAGCCGTGGTGCCGATGCGTTCGGGTGTGATGCCGGCCTTGCCGAGTTCCGCCGACAACGCCATCGAGAAACAACCCGCATGCGCAGCCGCGATCAGCTCTTCCGGATTCGTGCCGATGCCGTCCGCAAAGCGCGTCGAAAACGAGTACTGAGTCTCCTTGAGGACGCCGCTGTCGGTGGAAATCGAGCCTTTGCCGTCTTGCAGGCCGCCTTGCCAGACTGCCGATGCCTTGCGCTTCATTGCTCTCTCCTGTTGGGTGCCCTGCTTCGCGCGATTGCCGACCGAAGATGATGCCCCGCCGCGACGGTCTCGCCCGGATGTTTCGCGGCTCAGGCATCGGTCGCCTCCTGGGAGACTTCCTTCGGACGTATCGCGCGATGCTGCAGGCGCGGGCGTGGACCGAACTTCATCATAGGCGCTTACGTGTGCCAGCGTCGTGACGATGCGCCGGTCAGGCGCACGAATGCTATTTTCTACATTACATCTAAATCAGTAACAATCTTTCATGACAAAGCCGCTTTTTCGCCGACCTCGCTAGAAATAGACTTGTTTCAACGGATCGGGCGTGGTGATTCAAACCCGATCCCTCAACAATCGAATACCTTGGAGGTCATCATGAAATCGCTTCTTTCCGCAGTGGTCATTGCATCCGCTCTCATCGTGCCGGCTGTTTCGTTCGCCCAGCAGGCCAACGGTCCGGGGACGCGCGCTCAGGTGCGCAGCGAACTCGTCGCCGCGCAAAAAGCGGGCCTTGTGTATCAAAGCGACACCGAGTACCCGAAGACGGCGCCGCAAAGTGACGCAGCAACGCTTGCCTCGGCGCAAGGTTCGAAGGACATCGGCGGTGTGAGCGGCGGTTCGTCCGCGGCGGGCGCACCGGCTTCGGTGCAGCAACGTCTGTTTTCGACGTATCGCGGGCAGTAAGGCGTAGAGCCGCGCGGTCGGCGGCGTCACGCAGTGGCGCGGCAGCTGAGGTTGTGGTGGTAGACGGAGAAACGCCCCGGCTGCGAAGTTCGCAGGCGGGGCGTTTCGTATTGTGTGCTGCGTGGCGTGCTGCGCCCACCGCCCCTACTCGGCGAACGGCAAGCTCTCCTGCCCGAGAGCCCGCATGCCGAACACGTTCAGCGTCATCGCCACCAGCGCGTAGTAGCCGAGCAGGCCCACCAGGTTGATCACCACCTGATGCCCAAATCGGTCGACCGCCTTCGCATAGGTCGCATCCGACACCCGCTTCGTGTCGTACAGCTCGCTCGCGAAGTCGTGAATCAGCGCGTCGTCGGCGTCAGCGAAATCCGGGCGGCGTCCTTGACGGATCGCTTCGGCGTCCGCTTCGCCCACGCCCGCTTCCAGCGCGATGGGATAATGGATATACCACTCGGCCTGCGCCTGCCAACGCGCGGCGGTGACCAGAATCGCCAGCTCCGACAGACGCAACGGCAAGCCGGTCCGGTAGCGGCAGAACGCGCCGAGGCGCTGCGCCTGCTGCGCGAGTTCCGGGCTATGGATCCAGCCGAGAAACGGCCCGTTCAGATTGCCGCGCGGGCCAGACAGAATGTCGTCCAGCACGCTCTTCTGTTCGGGCGTGGCGGTGGACAGGTCGAAGTGAGGCAAACGTTCGGTCATCATCGTTCTCGCGGGTGGCGGTGTAGTCGAAAGGTTCAGACGGCGGCCAATGCGCCGTCGATCGCGTCGGTCAGCCGGCTGACGATCTCGTCGATCTCGCGCTCGGTGCAGATGAACGGCGGCGCCAGCAGCACATGATCGCCGATCTTGCCATCCACAGTGCCGCCCATCGGATAAACCATCAGCCCACGCGCGAACGCTTCACGCCGGATCGCCGCATGCAGTTTCAGGCCGGCGTCGAACGGCGCTTTGCTCGCGCGGTCCCTGACCAGTTCGACGCCGACGAACAGACCTCGCCCGCGTACGTCGCCGATATGCGCATGCTGTGCATAGTGCTCGCGCAGCCGGCCGCGCAACTGCTCGCCGCGCGCCTGCACGTTGAGCAACAGCTTGTCTTCGGCAATCACGCGCTGCACTTCGAGCGCCGCCGCGCACGCGGTGGCGTGGCCGATATACGTGTGACCATGCTGAAAGAAGCCCGAGCCGCCGACGATCGTCTGATAGATCCGCTCGCTCACGAGCGTCGCGCCGATCGGCTGATAGCCCGCGCCGAGCCCCTTCGCGATGGTCAGCAGATCCGGCGCGACACCGTCCCGTTCGCACGCGTACAGAACGCCGGTGCGACCCATGCCCGACATGATCTCGTCGAGAATCAACAGGACCCCGTAACGATCGCACACCGCGCGAATCTTGCGGAAGTACTCGCGCACCGGCGGCACCGCGCCGGCCGTCGCGCCCACCACCGTTTCCGCGACGAACGCGGCCACCGTATCAGCGCCCAGTTCGAGAATCTTATGCTCGAGTTCATCGGCGAGCCGTTGGGCGAAGGCCTCTTCGGTTTCGCCGGCGCGCTGCTCGCGGTACGCATAACACGGACTCACGTGATGCGCCTCGATCAGGATCGGCAGAAAGGGCTCGCGGCGCCATGCATTGCCGCCGATCGCGAGCGCCCCCAACGTATTACCGTGATAGCTCTGGCGACGCGCGATGAAATGGCGGCGCTGCGTCTCGCCTTTCTCGACGAAATACTGGCGCGCCAGTTTCAACGCCGCCTCGATCGCCTCCGACCCGCCCGACACGAAGTACACGTGTTCGAGCCCGGCCGGTGCGCGCGCCACCAGATACTCGGCAAGCTCCTCGGCGGCCTCGGTGGTGAAGAACGACGTGTGTGCGTACGGCAGTTGTTGTGACTGGCGTTTGATCGCGTCGATCACCCGCTGATTGCTGTGGCCGAGACATGACACGGCCGCGCCGCCGGACGCGTCGATATAACGCTTGCCGGTCGAGTCGACGATTTCGATGCCGTCGCCCGCGACGGCGACCGGCAGAGATTGCTTCGGTGAACGATGAAAAACGGTTGACATGATGGTCAGTTCCTCGTGATTGCGCGAGCGATGAAAGTGTCGAATGCGCAGCGTCCCTGCCGATAGACTTTCATCGACACACCGGCGTCACCGATCTCGAAGAGCGCGGTGGCAAGCGTGTTTTCGCCGTCGGGATCGAACGGGTCGTCACGATAGATCGGCAAGGCCGATGGCGCGCGATCGTGCAACACGTCGAGCAACGCAGCGGGTTGCACTGGCTTGCCGAGCGCTGGCAGCAAGGCATCGACACGCAATTGCCTGTCCCGCGATGATTCCGTGACGATTTGCGCTTCGGCTTCGCAGCCAGGATGAATCATGTGATTGGCGTGCCCGGCGAGTCGGGACACGCTTCGTACAGAGCAGCGGCGCGCACTAGCTTCGACGCTGAAGAGCCGCGCGTCGCCCGCACAAGCGAGCATGTGATGAAAACCGCTCGCCGCCGGCACGGTGCGCAGCAGGTGCAACGCTTCGTCGAGCGAGCCGGCGTCGAGCACGGCTCGGGCGAGAATCATCCGGGGCACGCCGGCAGCGGGCTCGCGAATGCGCAGATTATTGATTGCCTGCGCGATACCGGCGCGGCTCGCGGCGAAGGTGTGTCCCGGCAGCGACCCGGGGTAATAGAAGCTCACGAAGCCGGGCTTGCCGGCAGGCCGAACCTCGACCAGTGCACAACGCTCTCGCACAAACGGGTCGCCATCTTCGTTATGCGCGATGAAGCGCTGGTCGCCGGCTACGGCCGCCAGCGTAGTGCAACCATCCGGCGCATGATGGATCAGTTCGCCACGGCAGTTCCATAGAAACACGTCTTCCGCGGGCCAATCCAGCGCGGCCGCCATGCCGTCGAGTTCGGCCAGCAGCGCGGGATAGTGCGTGCGGGCCGCATCACGCAGCGTCTGCACGAACAGCTCGCCGCGCCAGCGCCGGACCGCGCGCCACGCACTGCTCTGCGCCATATACCCGGCGAACACCGGCCTCGCGATTTCACCCAACCGGTAGCCGATGTCATACGGCTCCCCGCTCACCTGAAAAAAATCCACCCCCTGTTTCGACGCCACGGCTCGCACTCAATCAACAATCGATACGCATTTATACTTCTAAACAACATTTGTTGTCAAACAGGGCAATACTGATTCAGAGGAAGCGGTCGTGCGCGGCGCAAAGACCGGGTTCGCTTCAAACGGAAACGCTCAAGGCACGTACGCGCCCTTCGCGTGCAGGGACTGCTCGGCGATCGCGAGCTGTTCGACGGCGCCCGCGCCTTCGAGCGCGAGCAGATGCGCGACCAGCGATTCCGCAATCGCGGTAGCCGCCACCAGCGACGGGAAGAACGACGGGCTCTCGTGCGAAAAGATCAGCGCCTTGTCGGCGTTCAGCGCGATCGGCGAAACCGCACTGTCGGTGATGGCGATCAGTTTGCTGCCTTTTTCCAGCGCGGCCTCGGCTACGCGCGCCGCTTCGACCGAATACGGCGCAAAACTGATGACGATGGTCGCACTGTCGCGCTCGACCGTGCGCAGCTGCATTTCGAGCGTGCCGGCCTCGCCGTTGAGCAGCGCCACCGATGACCGGAACAGCCGGTAGCCGTACACGAGGCCGAACGCCACTGCGTAACAGGAGCGAAAGCCCGCCACGTGCACGTGCGGCGCGCGGCGCAACAACCGCGCGGTTTCGACGATCACGCGGCCGTTATGCGCGGCGGTGACATCGAGATTGTGCTGTTGCGCGATCAGCAGATCGTTCGCCAGCGCATCTTTCGATTTGACCAGCGAACGCGCGCGGCTCGTGAGCGGCTCGGGTCGCGTGCGCACGCGCGCGACGAACAGATTACGCAATTCGTTCCAACCTGGGAAACCGAGTTGCTGCGACAGGCGCACGAGCGAAGCCGGTTGTACCTGGGCGCGCTCGGCCACTTTGCGCATCGACGAGACTGCGACTTCGTCGGGATGATCGAGCAGAAAACCTGCCCCCATCTGGAACTGGGGACTCAGTTCGGAGAAGCGCGCCCGGATCAGGGCGGCGAGCTGGTCGAAACTGTCTGGCATGCGTTGATCGGACGGGCCGCCGGTAGGGATGACAACAAATGTTACCACTGGGGCCAGGGGATTCAACAGGGCTGTCTGCGGGGATGCTGGTGCTGGCAAACGATATGTGTTCTATCGCGGACTATGGATGAATCCGTCGATCAGCGCGTCCGGTTCATGCAGAGCATGTATCTAGTCAGGAGCAGCGGTAGTTCGAATTTGACGGATCGGCTGACGTGGAAAGCGTTCATTGCCGGCCAGATCAAGCTGATGGATCTGGCGCCGCAGCCGATTCAACTGAGCCTGAGCGGCCACACGCTGCGCCTCGAGCTGCGCAATCTCCCGGCGCGCCTGCTGTTGCCGTTGGGCGACCAGCTGTGCCTGGGCGGCATGACTCTCCAGATCGATGCGCAGCCGTTCGGACTGGGTCTGCGCCTGTTCAATGAGACGGACCAACTGGTCGTTTTGTGCTTCGAGGAGCGTTCGGCGCATATCCTCCTCAGACAGATGCGTGGCTTGCTGCGTGAAGTGCCGGAACGCGGTCTCTGCGCTTTCCAGCTCGCCCATTGCGAGGACACGCCATAACGCGCCGTCCTGATGGAGTGTCACGTAATAAACCAGATCGGCCCGATGCAAAAGCAGGCTTGCCGCATAGCTGAAACTCCGGAATACACGACATACTGTAAGCGCACCAGTGGCCTCCAGATGTTCCACCTCTGCGAGGGTGACCTTCCGGACATCCTGTCCGCCGGATCGCGAGGGCGGCAGACTAACTGAGCACAGCGGATTCACGGAGTGAGGCGCGCCCACCGCCAAACGCTCACCATCCTGTCCAACCGGATCGGAGCCGGTGACGTTCGCAACAAACGGAGCGCGCAGGTCAAAATGTTTTTTCAAGAGAGTCTGGCAGATTCGGTTGTATGCAACGGGTTGGGGTGCATAGCGGTACTGTAGAACAGGCCACCCGACTCAACTGTCAGCAATTGTGACGCAGCACGTGTCCCGCATTTTGGCGAGGCGCGTTGCCTTTCTCATCTCAGCCTCGCCGTTCGGTGTCATTTTTCGGTTCGCGCTGCCCGGCTCTCGACGGGTCATGCACAGTTCACAGGAGCGATGATTAACCCGCATCGATAAGTCTGGATGGCTTTGTCGAACGATGGGTGGCGCGACGTATTCAAGCGAACAGCTCGCCGTATGAACGGCAGGCGACGTTCCCCCCCGTTTGGCCGCCGAGAATAGACGACGTGGCGCTTGTCTCACCGACATGTTGGTCTCGGCGCCAGCACGACGCCTATGTGTTCGTCTGAACCCGACATCTCATCCTCGCTCCTTGCGTTCGACGCAGGCAACGGCGGCGCAAAGCCCGGCCCCACGGGCAGTTCCCGCCAATTTCCCCGGTCGGCATGGACGTTGCATTGAGCCATGCATTCGAGGAGAAAGTCATGACATGCCGCTTTTCCGACGCAGCCGGCACGAAGTCGGTTGGAACCCACGCGATCATTGCCGTTGCCGCTGTTGCACTCGTGGCTCTATGCCTGACCGGTATCGCGGCATTTGCGGGGTTACTGCCCGATTCAGACAGAGTGGCCATCGCAATGACCGCAACGCCGATAATCGACATGCAGGTCGACGTTCGGCGAACCGATACGGATCCGGGCATGGCGCCGCAGCTAGAAAATGGACGTCCTGGCGCGTCAACAGACTAGTCAGGTCAAGCCCTCGAAAGCGAATAGCCCCCCACCTTCTCCGAATGATCGAAGCTCGTATGTCCGCTATACCGAGGCACGGCGAGCCATCACTGCCGCGTCAACTGCTCCAGCCTCTCCAGATCCGTCTTCATGCCGGACGTCTCCCGTATCCGCGCAAGGATCTCACGCTTGAGCGCGATGAATTCCGGTGACAGCTTCATCTCCGGATCGCGCCTCGCGGACAACGGCACGTCGTAGATCGAATCGATACGTCCGGGCCGCGGCGCCATCAGCACCACCCGGTGGCCGAGATAGATCGCTTCGTCGACGTCGTGCGTAACGAACACGAGCGTCGTTTTCTCGAGCGCATGGACATGCAGGATCAGGTCGTGCATGACTTCACGCGTCTGCGCGTCGAGCGCGCCGAACGGCTCATCCATCAGCAGGATCGACGGCTTGCCCATCAGCGCGCGTGCAATCGCGACGCGTTGCTGCATGCCGCCCGACAACTGGTTCGGATAGGCCTCGGCGACGTGAGCCAGGCCCATCGAGTGCAGCAGTGCATCGGCGCGCCCGCTCGCCGTTTCGACTTCCGCCTGCGTCCGGTTGCGCCCGTTGACCTTCAGCAGGCGCGAAAAGCGGATGTTCTGCCTGACCGTCAGCCATGCATAGAGACTGTAGTTCTGAAAGACCATCGCGCGATCGACCCCCGGCCCTTCGATCTCGCGATCGTCGACGCGTAGCGAGCCGCTGTCGATCGTTTCCAGGCCGCCCAGAATGCGCAACAGTGTCGACTTGCCGCAACCCGACGCGCCGACCAGCGTGACGAACTCGTTTTCGCGGACCGTCAGATCAATATCGGCGAGCGCCCGCACCGGGTTGGCACCGCGCCCGAACTGCTTGCACAACCCTTCGACGACAATTTTTTTCATGGAGGATTTCATCGTTTGGCCATCCATTTACCGAACAGCAGGCGGTGTGAAAGCCGAAACGCCTGGTCGATCACGAGACCGATCAGCCCGATCAGCAGAATGCCCGCGAAGATCTTGTCGGTCTGCAGATAGCGCTGGGCCTTGAGGATGGAATACCCGAGCCCCGTGTTCGCCGCCACCAGTTCGGCGACGACCAGATACGTCCATGCCCAGCCCATCGTGATACGCAGCGTGTCGAGCACCGCCGGCTTGGCCGACGGGAAGATCACGAGCCGCACCAGCTCCTCGCGTGACGCGCCCATTGTCTGCGCGGCCTCGATCTGCGCAAGCGGCACGAACCGCACGTTCTCCGCGATCATCAACACCATCTGAAAGAACGTGCCGATAAAGATGATCGCGATTTTCGAGCCTTCGTCAATGCCGACCCACAGCATCACGAGCGGAATGAACGCGACCGCGGGCATATAGCGGATGAAGTCGGTCAGCGGTTCGAGCAGCGCCTGCATCGGCCTGAACGTGCCGATCAGGAGGCCCAGCGGCACCGCGACGAGCGCCGACAGCGCCCACCCGGCGCAAACGCGATACATGCTGATGCCGATGTCGGTCAGCAGGCCGTCGTCGGTCCACCAGATCGACAGCCGATGAACGACATCGAGCGGCCCCGGCATGAACACCTTCGCGACCAGCCCGGCCGACGCCAGCGCCCACCACGAGAGTAACGGCACCAGCAGGCCGGCGAGCGCGAACATCAGATAGGCGGAGCGGCTGATCTCGCCGCGCACAGCCCATAACGAAGGCGGCTTGCGCTTCTGCGGCCTCTGCGCCGCCGGCATTTTCCGGTTCAGCACGTGTTCGGTGGTGGACATCGTAGCTCCTGTCTGGCCGTGTTGAGTAGTGCGTGATGCGTCAGGTTGGATCGGCGCCATGCCCGCGCTCGCCCTGAAGCCGATCGAGGGCCGCGCTAACGGCATCGGCGAATGCAGGCTGACCTTCGCGCCAGGGCAACGTCGAAAGTTCGATCGTCCAGCGCGCGCCGTCATTGCCGCGGACGCGCCCGAGCGAGATTTCAAAATCGAGCAAGGCCCGTACATCGTCGATATCGAGTGCCGGGTCGCTGACAACTTCGGCGAGGCGCTTGCCCCGATATGACGCCAGCACGGCCTGCGCTTGGGGCGAGCGGCTGCGGGCGAGCATGAAAAAATCGCCGCATCGTGCGATGAATACCGACGGCGCATCGTCGCGGGCCGCGCCGTCCAGATCGTCGGCCAGCCAACCCGCCGCATGTGCGGCTTCGCGCGACAGCCGCACCGCCCACGTCAACCCCAGCGAAGCCGGATCGCGCTCCCAGCGTTCGTGATACACGGCTTCGATGCCGTCTTCGAGTACGACATGCGGCGTCTCGAAGCGCATGGTCCCCAGATCGCGCGCGTCGCCCGGCGGGCTGAAGTCGATCTGCCGATGCCACGTGCAGCGGTCGAGCCGGCCGTCACCGGGATCGACCGCGACGGCGGCCTCGTCAACCGTCGTCGCGCCCGCGAAGCCCATTTGCGCGGCCAGCTCGATCAATTGCTCGCGCGTCAGCGCCGCCAGCGCCGATGCTGCGTGGAACGTACCGCGCGCGGCGGGCACCCGGATATCGATGTGCAAACGCTCGGTCTGCATCCAGAACACACGTGTCTCGCGATCGATCCGTCCGTCTCCCGTCGTCAGCAGCGTGCGGCGCCATAGTCCGCGATAGGCCTGCGGCACAGGCGGCGTGGTAGCGGGCTGATCGTCATACGGCAGCGAGGTCATGCGTGCCATGCGGTTCCTCTGCTCAGCGTTCGCCAGAACGCAATGTCGTGGTTCGGCCAGATGGCGGCATCCGTTTCGCGTGCGAGTGCCTTGAGCTTGCGGATGCTGGCGAGCGCCATGTCTTCACGGTCGTTCCAGCACAGCCCGGGCGCAATCTCGTCGTCGATGTTTTCGGTAAGGTCGGCCGCATCGCCCGCGAGCACGATGGGCTTGCCCTGCGGGAGTTCGATCCACAACGACATATGTCCTGCCGTGTGTCCGGGTGTGTTGATCGCACGCACGCCAGGCGCGAGCTCGTACTCGTCCCTCTGCACGCGCCAGCGATAGTCGCCCGCGAAGTCGTCCTGGAAGTAGCCGAGGTCCGCCTGCGCGCGCGCCGCTTCGAGTTCATCAGCGTGCACGTGAATGTCCGAGCCGCACACGTCGCACAGGCCCCCCGCGTGATCGAAATGCAGATGGCCGATCATGACGACGTCCACATCCGAAGGCAGCAGGCCGAGCCGCGCCAGATGACCCGGAATGCGCTGCTCGTCGGTCATCTGCGGCACGGGCAGCGGCCTTGCCCGTTGCGTGTAATAACGCTCGCGCAACGCGGGATCCGCGATCTTGCGATAGTCGCAGCCGACGTCGTACAGGATGCGCCCCTGCCGTGTCTCGATCAGATACGCGAGGATCGGTGCGTCGATATCGGTGCCTGCGCCGCGATTGCGCGTCGATACCGATTTGTCGTACCGGTGCATCGCGGTGAGCAAGGGCCACACTCTCAAAACTTGTGTCATTTGCCTGCGTCTCCGTTGACGATATGCTTCGATGCTACGCGTCGTTGAATTCGGCCTTCAGGGCGGCCGCGATTCGGCTCGACACTTCGTCGGCAAGCCATGCGCCCTTCTCCGCGCTCGCCCCCCGTGCCGACGACAATACACCCGAGAGCGGAACCCATGACGTGCGCGTCGGATAGCTGTCGTAGTCGGGAAAATCAGCGGGCGCTTCGTCGGGTATGTCGTCGAGCGAGACGAGGTCCGCGTGATAGTGCAGCATCATCGACGTCTCCATGACGGCCGCGTGTTCGAGCGCATAGCCCGGAAAGCCATCGGGGAACACCTTCGCCAGCGTGGGTCCGGTGCAGAAGTCCCAGTACTCGAGGCGGACCACACGCAGCGCCGGTGTGCGCGTCCCGTTGAGCGACAGGTCGCGCATCGCGAGTTCGATCCCTTCGGTAAGAAACCACTGGTTCTCATAGTGGCCGTCGATCAGCGCGAGCCGGCGCACGCCGTGCCGTGCGAATTCGCGCACGACGTCGCGCGTCATCTGGGACAGGTTGTTGCCATCCACGCTCGTCGTGCCGCAAAAATGCTGGCCGCCGCCGCACTTCGGCTGCGACTTGTAGCCGTAGTTGAAAGCCGGTGCGACGATGCCGCCGAGCTGACGCGCCACGTCGGTCGCAACCGCGGTCGACAGCAACGCATCGGTGCCGAGCGGCAAATGCGGACCATGCTGTTCGAGCGCGCCGCACGGCAACAACACGACCGCCTGGTCGTTCAGCACGCGGTTGCGATAGTTCACCCAGCTCAGGCGCTGCATCAGGACTTCGTTCATCGATGACTTCTCCAGAATCGGTCGACCGCGTGCGCGTGTCTTTCAAGCGAATCACGCGAGGCGCTCAGGTGAGCTCAGCCCATCCACGCTCCGCCATTCGGACTGATCGTCTGTCCGTGGTAGAACGAGGCATGGTCGGAAGCAAGGAACACGATCGTGGCGGCGATTTCGTCGGGCGAGCCCACGCGGCCCGCCGGAATCGCCGCTTCGAGCGCCAGCGCTTCGGCGCTCATGTGGTCCGCGGACAGCATCGCGGTCGCAACCGGCCCGGGCGCGACCGCATTGATGCGCACGGTCGGCGCAAACTCGCGCGCGAGCGAACGTGTCAGTGCGATGACGCCGGCCTTCGCCGCGCAATAAGGTGCAAAGTGCGCGCGGCCGAGCATGCCGAGTTCGGAAGCGATATTGACGATCACGCCTTGCCGCGCATCCAGCATGGACGGCAGCACCGCACGGCAACCGATGAACACGCCCGTCAGATCGATATCGACCACGCGACGCCAGTCGGCCTCCGAGGTCTCGAGAAACGGCTTGTCGAGCAGCACGCCCGCGTTGTTCACGAGCACGTCGATGCGGCCCCAGCGTTCGCCGAGGGCCGTCACCGTCGCCTGAAACGCCGCGCTGTCCGTCACGTCGAAGTCGTAGGCTTGCGCGATGCCGCCCGCCGCTTCGATACCGCGGCACACCTCGCTCGCTGCTTCATGCTGATCGAAGTGTCCCACCGCGACCCGCGCACCGACCGAAGCCAGCATGCGAGCCGTCGCGCGCCCAATGCCCGTGGCCGCGCCGGTGACGAGAGCAACCTTGCCATCGAGAGCAATCTGCATATCGGTGCACCTATACCGCGGTGAGAAACGACACGCCGACCGCGCCATAGAAGTCGTCGGCCTGCTTCTTCGTGATGTCCATCACGCCGTAGTCGCTCGCGAGAATCCGTTTGACACGATGCCGATGAAAGCTCGTCAGAAGGCGTGCCATCGGAATGACCTGGCTGTCGTCATCGCCGTAAAGCCTGGCATGCGCGGCGGGCAGCCGGTACCACGGCTCGACCGGCCGGTCGTGATGGGCGTTGTGATACGAGAAATTCAGCAGCAGCAGGTTGAGCGCGGGATAGCGGACCGAGACGAGGTTCGAATACGTGTTGCGTTGCTCGTACGCGTGATCCCTGATCTTGTCGGCGGGGATCGCACCCCCCTCCTCCAGCACGGCGAACGCGTCATAGGTGTGCTGATAGGCATCGGCAAAGCGCAACACGATCAGGCAGACGAGCCATGCCACCAGATACAGCACGGCCGCCTGCAATGAGATCCACGCCAGCCACACGAACAGCGCGGCCCGTGCGACCAGCACCGTCGCCACGCGCCGGCGCTGCGAGCGTTTGCCCTCGCGCATGAACGGCATCGCGATCACATAGCCATGCATGATCAGCTCGACCGCCGGAAAATACGCCCATTCGAGCGCCAGCACGACTCTGCGCACCCATCGCGGCAAGCCCAGCAGGAACGCCTTCGCGTCGAACGTCAGCACGTCCGCGCGATCGACATGGTGTCGCATGTGCTTACGTCTGAGATCCGCAAACGACGCATAACAACTGCCGTTGATCCACGCGAGCGCCGCGCCGAGCCGTGCATTCGCTTCGGCCGTGCGAAACACCGCGCCGTGCGCGGCGTCATGCAGCAGATAGGCGCTGAGGATCATCGCGTGCGCGAGCAGCAGCGTACCTGGCACGGTGAGCCATGGGTTCGCCGTCAGCAGCATCGCCATGCCCAACGCGAAGCCGCCGAACGAATAGGCGATCGCCAGCGTGTTCGGGAGCGCGCCGTCGCGGTATCGATAGAAGCTGCGCATGGCGGTCACTTCACGAGTTGATTGACAAATTGCGCGTCGATCGTCGTTTCGATCGCCGGTGGCGCGCTGATTTGCCCTTTCTTTTGCAGCAGAGCGCCGATCACCGCGCCGCTCGTGAAGTACGAACGCGTCGTCGGTCCCTTGGCGAAGCTCTGCGGCATTTCCTTCGTCGGAATGTTGTACACGCCATCGAGCTGGCTTTTCACTTCGTCCGCCGATATGCCGAGCGCCTTGCCGATGATCCTGTTCGCCTCGTCCGGGTGACTCTTCATATAGGCCATGCCGTCCGCGTAAGCCTGAAGAATGCCTTTCACCTCGGCCGGATGGGCATCGATATACGACTGCTCGAACACCAGCACATCGGCGATCAGACCGGGCGCATTGCGCGACGAATACACCACATGGAACTTGCTCTTGTCCGCCGACAGAATCTGCGAAACGTTCGGCTCATACGTGACGCCGACCGGCAGACTGCCCGATACCATGGCGCCGGGAATCGCCTCCGGCGTCATGTTGACGGCCGTGATGTCCTTGTCGCTCAAGCCATTGGTTTGCAACGCATAGGCCAGCAGGAAGTCGGACGGCGAAAGCGGATTGAACGCAATCTTCTTGCCCTTGAAGTCGGCGACTTTCCTCACATCAGACGTCGCCACGATGGCATCTCCGCCGTTCGAGAAGTCGATCGGCATGACGACCTTCTGCTTCATCCCCTTCGCGTCGGAGCCGATCACCTGGTCGTAGGTCAGCATCGCGCCGTCGACTGAATGGCTCGTCAGCGCCGCAGGCAGCAGGCCGGGGTCGTTGAAGAACTGGAGTTTGACCGACAGCCCGTACTTCTTGTAGAGATCGAGGGCTTCCGCGACATAGAACGGACCATAGCCGATCCAGACGACGGTACCGATCTTCAGGGGCTGGGCAGCCTGTGCAGCGGGAGTGGAGAACGACAGGCAAGCAAGCATGCTTGCAGCGAGCGACAACGTGCGCAACGTCTTCATCGACGAGAACGGCATACGGAAGGCTCCTGAACTGAGGGAAGAAAATGTACGGGAGAGCGCTTCATGCGCATCTCCCGGGCTTTTATCCCTCCGTGGAGCCCCGAACGTAACCGGAGCCGGAATGCTCTCGGACCAGACATCCGCATGACACCGCGGACCGGAACCCTAGCTTTCCTATCAGTTGCTGAGCTTCACGCTCATCCCGTGACGCAGCGTTCTAAGCACGAAGCCTGCCAACCATGCACTTTTCTTCGCAACTTCATGCTCGACGGCGCTTTGCACGAAGTTAAAAGCGACGGCGCGCTCGACGTCACGACGCATGATCGGGCACGTCTGCCCAGCGGCAGTGCAGCGGCAACCGTTTTAGGGCGTGTCATCATCGTTATCGCTTGCCGTCGCCTCGGGCAATCGCAATGGCACGACGGTCCGTTCATTGTTGGCTTCGACGAGACGGATCATCTGCAACATGAAAGCGTCGCGCTCGGCAGGCGATAGATGCTCGATGGTTCGATCGTGCGCGCGCTGCACGGCAGGCGCCATTTTCGCCACCAGTCGCCGGCCTTGCGCGGACAGTCTGACGAGCCGCAGGCGCTTGTCGTGCGCGGCCTGCTTGCGATTGACGAGACCGCGTGCATGCAGTCGCGGGATGACTTCGGCGACGCTGGAGCGTTCAAGGCCGATTTCGATGGCGAGCGTGTTCTGGTCGATCTCACCGAGTGCCTCGAGCGTCGTCAGCAGGCTGTATTGCACGGGCGTGATATTGAATTCGCTCGTCTCTTCCGCGAATAGCGAGCCATGAATCTGATGCAGGCGCCGGATCAGAAAACCGGGGCGCTCGAACAAAGGCGATCTGGCCTGCAAGCGTTCGAGTTCGGCGCGGGTCGTTTCGAGGTCCGTTTCCGGAGAGGTCAAGGTCGACATGGGCTGCCTTGGAAAGAGCGGGAAAAGACGGGCTGATACGGGACGAATACTGAATTCTATGCGATCCGGCGGGCTTGCAGAATTGTGTGGCATACCATGCAATTCACCAACGCGAAGCATTGGGCCAGCTTTCGGTGCAGCATCGACCGGCAGTCGTCATATTGGTGCGGAGCCGACGGCAAAAATCCGTGGTATGGCACGCATCTATTTTGTGAAGGCGTTGCAAGTACCTGATACGAAGGCGTTTACCAGTCTTTTGAAGCAACGGCTCCAAACCGGCACACTCTTTGCGGTACACCACGCATCTCGTCCCCGGAACTGCACAGAAACATGTCCCAGCTTCTTCTCAAAGGCGGCCGCGTGATCGATCCGGCCGCCGGCCTAGACGCCACGCTCGACATTCTCGTGGAAGGTAAAGCGATCGCCGCGATCGGCCCTGCACTTTCCTCCATGGCGCCGTCGGCGCAGGTGGTCGATTGCCGTGACATGCTGGTGCTGCCCGGCCTCATCGACACGCACGGCCACGTCTATCAGTACGTGACGGGCCGCTTTGGCCTGAACGCGGATCAGTGCGGCGTGCGCTCCGGCGTGACGACCATCGTCGACCAGGGCGGTGCAAGCTGCATCACGATCCCAGGGTTCCGCCATTTCGTCGCCGAGCCCGCGGCAACCCGCGTGTTCGCCTATATTTCGGCCTACCTCGTGGGCGGCCTCGAAGGCCATTACTACCCCGACCTCTATCGCCCGGACTGCCTCGATGCCGCGGCGACGGTGAAGTCGGCGCTCGCCAATGCGGATCTCGTCAAGGGCGTGAAGGCGCACGCGGAGATCGGCGGCTTTGCGCGCTGGGGGCTCGATGTCATGAAGATAGCGTCGAAGATCGGACGCGATGCGAGCCTGCCCGTCTATATCCACTTCGGGCAGCTGTGGCCGAAGCCCGAAAGCGGCGGGCTGGCCGTGAATCCCGATTCGATCTTCAATCAGGTGGTCGACACGCTGAAGCCGGGCGACATCCTCGCCCATCCGTTCAGCCGGCACCCCGGCGGCTTTGTCGAAGAAAACGGCAAGCTGCACCCCCTCGTGCACGAAGCGGTCGCGCGTGGGCTGAAGATCGATGTCGGCCACGGCTCGCACTTCAGCTTCAAGACGGCGCGCGTGGTGCTCGATAGCGGCGTGATACCCGATACGCTCGGCGCGGACATGCACGGCTACAACACCCATGTGCCCTCGCCTGCCGGCACGCCTGACAGTCATCCCGACGAAGAGCATTCGTTTCTCGGCCGCACGCAATTCAGTCTCGTCAGCGCCATGACGAGCATGCTGGCGCTCGGCCTGCCGCTCGATCATGTCGTAGCGATGGCCACCAGCAACGCCGCGAAAATGATCGGCATGGAAGGCGAACTCGGCACGTTGAAGGTGGGCAGTGTCGCCGATATCACGGTGCTGGACGACAAGCGCGGCCGCTGGATGCTCGAAGACAACGAAGGCACTCAGGTCGTCACCGAGCGCATGCTCGCGCCGCGCTTCTGTCTGCGCGACGGCGTGCGCTACGACGCCGATGCGCCGCAACTGCCGCTGGCGCGCGCCGCCTGACGCGCCCTTCACAGGAGACACGATGAAACGTGCAGCCACCACGAAGTCGCCGCAGCGGCCGCAAGGCATCGGCGCGTCGCTGCCGCGCAAGGAAGACGACCGTTTCCTGCACGGACGCGGCGAGTATGTCGGCAACATCCGGATGGTCGGGATGGTCGATGTCGCCTTCGTGCGCAGTCCGATCGCGCACGGCCATATCGTTGGAATCGAAAAGCCCGCTGGTCTGGAGAAGTTCGTCTACACGCTCGCCGATCTGGACGGCGTGAAGCCGATCGTCGCGAATTCCGGGCTGCCGGGTTTCAAGCCGTCCGAACAGCCCGTGCTGGCGCGCGCCAAGGTGCGCCAGGTCGGCGAAACGATCGCCATGTGCGTGGCCGCGAGCCGCGCTGCCGCCGAAGATATCGCCGCGCAGGTGTTCGTCGATTTCGAAGAGTTGCCGGCCGTCGTCGATATGCTCGATGCGCGCCGCGACGATTCGGCGCTCGTTCACGAAGAATGGGGCGACAACGTCTTTCTCGAAACCTTTGTCGACGCAAAGCCGGATGTCGATCTCGACGCGATCCGCCGCGACGCGCCGATCAAGGTGCACCGCAAGCTGCGCACCGCGCGCCAGAGCATGGCGCCGATGGAAGGCCGCGGCGTGGTCGCGCATTGGGACCGACGTCTGTCGCAACTGATCGTCCACACGTCGGCACAGATGCCGCACATCACGCGCACGGGCCTCGCGCACTGTCTCGGTCTCGATGAAGGCCAGGTGCGCGTGATCGCGCCGGACGTCGGCGGCGGCTTCGGCTACAAGGGCATCTTGCTGCCTGAGGAAGTGTGCTGCGGCTGGCTCGCGATGCATCTGAACAAACCTGTGCGGTGGATCGAAGACCGCCGCGAGCAACTGAGCGCCAACGCGAACTGCCGCGAACACGACTACGACATCACGGCCTACGCCGCTCGCGACGGACGCCTGCTCGCGGTCGATTGCGAAGCCAGCGTCGATTCGGGTGCGTACTCGTCGTACCCGTTCTCCGCTTGCCTCGAAGCGGCCCAGGTCGGCAGCATTCTGCCCGGGCCGTACAAGATGGACCGCTACCGCTGCCGGACCTGGTCGGTGGCGACGAACAAGCCGCCGATCCTGCCGTACCGCGGCGTCGCGCGCACGGGCGTGTGCTACGCGATCGAATCGATCATGGACGCGATCGCCGTTGAAGCCGGCATGGAGCCGTACGAGGTGCGCCTGCGCAACCTCGTCGAGCCGCACGAGATGCCGTACGACAACATCACGAACAAGCACTTCGACAGCGGCGACTATCCGCAAGCCGTGCGGCGCGCGATTGCCGCGATCGATCTGCCCGCGATTCGCGCGCGTCAGCAGCGCGGCGAGCCGGATGGGCGGCAGCTCGGCTTCGGCATGGCGGTATTCTGCGAGCAGGGCGCGCACGGCACGTCGGTGTACCACGGCTGGGGCATTCCGATGGTGCCGGGCTACGAGCCGGCCGTGATCCGCCTCACGCCCGACGGTATTCTCGAAGTGCGCGCGGGCGTGCATTCGCATGGCCAGGGCATGGAAACGACGCTCGCGCAGATCGCGCACGAAGTGCTCGGCATCGATACGGAGCGCGTGCGCATCGTGCTCGGCGACACCGGCGTCACGCCCTACTCGACGGGCACATGGGGCTCGCGCTCGATCGTGATGGCGGGTGGCGCATTGGGCCAGGCCGCGAAGGAACTCAAACAGCGTCTGCTGACAATCGGCGCGTGGCTGCTGAAGGAGCCGCTCGATGCCGTGCGCTGGGAAAACGGCGCGGTGTGCGGTGCCGACGCGAGCCGCACGATCGCGGAGATCGCGCGCACCTGGTATCTCGCCCCGCAACTGCTGCCGCCCGACGTCGATCCGCGCGGCCTCGAAGTGTCCACGTCGTATCAGGCGAAGCGCGACACGGGCACGTTCAGTTATGCATGCCACGCGGTCGTCGTCGCGGTCGATACGCAACTCGGCAAGACCGACATTCTCGATTACGTGATCGTCGAAGACGGTGGCGTGCTGATCAATCCGATGGTCGTCGACGGACAGGTGTACGGCGGGGCCGCGCAGGGCATCGGCACGGCGCTTTATGAAGCGATGCCGTACAGCGACGACGGTCAGCCGCTCGCCTCGACGCTTGCCGATTATCTGTTGCCGGGCGCGACCGAAGTGCCCGCGATCCGTATCGAACATATGGAAACGCCCGCGCCCTACACCGAATTCGGTCAGAAAGGCATCGGCGAAAGCGGCGCAATCGGCTCGCCCGCTGCGATTGCGAATGCCGTCAACGATGCGCTGCGCCCGCTCGGCGTACAGGTCAATCAACTGCCGATTGCGCCGCGCGTCATCGTCGACGCGATGCGAGCGGCGACCCAGGTCCGCGCGACGAAGGACATGCCCGTATGAAAGCCGCCATTTACGACTACGCGAAACCCGCGACGTGCGACAGCGCGGTCGCCATGGTCAGTCCGGGCGAAGGCATGGCCAAGTTCGTCGCCGGCGGCCAGTCGCTGGGGCCGATGATGAACCTGCGCCTCGCGCAGCCCGACATGCTGGTCGACCTGCGCGGCATTGCCGCGTTGCGCGAATGCCGGATCGAAGGCGGCACGACCTTCTTCGGTGCGTGCGTCACGCACGCGGAGATCGAGGACCGCAAATGGGACGACGGCACGCAGGGATTGATGCCCTATGTGGCGCGCGGCATCGCGTATCGCGCCGTGCGCAATCGCGGCACGCTGGGCGGCAGTCTCGCGCATGCGGACCCCGCTGCCGACTGGATCAACACGATGGTCGCGCTCGACGCCGAACTGCTCGTCGCAGGCCCTGAAGGGTCGCGCTCGCTCGCGGCAGGCGACTGGATGAGCGGCGCGTTCACCACCGCACTCGAGCACGACGAGATGCTCACCGGCGTGCGTGTGCGGCGTCTGTCATCGGCGGCACGCTGGGCGTACTACAAGTTCAACCGTAAGCCCGGCGAGTTCGCGGAGGCCATTGCGATCATCATCGACGACGCGCCGGCAGGCATCTGCCGCGCGGTGATCGGCGCGATCGACGGTCCGCCGTATCTGATCGCGAACGCCCGCCCGTTGCTCGATAGCGCGGACGCCGCTTTGCTCGATCCGCATCTCGAGGCCGCCGGCCTCGCAGCGGGAAGCTACGAATACCAGGTGCATCGGGTGGCGCTCGAACGCGCCATCGCGATGGTCCGCGACAACAGGAAGCAGACATGACCGATCTCGTTACTTGCGTCACCCAGCGCATCGTACTGCGGGTCAATCGCGAAGACGTGGCGGCGGCCGTGGAGCCGCGCACGAGCCTCGCCGATTTTCTGCGCGAGCAGCAGATGCTGTGCGGCACCAACATCGGCTGCGAACAGGGCGTGTGCGGGGCCTGCACGCTGCTGGTCGACGGCATGCCGACGCGCTCGTGCATTACATCGGCGGTGTCGTGCGCGGGCGCGGAGGTCCAGAGCATCGAAGGCTTCGACGACGACGCATTGATGAACGCGCTGCGCGCCGCCTTCACGGCCGAACACGCGCTGCAATGCGGCTACTGCACGCCGGGCATGCTGATGAGCGCACGCGACATCGTCACGCGCCTGCCCGATGCCGACGACGAACGCGTGCGGCTCGAACTGTCGGGCAATCTATGCCGCTGCACGGGCTACGTCGGCATCGTGCGCGCGATCCGCCGCGTGCTGGACGCGCGCCGCGCGAGCCAGACCGCGCCGGTCGCTGCGGCTGCTGTCGTCTGATTCCGATACCACGCGTCGAACCAACGGACCTCTCATGGAAATAGAGCAAAGCTTTACCGTGCCGTACCCGCGTGACGTAGTGTGGGCTTCCTTTCACGACACAGCGGGCATCGTCGCGTGTCTGCCGGGCGCGTCGCTGAGCGCGCCGCCGGATGAAGGACGGCTGAAACTCGCGATGACCGTGAAGCTCGGGCCGATCGTCGCGAGTTTTGCGGGCGACGGCGAGATGAAACTCGACGACACCGCCTGGCGCGGCAGCGTCACCGGCGGCGGAGTGGATCGCAAAAGCGCGTCGCGGGTAAAGGGCGAAGCCGCGTTTTCGCTCGACGACTCGACGCCGGGCGAAACTCGCGTCGATGTGAAAGTGGACTATTCGATTGCCGGCAGCCTCGCGCAGTTCTCGCGCGGCGGGATCGTCAAGGAACTTGCGACGCGGATGACCGAAGCGTTTGCCGCGAATCTGAAGACGCGGCTGGACGAGTCGGTAGCGCAGGCGGCACTCGTCGAGCAGGATGCGCAAACGGGCGCAGCCGCTGGGGCGGACGCAGAACCTCCGGCGGCGATGGCCGAGTCTGCGA
>NZ_NPIH01000148.1 GCF_012275575.1 Paraburkholderia sp. SG-MS1 | reverse complement strand
AGCGCGCGCTGCAATCGTGAGCGCGCCGACATGAGCCTGCGCATCCTGATCGCCGACGACCACGCCGTGGTTCGCCAGGGCGTTCGCCAATTGCTGCTCGACCGCGGCGTGGCACGCGAAGTCATCGAGGCGCAAAGCGGCGCCGAAACCCTCACCGCCGTCGGCCTGCAGAGCTACGACGTGGTGCTGCTCGACATTTCCCTGCCTGACATGAACGGCGTCGAAGTGCTCAAGCGGCTCAAGCGCAAGGCGCCGCGCGTGGCCGTGCTGATGTTCTCGATGTACCGTGAGGACCAATACGCGGTGCGCGCGTTGAAAGCGGGGGCCGCCGGCTATCTGTCGAAGACGGTCGACGCCGCGCAGATGATCGGCGCGATCCAGCAGGTCGCGGCCGGCCGCAAATACGTGAGCCCGGCGATGGCCGAAGCGCTGGCCGACTACGTGTCGTTCGACGGCGAACAGCTGCCGCACGAAAAGCTCTCCGATCGCGAATACCAGACGCTCTGCATGCTCGCATCGGGCAAGCGGCTGACGGATATTGCGGCGACGCTGTCGCTGTCGGTCAAGACGGTCAGCGTTTACCGCACGCGGCTGCTCGAAAAAATGAAGCTGCGCAATAACGCGGAACTCACCTTCTATGTGATGAGCAACCGCCTCGTCGATCTGAACCCGGCGATGGCTGGCTGAGCCCGCCTGTACTGCCGCATCTCCACGTCTGCTGAATAGCGAGCCGCTGCCCCAGCTCGTTGGCAAGAGAGATTCCCTCCCCATTATTCGCACATCGAGCGAAAGCTTTGCTGCCGGTCCGCGTCCTGCGCATGAACGCCACACGCGAAGCCCTCGGGCCGGCAGTTCCGCCCGCCGGGCGCGCGCTCCCCTGTATGTCCCAAAATAGTGCGGCGACGCGCATCCGCTAAAATCGTGGGTTTCCCCGACATTCGGCGCGCAACACGCGTGCACTACTGGAGACCCACGCCAATGTCCCTGTTTCGCAAAAAGAGCGTTGAGCACATGATCGCGGCAAGCGCTCGGAATGCCGGCTTGAAGAAAGAGCTCGGCGCGCTCGATCTGACTTTCCTCGGTGTCGGCGCCATTATCGGCACCGGCATTTTCGTGCTGACCGGCACGGGCGCCGTCCAGGCCGGCCCGGCGCTAATGATCTCGTTCCTGATTGCGGCACTCGCGTGCGGCTTCGCCGCGCTCGCCTATGCCGAATTCGCGTCGACCATTCCGGTCGCGGGTTCCATCTACACGTATTCGTACGCGACGCTCGGCGAACTGGCCGCGTGGATCATCGGCTGGGACCTGATGCTCGAATATGGGCTGGCCACGTCCGCCGTATCGGTGGGCTGGTCGGGCTATCTGCAATCGTTGCTGTCGGGCTTCGGCGTGTCGCTGCCGGTCGCGCTGACGGCGGCGCCGGGCGCATTGCCCGGCCACGAGACCCTGTTCAACCTGCCTGCGTTCCTCGTGATGATGGTGATCACCGCGTTGCTGTCGATCGGCATTCGCGAATCCGCGCGGATCAACAACATCATGGTCGCGATCAAGGTGACCGTCGTGCTGCTGGTGATCGGCGTGGGCGTTTTCCACGTGAGCCCGGCCAACTGGCATCCGTTCATGCCGAACGGCTGGAGCGGCGTATTCGGCGCGGCCGCGGTCATGTTTTTCGCGTTCATCGGCTTCGATTCGGTATCGAACGCGGCGGAAGAGGTGAAAAATCCCAAGCGCGATCTGCCGGTCGGGATCATCGCGTCGCTGGGCGTATGCGCGGTGTTGTACGTGGCGGTGGCGGCGGTAGTCACGGGCATCGTGCCGTCGGCGAAGTTCGCGAATATTTCCCACCCGGTGTCGTACGCGTTGCAGGAAGCGGGGCAGACGTGGGTCGCGGGATTTATCGACCTCGGCGCCGTGCTCGGCATGCTGACGGTGATTCTGGTGATGGCTTATGGTCAGACGCGGATCATCTTCGCAATGTCGCGTGACGGGCTGTTGCCGGCGCGGCTCTCGCGGCTGCATCCGCGCTTTGCGACGCCGTTTTTCACGACGTGGCTCGTGGGGATTTTCTTTGGCTTGATCGGCGCGCTGGTGCCGTTGAATGTGCTCGCTGAGCTGATCAATATTGGCACGTTGGCCGCGTTTTCGATGGTGTCGATTGCGGTGCTTGTTTTGCGGAAGACGCATCCTGAGTTGCCGCGGGCGTTTCGTTGCCCGGGTGTGCCGGTGGTGCCGATTCTGGCTGTGGCGTCGTGTCTGTTTCTCATGTTCAATCTTCAGCGTGTGACTTGGGCTGCTTTTGGTATCTGGCTTTTGATCGGCATGGTCATTTATTTCGGGTATTCGCGGCGGAATTCGAAACTCGCTAAGTGAGTTTTCTTTTTGCCTGTGCGGCGCTTTGGGTGTGCTATTTGGATGTTGGCCTTTCCTTGATGTCACGGTGGTCTATTGGCGTTGCCCCTGTGCGGGGCGGCAACGCTAATAGACAGCCGTGAATTCAAGGAAAGGCCAACACCCCATGAACGACGCGCAGCGAATTCAACAAAAGCCCAACATCCAGACAAACACAAAAAACAAAACCGGCTCGCACACTTCCCCTCATAGCGCGCCCGCCCGATTTGTGCTTTACTTTTCGGCAGACTCATAAAAAAACCGCAGCACCCTTATCGGACCCCACGAACAGGCAGCTGAAGGCAAGAAAACAAAGGTCCGGTCTCATCCCCATCAGGAGACGACTTCATGACGATCAGCATCAGTCTGACGGTGAACGGCGCGCCCATTAGCGCCTCAATCGACCCCGGCACCCTGCTTGTCCAGTTCCTGCGTGATCAACTCCGCCTCACCGGCACCCACATCGGCTGCGATACCGCCCAGTGCGGCGCCTGCACGGTCCACCTGAACGGCCGCGCGATCAAGTCGTGCAACATCCTTGCGGTGCAAGCCGAAGGCGCGAACGTCACCACCATCGAAGGGCTCGCGCAGAGCGGCACGCTGCATCCGATGCAAGCCGCCTTCAAACACTGCCACGGTCTGCAATGCGGATTCTGCACGCCCGGCATGGTGATGAGCGCGGTGTCGCTCGTCGAGCGTCAGCCCGAGCTCACCGGCGACGACGTGCGCGCGCAACTCGACGGCAATCTATGCCGCTGTACGGGCTATCACAACATCGTCAAGGCGGTGCTAGAAGGCGCCGAGGGCATGAAGTCCTCCGGCACGGCCAGCGCCAATGCCGCTCCGTCCGCCACGGCCGCCGCGTCGGTCACCGCCTGAGGAGCCCACGATGAACGCACCCGACACTCACCTCATCGGCGCCTCCGTCGAACGTAAGGAAGACTACCGGTTTCTGACCGGCAACGGCCAGTACACCGACGACATCGTCCTGCCCCAGCAGACCTATGCGATTTTCCTGCGCTCGCCACACGCGCACGCCAGGATCAACAGCATCGACACCACCGCGGCCAAACAGTCGCCGGGGGTGATCGCCATCTTCACCGGCGCGGACATGGCCGCGGAGAACGTCGGCGGGCTGCCGTGCGGCTGGCTGATCCACAGCACCGACGGCAAGCCGATGAACGAGCCGCCGCATCCGGTCATCGCGCATACGAAAGCACGCCACGTCGGCGATCAGGTCGCGCTCGTGATCGCCGATTCGATCAAGGCCGCGAAAGACGCCGCCGAACTGATCGAGGTCGACTATGACGTGCTGCCCGCCGTGGTCGACACCGCACATGCGGCCGATCCAGGCCAGCCCGCGGTTCACGATGAAGTGCCGGACAACGTCTCCTACAACTGGGGCCACGGCGACAAAGCCGCGACCGACGCCGCGTTCGCGAGAGCCGCGCACGTCACCGCGCTCGACATCGTCAACAACCGGCTGATTCCGAATGCGATCGAACCGCGTGCGGTCAATGCGAGCTACTCGGCGCAGGACGACAGCTATACGCTGTACGTCGCGAATCAGAATCCGCACGTCGAGCGTCTCCTGATGGCCGCGTTCGTGCTGTCGCTGCCGGAATCGAAACTGCGCGTGATCGCGCCGGACGTCGGCGGCGGCTTCGGCTCGAAGATCTTTCTGTACGCCGAAGATGTCGCGCTGACGTGGGCCTCGAAGAAGATCCGCCGCCCGGTCAAATGGACCGCCGAGCGCTCGGAAGCATTCGTCTCGGATGCGCACGGCCGCGATCATGTGACGAAAGCCGAACTCGCGATGGACGCGGACGGTAAGTTTCTCGCGATGCGCATCCACACGATCGCCAACATGGGCGCGTATCTGTCCACGTTCGCGTCGAGCGTGCCGACCATCCTGTACGCGACGCTGCTCGCCGGCCAGTACGCGACGCCCGCGATCTACGCAGAGGTGAAAGCGGTTTTCACCAACACCGTACCCGTCGACGCCTATCGTGGCGCGGGGCGCCCCGAAGCGACCTACGTCGTGGAACGCCTCGTCGAAACCGCCGCGCGCGAAATGAAGCTCGATCCGGCGGAAATCCGCCGCCGCAATTTCATCCGCGAGTTCCCCTATGCGACCCCGGTCGGCCTCACCTACGACACCGGCGACTACGAGACCATCCTCGCGCGCTCGCTCGAACTCGCGGACGTCAAGGGTTTCGAAGCACGCCGCCAGGAATCCGAAAAGAATGGCAAGCGGCGCGGGCTCGGCTACTCGTGCTACATCGAAG
>NZ_NPIH01000147.1 GCF_012275575.1 Paraburkholderia sp. SG-MS1 | reverse complement strand
TGGTCAGCGTGAAGGTGCCGTTGCCGTTGGTCACGCCCGCCTGCCAGGTCAGGCCGAAGCCGGCGTTGTAATCGAGGTTGCCCGCGCTCCGGGTAGCCGCCAGCGTCAGATAATCCACCGGGCTCGTCGCCCCGCCGAGACTGACCGAACTGAAGTCACCGGTGATGCCGCCCGTCGTGTGAATGAGCGTGAACTCGGTGGCAGGCAGCGCACTCGCGGACGACGGCGCGTCAGCTGCTACGCCGGCCACGTTGAGTGTGCCGTCAAGCGTCGCACTTCCTGCCGTGATGACCGGGTTATTGGCACCCAGCGTGACATCCAGCGTCGAGCCCGAAGACTGCGTGAACGCACCGCTCACCGCGAGCTGCGATGTCCCGCCGATCGCGGTGGTCGCCCCGCTCTGGGTGGAATAGCTACTGGAAGTAAAGGCGCCAGACTGCGCGAACGTTAGCGTGCCTGCTGCCACTGTTGTCGTTCCCACCGACGAGCCAGTACCGGTCATCGTCAATGTGCCGGTACCGGAACTGGTGAAGCTGCCGGTGCCGCTGATCACATTGGCGAAGCTGGCACTCCCGGGCTCATTGATGACAAGCGCCGCGTTGTCGAGAACCGGCCCGCTCCCGAAGCTGGTTGCGGACCCGCTCAGCGTGCCAGCCGAGATCGTCGTGCCTCCGGTATAGGTGTTCGCGCCGCTCAGGGTGGTGGTGCCGGCACCACTCTGTGTAACCGCCCCGGTACCGGAGATCACACCAGCCTGGGTGAAGGCATCGGAGCGGTCGAAGGTCAGCGTGCCGTTATCGGTCACATCGCCGACGATCGAGCCCGTGGTTCCGCCATTGCCGATCTGCAACGTGCCGGCGGCGATCGTCGTGCCTCCGGTGTAGGTGTTCGTGCCGGTGAGGATCGTGGTGCCGCTGCCGGCCTGCGTCACCGGACCCGTGCCGGAGATCACGCCGCCAAACGTTGACGCATCGGAGCGGTCGAAGGTCAGCGTGCCGTTGTCGGTCACATCGCCGACGATCGAGCCCGTGGTTCCGCCATTGCCGATCTGCAGCGTGCCGGCGACGATCGTCGTGCCTCCGGTGTAGGTGTTCGTGCCGGTGAGGATCGTGGTGCCGCTGCCGGTCTGCGTCACCGTTCCGGTACCGGAGATCACGCCGCCTAAGGTCCACGCATCCGAGCGGTCGAAAGCCAGCATGCCGTTGTCGGTCACATCGCCGACGATCGAGCCCGTGGTTCCGCCATCGCCGATCTGCAGCGTGCCCGCCGAGATCGTCGTCAAGCCTGTGTACGTGTTACTACCCGACAGCGTCAAAGAGCCTGAACCAGTCTTGCTCAGTCCGCCCGTGCCGGACAAGACGCCGCTATACGTCGTCGACGTGTTGTCGCCGCCCGCTGTGAGCGTCGCGGTGCCAAGTGTCACATTGCCAGCGCCCGCCAGCGAACCTATCGTTTGACTGAAATTGTTGAGATCGAGGAAAGCGCCAGCAGCGATGGTGAACGCGCTACCTGGTGAGAATCGGTTCGTCGCCGCACCCGCCTGCAGCGTGCCGACGTCTACCGCGGTTGCGCCGGAATAGGTATTGCTGCCCGACAGCGTTAGCGTACCTGCGCCAGCCTTGGTAAGCCCGCCCGTGCCGCTGATGGCATTCGCCAAGGTCACGTTGTTGCCGTTGGTGTCGAGAGTGCCACCGTCGGCCCCCAGCGCCGCAAGCCGGCTGGAGATGTCCGTGGCCGTGCCGGTCGCCCATTGCAGGCCGCCTCCGTTCAGGGTGATCTGGCCGCTGCCGAAGTTGCCGGCCGCGGAAAAGTTGATCAGCCCGCCGGTGACCAACGTGCCACCCGAATAGGTGTTGGCGGCTGACAGCGTCGTCGTGCCAGCACCAGTCTTCAACAGCGCATAGCTGCCGGCATTCGCGCCCGTGCCGCCCGAGCCGGTTTGGTCGGTGATAACGTCGGAGACAGTCTGGCTCTCGCCTGCCCCCGGTGCGAAAGTGACCGTGCCGTCGCCTTGCAGGAACAAGCCTGAGCCAAACGCCGAGCCATTGGCAGAAGCACTGGTCCCGGCCGTCACGGAATTGCCGTTGATGGTGAGGGGACCTGCAAGGGTGAGATTGCCGCCTGCCTGGACAAAAACGGCGCCGCCCATGCCGCCGCCGGAGAGCGTGTTGTTGTTGCCAACGATGGTGACATTGCTGGCAATGGTCGGC
>NZ_NPIH01000146.1 GCF_012275575.1 Paraburkholderia sp. SG-MS1 | reverse complement strand
CGCGGCATGCGCCGGCGCCCCGCCATGCCGGCCCGCCACCGGGTCTGTCTGCGGTTCTTTTCAGGCCCCACCTATGGTGTAATGCCGGCATGCAAGTGACCAGCCAGTTCAAGACCGTCGCGCTCATCGGGCGCAACAATACGCCAGGTATCGGCGAGCCGCTGACCGCGCTCGCCTCGTGCATTGCAAAACGCGGCTTCGAAGTCGTGTTCGAGGCCGACACCGCCGCGGAAATCGGCATCACCGACTATCCGGCGCTGCGTCCCGCCGAGATCGGCGCGCGTGCCGACGTCGCCGTGGTGCTGGGCGGCGACGGCACGATGCTCGGCATCGGCCGTCAGCTTGCGCCGTACCGCACGCCGCTCATCGGCATCAACCATGGGCGGCTCGGTTTCATCACAGACATCCCGATCTCCGACATGCGCGAGATCGTGCCGCAAATGCTGGCCGGCAATTTCGAGCGCGAAGAACGCCTGCTGCTCGAAGCGCGCATCATGCGCGACGGCAATCCGATCTACCACGCGCTGGCCTTCAACGACGTGGTGGTCAACCGCAGCGGCTTTTCGGGGATGGCGGAACTGCACGTCTCGGTGGACGGGCGCTTCATGTATAACCAGCGCTCGGACGGCCTGATCGTCGCCACGCCGACCGGCTCGACCGCTTACGCACTGTCGTCGCAGGGGCCGATCCTGCATCCACAGTTGCAGGGCATCGTGCTCGTACCGATCGCGCCGCACGCACTGTCGAACCGGCCGATCGTGCTGCCGGACGAATCGAAGGTGAGCATCCAGATCGTCTCCGGGCGCGAAGTGAACGTCAATTTCGACATGCAGTCGTTCACCTCACTTGAGTTGAGCGACACGATCGAGGTGCGCCGCTCGCGTCATACGGTGCCGATGCTGCATCCGGTGGGATACAGCTACTACGCCACATTGCGCAAGAAGCTGCACTGGAACGAATACCCGTCGCACGAAGAAGATCCCAAGCCCTGAGCGGCGTAGTCACGCTGGAACGCCAAGGCCCAAGCTACCGCCGCTGCCGAAACCTGAATTTCAAGCTCATCAGACCACCTCCATGCTTCGCCACCTCTCGATACGCGACTTCGTCATCGTCGCCGCGCTCGACCTCGAATTCGACAGCGGCTTTACTGTTTTCTCGGGCGAAACCGGCGCCGGCAAGTCGATCCTGATCGACGCGCTGGCGCTCGCACTCGGCGCGCGCGCCGACGCGAGCGTCGTACGCACCGGCGAGAGCCGCGCCGACATCACCGCGGAGTTCGAGACCCATGCGCAGGTCGAGCAATGGCTCGACGAGCAGGCGCTCGGCGCCGGCAGCGACGAGCATGGCGGCACCGTGATGCTGCGGCGCGTGGTGGACGCCAACGGCCGCTCGCGCGCGTTCATCAATGGCACGGCGGCGACACTCGCGCAGTTGCGCGAGGTGGGCGAGATGCTGGTGGACATACACGGCCAGCACGCGCACCAGTTGCTGATGCGCCCCGACGCGCAACGCGAACTGTTCGATACCCACGCGGGTTTGTCGGACACCGCCGCCACCGTCACGCGCGCGTGGCGCACGTGGCGCGAGAAGGTTCAGGCGGTCGAGCACGCACAGACCCGCGACCGTGAGTTGCAGCTGGAGCGCGAGCGCCTCGCCTGGCAGCTCACCGAACTGGACAAGCTCGCGCCGCAAGCGGGCGAATGGGAAGAGGTCAACGCCGAGCACCATCGTTTGTCGCATTCGGCCAATCTGATCGACGGCGTGCAAGGCGCGCTCGGCGCGCTGTCCGAGTCCGACGAGGCGATGATCACGCACCTTGCGTCGATCGTGTCGAAGGTGCGCAACCTGGCCGAGATCGATCCTGCGCTGAACGACGTCCTCGCCGCGCTCGAGCCCGCCGAAATCCAGTTGCAGGAAGCGGCGTACTCGCTGAGTCATTACGCGCAAAAGCTCGAACTCGATCCGGACCGCCTCGCGCAAGTCGAAAAGCGCCTCGACGCGCTGCACTCGGCCGCGCGCAAATTCCGCCTGCAGCCGCAGACGCTCCCCGACGAACATCAGGCGCGGCGAGCGCAACTGGACGCGCTCGACGCCGCCGCCGATCTCGACAGTCTGCACGCCGCAGAGGCGAAGGCCAGGGAAGCGTACCTGGCCGAGGCGAAGAAACTCTCGAAGGCGCGTGCGAAAGCCGGCACCGCGCTGGGCACGGCGGTCACCACGGGCATGCAGGAACTGTCGATGAAAGGCGGCAGCTTCGAAGTCGCGCTGGTGCCGCTGCCCGAAGGCGGCGCGCATGGTTTGGAGCAGGTTGAGTTCCGCGTCGCGGGCCACGCCGGCGTGCCACTGCGACCGCTCGCCAAGGTCGCCTCGGGCGGCGAACTGGCGCGTATCAGCCTCGCGCTCGCGGTCATCGCTAGCGCGGCCAGCCCGACACCGACGTTGATCTTCGACGAAGTGGATACGGGCATCGGCGGCGGCGTCGCCGAAGTGGTCGGGCGGCTGTTGCATCAGCTCGGGCAAGCGCGCCAGGTGCTGTGCGTGACCCATTTGCCGCAAGTCGCCGCACGCGGCGACCACCATTTCCAGGTGGCGAAAGCCGGCAACGGGAAAGGCGGCACGGTGAGCAGCGTAATCTCACTCGACAAGGCGAGCCGGGTCGAGGAAGTGGCGCGGATGCTCGGCGGCCTGGAAATCACCGCAACCACGCGCAAGCACGCAAAGGAAATGCTGGCGGCCTGAAACGGCGCAGCCGCAGGGCGCTCACCCTGGCGCTTGCGCGGCCGTCGACACACACTTCTGCACACGTCGTGAGCAGAAGTGTCGGTCGATTACGCCCGCCGCCGCGCGCTCAAGTCGCGCAGCACACCCTCACCCGAACACCCGCTTCCACAACGCCAGCACCGCCTCACGCTCGGTCTCGACCAGCGCCGGATCGACGCGCGCCTTCTCCATCCCGTCGAGCCGCAGCTTGTGCTGCAACTTGCGATACGTGCGATACGCCGCGCCGACCGTCTCGGCTTCCGCCTCGCTCATCAGCCCGAAGCGCGACACTTCGCGCAGCAACGCGATGTTGCCGGTATTGCGGATCAACTCGGGATCGCGGGCCGCGTGCAGCAGCACCCAGTACTGCACGGTGAATTCGATATCGACCATCCCGCCACGGTCGTGCTTCAGATCGAACAGCGCCGGGGTGTGGTTCGGATGCCCCGCCCCGACGCGCTCGCGCATCTCGACGATCTCCTTCGCGAGCGGCGCCGCGTCGCGCGGCGTCGTCAACACCTGTTCGCGGATCGCCTCGAACTTCGCGCCGATCCCGGCATCGCCCGCGCAGTAGCGCGCGCGGGTCAGCGCCTGGTGCTCCCAGACCCACGCGGTGTTGGCCGCGTCGCCTTCGCGCAACTGGTAGCGGCGGAACGCGTCCAGGTCGGTGACGAGCAGACCCGATTCGCCGTTTGGGCGCAAGCGCAGGTCGACATCGAACAAGGTGCCGGCGCCGGTCGCGGTGGTCAGCCAGGTGATCAGGCGGCGGGTGTAGGTGGCGTAGACGTCGGCCGCGGCGTCGTCGGCATCGTCGTACAGGAAGATCACGTCGAGGTCGGACGCGTAGCCCAGTTCCTTGCCGCCCAGCTTGCCGTAGGCGATCACCGCAAAGCGCGGCACCTCGCGGTGACGCTTCGGCAACTGTTTCCAGACCGCTTCGAGCGTGACGTCGAGCACGGCGTCGGCAAGCTCCGACAGCCGGTCGCTCACGTGCTCGACGCTCAGCTTGCCGGCGAGATCAATCAGCAGAATGCGGAACACCTCGGCCTGATGCGCGTGGCGCAGCAGATCCATCTGCTGCTCCACGCCGTCGGCGGCGGCCAGCCGCAAGCGCAGCGTGCGCTTGAACTCCGGCCAGTCGAATGGACTGTTGATCGCTTCGTCGTCCAGCAGTTCGTCGAGCAGCTGCGGGTGGCGAATCAGATAACCGGCTGCCCAGCGCGAGCCGCCCAGCACCGACAGCACCTGATGCAGCGCCTGCGGATACTCGGTCAACAGCGCAAGGTAGGCGCCGCGCCGGCTCACCGCTTCGAGCAGATCGAACAGGCGCGCGACCGTGTCGCCGCGCCGCTCGGGCGGCTCGAGGGTACGCGCGGCTTCCAGCGCTCGCTGCGCGACGATGTCGAAACGTTGCCGGCTACGCTCGGCGAGCCCCGTGTAACGGGACGACTGCCACACCGCGCGCAAGCGCGCGAGCAGATCGCCCGGCTCGGCCACACCGAGTTCGATGAGACGCGCGCGCAATGCTTCATCGGCGCTGTCGTCAGCGAGCGCGCTGCTCCACACCCATGCGGCAGCGCCGTCTTCAGGCGCACCGCAGCCATCGCGGCCGCTCACCTTATCGGCGAAAATCTGGTCGAACTGCTGCTCGACGAATTCGCGATGCGCATCGAGCCTCGCCATCAGTGCCGCGTAGTCGTCGCAACCCATCGTGTGCGCAAGCGCCGCGCGCTCTTCGGGGTCGACGGGCATCGCGTGGGTTTGCGCATCGTTGCGGTATTGCAGACGGTGCTCGAGTTCGCGCAGGAACCGGTAAGCGACCGACAGCTTCTCGCACACCGACGTGTCCAGCAGCCCATGCGCGGCCGCGTGCCGCAACACGGCGAGCGTCGGCCGCACGCGAAAGCCCGCGTCCTGCCCGCCGCGAATCAGCTGGAATACCTGCGCGCTGAATTCGATTTCGCGGATGCCCCCGCGCCCGAGCTTGATGTCGTCGGCCTTGTCGGGCCGCATCGACGCGCGACGCTGCGCTTCCTGGCGAATTTGCAGATGCAGCGCGCGAATCGCGCTGATCACGCCGAAGTCGAGATAGCGGCGATAGACGAACGGCGTGACGATCGCGTCGAGCTGCTTCTGCAACCGCTGCGCCGCGTCGCTCGCGCCTTCCGACACGAGGCGCCCCTTGATCCATGCATAGCGCTCCCACTCGCGGCCCTGCACGTAGAAATACTCTTCGAGCATGCCGATGCTGCACACGAGCGGCCCGGAGTCGCCGTTCGGCCGCAGGCGCATGTCGACCCGGAACACGTAGCCGTCGGCGGTCACTTCGGCGAGCGCGCCGATCAGACGCTTGCCGAGCCGCGTGAAGAAGTCTTGCGTCGCAATCGGCGACCGCTGGCCGCCCGCCGTCTCGCCGTCCTCTTCATAGACGAAGATCAGGTCGATGTCCGACGACACGTTCAACTCGCGCCCACCCAGCTTGCCCATGCCGACCACGCCAAGCGTGAGCCGCTCGCCCTGCGGGCCGCGTGGTTCGCCATAGAGCGTTTCCAGCTCGGCGGACAGCACCGCGAGCGCACGCTGGATCGTCGTTTCCGCCAGATCGGTCATCGCCCCGGTCACTTCGGCGATGTCTGCCTTGCCTGCCAGATCGCGCTCCATCACCGCGCAAAACACCTCGGTACGCAGTTGGCGCAAGGCCCGTTTGAGTGCATCCTCGTTCAGTGGCGCACTGGCTGCGCCGGCCGCTTCGGCGCACAACGCGTCGAACCGCGCGTCGATGCGTTCGCGGGTCAGCGGTGCGCTCGCCAGCGCCGCCACGTGCGCGACGAGTGCCGGACGGGCTGCGGCGGCGCGCGCGGCGTAGTGTGAATAGCTGGAACTCAGGAGTGTGGCGTCAGTCATCAAAGGTCTGGCTCGCTCGTTGCTTGAATAGCGTGGTTCGATCCGCTGTAACACCTCGGTCCGGGGCACCGATGCACGCCTTGAGGCGGCGTGGAGACAGGGTTTGCCGGAAGTCCGCCGACCCTTTGCCGTGTGTTACATTTCGTCGTTAATTCGCAAAACTACCATATCGCCCACCCGCCGCAGCATGTCCGAGCGAAACGAATCCGCCGAGCAGCACGAACCCGGGCAGGTCGGACCTGTGCGCGGACACGACCACATCGTGTTGCGTCGGACGTTGCGCGTCGTCCTTGTCATCGCGCTGGTCCTCTACTTCATCGCCACGACACTGTTTCTCGGCTTGCGCTACGTCGTGCTGCCGCGCATCGACTCGTTGCGCCCGCGCATCGAAGCGATCGTTTCCGGGAAGCTGCGCACGCAGTTCACCATCGGCAAGCTGGCGCCGCATTGGAGCGGTTTTCAGCCGGGCGTCGACGTGACCAACCTCGTGATTCGCGATCACGAAGGCAAACCCGCGCTGACGATTCCGCACGCCACCGCCACGCTGTCGTGGCGATCGCTCTGGCAGTTTCATCCGGCGCTCTCCAGCCTGATCGTCGACCAACCCGACGTGCTGGTCTCGCGCAACGCCGACGGCGTGCTGTCGGTCGCCGGCGTGCCGGTGCCGACCCGGCATAGCGGCAACGACACGCTCTCCACCTGGCTGCTGCGCCAGCAAGCGATCGTGCTGCGCGGCGGCGTGCTGCGCTGGCGCGATGCGCAACACGCCGCGCCGGAGCTCGCGCTGCGCGACATCCGCATCGCGATTCTGAACGATGGCTACGACCACCGGCTCGCGTTGCAGGCACCCGCCGACGGCCAGGTGCTGCACGGCCCGATCGACTTCCGCACGCATTTCAGGCACGCGCCGCTCAGCGCGATCGGCAAGCCGATCAACTGGACCGGGCAGGTGTACATGTCGACGGGCCCGGTCGATCTGCCGACGCTCGCGCGCTACATCGACTTCCCGATCGAGACGTTTGCCGGCCGCATCGACAACGCGATCTGGGCCGACTTCTCCGAGGGCCGCATGAAGACGGCGAGCGGCAAGCTGAACGGCGCCGACGTCGCGCTGCGGGTGCGTCCGACGCAGCCCAAGCTGCTGCTGCCGGTCGCTCACTTCTCGTGGCGCCTCGATGTCGCCCAGCAGGGCGATTACCGGCTGCAACTCACGGACCTGCGCGCCGAACTCGGCCAGCCGCCACTCGACGACGGCACGCCGCTCACCCGCACCCTCCAGTTCGCGGCGCTCGACGGCCGCTACCGGACGGCGTCGCAGCAGCACGGGCAGCTCGTGAGCGTCGCCGGCGACCGCGTCGACCTGGGCATCCTCGCGGAATTCAGCCGCGCGCTGCCGCTGCCGCGGCGTCTGCTGAACAACCTGGTGCGCTTCAATCCGCGCGGCCTGATGGCCAACTACGTGATCGAGGTCGAGCGCGGCAAGCCGGAGTCGGGCGAAGTGGGCGGCGATCGTCACGCGACCGGCGCGGAGCCGATCGAGCGCTATCGCTTCAAGGGCGATCTGCAAGGCATCAGCGTGGCCGCCCAGGAACCGCCGCCTGGACTCACCGCTCGTAACCACCCGCGCGCGGGCATCCCCGGCATCGAAAATCTGTGGGGCAGCGTCGACGCCGACGAAAGCCACGGTACCGCGCTTCTCGACACGTCCAATGTGGCCATCACGCTGCCGGGCGTGTTCGACGATCCGCGCCTGAAGCTCGACCGTCTGCATGGCCGCGCCGACTGGACCATCACGCCGAAGGCGCCCGGCGAGAACCGCCCGGGGTTCGCGGTGAAGGTGGCCGATTTCGCGGTCTCGAACGCGGACGTCGCGGCCACCGCAAGCGCCAGCTATAGCAACCCCGGCCACGGCCGTGGCTCGTTGGACCTGAAGGCCGACTTCCAGCGCGCCCAGGTGACGCGCATCGCCCGCTATCTGCCGACCAGCATTACTGAAAAGCTGCGCATCTATCTGGGCCACGGGCTGCAGGCGGGCATCTCGCAGGGCGCGACGATCGAAGTGCACGGCGACCTGACCAAGTTCCCATACTCGCGCGATCCCGACGCCGGCATCTTCCATATCGTCGCGCCGTTCAGGGGCGGCAAGTTCGATCCTTCGCCCTACCCGCCGCGCAAGATGCGCAACGGCACGCCGAACGTGTGGCCGCCGCTCGACGGCATCGACGGCGTGTTCGAACTCAAGCAGAACGTGATGCGCTTCGACATCGCCCGCGGGCGGTACAGGCGCGTCGCGCTGACCGGCGTCAACGGCAGGATCGACGACCTCGGCAACCGGGGCTCGAATCTCGTCATCCAGGGTAATGGGCGCGGGCCGCTCGCCGACATGCTCGACTACGTGAACGGCAGCTCGCTCGGCATCATGGCCCGGCACCAGACCGAAAAGATTCGCGCCGAAGGGCCCGCGTCACTCGCGCTCAAGCTGACGGTGCCGCGCACGCCGAAACCGCATATCGGCGTGGAAGGCGCGGTCGGCTTCCTGAACAACCGGCTGAGCGTGCCGCGCGTGCCGCCGCTGTCGCAACTGAACGGCCGGGTGCGTTTCACCGAACGCACGGCCGAGCTCGACCGGCTCTCCGGGCAGTTCCTCGGCGGCGACGTGCATGCCGACGGCGGACTGCGGCAGAACGGTACGTACGCGCTGGCGCTCAACGGCCATATCGCCGTCGACGCGGCGCGCGGCCTCGATCTGCACGGTCCGGCCGCTCAGGTGCTCACGCGCCTGAGTGGCACGGCGCCCTACGCGCTGAACGTGCGCGGCGCCAAGGGCAGCTTGCCGGAAGTCAGCGCGACCTCCGATCTGACCGGCCTCGCGCTCGACTTCCCGGCGCCGTTCGCCAAGCCGGCCGGCGCGCCCATGCCGCTGCACTTCGCCGTCAAGCCGGCCGCAGCGCCGGGCGAAGCCGGCCTGGAACGCGCCGACCTGACGTTCGGCCCGATC
>NZ_NPIH01000145.1 GCF_012275575.1 Paraburkholderia sp. SG-MS1 | reverse complement strand
TTACTGCAGGAGCTTCAGGATCTGCTGCGGTTGCGAGTTCGCTTGCGACAGCACCGAGATACCAGCTTGTTGCAGCACTTGCGCCTTGCTCAGGTTAGCCGTTTCTTGCGCGAAGTCGGCGTCCTGGATCGACGATTGTGCCGACGACAGGTCGGTCGACTGGGCTTGCTGCGTCGTGCTGATTGCCGTGAAGCGGTTTTGCGCCGCGCCAAGCGTTGCTTGCAGGTTGTTGACAGCGTTCAGCGCGTTGTCGATGGTCAGCATTGCTGCCGAAGCGCCGTCCTTGGTCGAGATGTCGATCTGCGAAACCGTGTTCGACGTGCTCAGCTTGTCGATTGTCGCGCCCACTGCGTCAGTGACCTTGTCCGCAGCCACCACATTCGCGTCAGTCGTGACGCCAGCGTCCGTGACCGCTTCGATGTCGGTCGCCATAGTCGCACCGTCTTCGCCAGTCAGCGTGGTATTGCCGTCGCTGTCCGTAGCAACCGTACCGCTCGCGAAAGCTGCGGTAGCAACAGCGGTAGTCAACGCCTTACCGTTTTGGTCCGTGAGCGTGAAGCCGCCCTTACCGTCAGCAATCACGTTGATCTGCGTGGTAGTAGCGTTGGCACTAACCGCGAGCGTATCCGAAGGATCGCTCGCTGAAGTCGGGGTCGTGCCCGTCGTCGTTGCCGTGTAGTAGGAAATCGTGGATGCGTCGGTGATAGCGTTGCCGTTTTGGTCCGTGTACGAGACCGCGTTCTTGGAGGTATCCCACGAAGCCGTAATCGACGTGATGCCCGGAGCCGCCGCAGCAGCACCCGCGCTATCCAGCGAGACCGAGAACGAGCCGAGCGTGTTGCCCGCTGCCGGAACGCCGCCGCCAATCGAAGCAGCGGACATCGACTGCGACAGATTCAGCGAGATCGACTGACCGACGTTTGCGCCAACCTGGAACGACACGTTGCCCAACGAGCCGTCGAGGACGTTCATGCCGTTGTACGTCGTTTGCGATGCGATACGGTTCACTTCCGAAACCTGCTGCGTCACTTCCTGTTGCAGCGCCGCGCGATCGGTATCGGTCATGCTACCGTTCGACGCTTGCGTTGCGAGCTGGCGGATACGTTGCAGGCTGCTCGTCAGCGACGACAGGCCGCTCGATGCGGTTTGCACCATCGACACGCCGTCGTTCGAGTTCGACACACCTTGCGTCAGACCGTTGATCTGGGTCTGCATGATGTTCGAGATGGCCAGGCCTGCTGCGTCGTCCGCTGCGCTGTTGATGCGCTTGCCCGACGACAGACGCGTGATTGCTTGCGACAGTGCGCTGCCCGAGCCGGTCAGGTTCTGCTGTGCAACCAGCGAGTTGATGTTGCTGTTAATTCCGAGCATGAAAATTCTCCTGTTGGGGCCGTCAGCCCGTTACATGCCATATAGATCAAGGCATCAGCGAACGAGGCAGCTATGTTCGTTTGCCGCCCGCCTTGTTTGTGGTAACGGCCCGTCCAGGAAAAACTTTATGGGGACGACACGCATATTGGCCGATTCTGCAGACGAAAATATCGGCATGCCGGATCGAGCAGGCAAGTTGCAGATGAAGGCCTCAAGGCCGCCAGATTGCCGCCGTTAACGACCGGTCGAGGCCGCTGACAGTCGGCCGCCCGATGGATCCAGCCTCATCTGGCCACACCGCCCCTCATCGGATGGGCACTCGAACCGCCGACTCGCGTGGCCGCCCCGGTCAACGCGTCAGCGTCACCACCAGATAGGTGGCGTATAGCACGCCGCATACAAGCAGCGCCCACACCGGCACACCGCGCTCGCGCACATTGACGCGCAACCATGCGGCCGCGGCCAACGTGATTACTATGCCGGTCACCACTTCGATACGCGGCGTCCACGGCGTCAGTAGAATGCCGATCGCAGGCAACAGCGTCCCCTGAAAGACCATCGCGCCGGTGATGTTGCCGAACGCGAGCGTGTCCTTGCCGCGCCGGATCCACAGGATGCTGTTGACCTTCTCCGGCAACTCCGTGGCGATCGGAATGATCAGCAGCGACAACAGCAGCGGCGACACGTCCACCGCTTGCGACACCCCCCGCACGCCGTGGATGAACCCCTCCGCCCCCCACACCAGCAACGCGACGGCGACGATCAGTTGCAGCACGATGGTCGCGAAATTGGTCGGCAAGCCGAGACGCGACAGCAGCATCCTGCCGGGCGCTTCGGTGCCGTGCCCGGCGTCGACGAGCTGATTCGATGCGCGAAACGTCATCACCACGTAGGTCACGTAGACGCCCACCAGCGCGACGCTGAAGAGCGCGCGCACGAGCATCTGCTCATGCGGTACGTACATCGCCGCGGCGGCCAGCACGAAAGCGCACAGGAAATAGTTGAGGTCCCGCGTGAAGCCTGTGCGCTCGGGCGCGACCCAGCCCTTGACTCCGCGCGCGCCAAGAATGGCGAGCGTCATCAGAAACGTGGACAGCGTGGAGAGCATCAGCGGTGCACCGAGAATCGCGCCGACGCCAATTTCATGGTTGACGGTGTTGTCGCTCGTGCCGCCCGCGATAGCAAGCAGCGGCACGAGCGTTTCCGGCAACGCGGTGCCGACGGCCGCGAACAGCGAGCCAGTCACACCTTCGGAGATTTTCAGACGTTCGCCGAGATGTTCGAGCGCATTGGTGAAGAGTTCGGCTGCTACCAGAATGACGAGCAGCATGATCGCGAGTTCGACAAGCAAACCGGTCATGCAAGGCTCCCGGCGCATGCGTCGAAAGCACGGCTGCTCGCTGGATGATGAGCCGATGCGACAACATGCGAGGAGTATGTCGGGACACTTGACGGAAACCTACGGTGATTCACAGGGCAACTCCACGGTCGGACGTATGTGACGAACCAATGACGCACCGCCACCCGTCCGACCAGAACGAGGCAGTACGTCAATGGTCTCGCCAAACCGAACCGGTCGAACGCGCCATGACCCGCAGGCCAAGTATGTTGACGCGCTCTCCTTCAAGGGATGAAGGAAGGCTACTCCCCAGTGACCGGGGGATTCTAATCGCAGGTGCCGCTTTCAACAAGCTTGTGCACATGACAGCGGCAGCGAGGCGCGTTGGGTTTTCGCCTCGTGGATAGGACGCGGGGAGTGCGAATGTGGAAATGCGAGTCGATGGATCTGAGGTCACGCCAAACCGATGACTGCGATGCGCGAGGAACTGGAGGATGCAGCAGGGATGGGGGAGGTGAAACGAGAAACCAGCGCCGGAATTTTCGGCCAGAATTGGTGCGCCCGGCTGGGATCGAACCAGCAACCCCTGCCTTCGGAGTCCGCGAAGAACCCGTAATAAATTCAGTAACTTACAAGTGAAACTGCTTTTTTATCAGATGCTTATCTGAGCAAGCGTCAACCTAAGCCCCACGTAGTTTAGCAAAGGTTACCCCCTTCGCTACGGGCATTTTGCGGGTAGCCGCAGCGCTATCGCGGCGATCGCGGCCGGTCCCCTTAGAGGTCTTCGGCGATCATCATTGCGCGCATGGTCGCGGTGCCGCCGGTTAACACCATGCCGATCCGATACTCGGACGCGGTAGACACAACTTCCTCGACGCATCCAGAGCCTACTACGGAATTCCCTGAAACCAACTGGTGATCGCGATCCGTCTGACACTCAGCAGCGAATTCCATGGCTTGATCCTCTGCCCGCGCTGCAATGATGGACCTCACAGCATCCTTGTGCCAGCTACTTCGACGATTCCATACGGCCATTGCTTCGATTTCGGCTGTCTTCCACACGTCCTGCCAACTCTTGAGCGTGGTCGGGTAAGCCCGCTTCTTTGAGCGCCATGCCTGCGCCAACTTGCCGAGCATTTCCTCCCTATCGAGCGCGATCAACAGACCGCCGGCTCGGGCCGTGTCGATAATATTGGCTTGCCATGCAGCCTCGACAAGTACGAGAGCGCCTGCCTCGACTCCGCCGCGATCGCCAAAACTGACACGCATGCGCTTGGGGCTTCCTCTGGCCGGTCTCCGACCTTTCCCCCAGTTGACGTACTGCTTCAAGTAGCCGTCGTTGAACCTAGCGCCGGCGTCAGTGCCGTTGAGGCACTCCTCCAACTGGCTGAGGTTTGCGAACCCGGACGCACTTAAGAGCATGCGGAGCATGCAGGTAACGTCCGTTGACGCTCGCGCCTGCGCCTCGCTTCCAAGACGCCATGAAAAGAACGCTTGCAGATCTTCCCTCGCAGCTAAGTGCGGCAAGTAGCTCCACATTTCCGAGTTTTGTTCCTGTTCCCTCATTGGTCTGCATATTACCGTTCGTTCACCTCTTGCAACAACCTGAATCTTCGTGAATCAACACGTAGGTGTGCTATGAAAAACATGCGAAGCAACGAACAACTGGAACTCGCTGCGCGGTTGAGTCTCCTCGGCGACGACACCTTCATAAATGTGGCCGAGTTCGCGGCACTGACGGGCTTCTCCGTCAACAGCATCAGACAACGAAAGGTTTCAGGGCTGCCGTTGCCTGACCTCCGCGTTGGACGTTTGAGGTGGCATCTGGGCTGCGTCAGAGCGTGGATGAGGAACCGATAGTCAAAACATCGAGATTCAGCGCCGCACTGGCGCGGTCACCGCTCGCATTCCTGTCGTCCGATATCCGCTGCTTCAACGTTGCCCTCTAATGAACAACCGAAAATTTCCACACCACACGGGCGGAGTCGTACAAGTACGCCACACTGAGAGGTGGGGTTCAGTGCCCGAGGCTTTGCTTGAAGATCCGGCCTTGGATCTCGACAGCAGGGCCGTCGCCGCGTGGCTGGCCATTAAGCCGCAAGGTTGGCAAATTTCGGTCGAAGCCCTTCGCAAGCGGCTCGGGAAAATCACGCCGAACACTGAGAGCGGGCGACCCCAGTATCAAACGTTGGGAAAGGACCGCTGGCAAAGAATTGCCCGCGAGTTGGAAGGAGCCGGCTACCTTCACCGGCAGCAGCGCAACGGACATGGTGGACAGTGGGAGTGGAACATTGTCTTCCATCCAACACCAGCAAGAACGCTCGACACCAGTGCCGGGTTTTCCGGCGATGGCGTGACCGGCTCCGGCTCATCCATCGCCGGAAAACCCGGCAATAAAGAAATACCAAGCGAAGAAAGCACCAATAGCAAAATAACCACCCCTACAACGCCCAAGGATGGACAGCGCGGCGGAGACAGCACGCTTGAAACGCCTGTCTCCGTGGTAGTGGGCGGCTCGGCAGAGAAGCACCGTGACATTTTGATCACACTGCTTACCCAAGCCAAGCTGAATAGTGACGCCGGCCAGCAGATTGCCGACGAACTGGTTGGTCGATTGGAGGCTGCGGCGAGAGGAACGCACAGTGCGGTCGGAAGTGTGCGCGGGTGGCTCAATAGCGTGATTAGCCAATACAAGAACGGAAGCTTCATACCGGAGTTCGGACGCGCGATCACGATGAGAAGACAAGGTCCATTGCAGTTCTCGGCCTTGTCGGTCACCGAACCTCCTAGGGCGTCACGCGAAACCGTTGAAGCGAATTTAGGGCGGTTGCATGAAACGGTGGCCGCCATCGCTGCGAAGGGTCGCGGGATATGACCCCGAGACCAAACATTTGGGAGTGTGGGAGCCGGATTGTCCGGCACTGCGTGCCGGTCGGTACTCTCCCACCGCCCTGCGGGCGGCGGTGCCCGTGCACCTCAATCCGGGCTCGCGGCGCTAGCCGACGCCTCGCCGTCGATCAACCGATTTGGCTTGCAGAGGGGGGCTTGTGGTCGGAGCACTTCTGTCACTTGGGCAAGCCGCATCGCGGCGCGTCAGGCTGAAGGCAATCGTCGCGGGGAGCCGGTGGTCGGTTGCGGGACGCCGGCCAGCGAGCCGGCGCTGTCCACACCCCCGTGGTGTGGGCAGCGCAGCCGTCCATGGGCGGGCGCGGGAATGACCATAGCAGTGGCACAAGGCCGGTTTGCGGGCAGCGCACGTCATTACCGAAACCCAACTGCGGCGGCCACGATTCGTGCGAATTCTTCTCTGCCGAGCACAGGCCGAACTTGATTTCCAACGCGCCGAAATCGTGTCGGTCTCTTGTCCGACGCAGATGTCGGACAAGAGGGGGCTCGTTCTGTTTCAGCCACAACAACGACATGCGAAGACATGGCGAGCTGTGGTTGAAACAGTGCGAGCCCCAACCCCTCAGGGGTCGAGGCGCAATGCGACTCGGGGGTGGTTTTTGACCGATTTCTAACGATCTGGAAATCGATCCGCTACGAGCCCCGGCCAGGACTGAAAGCGGATACAAGATGGACGCCAGACAATGGATGAGAACAATGGGAAAAGCAAAGAAGCCCACACTCAAGCTGCTTCCTGCTGATTGGCGGGAGGCCTTATGGGAGCAGGCATGCCGACCAGAATGGCGGCAATCTAGGCCGCAATTGCTCCCCGCACTTGCTGTGCTCTGGCTCACTGGGTGCCGCTCGGCAGAACTCGCGGCCGGCGTGGTTGTCCACGTGCGTGCAGACCTCCTTGCGATTCGAATCAAGGGCGCAAAATGCATTGATGCAGGCGGACGCGAGCGCGGACAGCCGATGCGAACACTGGCGTTCGCGATAGACGCAGGCGCGAACCCTGCGCTGAAGTTCTTACATGCCCTCGCAAGTCGGGATGCCGCTGACGGCACGGGCCCGTTCGCGATCGCGCACGACAAGGACTACCTCTACAACAGCATTGTGCAATTGGGGAAGAGCACGTTCCCAAAACTACGGACGCGTGTCAGCCCAAATTGTTTCCGGCACCAGATCGCTTCCGACATGAAGGCGGATCCTGATGTATCACTAGAGCACGCAGCCAAAGTCATGGGTCATCTTAGCGATTACAGCATCGGAAGGTACGGACACGCCATTCACGGTCGAAAAGGTCGTGGCGGCCGTGTTACGGCGCCTTTCGCAGACACTGCGCGACCAATTAAGCACTCGCCGAAGGTGGACCGTCTGGCCCGCTTTAAAATGGCGAGTGCGAAACGGCGCGGCCACAAACCGGTTTGACCCTTCGACATACTCAAAGGCTAATGCGTTGTTTTTGCGTCGATTCTGCCTCAAAGCTGTAAGTCGAGAGATGTGGTGACGCCGGCACTCGTAGGGTTGCGTCATAAACGCGTCGATTTCGACGCATTCGCGTGCGCGAGCAAATAACCTCCGGTTCGGCGAAAGTTCGTCGCTGCATAGCCGCTGGCCAGAAACTGCGGATGGCATACGGCGCGGATGAAGTCTGGAGGTCGAGTGGCTTCTGGAACAACAGGGTATCTATGCACGAAATGAGGCGCGGCAAGCGAGTTCGCCCGACCAACGCTTAGGCCGATTGGCTTTCGCTTCCCCTGGGCAATCTCTGGTCCGTGAACACGTACGGCCGTGTAAAAAGTATCCGCTTCGCGGCCCCTGGACCGGGTCAAGCGCCAGTTCAAGCCACCTCGGCGTTCCAAGATCTACTGGACCAGCAAGATCGTTGCGCTCCCGGAGCTCACGACATATGAGCTGATTGCGAGCACAAACGAGTTGTGCGACGATTTGCGGTCAAAACGATGCGGACGTGGTCCTAGTGCTTTGGGGGAGATGTGTTTAATCACGTAGCAGATTTGCAGAAGGCCATTTTGGAAAAGGACCCTCGAGATTTTGTCTCGCATTATCTCTTTGAGCCTATTCCATTCGCCTTTTCTAGCGATATGGCGTTGTGGATTTCATGGAAGACAACGCTGGCAAATGGCCTGGAAGTGGACCCTCACGATATTGTTTTAACGGGGAGCGGGGCGATAGGATACAGCCTGAACCCGGCGAAGAAGTTCAGGAAGTTCGATGACAGATCTGATTTTGATTGCGGCGTGATTAGCTCGCACCACTTTGAGATGGCGTGGCGTTATCTTCGCTATCAGCGTCCATCGTGGCTTTCTTTGACTCAAGATGTCCGCAACGCGATAAAGATGCACAGCAGCAACTATGTATTTTCCGGAACGATAGCAACCGATAAAATATTGCCGTTGCTACCATTTGGCCAGACTTGGCAAAAGGCTTTGGATAAAGTTGGTGCGCTCAATCCTGCGAACGGGCGCGATGTAAAATTAAGAATATATAAAGACTACGATTCACTTCGCCAATATCAGGCCTACGGAATAGGTAGGCTGCGCGAAAGCATGTTGACGGAATCGATCGCGACCACGGACATAGAAGTTGAGGATTAAACATGGCACAGGCAGAGAATTTCCTCCACACAACTCATCGGACGGTCAATTGGTTTAGAAAGGCAGATGACGCTGAAGAACTTGTATTGGCCGCACCATTTCAGCGTAATCCCGTATGGACGGACATTCAAAAGGCATACTTGATCGACACGATCTTGAACGGACTACCCATTCCCGAGCTATACATGCAGGATATCGGGAATGAAAACGGTGATGAACGACATGTCGTTGTAGATGGTCAACAACGGATTCGTGCCGTCCTTGATTTTTTGAGTGGAGCGTTTGCGCTTGAAGGTGATGACGTAACTCGACAATGGCGCGGACTCAAATTTGAAGAGCTTTCCGCAGATGACAAGAAGGCTGTATTCAATTACAAGTTCGTGGTTCGAATTTTGCCGCCAATGGATGAAGACAGCGTCCGCGCGATCTTTTCCAGATTGAACCGAAATGTTGTTTCACTTAATGACCAGGAGTTGAGGAATGCCACCTATTGGGGGCCGTTCATAAAAGCCATTCAAATGATGGCTGATGAAGATGCATTTTGGACAGACGCCGGGATCTTTTCAGCGAACGATCATCGCCGAATGTTGGATCACGAATATATTAGCGAACTCGCAGTTGCGTTTCTTCACGGACCTCAAAACAAGAAAGATAAGCTTGACTATTACTATCAACTTTATGAGGAATCGTTTGAAGACCGCGAAACGTTAATTCGCACTTTTCGCTCAACGACCGCCGAGATCTCTGCGTTGTTGCCGAGTCTGGCTGGAACGCGGTGGCGGAAAAAATCTGACTTCTATACGCTCTTTTTGTGCCTTGCAGAGAAGGCAGACCAATTCCCGTTTTCAGCTGAAGATCGCGAGCGGTTCGCGGAACGATTGCTCACCTTCAGTTCAGCGGTTGACGAACTCGCGAGGTTGGACGAGCCCGATCAGGAAAGGTTGAATGCAGATATCCTAGCGTACAGCCGATCGGTCGTACGGGCTGCATCGGACAGAGGAAGTCGCGTTGCGCGGGCCAATGCATTAAACCATTATGTGTTCGACATTGTGCCTCCGGCACAGTGAGTGCCCAATGAGCGTCCGTGGCCATGGTGGCTGTCTCAGGACGGCGGCTGCCCGCCATAGTCGGCGGCAGTCGAATGAGATGCTGTTGTCCGCGTGCTTAACTCTCAAGCCCGTTCTCAAGGGCAACGGTCGTTAGCGGAAATGGCAACGATGCACCGTGCTCATGCGGAAGGGACAGCGACGAAGGTGCAATATCCACAGTCGGCGGCCACTGCCGACGCGCAAACCACCATGGACCCTCAGCGCCGGAATGCAGCGAAGCTCCCGACGGGGCGAGCAGTGAAGCACCTTCTCTTTGAGGATGCTGGTATAGAGGTCCCCCACCTTTCCGACAGAATCCCGGTGGCTGCTCCCGCAATCGCCAGGCCACAGCGGCCGGTCCCTACAACCACCTCCCGGTGCGCTGCCACCCCTTCCGATACGCCGCGACGCATGATGTGCTATCAAAGAAAGCATGGACACGCTTACACCCGAGCGAAGAAGTGACGTAATGCGCCGCGTGAAGCAAAAAGACACGCGCCCGGAACTGTGCGTCCGGCGGGTCGCTCACGCAATGGGATTTCGCTTTCGCCTTCATCGGAAAGACTTGCCCGGACGGCCCGACCTCGTCTTCCCCAAATTGAGAGTCTGTCTGTTCGTGCATGGTTGCTTCTGGCATCGGCACGTCGGATGCCGATTCGCTACAACACCGAAGTCGAATGAGAAATTTTGGCTGAGTAAATTCGATCGAAACGTTGAACGAGACGAACGCAACGCGAGCGACTTAGAAGCGCTCGGATGGCGGGTTGTGGTTGTCTGGGAATGTGAGACTCGTGACGCCGAAACGCTGTTTCAAAGGCTAAAGCGCGAACTGACCGAGCGTATGACGGAAGGATCGAAATAGCGCTTCCTTCGCCCCTTGCTTCCGGCGCCTTTATCACGATGTTCGCTCCCCCGTGGAGCTATACTAAACGCCTTGTCCGCTGCTGGTTACGAAATTAGGGGAGAGGGATGGAACAGGAATCTTTGTTTAGCTTTACAGACGAAGAAAAAAATGCCGCAGAGGCGCAAATCCAAGAGCGCGCAAAGCGCATCGAATATTATATTACCGAATTCACGATTGAAATATTGGCGCAAAAGACGCGTCAGGGGGAATATATAGTCCCAGCTTATCAGCGTGAATTCACGTGGGAAGAATCACGCAAATGGAGGTTCATTGAATCGGTATTAATGGGCTTGCCAATACCATTTATTTTTTTCTGGGAAGATCCCGTCACCGGGAAATTGGAAATAGTGGACGGTTCGCAACGCTTGCGCACCTTGGAAGAGTTTGTATATAACGAATTGATTTTGGGCGATTTGGAGAAACTCCCGGCCGTTTCTGGGTTTAGATTTTGCGATTTACCGGAGGCTCGTCAGCGAAAGCTCTTTAATCGTTCAATCCGAGGGATAGTTTTGAGCGAGTTCGCTGATGAAGAGGCTCGATTTGATCTATTCGAGCGGATCAATACTGGCAGCAAGGTTGCAAATAAGGCCGAAGTGCGGCGTGGTGCTCTGCGAGGTCCATTTTTGGACCTTGTGGTTGAGCTTGCCAAAGATCCAGTATTCCAGTCCTTGGCGCCGGTGAGCGAAAAACAATTAAAAGAAAGAGAGCCAGAGGAATTGGTAACGCGGTTCTTTGCCTACGGTGATGGCTTGGAAGACTATGCTGATGAGGTTTCCCCATTCCTGTTTTCGTATTCGCGTCACACAAACAAAGCTTTTGAAGAAGATCCTTCATTGGTGGCTGCCTACCGGGAGCGTTTTCATCAAACGATGGCATTTGTCCAGAAAGCTATTCCCTATGGGTTTCGGCGTTCGCCGACAGGGAAGGCAACGCCCCGATCGCGCTTTGAAGGCATTGCCATTGGTACCTACCTGGCTTTGCAAGTGAAACCCGATTTGCAGCCAGATCCAGCGAAAACGGAGGAGTGGCTGAAGTCGGAGCGGTTTATCAAGGAAGCTCGGTCGGACGGCGCAAATGCGATCGGACGACTGGAGGGGCGAATTGGATTTGTTCGTGATAGTCTGCTAGGGGCGGTCGCATGAACAGCGTCCGCACTGCATTTCAGGAACGCAAAAGCGAGATTGACGCTTATTTTGCGTTAATGGAAACCATCGAGCGCAGTCTTCAAATTGGCGTCCCGGTAATCAAAGTGGGACTAGAGGAGCATCAAGTCACGCCCCTGCAGCAGCGAATTCTCTATGCCGGACTCTACTTGCATCTTTATAACCTCGTGGAGTCGACTACCACCTTGCTTATCAGCGCCGTCGAAAGCGCGGCAATGGGCGTGGGGGATCCACCGAGGACTGCACGGGAACTTTCGGCGGAAATGCGAAAACAGTGGGTTCGTTCGTTTGCGAAAACGCACGAAGACCTTTCGCCAGAGCACCGTTTAGAGCGAGCCATGGCGATTTGCAATCACTTACTCGGGTTCCTGCCGCTCGAACTATCAATTACAAAAGGCGGCGGCGGTAACTGGGATGATGATGAGATTGAAGGTTTGGCGGAAAAGCTCGGAATGACACTCACTGTGCCAAAAGCTATTTATACCGCCGTGAAGCGTCCCGCCAGAGATAACAAAGGACCGTTAAAGCTTGTGCGGGATCTTCGAAACAAGCTCGCACATGGCGCAATCTCATTCTCTGAGTGTGGCAATGACCATACGACTGGCGATCTTCGCAAGATTGCCAATACAGTAATCGATTATTTAGACGCGGTCATTAATGCGTTTCAAGAATATATCGCTCTTGAGCAATATCTTGCTACAACGTAGGGAAATCGCGTAGATGTTGCCGAATTGACAATGCAACTGCTTCGGCTAGTTTGACTGGCACGGCATTTCCGATGTGACGGCCGATGTGTCGAAATATTATTTTGTCACCCGGGGCGGCGAAAGAATATTTCGACGGAAACGTCTGTAGTAACGCCGCCTCGCGTAGCGAAATCGCACGGTCTTGACTCGGATGCCCGAAGCGCCCGTTCCCTAGGCCATAACATTGAGTTGTGATGGTTGGTCCTAGCTTGTCCCAGCGCATGCGCCCATAGACGCTGGGGTACGTGGCGCCAGAGTCTCTCTTGTGGCAAGCCAGTTTGAGATGCTCCGGCCAATCGGGCCAACCGCCACCCTCGGGCGTGGCGCGAATCCGTTCTAGGTTCAGAGGCGAAAGTCTAGAGCTGACGTGCATTGGGTCGTTGGCCGGGCAGGGGCCACCAGCGGTAATGGTCGGAAGGTGACCAATGGCGTCATGGACGGATGTGTAATTCTCGGCTTGGTGCGTCGCCGGAATAAGGTTCAGTGGGCCTCGCAAAGACGCGAGTAGTACCAAGCGCTCTCGCGTTTGCGGCACACCGTACTCGGCGCAACGGACAATGCTTTCGGTGACATGGTATCCCATGTCACGCAAATCTTTGACGAAGGTTACATATACGTCATGCTTGAGTCTTGCGAGCTCCGGTACGTTCTCGGCCGATACGATCTCCGGCCTTACCGCGCGGATCAAATCGCGGAAGCGATACAGTAGTGCCCACCGTTTGTCCTTCGACTTTCGTTTGCCAGGTGCTGTGGCGTAACGATAGCTGTAGGTCGAGAAGGGCTGGCAAGGGGCGCAACCAATGAGTACCTTGACCGTTCCCTTGGGATACCAAGACTCGAGCTCGGGGGGGGCCAATTCCTCCACGCTTTTGCACACGAATGTGGCACCTACATTGTTGTTTTCGTAGGCATACTTGCATGTGTCATCGATATCGTACCCAGCGACAACGGGTATTCCCGCGCTTATGAAACCGTGCGTCTTTCCTCCCACGCCGCAAAACAGATCCACGGCCGCGATCTTCTCTTCGCGAGGAACTCGTCGACTGCTAGAGGGGGGAATACGCTTCATTCGTGGCTAGAAATATATGCGACTGTAGATTGTCGGGCGTAAGTTTAACAGGGCTTTGTCTTTTCCCTGACATACGAAAACTTGCCGCTCAGGAGACTGGCAGCGCGGCTGCCAGTGATCTTAGGCGGAGCGGATGCTGGCGATGGCTGCCAAGGGCCCGAGCGGCGCATCGCTGGAGAGGCTCGAACGGGCCAAAGTTCTGTCGCTTTTCGAGCCAGACGCTTAAGGTTATTTGATCGCACTTGTGTCGGCCCGACCGTGAATTCGCCCTTTCGATTTTCGGCGCGTCGGCGTACCTTGGAGGTATGAAGTGCGGTCAGAAGAACAACGCGCCTGATTCAGCCGCTCATGTTTCACAGATACCACTGAGTACTGCCCAACCTCTTGTCAGAGAAGTCTTTTCCGTGCGCTGGTACGTATGCTCCACGCACTTGTAGGGCGTCCGAATAAGGCCAAGTTCTTTCACGACATAACAGCGCTTATGTCCGATTATGCCGTCGGGTCGTCATAAATATGACGTTGTACGTAATCATGAGTCGGACCGTCAGCCGCTACTTTCTCGCGCAGTGCGCCTCGGTGCGCCATACGATCGGCAGCTTGGTGAGGTTATCTGGTCGCGCTGATTAGTGCGCTGGCCGAGCCAGGCATCTGGATGGGCCTGACAGAATTCCCCTAGACACTGGGCGTGTCATCGTGCGGCGACCCGGTGTCCTTGAGCGCCTGCATGGCCAGGTCGAGCTTGCGTCGTTCGGTTCGGAAGAATACGACGCGCACGAGCCACACGGCCGCCCTATGACTGTCACTAGGCCGATCAGTTTGCGTTCGATCACGGGCGCCCCTGTCACTTGTCGTCGTCGCACGCGCGTTCCGATTTCTCGGGCGGCAAGTTGGCGTGCAGGCCGAGTTGCGTCGCCGTTTCGATTGGTAGGTGCATCACGATGTCAGCTTCCGCGTTCAAGCCGAAAATGCTCGGCCTCATAACGTTCCACTAGGGCCGACAAGACTTCCAGACGGTCCCCTTCCGGAGTGCCGGGTTCCGGATCCCGATCGACTAGCGCCGACACATGTGCCAGCGCTGCGCGGTAGTCGTCATCGGTGTGCAGCGGTCGAATATCCATTTTTTGCCCAAGGTGTCGAATGCACCGAGTGTAGCGGCCCGGGCGTCAATCGCTTGAAAAGCGCGTTATGCCAAGTAAGTGCGACGACATGGGCAGGATATCCCTCTGCCTGCTCGGAACCGCGAGGTTAATTGGTCGCGGCATCAAGTCATCTGGTCGTCGTTATTGCCTCTTGGATAAAGAAGCTATGTTGCGATGTTGCGGGTGTCAAGGCAGTATTGCACTTGCCGAGTCGTCATCAATCGGTCGAAGCCTTCGCGAAGTAACGCGCTGTCGATAGCACTCTACGGGAGCCCCGGTCATGCCTGAGTTCAATGCTTACACGCTTGGCGTTGCGCAACGCAACCGACGCGTCGCTGACCAAAACAGGCAGGTCGCCGAGCAGAATGGGGACTTGGCTAAGCAATGGATGGCCTACGCAGAGAAGGTGAAGGCCAAACTTTCCACTGTCGAGCAAGAGCGGGACGCCCTGCGTCAGCAATTGCAGGCCATGCAGATGCGGGCGGAAGCGCTCGATGCCCTGCAGGACAAGATGGCGGCCGAACTCGCGAAGGTCAGCCCGTCAAACCCGCTGGTTTCCGTGGCGCGTAGAAACGCTATTGTTGAAACCGCAGTAACGATGGCGCGTGCGCCGCAGACGCGGTTATGAGCCGCGCAACGTGGGCATCATCGAGGCTAGGACCGCAGACGCGACCCGCACCTTCCTAGTCCGCTTGGACGCTCGGTTTATGGTCAGGCATGTCATGCTGTACGGCAGCCGAGCCAAGGGCAATCACCGCCCGGACAGCGATGCTGACCTAGCGCTCGTACTTGCCGACAGTCATGAGCGCAGGATCGACGCGATACTGGCATTGGCTGATGACGCATTCGACGTTCTCCTCGATACCAGCATTCTCATCGAACCGCTTGTCGTGTGGAAGGGTGAATGGCGGCACCCAAAACCTTCTCGAACCCGGCTTTGTTCGCAAACGTTACCCGCGAGGGAATTCTGTGCGATAGCTTGATGCCAGACGGAAGCTGAGGGCCGGCACATCGTCTTGCCCGCGCGCGTTCATCGATGGACTGAGGTTATTTGGTCGCGCCTGCTCGGTGCAAAAACAAAAGTCAACTCTTTCGAGGGTCCGGCCCGTAGGCGTATGCTTGTCTCAAAGGAGAACAAGCTATGCCAGCCGATAAACTAGGCCGCTACATGACAAGCCCGGAGTTTTTCGAGCGCGCCAACGCCGCCGTTGAAAAGGCGGTTCGCGAACTTGAAGCGAAAGGCATACAGCCGGTCTACATGGACCGCAAAACCGGGCGGCTCGCCGGCGACGGTCGCTGCTATCGCATCAACCTGCCCGACCCGGACGTGCAGGCGGTCGTGTTGGACGTGTTTTCGGACGGCACGCATGGCGATCTGATGGACCGGCTTGTAGCGTTCGCATCGACCGACCACGGCGCGCGCCTGGTGAGCGACGCGGCACGGGCCGTAGCCAGTGCGCTGCTGCTTGCAAAAACGGCCATGCCTCACGAGGCAACGTCATTTTCGCAAACCGTTCATAACGAGATAGCGAGGGTGCGCGCCTACCCGGAATTGATCGAGCTTGCTCGATTGCTGATCGAGGCAGAGGGGGCGACGCACGACGATGCTTTCAGAGATCGCAACATCATTCCCGATGCGCTGTTCGAGGCGCGCATCGAGACGATCAACGAAGCGCTCGCGCAATGAAATAAGGCCCGTCATCGACGGGCCTTATGCATTAAATCTCTGTTGGTGGAGGCGGTACTGTGCCCGGACCGGCCGGTTTGGGAGAACCACCACGCCCGAGCGCTCCCGTTGCAGATCCTTGCCCGTGCTTCGTACCCGCGTCAAAGACTCCCTTGGACCTGTCGTGCATGTCACGACCAACCGCACCTGTCATCTGTCCGCCCACCCACGCGAACACCTGATCGGGTATCACGTTGATGAGCGCAAACGCGCCGTTGACCAGACTGAGGCACATGCTCACGTACAGGAAGATGTAGCCGATGATGCTCACCAGCCCGGTTGTCGAGTCGAATTGCGCGTTTGCAAGTGCTACGCCGAACATCGTGTTGAGCAACGTCCCGAGCACTACCACGCCGGCCCCGCCAAAAATGAAGCCGAGCATCATGAAGACGGGGCGAAACATCACGTTCAGCAGGAAGATATAGCCGTGCGCGGTACGTTGGCCCATGCCTTCGCCCTCGCCGTCAAGGTGAGCAAACGCCCATAGCGGTGCGGCAACGACGCTTTCACAAACGACAGCAAACCAGCCAACCACGCCCCCGAACCACACCATGAACGGCAGCATCGGGATATAGATCGACAGCATCGCGCCGAAAAAAAACAGTGTGATGAGGATTATCACAATGAACGGGGCGAGAGCGCTCAATAAGCCGTCGCCCGCGCCGGTCAACAATCCTGTAATGCCACCTGTCACCACATCGGCAATCTTTCCGGCCGTACTCTCTTTCGCCGCACCGACCGTAGCCTTGACGACACCATACGCGCCGAGCGCGGTCCAGCCAGCGTCGAGAATGTAGTCACCAAGGTTTTTCATGCCGATCAGCGGATTGGTCAATCCGTTTGGCCCTTGTCCCGAGTTGAGGTTGACCGCCCATCTCACGAGACCCTGCGTGTTGACCAGCTTGCCGAGGATGCTTTTCGGGTCCGTTCCGGTGACACCTACCGACAGGTTGTCCAACGCGCCTGGCGTCGTTGTAACCGATGCATCCTGCTGTAGTTGCTGGCTGTAGACGGCACTGACTTTTCGGTATAGCTGGGGGTAAGGCAGATTGTCGGGGCTGGTTCCCGACACTGCGGCGGCCGTCGCGTTCGCCAAGCTTGTTAGCTGAGAGTTCGCCTGCGCGAAAGTCTGATACCAAGTGCCCATCATGACCCAGCCATCACGCTGAAGGTTCGACTGGATGACGCTTGCGAGTTGGCTGATGCCGCTCGATGAATCTGCGAGCGCCTTTGTGATCGTGGCCTGGTATTGCAGTGCGGCTTGGTTGACGGTGTTCGCAGGGTCGGCCGGCTGACCCTGCGTGTTGATTGCAGACACATAGGTTTGCGCGGCACCGGCCAGCGTTGATTGCATCGCTGCGAGCGCGCTTTGGTGCGCGGCAAGCAGTTGCGAATATGCCTGGTTCGGATCGTTCGCATAGACCGCCATACCGTCATACGACGGCAGCGACGCCGGGGCTGCAATGTCGATTTCCGCTCCGCCGCATGAAAGGCCGCGCAGATTCATTAGGACGATCTTTGTCCCCGTTCCGGCCGAGTTGAATTTCTCGGCGGGATCGACTGATACGCCCGTGTCGTTGGGCATGTTATCGATGGCCGTGTTCGCGGCCTGCGCGCACAAGTTGGCTTCGAAAAGAGCCTTTGCCAACGTCGTTGCTTGCGGCGCGGCCGGCGTCGCGATCATCGAACCGCCGCTGTTGAGCACGGTCAGGGCGGCGTCCATCGTGAGATTGGCGATGCCCACGCCGAGCACCGTCCCCCACAACATCACCGCTTGCGCGCCGTTGAAGCCACCAAAGACCGGAACGAGCGAAGAAAAGCCAGTTGACGTTCGAATCACGAACCAGGGCGACGACTTTTTCTGACCCATGAACTCGCCATCCTGGCCGGTCGCTACAACCGAGGCGACAAAATGGTACGTGGCCCAGATCGCCCCGACCGCGAGCATGCACGAATTCAGCACGAGAAACATTTGCGCGACCATGCTGCCCGTACCGCTTCCAGCAGTTAACGGATTGCGAACGATGGAGCCGAACACCGTTTCGAGCAGCGACATGGACTTGTCGCCGCTGCGGTTCGCTGCGTTCTGGATATCGCCCATCGAAACGCTCGCCTGTTGGCCAAAGGACGTTGCTGTTACGAGGATGAGCGGGACGGCCACAGCAGCCCGTTTAAGTATCTTGAGCATCGACATACCCCGTGGTCTAAAACAGGCGCGGATTGACCAATCGCAGGAGCGCCCCGCGAGAGCGGAAGAAATCGCGGTAGCTGCCAAGAGGCTCATCGGGCCGTTGCGGGCCGACCTCCAGTTGCCATAGTTGATGCTCGTATTTGACCGTGAAAAGCAACGGGAGCGTGGCACCAAACACGCTGTTGAATACGGCCAACTTGTCCCCGCCGAACACCCCCCAAATGAGATACAAAAGGCAGGCGAATGAGATCGTGAGGCACACCCTCTTGCTGTTGAGACACTTCCTCGCGATCTGCGGCAGGGGCAGCGCGTCGGCCGGACGGCGTTCAAGAGCTTCGCGATAGGTTCGCACGTACCGGGTTGTAGGCCGTTGCCGTTCGAGTTCATTGTGCAGATCGCGCAACGTCTTTGCCCCGCTGCTGGCCGTCTCCTTGGCGGACTTGAACGCCTTATAGACTGGATAGCCTGGGACCATGTACAGGCTCGCACGCGCTACGTGACGGCCGATGCTGGTTTTCTTCGTTTCGTTGCTCATCGCTGGATCTCCCGCGCCACTGCGTATTCGACCGTTTGATATGCCTGCTTCAAAAGGAAACACCAGAAAAAGACTGCCCACGCTACGGCCACCGCGACACCGAGCCAACGCGTCGGATCGCCTTCGTGGCTACGCGCCCACCAGATCGAGGCGGCGACAAAGCAATGCACGAGAAGACAAATCTGGATGACCAGGCAGGCATCCTTAAACTGCTCATGTGTGAGGCCACCACATGCGCGGCGACGCGCCAAGACGCACGGGAAGGCCCCGAGCACGCGGAACACATCGTTGATAGTTCGCGTCATCGCATCACCTCGCATTCGTCGCGCGCACGCGCTGTAGCTGCGTTTCGATCGCGGTGCGATCGGCTCCGCGCTCATTGTTTGCGAGCAGTTGCCCTAACAGCACATTCGTTTGCCGCTGCAATTCGACGTGCTCGTGCGTCTGGTCGGCCAAGAAAGCCGTGGCGAACAGCAGTTCGCGCATGAGCTTGGTCGGGTCGGCGATCGCGCCAAATTCAATTTGCCAGTACGGGTTACGCCAACGGCGGCCTGCCTCGAAATCTTCGAGTTCGGCGAGACTCATCGTGCCCGTGCTCTTGGCGACGCTCGATGCGGTCGCGTTGAAATACTGCGCGGCGGCGTCCGACTGCTTGAGATCCTGAATCAGTTGAGCGCTGCCGTTGAACGGCTGACGTGAACCGATGAGGTCATTGATCGGCTTCATCGCGCTCGACATGTTTGCCTGGTAAGCCTTCTGCATCGCGATATACAGCTTGCCGGCTTCCGTGCCTGCCTCGGCCTTATTAATGCTCTGTGGCGGTTGCGCGTCAATCGACATGCGCGCGTAGGCGCGTGCCGCGTCCTGTTGCTGCTGCGTGAACGTCAGATCGACGCTTTTACCGGGCATGCCCGCACCGATGAAAACGGAGTCCACGTCCGCATCGCCATCGGGCAGTTGCGATGCCTTGCAGCCCGCATAGCCAAGCTGCAATTCCAGCGGCGTGCAGTAGTTGTCGGAGTGGATGCTCGCCGAAGCGCGACGCGAAGCCTCAACGGACGGGGCCGGCGAGTTCAGCGCCTTATCGAGTGCGTATAGCTCACATGTGAGCCACCCGGACGCAACGACGACGAGATAGAGGCAGCGCCGCTAACGGCTTGCACCGCATAGTTGCTCGGCGACGTGGCGCACGGGTCGATCGGCAACTCTGTTTCGCGGGCGACCTGATCCATTTCCTGCTGTCGCTGGACTTCGAGCGCCATCTCGCGCTGCGAGTCGGACGCCCGCGTAACGGCGTTCGAGACCTTCGTGCCAACGCTCGCGATATCGGTGTCAATTTCGTTGAATAGCGTCGTGAACGATGTACCGAGCGCCTGGATGATGTTGCCGATCGTCAGTGCGGATTGCTCGACGGCGCTCACCACGCAACCGTCGCACACGGCGTAGGCGCTGCTGGTCGAAAGCATGGTCGTGCCGGCCAGCGCAGCGCATAGGACGGTTTTTCTCAGCTTCATGGGCGCTTCTCAGTGGCAGAAGGAAAGCAGGCGCATCGCTGTCGGAGCGGATATGAACGTTTCGAGCAACCGCGCCTTCATGGCAAGGGCCTTGCCGTCGTTCAGGTACTGCCGCAGCGTCGTTTGACGGTAGACCGATACCCCGTTCACGCAGTCACACACCGTCACGACACGGTCCATAGCCGTGTCGTCTTCGGACGCGAGTTGCGCAGTGACTTCGGCATGGTGAGCATCGGCCGCAGCCTCCGCGGCCGCGATCACATCGGAGACGGCGCGTTGATCCGCAAAGGCGGACGCCGACGCGGTAGCGAGCAGGCATGTGCAAATGACCATTCGCATGTCAGTGCCCCCTGAGTAGACGATGGCGCGGCGGAGGTCATACAAGCCAAACAGGTAGCCCCTCATTTCGCCCGGTTCGCTGCGCTCGATTAGCGTTTGCAAGCGTTCAAGAGGCATATGAAACGGGTCTTCTCTTTCGAAGACTAATGACAGTTCGCAATCGGGTGGCAGGCCGTTGAGGGGGTGGGCCAGTAGAATGGGGGTAGCCATGATTTCACCTCTCTTGTTCAGGTGAGTTGTGGTCAGGCGTGTTGGCCGGTAGCCGCCGGCCGACACGCCGCTTTTTGAAACAATCAGCCGAGCTTTCGGGCCAGGTCACTCGCACGCGGGTGGTAGTAGCGCTTCAGCATTTGGACCGTCTTATGGCCAGTCACTGCCGAGAGCTCCAAAACGTTATCGAGGCGTTCGCTAAGTCGACTGGTCGCTTCGTGCCGCAGGTCGTGGAACCGCAAGTCACGGATGCCCGCGCGTTCGCAGGCACGGACGAACGACTGTTTCAGCGCTTCGGCGGAAACGGGAAACACTCGACCATCAATACGGCGATCCTTGGTTGAAAGTTCGGTCAGCGTTTGGATAGCGCGTGACGACAAGGGAACATCCCTTGCATCGCCATTCTTCGTGTCGTGTAGGCGGACGTAGCGCTCCTCGAGAAACACGTCACTCCAGCGCAGCGATAGGATCTCGCTACGTCGCATGGCTGTTTCAACCGCCAAGACGACGATCGGCCGCATGTATTCGTTACGGCAACCACGACAGCCCCCGGTCCCATAGCCACGAGCAACGTCGTCTGGATTGGGCCCCAACTCAGCGAGCAAGCGCTCTTCTTCACCACGACGAAGGCGACGAGTACGCGCGCGGTTTTCGCGCGGGCGGCGAATCTGGGAAACTGGATTGGTGTGGACGTGGACTCCCCACTCCTTGCTGGCAATGGTGAGCACATGGCTGATGATGGTGAGTTTGCGATTGACTGTGGACCCGGAAACTGGCTTACGCTTAGTGTCTCCGGCTAACCGTCGGTCGCGATACTGGGCGATATGCGTACCCGTAAGCGCGGCGATCCTGGTCCGCGCCAAGGGGTCGCTGATGAGGCACTGAATACGTAAGATTTCGAGGTCGCCACCTTTTTTGTATGGCGAAATCTCTCTTCCATACCGTTCCAAGAGGTCCGAGAGCGTGGTGCGCTCCGCGCTGGTGTGATCAACGAACACTCCTCGCGCGATCTCGCTCTCGATGGTTGCGGCCCAAACTTGCGCTTCGCGACGTGACGGGAATGTTCTGGAGATCGATACGCCGCCCTTTTTTCTAATTTGGGCTTCGTATTTAGTGGTGCCCCGACTGGAGCGCTTGATGATGCTTGGCATGCTTCCCGTTCCCTCCGCAATGCTAGTGCGGAAAATTTACGGGAGCCTCGGGAAGTGAGCGAGGAACGAATCTCGGAATTCTTGCTAATCCCTTGATTCTATTTGGTGCGCCCGGCTGGGATCGAACCAGCAACCCCTGCCTTCGGAGGGCAGTACTCTATCCATTGAGCTACGGGCGCTTCAACACGACAGCGCGGCACCCAGACGGATGCGACGCCAAAGCGAGACCGCAAGGATACCCGGTTTCGGCCACACCGTCCACCGGACGGCCGACATGGCGGGCTCCGGCACCTTCGGGCCATCCTTTGCGCTCCGGGTAAACGCCTGCTGAACAGCCCGCCGCCGCCCTCGCCGCCGTCGAAATCTTGCGTCTATAATCGTCCGTGGCTGATATAGAACAAGAAGTTGCCGTCACGCTGTACCGCTCACATACCCACGGAGACGAGACAAGCATGAGGGAAGCACCACACGGAGCCCCGATCAAAACCCCAGCGCAGCTTGTCGCCGCGATCATCGCCGGGTTTGCTGTGCCCATCGTCATCATCGTTCTGCTGGCGGTTTATGTCGATAATTCGACACGCACCGGCGCCGGCACCGACTCTCTCTCCGAAGCCGAAGTCACCGCCCGCATCAAGCCGCTAGCCCAAGTCGAAATTCGCGACGCCAATGCGCCGCGCGTCTACAAGAGCGGCGAAGAGGTCTATAAGGCCGTTTGCTCTGCATGTCACGCGTCGGGCACGGCAGGCGCGCCGAAATTCACCAATACCGCCGACTGGGCGCCGCGCATCGCGCAGGGCTTCGACACGCTCTGGCACACGGCGCTCGCCGGCAAGGGCGCGATGCCCCCGCGCGGCGGCACTAGCCCCGACGACTACAGCGACTTCGAAATCGCCCGCGCGGTGGCCTACATGGCGAACAACTCCGGCGCGAGCTTCCCGGAACCGGCGCAGCCAGCCGCCGGTCCGGCGGCGGCCTCTGGTGCGGCCGCGGCAGCCGCGCCGGCTGGCGCGTCGGACGCGGGCGCAGCCCAGGCTCAAGCCGCCGCAGCCATGGCGGCGATGGCAAGCGTCCCGCAAGCCGCGGTGCCGGCAGCCGGCGGCGCCCAAAGCGCGGACGCATCGCAAGCCGGCAAGGCGTTGTATCAGCAGGTCTGCCAGGCGTGTCACGCGGCAGGCGTGCTGAACGCACCGAAGTTCGGCGACAAGGAAGCTTGGGCGCCGCGCCTGAAAGAGCCGATGGACACGGTCTACAACTACGCGCTGCACGGCAAGGGCGCAATGCCGCCGAAGGGCGGGTCGAGCGCGTCGGATGCCGACGTGAAGGCCGCCGTCGACTACATGGTGAGCGCGGTAAAGTAAGGCTTTCGACAGAACGCGCTGCGTGTGCTCGGCGCGCAGAAAGAAAAATCCCTGCATGCGGTAACGCGATGCTGGGATTTTTTTATGCGCGATGCGTTTATGCGCAGGTTCGATGGCGCGGGTCCGGGGCACATGCGGGACGAGCGAATGCATCGCGTCCTCAACAAAGGCCTATATCGGCGCGCAACGTCTCACCAACGAGCACCCTCCCGCCCACTCAAGGCTTCTGCAACAACGCCTTCAAACTCGCGAGCCGGTCTTTCGGCGACATCGGCGCTTCTTCGGGCGTTGGCGGCGGCGCATCATCGAGCAGCATTTCGGGGATGAAGCGCGACGGCTCGCACACCACCGTCTCCCGCGCGCGCTTGCGCTTCTTGCACCAGTTCAGATGCAGACTGCGCTGGGCCCGCGTAATCGCGACATACATCAGCCGGCGCTCTTCCTCGATGCGCGCGTCGTCGATCGGTTCGTCGTCGGGGCCGCCGCGATGCGGCATGATGCCTTCCTCGACGCCCACCAGAAACACGTGCGGATACTCCAGTCCCTTCGACGCATGCACTGTCGAAAGCCGCACCGCGTCCGGATCTTCCTCACGGCCTTCGAGCATCGACATCAGCGCGACGGTCTGGATCAGCCCAAGCAGGTTCTTGCCGGTATCGCCGAAACCGTCAGCGGTGTCGTAACCGGTCGCTTCACCGTTGGCGGCGCCCTCGGGCTCGGCCTTGGTGCCTTTGCGCTTGAGCCACTCCATGAACTCCAGCACGTTCTGCCATTTGGCCTGCGCCTGACGTTCGTCGAACGCGTCGTACAGATACGCTTCGTAGTGGATCGCGTCCATCAGTTCGTCGAGCAGCGTGCCGGCCGCGTCTTTCTCGGCGCGATCCGTGAGGCGCTGCATGAAGTCGCAGAACACACGCATCGGTTCGATCTGGCGCGGCGACAAACGCGCCTCGATGCCGCCCATGTATACCGCCTCGAACAGCGAGACCTTCGCCTGGCCTGCGAACGAGCCGAGCGCTTCGAGCGTCGTATTGCCGACGCCGCGGCGCGGCGTGGTGATCGCGCGGATGAACGCGGGGTCGTCGTTCGCGTTGGCGATCAGACGCAGATACGCGCAGATGTCCTTGATCTCGGCCTTGTCGAAGAACGACTGCCCGCCGGACAGCACATACGGAATCCGCTCGCGACGCAGTACCTGTTCGAAAATGCGCGCCTGGAAATTACCGCGATACAGGATCGCGTAATCGCGGAAATTCGCGCGCCGCTCGAACTTGTGCGCGGACAGGCGGAACACCACCGACTCGGCCTCGTGCTCTTCGTCGTTGCAACCCGTGACGGTGATCGTGTCGCCCATCCCATGTTCGGACCACAGCTTCTTTTCGAACAGCTTCGGATTGTTTGCGATCACGTTGTTCGCGGCGGTCAGAATGCGCACCGTCGAGCGATAGTTCTGTTCCAGCTTGATCAGATGCAGCTTCGGAAAATCCTTGCTGAGCTGGCCGAGATTTTCGAGCGTCGCGCCGCGCCAACCGTAGATCGCCTGGTCGTCGTCGCCAACCGCCGTGAACGCCGCGCGCTTGCCCGCGAGCAGCTTCACCAGTTCGTACTGACACGCGTTGGTGTCCTGATACTCGTCGATCAGCAGATAGCGCAGCTTGTTCTGCCAACGCTCGCGCACCTGCTCGTTCTTCGCGAACAGTTCGGCGGGCAGGCGGATCAGGTCGTCGAAATCGACCGCCTGATATGCGTGCAGCGTCGCCACGTAGTTGCGGTAGACGATCGCGGCCTGATGCTCGTCTTCGTTCGCGGCAATCGCAATCGCCTCCTCGGGCATGATCAGCCCGTTCTTCCACAGCGAGATGATCGACTGGATCTTGCGGATGAAGCCCTTGTCCGTCGAGCCGACCTGCTCCTGAATCATGCCGAAGCAGTCGTCCGAATCCATGATGGAGAACTGCGGCTTGAGGCCGACGTGTTCCGCCTCCTGCCGCAGAATCTGCACACCGAGCGAGTGAAACGTGCACACCGTCAACTGATTGACGGGCACCTTGCGGCCTTCCTTGCCGGGCGTCGTGAGCGTCTTGCCTTCGAGCAGCTTGCCGACGCGCTCGCGCATTTCCGCCGCGGCCTTGTTCGTGAACGTGACGGCGGCGATGTGGCGCGGCTCGAAGCCTTTGGCTTCGATCAGGTGCGCGATTTTCTGCGTGATCACACGCGTCTTGCCGCTGCCTGCGCCGGCGAGCACGAGACACGGACCGTCGAGATAACGGACCGCTTCATTTTGAGCGGGGTTCAGGCCTGCGGACATCGTCTGTGGATGGGTGATGCGTTAGGAGCGGTGGTCGAGGGCAGCGGGCGTGAAATCGCCGGCTGGAGGCCCGGTGCATGCTGCGCGGCAGCGTCGGCTGGAACGGGCGCCCGCAGGGTGCAAGGTATTCCGGTCCGCCACGGTTCCGCGCGAGAGGAGCGATGTTAACACGGATGCCTGCTATGGACGCCGCGCCGGATGCCATGGCGGCTAGCCGCGACCGATACCTCGCCGGCCCCGACGACTCACCGCAACGATGCTGACGGTCCGCCTTCAGGACATGCCACAATTACGGTGTGGCGCGCCGTCGCCGCGGTGGCAAAGCGGCGCGCCGTTTTTGCAGGAAGACTCGCATGTCCGGATCGCTAAATATTGGACTGATGGGTTACGGTTTTGCTGGCGCGACCTTTCATGCGCCGGTGATCGCACATTGCGGACGCGCGAGCGTCGCCGCCATCGCGACGAGCCAGCCCGAACGCGCGCAGGCCGACTATCCGCACGCGAAAATCGTGGCCGACCTCGACGCGCTGCTGGCCCTCGACGACATCGATTGCGTCGTGATCGCGACGCCCAACGACACGCACTTCGACCTCGCGCGCCGCATACTCGAAGCCGGCAAGCACGTGGTGGTCGACAAGCCGGTCACGCTGAGCGCCGCTGACGCTCACACGCTTGCCAACATCGCGCTCGCGCGGGGCAAGCTGTTCATGCCGTTCCACAATCGTCGCTGGGACGGCGATTTTCTGACCGTGCGCGATCTGCTCGCCCGCGTGGAACTAGGGCGCGTCACACAGTACGAATCGCATTTCGACCGCTTCCGGCCCGAAGTGCGGCAACGCTGGCGCGAAGAGGCGTCGCGCGGCGGCGGCCTGCTGTTCGACCTCGGGCCGCATCTGATCGACCAAGCGTTGGCGCTGTTCGGCGCCCCGCAGACGGTCTCGGCGACGGTGCGCGCGCATCGCGACCAGGCGAGCGCGCCTGATTACGTGCACATCCAGCTCGGCTACGGCGAGTTCGAGGTGGTGCTGCATGCGAGCGCGCTGACCGCGCTAGTCGCGCCGCGCTTTGCGATCCACGGCACGCGGGGCAGCTATGTGAAACACGGCCTCGACACGCAGGAAGATCAACTGAAGGCAGGCCTGCGGCCCGGCGACGAAGGCTTCGGTGCCGGCAATACTGCGGGCTTGCTGCGCGTGCAGGAAGGCGATCAGGAAGTCGAGCGCGAAGTGCCGACCCGCAATGGCGACTACGCCGGGTTCTATGTCGCGGTGGCGGACGCCATCCAGAACGGCGTTGCATTCCCTGTCACGGCTCAGGATGCGGTCGACGTGATGACCATCATCGAGCTCGCCGCGCGCAGCTCGGAAGAAGGCGTACGCTTGCCGTTCGCGCGCATTCGCTGAGCCGCTCGAGCGCGCGGCGCGACGTCTTGTGTACCTAAAACCGCACGTGCCGCCGGGCTCGCGCGGCAGACATCCGACGCCTCCGAAAGGAACATAACGTTACAACTCTGCCCGCTCGCCGGTCAGCGCGCGGCCGCGCTCATTCGTTGCTACCTGAGTAGCATCCCACGACAACGACTTCCGGAGAGTCTATGCCTCGTATCACCCGCGCCATTGCAGCAGGCGCCCTGCTCAGTTCTCTCGCCGCCTGCGTGGTGACTCCGCCGCCCGCGCCGGCGTCACACCCCACCCAGCAGCAGATCGCGGATCAGCGTCTGCGTCAGGTGGAAGGCCGGATCGACAATCTCGGCCGACGCATCGACAAACGGGTGAATCAGGGCGTCTACCCGCCGCCGCAAGGCGCATCCCTGCATCATCGGCTGGACGTGATTCGCGAGGAAGCCCACCACATGGCCGCGCAACATGGCGGCGGCCTCACCGCCGACGAACAGCGCGTGCTAAATCAGGAACTGGACAACGCGGCTCACGCGATCGGCGAGTAAGCGGCGCCGCTTCCGTCATCGAAGCAGCACCGCTACGCAGCCCAGCGCGGGCAACCGGCCCGCGCTTTTTTTTCGCCCACGCGTGCCGCAGCCGCCGCCGTACAGGCCGCCAGCCTTTATTTGACAAGCCCCCGGCCGTCGCGTACATTCGCCGCACGCGTCGGGAGAGCGCGCTGGCCGCCGAATATGGCACGCCGCGCCGCCGAAGGGGCACACCCGCAAACTCTCAGGCAAAAGGACCGACCGCGTCGAAAAACCCTCGCCAGAAGCAAGCTCAAGGCAGCGGTTTTTCGCACTCTGGAGAGCGGCAGTAGCCATCTGCGTGTTGGCAACATCATGCAGATTCAGGCAGGCTGCCCACCGAAGGGGCGCGCGTGTCACCGTGACCAGGCAACGTTCACGGTCGCGCAATCTCTCAGGTATCGAGGACAGAGGGGTCATGCAGAACCACGCTCGCCGGCACCTTGCCGCGAGGCGTCGCGCCGCATGGCCTTTTCTGTTTCGCGAGATGCCCGAGGCCCCATGACCGAACTCAAACACACCCCGCTCAACGCCACCCATCGCGCGCTCAATGCCCGCATGGTCGATTTCGGCGGCTGGGACATGCCTGTCAACTACGGCTCGCAGATCGACGAACACCGCGCCGTGCGCACCGACGCCGGCATGTTCGACGTCTCGCACATGTGCGTGGTCGACTTCACTGGCGAGCGCGTGCGCGCCTTCTTCGAATACGCGCTGGCGAACAACGTGGGCAAGCTGCAAACGCCCGGCCGCGCGCTCTATTCCTGTCTGCTGAACCCGAACGGCGGCGTGATCGACGATCTGATCGTCTATTACTTCGGCGAAGACCACTTCCGCGTGGTCGTCAACGCCGGCACCGCCGACAAAGACATCGCCTGGTTCGGCCAGCTCAACGCCGACGGCGGCTTCGGCCTGACCATCGCGCCGCGCCGCGACTTCGCGATCGTCGCCGTGCAAGGTCCGAACGCACGCGAGAAAGTCTGGCAAACGGTGCCCACCGTGCGCGCCGCCACCGAAGCTCTGAAGCCGTTCAACGCGGCGCGCGTCGACGGTACGCCGTTCGGGGAACTGACCGTCGCGCGCACCGGCTACACCGGCGAAGACGGTTTCGAAATCATCGTGCCCGCAGACCACGTGGAGGCGCTGTGGAACGCGCTACGCGCGCAAGGCGTGCGCCCGGCCGGTCTCGGCGCGCGCGACACGCTTCGCCTCGAAGCCGGCATGAATCTGTACGGCCAGGACATGGACGACAACGTCTCGCCGCTCGACGCCGGCCTCGCATGGACCGTCGACCTCACCTCGCCGCGCGACTTCGTCGGCAAGGGCAAGCTCGAAGCCGACGGCTCGAAGGCCGCGTTCGTCGGCCTCATCCTGCTGAAGGAAAACGGCAAGGCCGCGGGCGTGCTGCGTGCTCATCAGAAAGTCGTCACGCCGCACGGCGAAGGCGAAATCACCAGCGGCACTTTTTCCCCGACGATGCAGGAATCGATCGCCTTCGCGCGCGTGCCCAAGGGCGTACAGCCGGGCGACACCGTTCACGTCCAGATTCGAGATAAGGCCGTTCCCGCAAGCGTGGTAAAACTGCCATTCGTGCGCAACGGCAAGGTGCTGGCCGTTTAGCAGCCGCGCGCACGTCCCCTCTTTTTAAGCCAATACCGAATCACACCGCACAGGAGCATCCGATGAGCATCCCGGCCGACCTCAAATACACCGAATCGCACGAATGGGTCCGCACCGAAGCGGACGGCACGCTGACGGTCGGCATTACCGACCACGCGCAGGAAGCGCTCGGCGACATCGTCTTCTTCGAAGTCCAGCAACTGGGCAAGACCGTGACCGCGGGCGACACCGTCGCCGTGATCGAATCGGTGAAAGCCGCTTCCGACATCTACGCGCCGGTCTCGGGCGAGATCATCGAAGCGAATTCGGCCGTGGCCGACTCGCCCGACTCGGTCAACAGCACGCCGTACGAAAGCTGGCTCTTCAAGATCAAGCCGGCCGCCGACGCGACGCAAGATCGCCTGATCGACGCCGACGCGTACACGAAGTCGATCGGCGCCTGATCCGATTCGCCTTTACGTTTAACCCCCAAGGTGCGGCGCGTCCCTCTCGAAGCACAGGGATACCCGCACCGCCAGGAACACCCATGAAGCTCGAACACCCGGATCGTCTGATGAACCGCACTCCTCTCTCGCTCGCCGCGCTCGAAGTGCATGACGCCTTCGCAGAACGGCATATCGGCCCGGATTCCGCCGACCAGCAAGCGATGCTCGAAGCCCTCGGCTTCGCCTCGCGCGCCGCGCTGATCGACGCCGTGATTCCGCAGACGATCCGCCGCACCGAAACGCTGCCGCTCGGTCCCTTCGCGCAACCGAAGAGCGAGGCCGAAGCGCTCGCTGCACTGCGCGAACTCGCGGACAAGAACCAGGTGTTCCGCTCGTACATCGGGCAGGGCTATTACAACGCGCACACCCCGACGGTGATCCTGCGCAACGTGCTGGAAAATCCGGCCTGGTACACCGCGTACACGCCGTATCAGCCGGAAATTTCGCAAGGCCGTCTGGAAGCGCTGCTGAACTTCCAGCAGATGATCGTCGACCTGACCGGTCTCGCGATCTCGAACGCGTCGCTGCTCGACGAGGCCACCGCCGCCGCCGAAGCGATGACGCTGCTGCAACGCGTCGGCAAGCCGAAGTCGAACGTGTTCTTCGTCGCCGACGACGTGCTGCCGCAAACCATCGAAGTCGTGAAGACGCGCGCGACGCCGGTCGGCATCGAAGTGAAAGTCGGACCCGCCGCTGAAGCCGCGAACTCGAACGCGTTCGGCGTGCTGTTGCAATACCCGGGCGTGAACGGCGACGTGCGCGACTACCGCGCGCTGACCGAAGCGATCCACACAGCGGGCGGCCACGTGGTGGTCGCCGCCGACCTGCTCGCGCTGACCGTGCTCACGCCGCCCGGCGAATGGGGCGCGGACGTGGCCGTCGGCAATACGCAGCGGTTCGGCGTGCCGGTCGGTTTTGGCGGTCCGCATGCCGCCTATCTCGCGGTGCGCGATGAATTCAAGCGGCAGATGCCGGGGCGTCTCGTCGGCGTGACCGTCGATGCGCAAGGCAACCCCGCCCTGCGTCTCGCGCTGCAAACGCGCGAACAACATATCCGCCGCGAGAAGGCCACCTCGAACGTGTGTACCGCGCAAGCGCTGCTCGCGATCATGGCCAGCATGTACGCGGTCTATCACGGCCCGCACGGTCTGAAGACCATCGCGCTGCGCGTGAACCGCATCGCCGCGCTGCTCGCCGAAGGCGCGAAGCAACTCGGCTACACGCTCGTCAACGAAACCTTCTTCGACACCCTCACGTTCGACACCGGCGCGCGCACGCAAGCGCTGCTCGACGCGGCAACCGCCCGGCGCATCAACCTGCGCCGCGTGAGCGCCACGCAGGTCGGCCTGTCGATCGACGAAACCACGACGCGCCACGATCTCGCCGATCTGCTCGCGGTCTTCGCGCAAGCGGCCTTCGCGAGCGACGTGCCGCAAGTCGATGCACTCGACGCCGCGATGGCCGCGTCGAACACCGCGTCGGTACCGGCTGCGCTGGCGCGCACCAGTGCATACCTCACGCACCACGTGTTCAACCGTCATCATTCGGAAACGGAAATGCTGCGCTATCTGCGCAGTCTGTCGGACAAGGACCTCGCGCTCGACCGCTCGATGATCCCGCTCGGCTCATGCACGATGAAGCTGAACGCGACCTCGGAAATGCTGCCGGTCACGTGGCCCGAGTTCGGTCAGATCCATCCGTTCGCGCCGGCTGAGCAAACCGTCGGCTACCGCGAAATGATCGATCAGCTCGAAGAAATGCTGGTCGCCGCAACCGGGTATGCCGCCGTTTCGCTGCAACCGAATGCCGGCTCGCAAGGCGAGTACGCCGGCCTGCTGATCATCCACGCGTATCACGCGTCGCGCGGCGAAGCGCATCGCAACGTCTGCCTGATTCCCGCTTCGGCGCACGGCACGAACCCGGCGTCGGCGCAGATGGCCGGTATGCAGGTGGTGGTGGTCGCCTGCGACGCGCAAGGCAACGTCGACATCGAAGACCTGAAGAAGAAGGCCGCTCAGCACGCCGACAAGCTCGCGGCGATCATGATCACGTATCCGTCCACGCACGGCGTGTTCGAGGCGAACGTGCGCGAAATCTGCGAGATCGTGCACGCGCACGGCGGGCAGGTTTACGTGGACGGCGCGAACATGAACGCGATGGTCGGTCTGTGCGCGCCGGGCCAGTTCGGCGGCGACGTCTCGCACCTGAACTTGCACAAGACCTTCTGCATTCCGCACGGCGGAGGCGGACCGGGCGTCGGGCCGGTCGCGGTCGGCGCGCACCTCGCGCAGTTCCTGCCGAACCAGATCTCGTCAGGCTATGAACGCGCGCCGAACGGTATCGGCGCGGTATCGGGCGCACCGTACGGCTCGGCGTCGATCCTGCCGATCTCGTGGATGTACATCGCGATGATGGGCGCGAAGAATCTGACCGCCGCCACCGAAACCGCGATCCTCAACGCGAACTACGTCGCGAACAAACTCGCGCCGCACTATCCGGTGCTGTATTCGGGCCCGGGCGGACTGGTCGCGCACGAGTGCATTCTCGATCTGCGTCCGTTGAAGGAAACCAGCGGCATCACCGTGGACGACGTCGCCAAGCGCCTCGCCGACTACGGCTTCCACGCGCCGACGATGAGCTTCCCGGTACCGGGTACGCTAATGGTCGAGCCGACCGAATCGGAATCGAAGGAGGAACTCGACCGCTTCATCGAAGCGATGATCGCGATCCGCAACGAAATTCGCGCGGTCGAAGAAGGCCGCTCGGATCGCGAGGACAATCCGCTGAAGCACGCGCCTCACACCGCCGCCGTCGTGATCGCCGACGACTGGAAGCATGCGTATGCACGCGAAACCGCCGCATATCCGCTGCCCACGCTGATCGCGAAGAAATACTGGCCGCCCGTCGGCCGTGCGGACAACGTGTACGGCGACCGCAATCTGTTCTGCTCCTGCGTGCCGATCGCCGACTACGAGTAAGCGCGCGGCGCATCGCCCGCTGTCCGGAACGGACGGCAGGGTGGTGCACGCGGTTCGACCCGGGCTTCTGTCGCTCGTGGCCGCAAACGGCTAACATCACACACCGAATCAGCCTAACGAGGAGTTTCGCATGGCGCGAAAGGTGCGATCGATGCAAAGCCGGGCCGCAGCAACGCGAGCCCGTCCGTGGCGGCAAACGTGTGTCTTGGTGCTCGCCGGCGCGGCCGCGCTGCTGCCGCTGCGGCCGCAGGCCGCGATGAATTTCTGTGCGGCGCCCGCGTTGCAAACCAGCGAGCGCACCAACGCAGATCCCGGCGTGAAGGCGCTCGTGAGCAACGTGCAAACGCATCTGAACGAGCAGCCACATGCGCTCGCGAAGCTGCATACCGAGGGCACGCTGCCGCACGAGGGCATCTACGATCAGAGCGTCGAAGCGGAGAAAGATCTCGATCTGCTGCGCGACGCCGCGCTCGCCTGGCGCGCGACCAGCGACGACCGTTTTCTGAAGCTCGTCGACCGCCTGCTGTACGCGTGGGTCACGACTTATCAGCCGAGTTTCAATCCGATCGACGAAACGCATTTCGAAGGGCTGATCCTCGCCTACGACATGACCGCGAGCGCGTTGCCCGTGAAGACGCGCAACGCGGCAATGGCGTTCCTGACGAAGCTCGCGAACGGCTACATCGCGCAGATCGACGCCCAGCCGCGGCCGCTGAAAGGCACCTTTCGCAACAATTGGCAGAGCCACCGGGTCAAGCTGATTGCGATGGCCGCATTCACACTCGATAACCGCAAGATGATCAACGCGGCGCAGCGTCTGTTCGTCGAGCATATCGGCGACAACATCGCGCCGGACGGCTCGACCATCGACTTCAGCGAACGCGATGCGCTGCGCTACGTCACCTACGATCTGCAGCCGCTCGTGATGGCCGCGCTTGCCGCGCGCCGCCACAACCGCAACTGGCTGCAGGAGAAGGGCGCCAACGGCGCCACGTTGCTGGCCGCGCTCAACTGGCTGGCGCCGTTCGCGTCCGGCAGTCAGACGCATGAAGAATTTGTGCATTCGAGCGTCCCGTTCGATGCAAAACGTCGCGAGGCCGGCTTGCCCGGCTACTCGGGTCCCTGGGACCCGAAGAATGCGACGGAACTGTTTCACCTGGCAGCGCGTCTCGACGGGCGCTTTACGCCAATCGCGCTACAGCTCGCACCGACGCCGCCCGCGTGGCTCGCCGTGTGTTTGCCGCTGCCGGCGCGCTAACATCTACTTATCGGCAGGGAGCAGTCAATGGCAGTCAGCGTGTTCGATCTCTTCAAAATCGGCATTGGTCCGTCCAGCTCGCATACGGTTGGGCCGATGCGCGCGGCGCTAATGTTCGTTCAAGGGCTCGAACGCGACGGACTGCTGGACGCAACCGCATCGGTGAAGGTGGATCTGTATGGATCGCTCGGCGCGACCGGCAAGGGCCACGGCACGGATCGCGGCGTAATGCTCGGCCTGATGGGCGACGCGCCCGACACGGTCGATCCGGACACGATCGCGCAACGGCTCGAAGCGGTACGGGTGTCGCGCAAGCTGCCGCTGCTCGGCACGCACGACGTGCCGTTCGCGCAGAAGGATCACATTTCGTTTTATCGCCAGGCGTTGGCCGAGCATCCGAACGGCCTGAAGCTGCGCGCGTTCGACGCGCAAGGCGAGACGCTGCGCGAGTCGACCTATCTGTCGGTGGGCGGCGGATTCGTGGTGACGGCCGGCGCGCCGAACACGAAAGTGCTGAGCGCCGTCGATCAATTGCCGCACTCGTTTCGCACCGGCAATGAATTGCTTGCGCTGTGCGCATCGACCGGCAAGAGCATCGCTCAGTTGATGTGGGACAACGAGCGCGTCTGGCATACCGAAGAAGAGACGCGCGCGGGCTTGCTGAAAATCTGGGACGTGATGCAATCGTGCGTCGCGCGCGGCTGCGGCATCAACAACCCCGATGCCGATGGCAACTTGCCCGGGCCCTTCCAGGTGAAGCGTCGCGCACCGCAGTTGTATCGCGCGCTGTCCGGCAATCCTGAACTCGCGCTGCGCGATCCATTGTCGATGATCGACTGGATCAATCTCTATGCGATCGCGGTCAATGAAGAAAACGCCGCGGGAGGGCGCGTCGTCACCGCACCGACCAACGGCGCCGCCGGCATCATTCCGGCCGTGCTGCATTACTACACGCGCTTCATGCCCGGCTCGAATCAGCAAGGCGTGATCGACTTTTTGATGACGGCGGCGGCCATCGGCATTCTGTACAAGCTGAACGCGTCGATTTCCGGCGCGGAAGTGGGCTGCCAGGGCGAGGTCGGCGTGGCCTGCTCGATGGCGGCGGGCGCGCTTGCCGCCGTGATGGGCGGCACACCGAAGCAAGTCGAGAACGCCGCGGAAATCGGCATGGAACACAACCTTGGACTGACCTGCGATCCGGTCGGCGGGATGGTGCAGATTCCGTGCATCGAACGCAATGCGATGGCCTCGGTGAAAGCGGTCAACGCGGCGCGCATGGCGTTGCGCGGCGACGGCAGCCACTATGTGTCGCTCGATTCTGTGATCAAGACCATGCGTGAAACCGGCGCGGATATGAAGACCAAGTACAAGGAAACCTCGCGCGGCGGGCTGGCGGTGAATATCGTCGAGTGTTGATCACACTCATTCAGTGCACATGACGACGCGGGCCACGGCCCGCGTTTTTTATTTGCGCGCTCACGGACTTTGCGCTTCAGTCTCGCGCTTCGTCGGACAGAACAGTTGCGCTGCGCCATGACAGCGCACGCGCGCTCGGCGTAAGCTGTCGGAGCGCCCATCGGCCCGCACTTCACGTTGCGTCGATGCGGCACGATCCGACCGCACTCACGTACTGCCTGGAGGCTTCTTCGCAATGTCGCAGCCGAATGCTCCCGTTTCAGATTCCAATGTTGCTCGCACGACCGGTGCGCGTCTCGTCGTCGATGCTTTGCTCACGCACGGTGTAGAACGCGTTTTCTGCGTTCCCGGCGAAAGTTTTCTCGCTGTGCTCGATTCGCTGCACGACGAGACCGACCGCATCCAGACCATCGTGTGCCGCCACGAAGCCGCCGCGGCAAACATGGCGGAAGCGGTCGGCAAACTGACCGGCCGCCCGGGCGTCGCGCTCGTCACGCGTGGGCCGGGCGCGACCCACGCGTCGATCGGTGTGCATACCGCGTTTCAGGATTCCACACCGATGATCCTGCTGATCGGTCAATGCGCGCGCGAGCATCTCGATCGCGAGGCGTTCCAGGAAATCGACTATCGGCGCATGTTCGGCCAGATGGCGAAGTGGGTCGCGCAAATCGACGACCCGAAACGCATTCCCGAATATCTGAGCCACGCGTTTCACACGGCGACGTCCGGACGGCCGGGGCCGGTCGTGCTGTCGTTGCCGGAAGATGTGTTGAGCGATGCATGTGATGCCGTGGCCGGCGTGCCGGCTTATCAACGTGTGGCGGCGTCGCCATCGGTCGCGCAGATCGACAAGCTGCGTGAGTTGCTTGAAGGCGCGCAGCGGCCCATGGTGATCGCGGGCGGCAGCGGCTGGACGCCGGCCGCATGCGCGGACTTGCGGCGCTTCGTCGAGAACTGGCACCTACCAGTCGGCCTCGCGTTCCGCTTTCAGGACACGCTCGACAACGAACATCCGAACTATGCGGGCGACGTCGGCCTCGGCATCAATCCGGCGCTGGCGCAGCGCATCCGCGATGCCGATCTGCTGCTCGTGCTTGGTCCGCGCATGGGCGAAGCGACGACGAACGGCTACACGCTGCTCGACATTCCGAAGACCAGGCAGACGCTCGTGCACGTGCACCAGGGCGCTGAAGAGTTGGGGCGTGTGTACGTCGCGGATCTGCCGATCGTGTCCGGCATGCCGGAACTGGCTGCGGCGCTGGCGGCGTTGCAGCCAGCGCCGCAGCCGGCGTGGGCTGGCGCGGCCGAGGATGCGCATCGCGCGTATCTCGAGTGGCGCAAGCCGCGCCCGATTCCCGGCGACGTGCAAATGGGCGAAGTGATCCAGCAACTGCGTGCGCATCTGTCCGCCGACGCGATCCTCACAAACGGCGCGGGCAATTACGCGACATGGCTGCACCGGCACTTTTCATATCGGCACTATCGCTCGCAACTCGCGCCGACGAGTGGCGCGATGGGCTACGGCGTGCCCGCGGCAATCGCGGCGAAGTCGCTGTATCCGCGGCGCGCGGTCGTCGCGCTCGCCGGCGACGGCTGCTTCATGATGGCCGCGCAGGAACTCGCGACGGCGATGCAGTATGACCTTCACGTGCTGTTCATCGTCGTGAACAACAGTCACTTCGGCACGATCCGGATGCACCAGGAGCGGCATTATCCGAACCGCGTGCATGGCACCGGGCTCACGAATCCGGACTTCGCGGCATTCGCGCGGTCGTTCGGTGCGCATGGCGAGACGGTGGAGCGGACCGAGGATTTTCTGCCGGCCTTGCAACGCGCAATGAATGCGCAGCGCGCGGCGCTGATCGAGATTCGCATGCCGCAGGAAGCGAGCACGCCGGGCGCGACGTTGGAGCAGATTCGCGAGCAGGGGAGGAAGATGCGCGGGGAGTAGGGGGACGTGTGTGCAGAGCAGTTCGAAACAACTGCCCCATAAAAAACCCCGCCGAAGCGGGGTTTTTTTGACTTCCGACGTCAAAGCAAGCAACAAGCGCCGCTTACTTCCCACCCACGCTTTGCAGCGTCGTCCACTTGCCGTCGACCACCTTGTACAGCGTGATGCCGCCGTTCTTCAGATCGCCGCGGCTGTCATACGCGAGAGTCGACGACGTCACCGCCGGCATCGAGGTCTTCGCGAGAACCGGCAGATACTTGGCCGGATCGGTCGAGTTCGCGGTCTTCATCGCCGTGAACATCGCCATTGCGCCGTCGTAAGCGTACGGCGAGTACGTTTGCACGTCTTCGTTGAAACGCTTCTTGTACTTCGCGACGTAGTCCTTGCCGCCCGGCATTTCTTCCAGCGGCAGGCCGGCAAGCGATGCCACCGTACCGTTCGCCGCGTCGCCCGCGAGCTTGATGAAGGTCGGCGTGTGAACCATTTCGCCGCCCATCAGCGGCGCCTTTACGCCGAGTTGCTTCATCTGCTTGACCATCGGCGCCGCTTGCGAATCCGCGCCGCCGTAATAGATCAGATCCGGGTTCGCCGACTTCAGCTTGGTCAGGATCGACTTGAAGTCGACAGCCTTGTCGTTCGTGTATTCGCGATCGACGATCGTCGCGCCCGAAGCCTTCGCCGCCTTTTCGAACTGATCGGCGAGACCCTGGCCGTAAGCCGTGCGGTCATCGACGATCGCGATCTTCTTCATGCCGAGGGTCTTGACCGCGAACGTACCGGCGACCGAACCTTGCTGCGTGTCGGACGTCATCATGCGGAACGTGGTCTTGAAGCCTTGCTGCGTGTATTCCGGCGCCGTCGCCATGGCGATCTGCGGGATGCCCGCGTTCGCGTAGATGCGCGAAGCCGGGATTGTGGTGCCCGAGTTGAAGTGACCGAGCATGCCCTTGATACCGTCGTCCACCAGCTTCTGCGCGACGGTCGTGCCGGTGCGCGGGTCAGCCTGATCGTCGGCCGAATCCAACACGAAGCGAACCTGCTTGCCGCCGATCACCGGCTTGGTCGCATTCATCTCTTCCACTGCCAGCGTGATGCCGTTCTGGAAGTCCTTGCCGTAGTGAGCCTGCGCGCCCGTCATCGGACCGGCGAAACCGACCTTCACGTCTTCCGTCGATTGCGCGTTGGCCGTCCCCGCCAGCGACATTGCTGCAACCAGCGCTGCGCCTGCCAGCTGTTTCATCTTGTGTTGCATAGCTTCTCCTTGGTACCAGGTGTAGATGGAGCGATATCGGGGTCGCCGTACCGCTTCCGTTTTATTGAGGGGATCGATGAGGTTCGCTCAACCGATCGTCATCAAATTCGCATTGCCGCCTGCTGCTGCCGTGTTCACGCTGACCGAGCGTTCCGTCAACAGACGCTCGAGCGCGTAATCCTCTTCGCCGCTTTCGAGCGCGCGCGCCGCGACGCCCTGCACCGAGACGATCGGCCCCGGACGCTTCGCGACTTCCTTCACCAGCGCCAGCAGTTCGTCGCTGTCGCCTTCGAACAGCACGGCATCGAACGGCGTGTCGGCGCTCTTCTTCACGCTCGCGTACGACTTCAGCGAAGCGGGCAGTTGCGAGACCAGTTGCTCACCAGCCGCGCCTTCGAACAGCGCACGATTTCCCGTGGCCAGCGCGGCGGCGAACTGCACGCGCGCACCGCTCGCCGTCGACGCGACGCACAGCACTGTGCCGCGCGCGCCCAGCGTGTAGGTATTGCGCTCGCCGGTGGGCCCCGACAACACCGCTGTCGCGCCCGCCGGCACATGCGATAGATAACCATCGCAGCGCGCGGCCAGTTGCGGCTGGCGTTCGGCGATTAGCCAGTCACGCAGCACGGTCAACGCAGCGGACGGATTGTCGCCGTTTTCGGCGGCTTGCGGTACATCCGCAACCAACGCCTTCGCGAGCGACTTCGGCAGGCCGGCCGGACGCGTCGCGAGCAATCGCTGCAGATACAGCGCGCCGCCCGCTTTCGGACCGGTGCCCGACAGACCTTCGCCACCGAACGGCTGCACACCCACCACTGCGCCGATCACGTTGCGGTTCACGTAGATGTTGCCGACGTGCGCGCGGCTGATCACGTGAGCGATCGTTTCATCGATCCGCGTATGGATGCCGAGCGTCAGGCCGTAACCGGTCGTGCGGATCTGTTCGAGCAGCTTGTCGAGCTGGCTGCGGCGATAACGCACCACGTGCAGCACCGGGCCGAACACTTCGCGCTTCAGCTCGTCGATGCTGTCGAGTTCGATCAGCGTCGGCGGCACGAAGGTGCCTTGTGCGCAGCCTTCCGGCATCGGCAGTTGTTCGACCTTGCGGCCTTTCTCGCGCATCGCCGCGACGTGCGCGTCGATGCCGCGTTTCGCGTCGAGGTCGATCACCGGGCCGACGTCGATCGACAGGCGGTCCGGATTGCCCACCGCCAGTTCGCGCATCGCGCCCGTCAACATTTCGAGCGTGCGGTCGGCGACATCGTCCTGCAGACAAAGAACGCGCAGCGCGGAACACCGTTGACCGGCGGAGTCGAATGACGATTGCAGCACGTCGGCCACCACCTGTTCGGCGAGCGCCGAAGAGTCGACGATCATCGCATTCTGGCCGCCGGTTTCGGCGATCAGCGGAATCGGCTTGCCGTCCGGATCGAGCCGGTTCGACAGCGTCTTGTTGATGAGGCGAGCGACTTCGGTCGAGCCGGTGAACATCACCGCACGGGTGCGCGGGTCGGCCACCAAGGCGGCACCGACCGTTTCGCCGTCGCCCGGCAGCAGTTGCACCGCGCCCGCCGGCACGCCGGCTTCGCGCAGAATCCGCACGGCTTGCGCGGCGATCAGCGGCGTTTGCTCAGCGGGCTTCGCGAGCACGGTGTTGCCGGCAGCCAGCGCGGCCGCCACCTGGCCCATGAAAATCGCCAGCGGGAAGTTCCACGGGCTGATACAGACCACCGGCCCGAGCGGACGGTGCGTGTCGTTCGAAAACTCGTCGCGGATCTGCGTGGAGTAATAGCGCAGGAAGTCGATCGCCTCGCGGATTTCCGCGACCGCGTTAGCCAGCGACTTCCCAGCTTCGCGCACCACCAGACCCATCAGCGTATGCATCTGCGCTTCCAGCAGATCGGCGGCACGCGCGAGGCAATCGGCCCGTGCGTCGACCGGCGTTGCTTGCCAGATCGGCGCCGCGGCCACTGCATGCGCGAGCGCAGCGCTCACGTGCTCCGGCGTCGCCTCGACGACCGTGCCGACCAGGTCACGCTGGTCCGCCGGGTTGCGCACGTCGCGCGCCGTGCCCACCGCGATCTCGTTGTCTTCGAGCATCGGCGCGGCGCGCCACGGATGATGCGCACTCGCCAGCAACGCCGACGACAACGACGCGAGGCGATGCTCGTTCGACAGATCGAGGCCCATCGAATTGAGACGCTCGGCGCCGTACAGGTTGCGCGGCAGCGGAATCTTCGCATGCGGTGCGCCGAGCGGCACGATCTTCGACGCTTCGTCGACCGGATCGGCGATCAGGTCCTTGATCGCGACGTTTTCATCGGCGATGCGGTTCACGAACGACGTATTTGCGCCGTTTTCCAGCAGACGGCGCACGAGGTACGCGAGCAGCGTCTCATGCGTGCCGACCGGCGCGTAGACGCGGCACGGACGATTCAGTTTGCCGGCGGACAACGGGCCGGTGACTTCTTCGTACAGCGGCTCGCCCATGCCGTGCAGGCACTGGAACTCGTACTGGCCGGGATAGTAGTTGTTGCCCGCGAGGTGATAGATCGCTGACAGCGTGTGCGCATTGTGCGTGGCGAACTGCGGATAGACCGCGTCGGGTGCGCCGAGCAGCTTCTTCGCGCACGCGAGGTAAGACACGTCCGTGTAGATCTTGCGTGTGTAGACCGGATAGCCTTCGAGACCGTCCACTTGCGCGCGCTTGATTTCGGTGTCCCAGTACGCGCCCTTCACGAGTCGCACCATGATGCGGTGACGGCTGCGGCGCGCCAGATCGATGATGTATTCGATCACGAACGGGCAGCGCTTCTGATAGGCCTGCACCACGAAGCCGATACCGTTCCAGCCGGCCAACTCCGGATCGAAACACAGCGCTTCGAGCAGATCCAGCGAGATTTCGAGGCGGTCGGCTTCTTCTGCGTCGATATTCAGGCCGATGTCGTAGCGGCGCGCGAGGATCGCGAGCGAGCGCACGCGCGGCAGCAGTTCGCTCATCGTGCGTTCCTGCTGTGAACGCGAGTAGCGTGCGTGCAGCGCGGAGAGCTTGATCGAGATGCCCGGGCCTTCGTAGATGCCACGGCCGCCGGCGGCCTTGCCGATCGCGTGGATCGCCTGTTCGTACGACGCGTAGTAGCGCTGCGCGTCGGCTTCGGTGGTGGCCGCTTCGCCGAGCATGTCGTACGAGTAGCGGAACCCGCGCGCTTCATATTTGCGGCTGTTGGCAAGCGCTTCGGAGATGTTCTCGCCGGTAACAAACTGCTCGCCCATCAGGCGCATCGCCATGTCGACGCCCTTGCGGATCAGCGGCTCGCCGCCCCTGCCGATCAAACGCGTCAGCGCCGACGACAGACTCGTCTCGCTATTGGTCGTCACCAGCTTGCCGGTGATCATCAAGCCCCAAGTGGCGGCATTGACGAACAGCGATGGCGCCTGGCCGACGTGCGATTTCCAGTCACCCTTGCTGATCTTGTCGCGAATCAACGCGTCACGGGTCGCGCGATCCGGGATGCGCAGCAGCGCTTCGGCGAGGCACATCAGCGCCACGCCTTCCTGGCTCGACAGCGAGAATTCGTGGATCAGCCCTTCGACGCCGCCGCCCTTGCTCTTGGTGCGCAACGTTTCGACCAGCTTGCCGGCCATCGCCTGCACGTCGCCCGCGAGATTGGCCGGCAAGCGCGCCTGACCGAGCAGGAACGGCACGCACTCCGGTTCCGGTCGACGGTATGCCGCAGTGATCGCCGCGCGCAGCACCGATTGCGGCTGCACGTTTTGCGCGAATTCGAGGAACGGATGCGACGCACCGTCTTCCTCCTGTTCGACCGCCGCGCCATCGCCCAGATCGGCCGAGCCGTTCGCGCCCGACAGTTCAGGCGGCAGCTGGCCATGCTCGATTTTCTCGAGATACGCGAAGATCGCCTGCTTGATCAGCCAGTGCGGAGTGCGTTCGAGGCGGGTGGCGGCATCTTTCAGCCGGGAACGCAAGAGGTCGTCGACCTTGACGCCAAGGGTGGTGCTAGCCATGTTTCCTTCTTCGGATACCAGATGAATGCCTGGTGAAAGACTAAAAGTTGGGCGAATCGTACGCCTCCAAATAAAAAGGTGCAACCAATTCAAAAGAGAGGTTGCACCCTCATGGAAGCGTTGTGTGACAGGGATTTCCGGCCGATGGCGCCGCTCACGGCAGCGCCGGTTGCGCTCAGTACTTTCCCTGGCGTGATTCTTTTTGCCTTTGCCCTTATCAAATGATCCGGCGCGCCGTTATAGAGAAATAGCGCGCGGCCTCAGGGCACGCAAAAAACGATACGGGGTTGGTTTTTGAGGACTGGCGAAATGGAAAAGTGGCTGGTGGTATTGGGCATCTGGGCGATGTGTGCGGCCTGCGCGGTGCTGTTCATTCGCGGCGCGACGGCGGGGTCGGGCAGGCGCATCGCCGCAAAGGGAGGCGCACGCGCGGCAGCGCGCGCATCCTCGGGCGATACGCGAGCCGCTTTGAACGACTGAGCCGCATGCGCGGCGGCTTGGGCTAGTGCGAGTGGGGGAGCGGTGTTAGCCGCCGCTGGACGTGGATTGGCGAGCGTGCGCCGCAGAAATCGACCTGGAAACGAGGTCGACCCGTGCGTCAGGCGTTTTGGGAAAGTGCCGCTGATTGCCGCCGGGCAGGGATTGGCAAGCACGCGCCGCCGGACTTAATGTCAACGCGACGGGCGCGGCTCAAACTGCGCGCAGACATCGCCCGGTGAAACCAGCTGGTCATGCAGGCGGCACAGGCGGCTATCCGCGACGCTTGCGCCGAACCCCGAACTGAACACCGCGAGTCCCGGAATGCTTTGCTCGAGCGAATGCCGATCCTCGGCGCGGTGCCGACAGTCGGCGCAGCGCGGCGCGCACGCCAGATGGTGCGCGTCCGCGGTCTTGTCGACGCGCTCGGCCCGGCGTGCCACGAGCCTCACCCGAGGCTGTTCCAGTACGCCGCGAACACATGCGCGGACAGCACGTAGCCAATGACGATATTGATCACCACTCCCGCAGTGAACGCGAGGAACGGCTTCAGGCCGGTCGCCGAAAGCGAACGCACGCGCGTCGTCAGGCCGATGCTGAGGAAACAGAACGTGAACGCCCAGGTGCGCAATACGGTAATCGGCGCGACGAACTCGGGCGTGACGATCTTGCGATAATCGGCCAGCGAATAGCGGCTGGCGATCCACGTCACCAACGCGGACGCGACGACAAAGCCAATCACGAATTTCGGAAAGCGCGCCCAGATTTCGCCGCCATTCGGCTTCGCTTTGACGCCGCTATCCTCCGACTCCCAGCGCGTCGTCGCGACAATCGCCAGCACGAACGCCCAGATGCCGATCCAGATATCGCGGCCGACCACCTTCATCAGCGTGAAGGCCTGCAGCGACGCCTCCGGCGCGCCGGCAATCGCGCCGCCCGCGTGCCTCGCGAAGTCGCCGTAGGCCTGTGCGGCGGCGATGCCGGCGGCGTCCGCGAATTCCGACGTGCCGATCCACGCGCCCGCGACCGCCGTGGATAGCCCGAGCGAGCGCGACGCAAACGGCAGCACGAAGATCATCACGATCGCCCACAGCACCACCAGCGTAATCGCCACCGACGCCTGTTCGCGCTTGGCCCGCACCGCGCCGGCAATCGCGATCGCCGCCGACACGCCGCACACCGCGCCGCCCACGCCGAGCACGGCGGCAAAGCGCCGGTCGAGTCCGAACGCCCTGGCGGCGAAGAAGATCACGAAGAACGTCACGAGCGACACGATAGTCGCCTGCGCCACCGCCACCGGTCCGGCCCACACCAGCAGCGTGAACGGCAACGTCGCGCCGAGCAGCACGATACCGACCTTGATGTAAAACTCGACCCGCAAGCCTGCCGAAAACCAGTCGGGCAACGTGAACACGTTCGAGATCACCAAGCCGAGCGCGAGCGCCACCAAGGGCGGCTCCAGGTTGTACTTCGACGCATTGACCCACGCGCCCAGCGTAAAGATCAGCGCCGAACCGATGAACAGAATCAGGAAGGCCGCAAGGAAGGCGCCGACACGCTGCTTCAGCAGCGCGAGACTTGTGCCGAACAGCAGCGAAAACACGATGAACAACGCGACGTAGTTCGGCAGATGCGTAGCGAGGTCCTGCGCCGCCTGGCCGATGCTCGACCATTTGGCCGGCGCCACCGCCACCCACTTGATGCTGCTGCCCGATGCGAATAGCGCCCAGGCAATCACGATCACGAGCAGGCCGACCCACACGGCCAGCCAGTCTTCTGTCAGCAGGAGTCCGCCGCCGTGCGTGCCCTGCCGCCTGGCTGGCGTCGCGCCGCTCGGCGCGGTCTGGTTGGTGTCGCTCATCACAATGCCCCGGGGAAGTTGAGGTGCATCGGCGCGGGAATTTTGGAGTTTTGCCTGAACGTGCGCCGATTCGGCGAATATAGGCGAGCGGCGTCGCAAAACGAAACGACCATTCGCTCTATGAATATGACCTGAAGAAGTAATGCGGCGCGCTGGCTGGCCGCCGGCTGGCGGGCGACGTCAGATGTCGAGCGGATCGACTTCGAGATTCCAGCGCAGCACGCCTTTCAGGCCGCGCAGCAGCGGTTGCCATGCGCGCAGCGTGGCCTGCAATGCGGCGCGCGACGCGCTTTCGATCAGCAGTTGGGCGCGATGCACGTGCATGACCTTGACGATGGTCAGCGGCACGGCGTCGTAGACAGTCACGCGCTCGGCGGCCGGGATGCCGGTCAACTCGGCGGCGGCCTGCTGCAGAAAGGCGAGCGCGGCCTCCAACGTGCGGCCCTCGGCTCGCAGCAACGCCTGATAGACGAATGGCGGCAGGTGCGCGTCGCGCCGCTCGGCCAGCGTCGAGTTGGCAAAACCGACGTAGTCGTGGCGGCCCAGCGCGTGGTACAGCGCGTGGCGCGGATAACGCGTCTGCACCAGCACTTCGCCGGGCAGACCGGCACGGCCCGCCCGGCCGCTCACCTGCATCAATTGCGCGAACAGGCGCTCGCTCGCGCGGAAATCGTGGGAGAACAGGGCGGTGTCGGCATTGAGCACGCCGACCAGCGATACGCGCTGGAAGTCGTGGCCCTTCGCGATCATCTGCGTGCCGACGAGGATGTCGACTTCGCCCGCGTGGACATCGGAGAACAGCGCCTGCGCGCTGCCTTTGCGGCGCGTGCTGTCGGCATCGATGCGCAGCACGCGGGCGCCGGGCACCGCGCTCGCCAGCGTTTCCTCCACGCGCTGCGTGCCGCGTCCCATCGGCGCGATATCGACG
>NZ_NPIH01000144.1 GCF_012275575.1 Paraburkholderia sp. SG-MS1 | reverse complement strand
GACGCTGGCGGTGGCGAGCACTGTGTCGCTGGGCGAGGTGCTCTCGATCATCGGTGCATCGGCGCCAGCCGAATGGGATGCGTTGACGCTCGCGCAACTCGCGCCGCTGATTCCGTATCTGCTGCTCGTCGCCATGCTGGCGCTGCGTCCGCGCGGGCTGTTCGGACGGCACGGCGATCATGCGTAAGCGCGGCGGGGCAGCCGAACCGTTCCGGGCGCCTGCGGCAGCGCCCGTGCCACCCATTTGCGCGCTCTGGCGCACTGTCGCGCCGTGGCTTGCGCTCGTCGCGTTCCTCGCGGCGCCGCCGTTCGTCTGGCCGCAAAGCTGGCTGCTCGCCTATCTGGCGCAGAGCGCGGCGATGATCGTCTTCGCGCTCTCGTACAACCTGCTGCTCGGCGAAACCGGGCTGCTGTCGTTCGGGCATGCAACGTATGCCGGGCTCGGCGCGCTTGCCGCCGCGCAGGTGTTCAACCGGATCGGCGTGCCTCTCGCGCTGCTGCCGTTGATCGGCGGATTCGGCGGCGCGCTGTGCGGCGTACTGTTCGGCTTCATCGCGACGCGGCGCTCAGGCACCGCGTTCGCCATGATCACGCTCGGCCTCGGCGAACTCGTGGTGGCGGCCGCATGGGCGCTGCCCGACTGGTTCGGTGGCGAAGCGGGCGTGGCGATCGATCGTGCAAGCGGAACACTGCTGGGCGCGTGGAGTTTCGGTCCGGCGCGCGAAGCCTATGCGCTGATCGCGCTGTGGTGCCTGCTGGCAAGTGCGGCGATGTTCGCGCTGTCGCGCACGCCGTTCATGCGGCTGGCGAACGCGGTGCGCGACAACCCGGCGCGGGTCGCGGCGATCGGCTGCTACCCGCGGCGCGTTCGTTACGGCGTAGTGGTGGTGGCGGCGTTTTTCGCGGGCATCGCGGGGACCTTGGGGCTGATCAACATCGAACTGGTGTCGACGGAAAGCGTCGGCATGATGCGCTCGGGGGCGGTGCTGATTGCGACGGTGATCGGCGGTACGGCAGCGTTTTTCGGGCCGGTCGCCGGTGCGGTCGTGCTGACGTTTTTCAGCGTCGTGGTGGCGAGCGTGACGCGCGCCTGGTTGTTCTATCTCGGGCTTTTCTTTGTCGTCGTCGTGGTGGCATCGCCGGATGGGCTGGCGGGTCTCGTCGAACGGCATGCGGCGCGGCTCGCGATGCATGGCTGGCGCAAATGCCGCGCGGTTTATCTGTGGGGCACGGCGGGCGCGTTGTCGTGGGGTGTGGCTGTCGTGCTCGCGGTGCAATGGGCGTATGCGGTGCAATTTGGCGCAGATGACGGTGCGGCCGTCGGCGCTGCCGGCGCGCCATGGCGGCTGGCAGCGTCGTCGTCACCGCTTTGGCTCGGCGTCATTGTCCTCATGCTTGCTGTGGCGGGCGCGCTTGGCACGCGTTACGCGCGTCGCGCGCGAGCGCGACTCGAGGGTCGGTCGGGCTCCGCACAGACGGCTGGAGATCCGCGATGACCCGATCCCCCACGCAAACAAGCCTCGCCGCTCATGCACGCCCGACGTCACCGCATGGAGCTTCGCGATGATCCCCGCACTCGCCCTTTACGGCATCCAGAAGCGCTTCGGGTCCACGCAGATTCTGCGCGGCGTCGATCTCGCGGTTGAACCCGGCGAGCGTCATGCGCTGATCGGCCCTAACGGCGCGGGCAAGTCGACGCTCTTCAATCTGATCGCCGGCGGCGCGCGACCGAACGCCGGGCGCATCGATCTGTTCGGCGCGGAGATCACGCGCCTCGCGCCGGCCGCGATCGCGCGGCGCGGGCTCGCGCGCAGCTTCCAGAGCACTAGTGTGTTCGCGCGCCTCACCGTGTTCGACAACCTGCGCTGCGCGGCAATGCTGGCCGAGCGCGGCCGCCTGCGCTGGTGGCAGCGTTTCAGCGGCTCGCCTACGGTCGATGCGCACGCCGCCCAGGTGCTGGACGCGGTCGGCCTGAGCGGGCGTCGCGACGTGCAGGCCGGCACGCTCAGCTACGCCGAGCAGCGCGCGCTCGATCTCGGCATCGCACTCGCGGGCGGCGCGCATACGTTGCTGCTCGACGAGCCGACTGCCGGCATGAACCGCGCGGAAGCCGCGCGCGCGATCGAACTGATTCGCGAGGCCACCGGAGGCCGCACGCTGCTGATGGTCGAGCACGACATGGACGCGGTCTTCGCGCTCGCCGACCGGATTTCCGTGCTGGTGCAAGGACGCATCATCGCAAGCGGCACGCCGGCGGCGATTCGTGCGGATGCGGCGGTCCGCGCGGCGTATCTGGGGGAAGGGTTCGGTGGGAAGGCCAGCGAACAGGCTCGCGGACCGATCGGCAAAGGCTCCGGCACAGCGTCCGGCGAGAAGACCGCCGAACAACCGGTCAATCGTCGCGACACGCGAGGGGACGCATGAGCGCACTGCTCGACATTCGCGCACTGAACGCATGGTATGGCGCGAGCCAGGCCTTGCATGGCGTCACGCTGCGCATCGGGCAAGGCGAAGTGCTCGCGCTGGTCGGGCGCAACGGCTCCGGCCGCTCGACGCTGGCGCGCGCGATCATGGGCCTCGTGCGCAGCGAGGGCGAACTGCGTTTCGCGGGCCGCTTGCTCGGCGGTCTGCGCACTTTCGAGCGAGCGCGCCTCGGGCTGGGCTATGTGCCTGAGCATCGCGACGTGTTTCCGGCACTGAGCGTTCAGGAGAATCTGCAGCTCGGCGTCGCGCCGCGCGCTCGCGGCCGCACACCGCGCTTCACTTTCGACGATGCCTACGCACTGTTCCCCGTGCTCGCCGAACGTAGACGCACGCGGGCCGGTGCACTATCGGGCGGTGAACAGCAGATGTTGACGCTCGCGCGGGCACTCCTCGGCGATCCCGATTTGCTCGTGATCGACGAGCCCGGCGAGGGTCTTGCGGGTCTCATCGTGGAGCAGGTCGCAGACTGTCTGCGGATACTGCGCGAACGCGGCGTCGCGATGCTGCTGATCGAACAGCGTCTCGTGATCGCGCGGGAGATTGCTGGCCGTGTCGCGGTGATGGGGCACGGCGAGATCGTGTTCGACGGAGAGATGACGTCGTTTCTGAAGCGCGCCGACGTGATGCAGGAGTGGTTGGGCGTCGGTTGAACGGAGCGCGCTTTGCAGCGGCTTATTGCCGTGCCCCATGCCTGTCAGCGATTGTTATTGCCGCGCTGCCCGATGATTCGCGCGCCTGGCTATCGCTGCGCGCGCTGCGTGGTCGTCCCCTCGCCGCGTGAGTGCCGTTTGAATCTTCTTTTACCGCATGCCGTACGCGCCCCACGCACGCGGACCTACATCGAGGACAGTTCGAACCCCGGTCTCATGAAGTTCGATCTGGCAGCGCGAAAGTAGGGGGCATGTTTCGCCCGCGCAATGCGGGCGAAACGATCAAGCCTCCTTATTAATGATCCACTCGTGCGCCGGGTCGTTGCGAAAATGCCAGACCCGTTGCGCGCCGGCCATCACGTTCAGATAGTACGAGTCGTAGCCATACGGCACGACCACGGGGTGATAGCCGCGCGGCACCATCACGACGTCGTGATTTTCCACCGCCATCGATTCGTCGATGTCGCGCATGTCGGTGTACACGCGCTGGAACGCGAACCCTTGCGGCGGATCGAGCCGGTGATAGTAAGTCTCTTCGAGCGAGCTTTCCTGAGGAACGTTGTCGGTGTCGTGCTTATGCGGCGGATAGCTCGACGCATGGCCGCCCGGCGTTCTGACTTCCACAACGAGCAGCGACTCGGCGGGCTCGGTCTGTGGAAGAATATCGCAGACGTAGCGCGTATTCAGGCCTTTGCCGCGCGTGGAGCGCTTCATCGCGGCCGGTTCGATCAGGCGGGCCGGAAACTCGCCTTTGGCCGGCGCGCTCGCCACGCCGACCTCCGCATCGCGGCACGCGCGTACCGTCGCGCGCACGTTGGGCGGCAGATACACCGCATACGGCGCGGCGTCTTCGAACACGCTGTCGCGTGAGCCGAGCGAGCTCCACATGGCGTCGGCGGTTTCGATATCCACCGCACCGGTGAGCACGACGATGCACACTTCGCGCGACGCTTCGAGCACGTGCACGACTTCGTTCGTTTCCAGACGATACGCGGCGAAACCCACGTAGCGCCAGCATGCGGACTGCGGCGTCACTCGCACGATCGTCTGGCCTTCGCCCTGTGCTTTCACCAATAAGCTCATGCTGCCTCCTTCGTCGTTGGGTTCGCGGTGTCGAGCGGCGCATCGACCAACGCACGCAAGGTCGTATAGCCCTTTTGCGCGTAGTCGAACGACGGCGCGACCACCGGGTCCTGTTCCGCTTCGACCACCAGCCAGCCGCGATAACCGTGCCGCTTCAGGCGCTCGATGATCGCTGCGAAATTCACCGCGCCGTCGCCTGGCACCGTGAACGCGCCGGCAATCACCGCATCGAGAAAACTCCAGTTGCGATTGCGCGCGAGCTTCATCACGGCAGGGCGCACGTCCTTGCAGTGCACGTGGCACACCCGCGCGATATGTTTGTCGAGCACCGCAAGCGGATCGCCGCCCGCAAACGTGATATGCCCGGCGTCGAACAGCAGGCCCACGGCATCGCCGGTGCGCGCCATCAGTTGATCCACGTCGGCGGGCGTCTCCACATACGCGCCCATGTGATGATGGTACGCGAGCCGCACGCCACGGCTTAACGTATAACCCGCGAATTCGTCGACACGCGCTGCGTACGCCGCCCACTGCGCGTCGCTGAAAAAACGCGGCCGTTGATAGAGCGGTTGCGGCGCGCCCTGAATCGAATCGGCGACTTCGCCATACACCATCACCGTCGCGCCGTTTTGCGCGAGCAGGTCGAGATGCGGCCCGACCGCGGCGATTTCTTCTTCGACGCTGCGTCGCGCGAGGCGTCCCGAATACCAGCCGGAGACCAGTGCGAGATCGTATTGCGCGAGCAGCGTCTGCAACGCCTGCGGCTCGCGCGGAAACTTGTTGCCGAGTTCGAAGCCCTGATAGCCGATCTGGCGGCCTTCCGTCAGCGCGACGTCGAGCGGCGTCTCGCCGCCGAGCGACGGCAGATCGTCGTTCATCCACGACAACGGGTTGATGCCGATGCGTATCTCGAAAGCAGTCATGCGCGTGTCCTCATTCGTGATCGGCGGGTTCGTCGCAGGCGCCTGGGTCGGCGCGCGCGGCGAGCTGCGCGTCATATTGCGCGCGGGCGTCGCGCACGGCGTCGCGTGACGACACTTCGGGGACGGCGACTTCCCACCACCAGCCGCCGTCGTCGGTAGTGCGGGCCGGGTCGGTGTCGATGCTGATCACGTAGGTGCGATCCGCGGCGCGCGCGCGTTGCAGCGCGGCTTCGAGTTCGGCGATATTGGCGGCATGTTCCGCTAGCGCGCCGAGCGAGCGCGCATGCGCGGCGAAGTCGATGGGTGGCGCGCCGAGCGGCCCTTGCACGCAATTTTCGAGCAGATTGTTGAACGGCGCGCCGCCGCATGCCTGTTGCAAGCGGTTGATGCAGCCGAAGCCGCGATTGTCTAGCACTACGATAATCAGTTTCGCGCCGAGCATGACCGAGGTCGCGATTTCGCTGTTCATCATCAGATAGCTGCCGTCGCCGAGTATGACGATCACGTCGCGCTCGGGTCGCGCGAGTTTCACGCCGAGACCGCCGGAGATCTCGTAGCCCATGCACGAATAGCCATACTCGACGTGGTACGCGCCCGGCTTGCCGGCGCGCCACAATTTGTGCAATTCGGCGGGCAGGGCGCCGGCCGCGCACACCACGATGTCGTGCGTCGCCGAATGCGCACTCGAACGCTGCACCGCGCCGATCACATCGCCCTCGTAAGGCAGCACCGTGTCGCGTTGCGGCGCATGCGTGAGCGTGCCGACCGTATCGCGCCAGCCGGACGCGAGCTTGTGCGCGCGCGTGGTCCACGTGCGCTCCGCATGCCAGCCTTGCAGCGCCTCGGCGAGGGCGTCGAGCGCGAGCCGCGCGTCTGCTTCGACCACCAGCGCGCGATGCTTGAGGCCGTCGAACGCGTTCGCATTGATGGCGATCACGTCGGCCTGCGTGAACAGCGTGTTCGAGCCGGTGGTGAAGTCCTGCAGGCGGGTGCCGATCGCGAGCACGCAGTCCGCATCATGCGCAAGCGCGTTCGCGGCCGGCGAGCCGGTCACGCCCAACGCGCCCGCGTTCAGTGGATCGTTCCACGCGAGTGAACTCTTGCCGGCCTGCGTCTCCGCAACCGGGATACCGTGCGTGGTCGCGAAGCGGTGCAACGCATCGGCTGCCCGGCTGTAGAGCACACCGCCGCCCGCGACGATCAACGGACGTTTCGCATGCCGCAAACGCGCGCACGCGGCGTCGAGTTCGTCGACGCGCGGCGCCGGCGCATGAAAGCGCACGACGCGCGCAGCAAAGAGATCCGCTGGGAAATCCCACGCTTGCGCCTGCACGTCTTGCGGCAACGCGAGCGTGACGGGGCCGCACAACGCCGCGTCGGTCAGTACGCGCAGCGCACGCGGCAGCGCGCTCAGCAATTGCGCGGGATGCACGATGCGGTCGAAGTAACGCGATACCGGTTTGAACGCGTCGTTCGCGGACACGCCGCCGTCGTTGAAATCCTCGACCTGCTGCAAGACAGGGTCGGGAGCGCGCGAAACGAAGATATCGCCAGGCAGCAACAGCACCGGCAGACGGTTCACGTGCGCGAGCGCCGCCGCCGTCAGCAGATTGGTTGCACCGGGTCCGATCGACGTGGTGACCGCCATCATGCGGCGGCGGAAATGCGCCTTCGCATAGGCAATCGCGCTGTGCGCCATCGCCTGTTCGTTGTGGGCTCGCAGCGTGGGCAGTGCCTCGCGATGCTGATAGAGCGCTTCGCCCATGCCCGCGACATTGCCGTGGCCGAAGATCGCGAACACGCCGCCGAACAACGGCTCCGTGCCGTTGCCGTCTTCGGTCGTCACGCGCTGCGCGGCGAGATAGCGCACGAGTGCCTGGGCCGTCGTCAGACGGACGGTGCCGCAAGAGGCCGAGCGCGCAGGCGTGGCGGCGCTTGCGGCCGCCGAGTCGTGATGCTCATGGGGCATTGCGCGCTGGTTCATGCCGCCTGCTCCTGATGAACGTGATTCGATGCGCCTTCCGTTGGTGGGTTGCTGCCGTTGCCCGCGCTCGCGTCACGTGCCGCGCGCCATGACGCGATCAGCGTTTCGAAAGTATGGCGCACGCGCGCGATCAATTCGTCGTCGCCGATTTCGCCGGCGAGCCATGCATGGCTCGGTTCGTGGAAGATCGTGCGGCCCACCGTGAAGCCCCGGCACGTGGCCGATCGGGCCGCCGCGCGAAAGCCCTCGTTCAACTGCTCGACGCCCGCCGACAAACCCAGCAGCACCACGCCCCGGCAGTACGGATCACGTTCGGCGATCAATGCGTCGACGGCTTGCCATTGCGCGGCGCCCATCGGTTCGAGCTTCCACCATTCCGGATAGATGCCGATGTTGTATAGCCGCTTCAACGCGCGGTACACGATGTCCGGCGCTTGCGGCAGTTGCGCGTGCTTCGGCGGAATCACTTCGAGCAGCAGTTCATGGCCGCTCGCTTGCGCCGCGTCGTAGAGTGCGCGCAATTGTGCTTCCTGTTCGAGCCGCTGTTCGATCGGCTCATCGGGATGGAATTGCACGAGGCATTTGACGACGTGTTCCTGCGGCCACGCGATCAGCGACGTGCCGATCGAGCGGCCATGATCGAACACCAGCGGGACCGAGCCCGGCAATTCGACCGGGCGGCCGATCCACCAGCCACGGCCGGTGGCGGCGTTCAGCGCGTCCTGGCCGTAACGGTCGTCGATCAGCACGCCGATGCGATCCTGCAAGCCCAACGCGCTTTCGGTCTGCGCGACGGCTTCGACGAACAGCCCCTTCAGCCGCGCGATACGTGCTTCGTCGGCGCCGGTTTGCTGCGCGAGTTCGAAAAACTGGTTGCGATGATCGAATGCGAAGCCGAGCACTTCGCGCCACGGCTTGCGAGCGGGCGACACGCGATGCAGGCGCGCGAGCGTCGCGTCGCGATCGGGGCGGCGCATCCGTTGCGGGTCGGCCTTCGCTTCGCGCAGGAAGTAGTCGAGTTCGGCGGGCGTCGGCATGGCCGGTGCACAGCCATGTCGCGACACGACCAGCGCACCGCTCGCATTCGCGGCGCGCGCGCAGGCTTCGAGCGGCTGATCGCGCAGCCATCCGGAGAGAAAGCCGGAGGCGAAGGCGTCACCCGCGCCGAGCACGTTCAGCACTTCGACTTCGACGCCGCCGTGAAGCGGTGCGGCGTCGAGCGAAGCGGGCACCACACCGTCGATGATCTGGCAGCCGAGCGGCCCGCGCTTTAGCACCAGCGTCGCGGGCGTGACGGCGCGCACCGCTGCCAGTGCCTCGGCCAGTTCGGTTTTGCCGCCTGCGATGCGAAACTCTTCCTCGGTGCCGATCACCAGATCGAACAGCGGCAGCATGCTTTGTAAATGCGCGGAGACGCCTTCGCTCGCGATGAAACGGGTCTCGCCGTCCGCCTTGCCGGTAAGTCCCCACAATACCGGCCGATAGTCGATGTCGAGCACCGTGCGCACCTGATTGCGGCGCGCGTAGTCGAGCGCGCGGCGGCTCGTGCGGTTCACCTGCTCGGTGGAGAAGTGAGTGCCGGTAATCAGCAGCGCTTTCGACGACGCGATGAATGCTTCGTCGAAATCGGCTTCGTCGACGGCCATGTCCGCGCAGTTTTCGCGGTAGAAAATCAGTGGGAACGTGTCGCGGTCTTTCAGGCCGAGCAGCACCAGCGCGGTCAGCCGCTCCTGGTCGATCCGCACGTGGCTGACGTCGCAACCTTCCTTGACGAGCGTTTCGGTGAGAAACCGCCCCATGTGGTCGTTGCCGACGCGCGCGAGCATCGCCGAGGCGAGCCCGAGCCGCGCGCAGCCGAATGCGATATTCGCCGACGACCCGCCGAGATACTTCGCGAAGCTCGACACGTCTTCGAGCCGCGCGCCGACCTGCTGGGCGTAGAGATCGACCGCGAGGCGGCCGAGGCACACGATGTCGCGGCTGCGGCCCGGCGCGAACCGTCCGCTGCCCGCCGAAGCCGGCGTGGTCCCGCCGGATGTGCTGGAGTGATCCATGAGTATCCCTGAGTAGCTGAGCGCGTGTCACCGGCGAGCGAGGCGCCGCACGACACGCGCGAATCGGTCAGATCGTCGCGCCTTCCAGTTCGCCGATCATCTTCTGCATTTCGGCGCCGCCGGCCATCATGTCGAGCACCTGATCCTTGCTGATGGTGTCCTTGGTGAACGTGCCGAGCGATCTGCCGCGATTGAGCAGCGTGAACGAATCGCCGATCGGATACGCGTGGTGCACGTTGTGCGTGATGAAGATCACCGAGATGCCTTTGGCGCGCGCCTTGTGAATCAGCTTCAGCACGTTGAAGCTCTGCTTCACGCCGAGTGCGGCGGTCGGCTCGTCGAGAATCAGCACGCGCGCGCCGAAGTGAATCGCCCGCGCAATCGCGAGGCATTGCCGCTCGCCGCCGGACATCGTGCCGATCGGCTGATGCGGGTCGCGCACGTTAATGCCCATGTCCGCGAGTTTGTCGCGCGCGGTCGTGGCGCTCGTGTCGAGGTCCATTACCTTCAGGAAGCCGAACAGTTTCTTCTGCGGCTCGCGTCCCATGAAGAAATTGCGCGCCACCGATAGAAGCGGCACCAGCGCGAGATCCTGATAGACGGTGGCGATGCCGAGGTCGAGCGCGTCTTTCGGCGACTCGAACAGCACCGGCTGGCCGTCCACCAGATACTGGCCGGAGGAGGGCTGATGCACGCCGGCCAGAGTCTTGATCAGCGTCGATTTGCCCGCGCCATTGTCGCCGAGCAGGCAGTGCACCTCGCTGCGTTTCAGACGCAAGGTCACGTCGCTTAGTGCAATCACCTTGCCGAAGTACTTGCTGACGTTCTCCAGCGCGAGGATCACGTCGTCGCTCGGGGCGTCGTTGGCATCCTGTGGCGGGGTCACGGTATTCGTATCGGACATGATCGTCTCCTCGTTACGACTGCGCGACGCGGCGGCGCACGTAGTGATTGAACAGCACGGCGATCAGCAGCATCACGCCGAGGAACACGCGGAACCAGTCGGAACTGACGTTGGTGTACGTGATGCCGATTTGCACCACGCCGAAGATCAGCGCGCCGAAACACGCGCCGATCACCGAACCGTAGCCGCCCGTCAGCAGCGTGCCGCCGATCACCGCGGCGATGATCGCTTCGAATTCCTTCTGCAAGCCACGGTCCGCCGCGGCCGAGCCGATGTCGCACACTTGCAGCACCGCGAACAGGCACGAGCAGAACGCGGTCAGCACGAACAGCGAAATCTTCACGCGGCGCACCGGCACGCCGACGTTCTTCGCCGCATTCGCGTCGCCGCCCACCGCGAGAATCCAGTTGCCGGCACGCGTTTTCGCGAGCACGAAGGCGCAGATCGCGGCGAGCGCGAGCCACCAGAGAATCACTTTGGGAATGCCCGGCACGAGCGCATGGCCGTTGTCGAGCAGGGTGCCGATGCCGTGATGCGCGAGCATCAGGAACAGGCCGTGAAAGGCGACGCCGTGAAATAGCGTGTTCGCGAGCCAGTCCTGTTGCGCCAGATCGCCGACGCCGGAGACGATGGTGCGGTCGGCGAACATGATCGACAGCGCGAGCGTGAGGCCGCGCAGGATGAACAGGAACGCGAGCGTGACGATGAACGACGGCAGGCGCGTGCGCATCACGAGATAGCCGTTCAGCGCGCCGAGCAGCATCGAGCCGGCGAACGCAAACAGGATCGCGAGCGAAATCGGCCAGTGAAAATAGACCGACGGAATCGCGACCATCATGCCGGCGAAGCCGATCATCGAGCCGATCGACAGATCGAATTCACCGGCGATCATCAGCAGGCACGCCCCGACCGACAGGATGCCTAAATACGCCGACACCTGTGACCAGTTCATCACGCCGTCGAGGTTGAACATGCCGGAGCTGCCGGCGCTCAATGCGAACACGAGAAACACCAGCACCGCGCCGGAAATCGCGGCGAATTCCGGGCGATTCAGCAAGTGACCGAACTTCGATTCCTTGCGCACGCGTTCATCCGCATCCGGCAGCGACGGCGCGGCGTTGTCGCGCGGCGCGCCGGGATTGGTCTTGACGTGCGGTGGGAAGTGTTTGCCGGCTACACCCATGATGTCTCCTTGGTGCCCGGTTGCGTCTCTGGCCAGGCGGGGATGCACTGACAGGACGACAGCCGGTGAAAATGCGCGCGGGCGGCGGGCGGCCCGCTCCGACGTCGAGTTCGACCCGCCTCGCGCGTGACTAGCTAGGGAAAAGGATCAGCGATACTGCCCTGCGTATTTGATGACCTTGTCGAGGTTTTCCTTCGTGATGAAGCCCGGGCCCGAACGGATGTTCTTCGTTCCATACGACGGCGCGAGGCCGTAGGTGGCGAGGCGCGCCTTGAACTTCGGATTCGCTTCGAGAATCTGGCGGATCTTCACGGGGTCGGTGGTGTGTTCCTTCTTCACGATCGCCAGCACCGCGACCGGGATATAGCCTTGCAAGTACGGCTGCTGGTCGATCGCGAACTGGATCGTGCCGTTCTGGATGGCCTTCGCAATGTCGTCGGAGAAGTCGAAGGTGGCGAAATAGATCTTGCCCGCGAGGCCCATCTGCTGAACCGCCTTCAGCGTGGCCGAAGCCGGGGTTGGTCCGAGCGTCAGGATCGCGCCGGTGTTCGGATGGTTGCGCAAAAACGCGCTCACCTTCGATTGAATCTCGGTCGGATCCTGGCCGGAATCGATCGTCGAGGTCTTGTAGTCGACGCCGAGCGCTTCGGCGAAACCGCGGCAACGGTCGAACGACACGGTGTTGGTGGCGATGTGATTCACGCACAGGAACGACTTCACGCCCGCGGCCTTGGCCTTTTCGCCGGCCGCTTTGCCGGCTACGTATTCGGGTTGTCCCACGTGCATGATCGCGCCGAGTTGCGCGCTTTGCTCTTCGGTGCCGGAGTTGATCGTGACGAGCGGAATCTTTTTCGCGGTCACTTTGCCGATCGAGCTTTTCAGCACGTCGAAATCGGCGATGGTGACGATCACGCCGTCGTAATTGCGCGCGGCAGCCTGCTCGACCAGGCGCGCCATATCGGCGATGTCGCCGTTTGGCGGATTGCGGTAGTCGGTCTCGACGTTGAAATCCTCGTCAGCCTGTTTGATCGCGTTCTTGATGGTGTTCCACCACGAGTCCGAATCCGGCGCGTGGCTGATCAGCACGAAGTGAGCGTCGGCCGCGCGGGCGGCCGAGGCCGCGCCGAATCCCGTCGCCAACGTCAACGCCGTCACCAGAACGCTGAGCGTAGCCTTGCCCTTGCAAAGTCTCATTGTCTCCACCTTTCTCGGTCTGTCGTTATTGAGGGGAGCGTCTGGCGGGCGGCTTTCCCTCCGCATACAGGCCGGCGCAGGTCCACCGAGCACCATCGCTCACGACCAAGAGTAGGTCATCTTCGGAGGCGGTGCAATGAAAATTTCATGAAAAATAAAAATGGAAAATACGTTCCATTTGGTGGGGAGCCTGCCTATAATCGGCAGCGTCGGAAGGCCGTGCGGCGGCCTTCGCAAGCGGCTGCCGCACTGCAATAAAGCACTTGAGAGAGAGTCATGGCGGAAGAGAGCACCGAGGAATTGCCGGGCGTGGATGAATTGATGCAGCGCATCGCGGAAAACTACGAGGCCTTGCCGCGTCAGTTGAAGAACGTCGCGACCTATATCGAACAGAACCGCTCGAGCGTGATGGTGGACCGCACGAGCGACATCGCCGCGAGTTGCGGCGTGCATCCGTCGGCGGTGGTGCGGTTTGCGCAGCGCTTTGGCTTTTCCGGCTTCTCCGATCTGCAGGCGGTGTTTCGTCAGGCTTACACGGGGCAGGGCACGTCCTCGCCGAGCTATCAGCAGCGCATTCGCAAGCTGATCGACGAGAAGCCGGGCGCGTTGTCCGGCGGCGCGGTGGCGCGCGAGTTCATCGCGGCGTCGCGCGGCGGTCTCGCTGAGCTCGAAGCGGGACTCGACGACAGGCAGTTCGACGCCGCGGTGAAGATGCTCCAGCAGGCTGACAACATTTATGTGGTCGGCGTGCGGCGCTCGTTTCCGGTGGCGAGCTACATCGTCTACGCGTTGCAGCACACGCCCAAGCGCGTGCATCTGGTGTCCGGCTTCGGCGGCATGTACCGCGAACAGATTCGCAGCGTGAAAAAGGGCGACGTGGTGATCGCCATCAGCTTTGCCCCGTATGGCAAGGAAACGCAGTACTGCCTGCGCGTCGCGCATCATCATCAGGCGAAGACGCTGGTTATTACGGATAGCCAACTATCGCCGCTGTCGCGCTACGCGAGCACCCAGCTGTATGTGAAAGAGGGCAGCGCGTTCGCGTTCCGCTCGCTGACCAGCACGATCTGCCTGTGCCAGGCGTTGTTCATCGCGCTCGCGTACAAGCTCGAATTGAATGTTGAAGAATCCAAAGACACCGGAGGATACGATGACTGACGCGGCAAACAGAATCGATGTGGCGGTATTCGGCGCGGGGCGCATCGGCAAGATTCATGCGGCCAATCTCGCTCGGCATCCGGGCGTGCGCCTCAAGTACGTGGTCGACGTGAATCGCGCGGCGGCTGCGGCGCTCGCCGCCGAGCATGGCGCGCAGGTCACGGATATCGACGGCGCGATGGGCGACGCCGCGGTGGGCGCGACCGTGATCTGTTCGAGCACGGACACGCATGCGGACCTGATCGTCAAATCGGCCGCACAGAAAAAGCATGTGTTTTGCGAGAAGCCGGTCGACCTGACGCTGGAGCGCGCGCGGGTTTGCGCGGATGCGGTGGAGCGCGCGGGCATCGTGTGCATGATCGGTTTTCAGCGCCGCTTCGATCCGACCTTCTCGGCGTTGAAAGCGCGCGTCGACGCAGGCGAAATCGGTACGCCGGAAATGCTCATCGTGACGAGCCGCGATCCGGGCGCGCCGCCCGTCGACTACATCAAGCACTCGGGCGGCATTTTCAAGGACATGCTGATCCACGACTTCGACATCTTCCGCTGGATTCTCGACGATGAGGCCGACACGCTGCACGCCACCGGCAGTTGTCTGAGCGACCCGGCGATCGCTGACGCGGGCGACATCGATTCGACCGCGGTGACGATCCGCACGAAGCGCGGACGCCTCTGCCAGATCAACACCGCGCGCCGCGCGGCGTACGGCTACGACCAGCGTTTCGAAGTGCTCGGCAGTACCGGCATGCTGCAGGCGGGCAATGTGCGGCCGACCGAAGTCACCGCGTACTCGAAGACCGAAGTGTCGAGCGACGTGCCCGAGGCGTTTTTTCTTGAACGTTATCGCGCGGCCTACGCGCTCGAAATCGCGCATTTCTTCGACGCGGTCACGCACGGCAAGCCGGTGCGCACGACGGTCGCCGACGGCCTGAAGGCACTCGAACTCGCCGACGCCGCGACTCGCTCGTGGCGTGAGGGCCGAGCGGTCACACTCGGCGAGGCCTCGTGATGAAGCCGGCCCCGCCCGATTACGCCGCGGCTTCGCGTCGGCGTAATCGGGCGGGGCCGGCTCGGTAAGCGGCACGCGGAGAATTTCGCGTATGGTGTGCCGGGCGCGACGTTCTACGCGTCGCGCACTCTGGCGCACGGCAACGACGCGCGCAGCGAAGTAATCGGCACGGCTGGTGCGCTCGCGATCGGTCTCAAGCCACGCGCGATTCGCGTCGGGATATACGACGCGACGGCAATTCGCAACGAACGCACGCCGAACTTCTTCGATCGCTTTGAAGACGCGTTTCTGCACGAGGCGCGCGCGTTCGTCGCGGCGGCGCCGGGCGGGGCCGCGGCACACGCGCAGGCGGGAGCGAATCTGGCCGACGCGCGGGAAGCGACCCGCATCGGCATCGCGTTGCGACGGTCGCTGGAAAGCGGCGAGGCGGCGCGCCATAGCACTGCAAGCGGCGCGCCGATGTCGTCTCGGGCGGCGACGCGCGGCCTGCTGTAGAATTTGACCCTCTGTCCGGCGTCGTTCACGACGCCTCGTCCCGAAGGTCATCGTCGATGCAAATTCAGATTCACAAGGAAGTCGATGCGCGCGGGCTGATGTGCCCGCTGCCTATTTTGCGCGCCAAGAAGGCGCTCGCCGACATGGAAAGCGGCCAGATTCTCAAGGTGCTGGCCACCGATCCAGGCTCACAGCGCGATTTCGCCGCATTTGCCAGGCAAACCGGCAATGAAATCGTCGAAAGCTCAGCGCAAGACAAGGTGTTCACGTTCCTGATGAAACGGCGCTAGGCCACGGAAGCCACGAGGGCTCGAGGCGCTCGACCACGCACGCCTCAAGCAAAAGGCGCTGTGCCCGCGAATGCGGGACACAGCGCCTTTTCATTTCAGTTCGATGAATAGGACGACGCGCGCGCGAGCGCCGTTCAACCTTCCAGAACCGGCGAACGGGTACGCAGGTATTCGGCGAAATCGGCGGCCACTTCCGGGTGACGTAGCGCGAACTCGACCGTCGCCTTCAGGTAACCGAGCTTGCTGCCGCAATCGAAACGCGTGCCGTGATACTTGTACGCGAGCACCTGTTCGTCCGCGAGCAGCGACTGGATCGCGTCGGTCAGCTGCAATTCACCGCCCGCGCCCGGCTTGATCGAGCGAAGGTGGTCGAAGATACGCGGCTTGAGCACGTAGCGCCCCACCACGCCGAGGTTCGACGGCGCCACATCCGGCTCCGGCTTTTCGACGATGCCCGACATCTTGATGATCGAATCTTCCCACTCCTTACCGTCGACGATGCCGTATGACTTCGTTTCCTGCGGCGGGATTTCTTCGACGCCGATCACCGAGCTGTGATAGTGGTCGAACACCTCGATCATCTGCGTCATGACGGGCGGGGTGCCGTACAGCAGGTCGTCCGCGAGAATCACGGCGAACGGATTGTCGCCCACCAGCTTTTCCGCGCACATCACCGCGTGGCCGAGGCCCAGCGCTTCCGCCTGACGCACGTAGAAGCAGTCGACATGGCTCGGCTTGATGCTGCGCACCAGCTCCAGCAGTTTGTCCTTGCCGCGCGCTTCCAGTTCGGCTTCGATCTCGTAGGACTTGTCGAAGTGATCTTCGATCGCGCGCTTGCTGCGGCCCGTGACGAAGATCATTTCGGTGATGCCTGCCGCCATCGCCTCTTCAACCGCATACTGAATCAGCGGCTTGTCGACGATCGGCAGCATTTCTTTCGGGCTCGCCTTCGTGGCGGGCAGGAACCGGGTGCCAAGACCTGCTACCGGAAAGACCGCTTTTGTAACTTTTAGCATGTGAATACCCTGCATCCTCTGGTTAGCTATCAGTCCTTGCCCGCCCTCTCAAGGGCGGGCAAGGACCGTTAATCAGACCGGCAAGCGCGCCAGCTGGGCTTTCAGCTTGCCCACGGTGGCTTCGAATTCGGCTAGTCTTTTCTGCTCCTGCTCAACGACTGCCGGCGGCGCCTTCGCAACGAAACTTTCATTCTGCAGTTTGGCATTGCATTTGCCGACTTCGGCGCTCAACCGCACAATCTCCTTCGACAAACGCTCGCGCTCGACCGCAACGTCGATCTCCACCTTCAGCACGAGCTTATCATTGCCAACGATAGCAATTGGCGCGCCATCCGCCTGAGCGTCGAGCGCGGCCTCGTCCGCGATGATCTGCACTTCCGACAAACGCGCCAATGCCTGCGCATACGGAGCAAAAGTACGCAGGCGCTCCGCGTTGCCGGTGGCGAGCAACGGCACCTTGACCGCGGGCGACAGATTCATTTCGCCACGCAGATTCCGGCACGCATCGATCACCGCTTTCAGCTCGGCTGCCCATTGCTCGGCATCTTCGTCGATCTTCGATGGCTCCGCGATGGGGTAAGGCTGCACCATGATGGACGCTTCCCCCTCTGCTGCACCCTCGGGATAACGTCCGGCCAACGGCGCCACTTTCTGCCACAACGCTTCGGTGATGAAAGGAATCACCGGATGCGCGAGGCGCAGCACCGTCTCGAGTACGCGCAGCAGCGTGCGGCGAGTGGCGCGCTGCTGATTCGGCTGACCCGTCTGGATCTGCACTTTCGCGAGTTCGAGATACCAGTCACAGTATTCGTCCCACACGAACTTGTACAGGGCGTTGGCCACATTGTCGAAACGATAGTCTGAAAAGCCCTTGGCAATTTCCGCTTCGACCCGTTGCAGGCGTGAGACGATCCAGCGGTCCGCCGACGAGAAATTCAGGTGGCCCTCAGGGCCGCATTCGCCGCATTGTTCCGGCTTGCCGAAGCCGCAATCGTGGCCTTCGCAGTTCATCAGCACGAAACGCGTGGCGTTCCACAGCTTGTTGCAGAAGTTGCGATAGCCTTCGCAGCGCGCCAGATCGAAGTTGACGTTGCGCCCGAGCGTGGCCATCGACGCCATCGTGAAGCGCAGCGCGTCGGTGCCGAACGCCGGAATGCCGTCGGGGAATTCCTTGCGGGTTTTCTTTTCGATCGACGCGGCCTGCTTCGGATTCATCAGGCCGGTGGTGCGCTTGGCGACCAGCGCGTCGAGGTCGATACCGTCGACGATATCGATCGGGTCGAGCGTATTGCCCTTGCTCTTCGACATCTTCTGGCCTTCGGCGTCGCGCACGAGGCCGTGCACGTAGACGGTGTCGAACGGCACCTTGCCGGTGAAGTGCGTGGTCATCATGACCATGCGCGCGACCCAGAAGAAGATGATGTCGAAGCCGGTGACCAGCACCGACGACGGCATGAAGTGTTGCAGTTCCGGCGTTTCGTTCGGCCAGCCGAGCGACGAGAACGGCACCAGAGCGGACGAGAACCACGTGTCGAGCACGTCTTCGTCGCGCTTGAGCGCGCCCGCATAGCCGGCCGCGGCGGCCTTGGCGCGCGCGCCCTCTTCGGTCTTCGCGACGAAGATTTCGCCGTTTTCGCCGTACCAGGCCGGAATTTGATGACCCCACCAGAGCTGGCGCGAGATACACCAGTCCTGGATGTTTTCGAGCCACTGGTAGTACGTGGTGGTCCAGTTTTCCGGCACGAACCTGATTTCGCCACTGCGCACCACGTCCAGCGCGGTCTCGGCAATCGATTTGCCCGGATTGAAAGTGCCTTCCGGCGCCGGCTTGCTCATCGCGACGAACCATTGATCCGTCAGCATCGGCTCGATCACGACGCCGGTGCGGTCGCCGCGCGGCACCATCAGCTTGTGCGGCTTGACCGATTCGAGCGCGCCGAGCGCTTCGAGGTCGGCGACCACCTGCTTGCGGGCGTCGAATCGGTCGAGGCCACGGTATTTTTCCGGTGCGTTCTCGTTGACCTTCGCGTCGAGCGTGAGGATCTCGATCATCGGCAGCTTGTGGCGCAGGCCGACCTGATAGTCGTTGAAGTCGTGCGCAGGCGTGACCTTCACGACGCCCGTGCCGAACTCGCGGTCGACGTAGTCGTCGGCGATGATCGGCACTTCGCGGCCCGACAGCGGCAGCGTGACCGTCTTGCCGATCAGCTGCACGTAGCGTTCGTCTTCCGGATGCACCATCACGGCGGTGTCGCCGAGCATGGTTTCCGGACGCGTGGTGGCGACCGTCAGATGGCCCGAGCCGTCGGTGAGCGGGTACTGGATGTGCCACAGGTGGCCGTTTTCTTCCTCGCTGACCACTTCGAGATCGGACACGGCGGTGAGCAGCACCGGGTCCCAGTTGACGAGACGCTTGCCGCGATAGATCAGGCCCTGTTCATAGAGGCGCACGAACACGTCGCGCACGGCGGCCGACATCTTGTCGTCCATCGTGAAGTATTCGCGCGACCAGTCGATCGACGCGCCCAGCCGGCGCACCTGATTCGTGATGGTCGAGCCGGACTGCTGCTTCCATTCCCACACGCGTTCGACGAATTTCTCGCGGCCGATGTCATGGCGCGACACGCCCATGGCGTCCAGCTGACGCTCGACGACGATCTGCGTGGCGATCCCCGCGTGGTCCGTGCCGGGCACCCATAGCGTGTTTTCACCAAGCATGCGGTGATAGCGGGTGAGGCCGTCCATGATGGTCTGGTTGAACGCGTGGCCCATGTGCAGCGTGCCCGTGACGTTCGGCGGCGGCAGTTGGATCGAGAAATCCTTGCGGTTTTCGTCGAAGGAGGGCGCGGCGTAGCCGCGCTTTTCCCATTCAGGGCCCCATTGGGCTTCGATGGTGTGGGGCTCGAAGCTTTTGGCAAGCGTTGAGGTGGTGTCGCTCGGGGTCTCGCTCATGTGTCGATCGGCTGGTGGATGCAAAGAATGCTCGATTATAAGCGGCGCGGGGCGGTGGGGGATTTTTGCCTCTGCGGCGCTTTGGTTGTGCTTTTCTTGTTTTGGCCTTTCCTTGATGTCGCGGTGGTCTATTGGCGTTGCCCCTGTGCGGGGCGGCAC
>NZ_NPIH01000143.1 GCF_012275575.1 Paraburkholderia sp. SG-MS1 | reverse complement strand
CCCTGCGCCTGCGCGCACCGGATGATGCGCTAGCGACGGTAGGTGTCGCATGTCACCTGGGCCGCGACCGCCGCCGCGCGGAACTCGCCGCGCTGGCGGACGCGCTGCTGCAACTGCCCGAGCATCACGTGGCATTGCATCGGCAACTGGTCGAGCCGTTTGCGGCGCAACAGGCCGCGCGCCGCGCCGGGCGGCAACGGGACGCGGCGGCCACGCGCGTCGAGTTCTTCACGATGGTGCGGGGCGAATGATGGAAAACGCGCAGATTGCCTTGTCCACATTGACGCCGGGTTTCGCGGACCCGGTCCACGATACGCAGGCGGTGTTCCGCACGCTGCTTGACGCGTTGTCGCGGCCGGGCACGATCGGCGAAGTCGCCAACGTGCTGCCCGACAGAAGGGCCGGACGCGCCGCCCGCGCCGCGTTCGCCGCGCTGCTCGCGCTGTGCGACTACGCGACGCCCGTGTGGCTCGCGCAGCCGGACACCGCGCTCGGCTCGGCGCTGCGTTTTCATACCGGCGCGCCGCTCGTCGAGGAACCCGCCGCAGCCGTGTTTGCATACGTTCATGATGCGAGTGCATTGCCGCCGATCGAGCGCTTTACGCTCGGCACCGCTGAATCGCCCGACCAGGCGGTGACGCTGCTGATTCGCGTCGAAGCGCTCACGGGTGGCGTGCCGGTCGTGCTCAGTGGACCCGGCATTCTGGATACCGAAACGATTTCTCCTGTCGGGCTGCCTGAGCATTTCTGGCGCGAACGCGCTGCGCTCGCGCCGCTGTTTCCGTGCGGCGCCGACTGCTATCTCGTCAGCGGTGCTCGCCTGATCGGCCTGCCGCGCACAACTCACGCAAAGGTGAACTGATGTACGTTGCCGTCAAAGGTGGCGAGCGCGCGATTGAAGCGTCGTGGCGTCTGCTCGACGAGGCGCGCCGAGGCGATACGCGGGTTGCGGAACTCGGCGTCGCGCAGATTAGCGAGCAGTTGCGCCTCGCCGTCGCGCGCGTGATGACCGAAGGCTCGGTGTTCGACGAGGAACTCGCCGCGCTCGCGATCAAACAGGCCGCCGGCGATCTGGTCGAAGCGATCTTCCTGCTGCGCGCATATCGCACCACGTTGCCGCGCTTCGGCTACACGCAGCCGATCGACACCGAAGCGATGCAGGTCGAGCGCCGCATTTCGGCGACCTTCAAGGACGTTCCCGGCGGACAATTGCTCGGCGCGACTTACGATTACACGCAGCGTCTGCTCGATTTCGCCTTGCTTGCCGAAGGTGAAGGCGAAGAAGCTAGCGCACCCGCACGCTGTGACAGCGCCACAGCCGAAGCACAGGCCGAGTCGCTCGCAAGCGCGGCGGCGGCAACGAGCGCCATGCCGCGCGTCGTCACCCTGCTCGACAACGAAGGCCTGATCGAACAGGAACGCCCGACGCCGAACGCGCCGCCCCCGGGCGATCTTTCGCGCGAACCGCTCGCCTTTCCTGCCAGCCGCGCGACGCGCTTGCAGAATCTGGCGCGCGGCGACGAAGGCTTTCTGCTCGCGATGGGTTACGCGACGCAACGCGGCTACGCGCACTCGCATCCGTTCGCGGGCGAGATCCGCTTCGGCACGATTGCCGTCGAAATGGAACTCGACGAACTGGGCGAAGCCGTCGAGATCGGCGACATCGACATCACCGAATGCCAGATGATCAACCAGTTTGCCGGCAGTGGCGCCGTGCCGCCCACCTTCACGCAGGGCTACGGTCTCGCGTTCGGCCATGCGGAGCGCAAGGCGATGGCGATGGCGCTGGTGGATCGCGCGTTGCGCGCCGAAGAACTCGGCGAGGCGGTCGCGTCACCGACCCAGGACATCGAATTCATGCTGTCGCATAGCGATAACGTCGAAGCGTCGGGCTTCGTTCAGCACCTGAAGCTGCCTCACTACGTCGATTTTCAGGCCGAACTCGAACTCGTGCGACGCTTGCGAAAACAGCATGGCGCGCAGACGCCGAACCAAAGCGCACAACCAGGCAGCGATCACGGGGAGCAGGCAGCATGAACGCGCCCGACGCATCTCGACCCACCGCCTCGTACGACAGCGCCGCGCATGGCTACAACTTCGCCTACCTCGACGAGCAGACCAAGCGCATGCTGCGCCGCGCGTTGCTCAAGGCCGTGGCGGTGCCGGGCTACCAGGTGCCGTTCGCGTCGCGGGAAATGCCGTTGCCGTTCGGCTGGGGCACCGGCGGCATTCAGGTCACCGCGGCAATCATCGGTAAGCAGGACACGTTGAAGGTCATCGATCAGGGCTCCGACGAAACCACCAACGCGGTCAACATCCGCCGTTTCTTCGCGCGCACCACGGGCGTAGCGACCACGCGCCGCACCGCGGAAGCGACGATCATCCAGACACGTCACCGGATTCCCGAAACGCCGCTGACGGACCGGCAGATTCTGGTGTACCAGGTGCCGATGCCCGAGCCGTTATATCGGCTCGAACCACGCGTCGCCGAATGCAAAAAGCTGCATGCGCTCGCCGACTACGGATTGATCAGCGTGAAACTCTACGAGGACATCGTGCATCACGGCAGCATCGCCACCACGTACGACTACCCGGTGCTCGTCAACCACCGTTATCTGAGTTCGCCGTCGCCGATCCCGAAGTTCGACAACCCGAAGATGCACATGAACCCCGCGCTGCAACTGTTCGGGGCCGGCCGCGAACGGCGCATTCACGCGATTCCGCCCTACACATGCGTGCGCAGTCTCGACTTCGACGACCATCCATTCGACGTGCAGAAATGGCAGCACGCGTGCGCGCTGTGCGGATCGACTGAGAGCTTCCTCGACGAAATGATCGTCGACGACGCGGGCCAGCGCATGTTCGTCTGCTCCGATAGCGACTACTGCCACGAACGCCGTGGCGATGCGCACGAGGCTCCGGCAACGCCCAATGCACGCGACGGAGAAGCCACATGACGTCACAGCCACTGTTGAGCGCTCGTGATCTGACCAGACAATATGGTGGCCGCAACGGTTGCAGGAACGTCAGCTTCGATCTGTATCCGGGCGAGGTGCTGTGCATCGTCGGCGAATCGGGCTCGGGCAAGACCACGCTGCTCAATACGCTCGCGCTGAAAACGACGGCCGACAGCGGCTTGCTCCACTACACCGCCACGCAGGGCGAGCGGCTCGATCTGCTCGCGCTGTCCGAACCGCGCCGACGCCTGCTGATGCGCACCGAGTGGGGCTTCGTGCAGCAGAATCCGCGCGACGGACTGCGCAGCGGCGTCTCCGCCGGCGCGAATATCGGCGAGCCGTTGATGGCCGTCGGCGCGCGCCACTATGGCGAGATCCGTCACGCGGCCACGCAATGGATGGAACGCGTCGAACTCGACGCTTCGCGCATCGACGAATTTCCCAGTGCGTTTTCCGGCGGCATGCAGCAGCGCCTGCAGATCGCGCGCAATCTCGTGACCGGTCCGCGGCTCGTCTTCATGGACGAACCCACGGCCGGGCTCGATGTGTCGGTGCAGGCGCGCCTGCTCGATCTGCTGCGCACGCTGACGTCCACGTTGCATCTGTCGGTGCTGATCGTTACGCACGACATCGGTGTCGCGCGTTTGCTCGCGCATCGGCTGATGGTCATGCAGGGGGGCGAAGTCGTCGAGTCGGGTCTGACCGATCAGGTACTCGACGATCCGCAGCACCCCTATACGCAAACGCTGGTTTCCTCGGTTCTGCCGGTTTGAGGCTCACGATGCGATCCACTGAAGCAGACAGTCGCACAGATCATGACGCAGGCGCGGCCGGGCGCGAGTTCTCCAGCAATACGGCATTGATGCTGCGCGCAGCCGGCGTCGGCAAGACCTTCACGCTGCATGGCCAGGGCGGCGTGCGCATCGACGCGCTCGCGGACGTCTCGCTCGAAGTCGAGCGCGGCGAATGCGTGGTGCTGGTCGGCCCGTCGGGCGCCGGCAAGAGCACCCTGCTGCGCTGTCTCTACGGCAACTATCTCGCCAGCACGGGATCGATCGAGATTCGCGACACAACGGATCGTGGCCAACCCGTGTCGATCACCGGTGCGCAACCGCGCGACGTGCTGCGCTTGCGCCGCAATGTGGTCGGCTACGTGAGCCAGTTTCTGCGCGTGATCCCGCGCGTGCCGACGCTCACGCTCGTCGCCGAAGCGCTGCTCTCGCGCGGCGTGGCCGAAGACGAAGCCCGCGCGCGCGCCGCCGCGCTGCTCGCGAGGCTCAACGTGCCGCAGCGACTCTGGACGCTCGCGCCCGCCACCTTCTCGGGCGGCGAGCAGCAGCGCGTGAACATCGCGCGAGGTTTGATCGCCGGGCATCCCCTGCTGCTGCTCGACGAACCCACCGCCTCGCTCGACGCGGAGAACCGCGACGTGGTCGCCGGGTTGATCGTCGAAGCACGCGAGCGCGGGGCGGCGATCGTCGGTATCTTTCATGACGAAGAGACGCGCAGCAAGGTCGCAACCCGCCGCCTCGCCTTGCAGCCGCCACGGGTCGCTGAACGACTGATCGACGTCCGCGAAAACGGCACTAGAATGGACCAGCGAACGGCGATGAGAGACTTACCCCATACGGCAACAACACCCAGGCTCGATAAAAGCGGAGCAAGTCGATGTTGATCAGGAACGCTCGCATCGTGACGCGAGACGAAGCATTCACCGGCGTGGTGCGCGTCGAGGACGGCGTAATCCGCGAAGTCGCGCGCGGCACGAGCGCGGCGCGCGAAGCTGAAGACTGGGACGGCGATTATTTGCTGCCCGGTCTGATCGAGTTGCATACGGACAATCTCGAGAAACACCTCGCGCCACGTCCCGGCGTGCAATGGAATACCGACGCCGCGTTCGTGATCCACGACGCCCAGGTGGCCGCCGCGGGCATCACCACCGTGTTCGACGCGCTCGCGATCGGCTCGCGCTCGAACGTCGGACTGCGTGGCCGCGACGTGCAAACGCAATGCGCCGATTCCCTGCTGCGCTTTTCCGCACGCAAACTGTTGCGCGCCGAGCACTTTCTGCATCTGCGCTGCGAGATCGCCACCGCCGACGTGCTCGAGGTGTTCGATTCGCTGTGCACGCATCCGCTGTTGCGGCTCGCGTCGGTGATGGATCACACGCCCGGTCAGCGTCAATGGCACGACCGCGAGCAATGGCGCCGCTTCCAGGAGCGCGACGGCAAGCTCAGCGACGAACGCGTCGCGGCCGCGCTGGCCGAATTGTCGGTCGAACAGGAACGTTATGCTGATGCACACCGCCGCGAGATCGTCGCGCGTTGCCAGCGGCTCGGCATTCCGGTGGCGAGCCACGACGACACGCTGATCGAGCACGTCGAACAGGCGAAGGCCGAAGGCATCGTGCTCGCCGAATTTCCGACCACCCGCATTGCCGCCGAAGCGGCGCGCGCGCACGGCATCGCGACCATCATGGGTGCACCGAATATCGTGCGCGGCGGCTCGCATTCGGGCAACGTGTCGGCGCTCGAACTCGCGAAGGCGGACCTGCTCGACATCCTTTCGTCGGACTACGTGCCCTCGAGCCTGCTG
>NZ_NPIH01000142.1 GCF_012275575.1 Paraburkholderia sp. SG-MS1 | reverse complement strand
ACTCCCGATGACATCACCGACTGGCAAAAAATTGCCAAGACTCCGGGCAATAAAGAAACGCTTGCTGGGTTTGCCATGAGCCGCGGGCTTGATCAGTCAGTACTGCAGCACTACGCTACCACGAAGGGTGAGCTTACAACTGTTGGGAAAACCAGGCTGCTGAAAGCCGAAGGGCATCAGTTTAAACCCACCACTCCCGATGACATCACCGACTGGCAAAAAATTGCCAAGACTCCGGGCAATAAAGAAACGC
>NZ_NPIH01000141.1 GCF_012275575.1 Paraburkholderia sp. SG-MS1 | reverse complement strand
GCGTTGCGTTGTGTCGCGTCGCTGGGCGGAATGGCCGAAGGCCGTCCGGGGAAAGCGAGGTTGGACAGGCGCGAGGGCCGAAGGTCCGTCGCGTCAATTCACTGTGTCAATCAGTCGGGCACGACGACGCGACAAAGCGGCCGCTTGACCGGCAGCCCGCCTCGGCTTCGTTAGGGCATAGAAAATACGAGGCAATCGACACGGAGCGGGGGGCCGTACGAACTGTGTACGACGCACCCCGGCGTCATTGCAAGACCGCGCGTCGACTGCAAAAAACAGCGACAAGCTTTCGCGACATCAGGAAAAACGCTTGATAGCCCGCAGCGCGTTATCGCCGGTTTCCGTCACACGCCATTGTTCGTTGCCCGACGCGAGTCGTTCGAGTTGTACCAACTGGCGTTCCAGCAGCGCGTCGAGTTCTTCTCGGCCCATGTCGACCTGATTGGGGGCGTCCTTGACGAGCAACAACGTGGCGAATTCATGCGGACTCAGCATCGTTCTCTCCATGTCAAGCAAACGCGGACGGCCTTGCCGGCGACTGGCGAGATGCCAGTGAAGTCCGCTAGAGGATCAGGCGGGAAGTACGGCTCACACGACACAATCACGCAACCGGCGCTACGCAGAACGCGGAACGCACAGCGGGAACTGGAGTGTAGTCAACCGCACGTTAAACGCCAAATGTGCCCCAGCAAATATTCCCTTTGACAATCGCGGGGCCCGGCGGCGGTTAGGAATCGCGGCCCGATCCTTGATTTCACTCGAAGTTTTGCGTGCGCTGCAGCATGACGCGGAACGCGTAGTTACTCCGCGACGTACACCTGGCAGTTGGCGGCGGTGAGGGCTTCAACCAGAGGGGTGGGTGGCGCGGCATCGGTGAAGAGTGCGTCGATCTGGTCGAGATGGCCTTGGCGGACCAGCGCCGGGCGGCCGAATTTCGAGCTGTCGGCCGCAAGGAATACGGTGCGCGCGTGCTGGATGATTGCCTCGGCCACGCGCACTTCGCGGGTGTCGAAATCGCGCAGTGTGCCGTCCGTTTCGATGCTCGACGTGCCGATGATCGCGAAGTCCACCTTGAACTGACGGATGAAATCGATCGCCAGTTCGCCGACGATGCCCTTGTCCCACGGCCGCACGATGCCGCCTGTCACCAGCACCTCGCAATCCGGATAGCCGCTCATCATGCTCGCGACGTTCAGATTGTTCGTGATCACGCGCAACCCGCGATGCCGGTTGAGTGCGCGGGCGACTTCCTCGGTCGTGGTACCGAGGTTGATGAAGAGCGACGCCTGATCGGGAATGTGAGTGGCTACTAGCGCTGCGATGCGCCGCTTTTCGTCATGGAACATCCGCTGGCGTGCAGTGTACGAGACGTTCTCGGAACTGGTCGGCAGACTGGCGCCGCCGTGATAGCGGCGCAGCAGGTTCATGTCGGCAAGCCAGTTGACGTCGCGGCGGATCGTTTGCGGCGTCACGTCGAAGTGTGCCGCGAGGTCGTCCACGGTTACGAAGCCGTCGCGTTGCACCCACTCCAGCAATTCCTGTTGCCGGGCATTGAGAGTGAGGCGGGGGTCTCGGGTCATGTGTCTCGGGTCGTGGGATTTTTATCGGGCACTGCCCGCCGCCGGCGCGATGTGCCAAGCCGGAAACCGGGTTATGCGTGAATGCGATACGACTATTGTAAGACCATCGGTCCCCTTGTCCGTCAACTCGTGCGACACGCATAAGCCGCACACCGGCAATCGTCTGATCCATTCAGGCGCCAGGTGCATTTATTCATTTGATAAATGAATTTGTTTTTTGGGCCGGTTCGCGCTGCAATCCACGGTTTCGCGTTTTACCCCTGTTTTTACGATTCCTTCGTATCCGGCGGTTTTCCTCGCGCCGGATCGCGCTTTCGAGAGTGTTCGACATGACTGGCTTCAACTGGCAAAACCCCTATCCGACGCCGCGTCTGCCTGTATTCGCGCGCAACCTCGTTTCGACTTCGCATCCGCTCGCCGCACAAGCCGGCCTGCGCATGCTGTGGAAAGGCGGCAATGCCGTCGATGCGGCGATCGCGGCGGCCGCCGCCATCACGGTGGTCGAGCCGGTGTCGTGCGGCCTTGGCGGCGACGCGTTCGCTCTGGTGTGGGACGGCAAGAAGCTGCATGGCCTGAACGCGTCGGGCGTGTCGCCGGCGGCGTGGAACGTCGATTATTTCAAGCGCAAATACGGCGAGGAAAATGGTCTCGCGAAGCAGCCCAAGCGCGGCTGGGATGCGGTGACGGTGCCTGGCGTAATCGCGGGCTGGGAAGCGCTCCATCAGAAATTTGGCACGCTGCCGTTCGCCGACCTGATGGAGCCGGCCATCGAAATCGCCGAGCGCGGTCATGCGGTAGCGAGCATCGTCGCCTACAAGTGGGCGGCGGCCGTGCCGGAACTGAAGGACCTGCCGGGCTTCGCGCAAACCTTCATGCCGCGCGGCCGCGCGCCTGAAGTGAGCGAGCTGGTGCGCTTCCCCGGCCACGCGAAGACGCTGCGCAAGCTCGCTGAGCTAGGCCCGCGCGCGTACTACGAAGGCGAGATCGCCGAGCGGATCGCGGCGTTCGCGCGCGAAGGCGGCGCGGCGCTCACGCTCGACGACCTGCGCAATTATCGCGCGGACTGGGTTGAGCCGATCGGCAAGGATTATCGCGGCTACACCGTGCATGAGATTCCGCCGAACGGTCAGGGCATCGCGGCGCTGATCGCGTTGGGCATCCTCGAAAAATTCGACGTGAAGTCGCTGGCGGTCGACAACGTCGAGTCGCAGCACTTGCAGATCGAAGCGATGAAGCTGGCGTTCGCCGATGTCTACCGCTACGTCGCCGATCCGCGTTCGATGGAAGTCACGCCCGAGCAGATGCTCGACGACGCGTACCTCACGTCGCGCGCGAAGCTGATCGATCACAAGCGCGCGAAGCAGTTCGACTTCGGCATGCCGAAGGCGGGCGGCACGATCTACATGTCGGTGGCGGACGAGCGCGGCATGATGGTCAGCTTCATTCAATCGAATTACATGGGCTTCGGCTCGGGCATCGTGGTGCCGGATAGCGGCATCGCGATGCAGAACCGCGGCTGCGGCTTCTCGATGGACCCGAAGTCGCCGAACGTCGTGGAAGGCGGCAAGCGCCCGTTCCACACGATCATCCCGTCGTTCCTCACGCAGCAGGTGAACGGCCAGCAGGAAGCGGTGATGAGCTTCGGCGTGATGGGCGGCGACATGCAGCCGCAAGGCCATCTGCAATCCGTCGTGCGGATGCTCGACTACGGTCAGCAACCGCAGGCCGCGTGCGATGCGCCGCGCTGGAAGGTCAACCGCGACTTCACGATCGACATCGAATCCACGCTCGACCCGAAGACCGCCGAGGCGTTGCAGAAGCTGGGCCACACGATCAAGTCGGTCGACGATCCGTACATGGACTTCGGTTCGGGCCAGTACATCTGGAAGCTCGACCGCAACGATCCGGAGCGCGGCTACGTGGCGGCGAGCGACAGCCGTCGCGACGGGTTGGCCGCCGGGTTCTGATCCAGTCACGCGTGATGCGCGGCGAGCCGGGGATGCCGCATCGGGCAACGCCCCGGCGGCGCGTCGGCGAGTTCGGCGAGGCCGCGGGCGGCTCACACTGCGTGTCGCCGCATGGCTTCCATCGCATTCGCGGCGGTCGGCATGTGAGCCACCCGACGCGCTGCCACGCATGAACGCCGCCATCGAACGACATCAGCCGCCTCGCGCGTCACGCCCATCGATCAAGTTTCGGATACACCCCGCACGCCAGGCATACGGCGTCAAAGCAGGCATTGAACAAGGCAGGAGACATCATGCACACCCACGCGTCGCCATCCACGACAGCTTCCCCTCACGCGTCGTCCGCACCGCTTTCCAAAGCGATGGTGCGGCGGATCGTGTTTTCGTCATCGGTCGGCAATGCGCTCGAATGGTTCGACTTTCTGGTCTACGGCTATTTCGCGACCATCATTGCCAAAGAGTTTTTTCCGATGCAGGACGAGTGGCTCTCGACACTGCTCGCCATCGCCACGTTCGGCATCTCGTTCCTGATGCGTCCGCTGGGCGCGGTCGTGCTGGGCATCTACGGCGACCGCAAGGGCCGCAAGGCGGCGCTCACGCTCGCCATCGCATTGATGATGGTCGGCACCTTCACGATGGCCGTGATGCCGCCGTATGCGTCGATCGGCATCGCGGCGCCGTTGCTGATACTGCTCGCGCGGCTCGTGCAAGGCTTCGCGGTGGGCGGCGAGTTCGGCAGCGCGACGGCCTTCATGGTTGAGCACAGTGCGTCGCGCCGAGGTTATTACGCGAGCTGGCAGTTCGCGAGTCAGGGCCTCGCGGCGATCACCGCCGCGACCTTCGGCTCGCTGCTGACCGCATGGATGTCGCCCGAGCATCTCAGTAGCTGGGGCTGGCGGCTGCCATTCGTGTTCGGTTTGCTGGTCGGGCCAGTCGGCTTCTACATCCGCTCGCATCTCGACGAAACGCCGGAGTTTATCGAGTTGCGCAAGGCACGCGAAGCGGCCGGCGAGCGCAAAGACGCGAGCGAAGCGAAGGGCGTATCGTTCGCCAACCAGTGGGTCAACCTGGTGCTCGCGATCGGCATCGTGGCGCAGTCGACGGTTGGAGTTTACGTGCTGCAACTCTACATGCCGATGTACGCGGTCAAGCAGTTGCACATGTCGGCGGCCGCGTCATTCGGTGTGGTGGTGCTCAACGGCGGACTGCAGTTCATCTTTTCGCCGGTGATGGGCGCATTGTCCGACCGCATCGGCCGGATTCGCATCATGCTGACTACGTCGATCCTGATGGGCGTCATGATCTACCCGATGTTCGCGTGGCTGCAGTCTCATCCGACGATCGGCTGGCTGATGGCGCTGCAAGCCATCGCGGGCATCTTCAAGGCCGCGTACTCCGGACCGATGCCCGCGCTGATGTCCGAGATCTTTCCGACGCACGTGCGCTCGACGGGTCTCTCGATCGGCTATAGCATCGGCGTGACGATCTTCGGCGGCTTTGCGCCAACGATCGTCGAGACCTTCATTCATCTCACCGGCGACAAGCTCGCGCCCAGTTATTACGTGCTGCTTGCGGCGGTGCTGTCGGGCGTGTCGTTGATCATCGTAGCGCACCGCATGCGCCGCGTGCGCCCGCTCCAAAGCGTGCAGCCGGCCTGAGCATCGCCCCTCGCGGCGAGGGCGGGCGGGGCCGCGCTCGCCCGCTGGCTCCAGCGTCTGTGCGGTGACTTGCGAGGCTCACAGGCTTCATGCCCTGCCCTGAAGCCAGCTCTTTCGAGCCGTTTTTTTTCATCTGGCGCCTGATTTTTTCTTCGACCGAGCGTTCCGCCTATCTCCGAATTGGAACTGAGCCCGTCCGGCATGGTCTGTGCTGGGTTGTCTGCAGAGTTGGTTAACACCGGCTAAGATGCAGACACAAGGGGTTAACTCTAATTCAAGCGCTGTGTCCGACATAGCGAACCGTCACGGCGAATGCGAGGCGGTTTCGCGCAGGCAGCACGAGTCGGGGCAGCATTCGGAGCAAGACGCGATGCATACCGAGCTGAACCATGTCATGCCCTGGCGGATCGAGGATATCGACCTCGCCCGCATTGATCGTCAGAAGGCCGTCGCTAACGAAGACCTGCTGCTGCTCCTGTGCGCGGCTTCGTTCATTGAAAGCGGCACCGATCTCTACACGAGCAATCTAAGTACTTTTTTCAACGGCGATCCCGAGGTCTCGGCCTGGCTCAACAACGAGTGGGAGCCGGAAGAGATGCAGCATGGCCGCGCACTCAAAACGTATGTCGCCTATGTGTGGCCCGAATTCGACTGGGACACCGCCTTCCGCAATTTCATGGACGAATATTCGCTGACCTGTTCGGTCGAAGACTTCGAGAAGACGCGCGCGCTCGAAATGGTCGCGCGCTGCGTGGTGGAGACCGGCACGGCGACGTTGTACCGCGCGATCGGCGAATGTTCGGATGAACCGGTGCTCAAGCAGATCACCGACAACATCCGCACCGACGAAGTCCGTCACTACAAGCACTTTTTCAAGTTCTTCAAGAAGTACAACCGGATCGAAGGCAACGGACGGCTCGCGGTACTCGGCGCGCTGATGCGCCGCGTGATGGAGATCAAGAACGAAGACTCGGAAATCGCGCTGCGTCATGTGTTCGCGATTCGCTATCCGGAGCGCGTGCACGATTCCGCGTATAACCGCGAGCGCGCGGCGCGTATCAATACGCTGGTGCGGCGCAACCTGTCCGCCGACATGTGCGTCAAGATGCTACTCAAGCCGCTCGATCTGCCGGCGAAGATCCAGCCGGGCGTGCACTATCCGCTCGCGAAGATCACACAGCATGTGTTCTTTCGCTGAGTCGCTGGCGAGCAGCGTGTCTTAGGCTTATTCAAGCGCAATTACGCAACGACATGCAGAAGAATGGCCCGCAAACGCGGGCCATTGCGTTTTCGAGGCATGATTGAGGCTTCCCCACCTTCAACCGGATCGACAGCATGAGCGATTCCTCCGCACCTGCACGTCCGCTCGAACAGAACGTGTTCGACGAATGGCCTGATACCGTACGCGCGCTGTTCGACGGTTCGTCGCTGGCGCGCAAGACAGGGTTCACCGCGTCGCTGCTGAGCGTCGATACCAACGGCCACGTGCGCACGTCCTTGCTAGGCGTCGGCGAACTGTACGCGCCCGATTCGCGCACGCTGTGCATCGCGTTGTGGCCGCAGGCGAGGGCAGCGCGCGCGGTCGCGCAAAGCGGACGCGCCGCGCTGAGTTTCGTCTGCGACGCAGCTTTCTATCAGGTGCAGTTGCTTTTCACACCGCTGGCCGGTGTCGCCGGAGACGACAGCGGGTTGGTCTATCTGATCGGTTCGATCGATACGGCCGAAGCGCAGAGCGTGCGTTATGCGCGCCTGACGAGCGGCATCACGTTCGAACTGGAAGGACAGGGCAGTGTGGTGCTCGACCGTTGGGAACGGCAGGTCGAGCATCTGAAGCAAGCGGCCGCCGCGGCCGGCCGTTAGTCCTCGACGAGCGAGGACCAAGCGGCAGGCCGGGAGCCTTGCTTAACGACCGCGCTGGCCGCTGCGTGACGGCTGGCCGCCGCGCGGTGCGTCGTTGCGCGGCTTCGCGCCGCCCAGCAACGCACCCGGATTGCTGCCTTGCGGCTTATTGGCGTGCGGCTTGCGCGGCGCATGTTGCGCAGCGCTGCCTTCATGCGCGGCGGCGCGCGGACGGTCGTCATGGCGCTGACCATCGCGACGCTGCTGGCCGCCGTTGCCCGCCGGCTTCGCGCCCTGCGGTTTCGGCTGTTGCTGACCGTTCGCCGGACGCTGGCCCGAACGCTGAGCAGGCTTCGCCGCCGCGTTGCCCTCACGCTTCGGCGCGCCTTGACCTTGACGCGGCGAACGACCACCGCCGCCGCCACCCTGGCCACGGCGCAGGATGGGTTCCGGCTTCGCGGTCGGGTCTGGTTCGAAACCGGCGATGACTTCCTGCGGCACCGGACGCTTGATCAGCTTCTCGATGTCCTTCAGCAGTTGCAATTCATCGACGCACACCAGCGACACCGCTTCGCCCGTCGCGCCCGCGCGACCCGTGCGGCCGATGCGGTGCACGTAATCTTCCGGCACGTTCGGCAGATCGAAGTTGACCACGTGGGGCAATTGATCGATATCGATGCCGCGCGCGGCGATGTCGGTCGCGACCAGCACCTGCAGCGTGCCGTCCTTGAACTCGGCGAGCGCGCGGGTACGGGCCGACTGACTCTTGTTGCCGTGAATCGCGAGCGCGCTGATGCCGTCCTTGGTCAGTTGTTCGGCGAGGCGGTTCGCGCCGTGCTTCGTGCGCGTGAACACCAGCACCTGAAACCAGTTGTGCTGCTTGATCAGATGCGTGAGCAGTTCGCGCTTCTTGTCGCGGTCAACCGGGTGAATCTTTTGAGCGACTGTTTCCGCCGTCGTATTGCGGCGAGCCACTTCGATCAGCGCCGGCGAGTCGAGCAGGTTGTCGGCGAGGGTCTTGATCTCGTCGGAGAACGTGGCCGAGAACAGCAGGTTCTGACGCTTTGGCGGCAACTTGGCGAGCACACGCTTGATGTCGTGGATGAAGCCCATGTCGAGCATGCGGTCGGCTTCGTCGAGCACGAGAATCTCGAGATGCGACAGATCGATGGTCTTCTGCTGCATGTGATCGAGCAGACGGCCCGGCGTCGCGACGACGATGTCCACGCCGCTACGCAACGCGCCGATCTGCGGATTGATGCCGACGCCGCCGAACATCACGGTCGACTTCAGCTTCAGATACTTGCCGTAAGCACGCACGCTTTCTTCGACCTGCGCGGCCAGCTCACGCGTCGGCGTGAGGATCAGTGCGCGCACCGCGCGCTTGCCCGAGGCCGTGGCCACGGCGGGCATCGAGTTGAGACGCTGCAGGATGGGCAGCGTGAAACCGGCGGTCTTGCCGGTGCCGGTCTGCGCGCCGGCCAGCAGGTCGCCGCCGTTGAGCACGGCAGGGATCGCTTGCGTCTGGATGGGAGTCGGAGTGGTATAGCCGAGTTCGTGTACAGCGCGGACTAACGGTTCGGACAAGCCGAGGGAATCAAAAGACATAAATGCTCTTTGCAATGCAGTTTCGCGAACGGCACAAATGGGCTCGAGCAGGCATGAAAGCAGCATGAACACGCCAGCGTGGCGCGTTCATGCCCAAGCCCAGTTCCGGTCGCAGAGAAATCGGCGGCACGTTCAAACACGTGCCGAATGCTTCAACGCGCTATGCAGACACGTTGACTGGCCTTAAGTTGCATTTCGTCGCCGTGGGGCGTCACGCGACATAGCGCGCAACGCTGACGAATTGACACAGACTGCCCGCCAGTACGAACAGGTGCCAGATACCATGTCCATGCCGGATGCGCTCGTCGTTGATGAAGAAGTAGATGCCGGCGCTGTAGATGACCCCGCCGGCCACGAGCCAGGCGGTACCCGCTGCGGGTAAAGCTTGCAGCAGCGGGTGGACGGCAACGAGCGCGAGCCATCCCATCAAAACATACAGCACCATCGACACGCTGCGGGTGCGTCGCCCGAGCGTCAGTTCCTGCACGATGCCGAGAGCGGCAAGCCCCCAACTCACGCCGAACAACGACCAGCCCCACGGCCCGCGCAAGGTGACAAGCGTGAACGGAGTGTAGCTGCCGGCGATCAGCAGGTAGATCGCCGAATGGTCGCATTTCTGCAGGACCGCTTTGACGCGCGGGTTACGCGCGCTGTGGTAAAGCGTCGAGATAGCATACAGCACGAACAGCATTGCTCCATATACCGCGAAGCTGACCACCTTGTACGTGTCGCCTTCGAGCGCGCCCATCGTGACGAGCGTGACCAGCCCCACCACCGACAGCACGGCGCCGACGAGATGGGTCATGCTGTTCAAACGCTCACCGACATGCACGGCTCTTTCCTCCTGCGCGGTTTCACCAGGGTAAATACCCACATGATACCGGTCCTGCAAAAACGAAGGGCGCGGCCGCGAATTACGCAGGCCGCGCCCCGGGTGCAACGAAGGCTGCTTAGTCGAGCGGCGCCGAACGCAGATCGGACACTTGCTGCGGCGACACCGGCGTGCCGTGGTTGCCCCACGACATACGGATATACGTCACGACCGCGGCGACTTCCGTGTTCGACAGCGACTGTGCGAACGGCGGCATGCCATACGGATGCGGGTTGGCTTCGGTGCTGGGCGGATAACCACCGTTGAGCACCATGCGGATCGGGTTGACCGCCGACGGCATCTGGATCGACTGATTGTTCGCGAGCGGCGGGAACGACGGCGGCATGCCGAGGCCGTTTTCCGCGTGGCACTTCGCGCAGTTGTCAGCGTAGATCTTCGCGCCTTGCTTCAACAGTTCGCCGCCGAACTTTTCCGACGTTTCGAGCTGCAGCGGTTCAGGCGCCTCGCTCTTTTGCGGAATCGTCTTCAGGTACGTGGCCATTGCGTTGATGTCTTCGTCCGACATGTACTGCAGGCTGTTGTGAACCACTTCAGCCATCGGACCGAACACGGCGCCGCGATTCGACACGCCGGTCTTCAGCAGATCGGCAATGTCCTTCAGGTCCCAGTCGCCGAGGCCGGCTTCACGGTTCGACGTCAGCGACGGCGCGTACCAGTTCTGCAGCGGGATCAGGCCGCCCGCGAAGGCTGCCGAATTGACCGGGCCGCCCATCGCGTTGATCGAGGTGTGGCACATGCCGCAATGGCCGAGGCCTTCGATCAGGTAGGCGCCACGGTTCCATTCGACCGACTTGGTGGGATCCGGCTTGAACTCGCCTTCACGGAAGAACAGCGTGCGCCAGCCGATCAGCATGTTGCGCTGGTTGAACGGGAATTTGAGTTCGTGCGGACGGCTCGGCACGTTGACCGGCGGGACCGAGCGCAGGAAAGCGTAGATCGCGTCCGAGTCGGCGCGCGTGACCTTCGTGTAGCTCGTGAACGGGAAGCCCGGATACAGCAGGCTGCCGTCTTTCGAGCGGCCGGTGTGCATCGCGCGATAGAAGTCGTCCTGGGTCCACTTGCCGATGCCGTACTGGTCGTCCGGTGTGATGTTCGGCGTGAACATCGTGCCGAACGGCGTGGCCATCGGCAGGCCGCCGGCGAACTGCTTGCCGCCGCGCACCGTGTGGCAGGCGATACAGTCGCCGGCGCGGGCGAGGTACTCGCCCTTCTTGATCAGTTCGGCCTGATCGGCGGGCGTCGCCGCCATCGCCGAGCCGTTATGCAGGTTGTCGCCGCCCGACCACAGGACGGGAACGAGTGCGGCAGCCGCGACCACGACGACTGCCGAGAGGGCGAACAAGGACTTGCGTTTCATTTGAGTGTCTCTCCCGGTGCCTTATTGCGGTTCGCTGCCGCAGGCAAGCGGAGTCTTCAACGAGCGGGCCGGAGCCGGCACGGGGTTTTGTGGGGCCTGCTGCGTGGAAAGCCATGCCGCAACGGCGTTCACGTCTTCGTCGCTCAGGCGCGTGGCGATGGTGTGCATGCAATCAGGCGCGATGGCGTGACGCGTACCCGAGCGCCATGCGCCCAGTTGCGCGCTGATGTAGTCGGCGTGCAGGCCGACCAGTCCGGGGATGGCCGGCTCCATGCCCGTCAAGGCCTTGCCGTGGCAGGCCGCGCAAGCCGGGATCTGCTTGCCCGCGTCGCCATTCAGCACGAGCTGCTGGCCGCGCGCGAGCGTGGCCGACGACACCGTCGGCTTGGCCGGCGGCGGATACGGCGGGCGCTGCTGCGAAAAGAACGTCGCGATCTGATGAAGGTAGTCGTCCGAAAGATACGTGACGAGGTAATTCATGGGCGGGTACTTGCGACGCCCTTCGCGGAAGTTCTGCAACTGGTTGAAGAGATAGTCGGCCGGCTTGCCCGCGAGGCGTGGGAAGTAGTCGTTGTCGGTACCTTGCCCATGCGAGCCATGGCACGCCGTGCAACCCTGCACGCGCGCTTCCATTGTGTCGGGGGCCTTCGGTTGAGTCTGCGCTTTCGCAGCGCTATAGACACCCGCGGAGCCGATCAGGAGAAGGGCGACCAACGGGCGGAAAAGGCGTCTAGAAGACACGCGTAACTCCATCAAAATCGGGGACCTGACCGAACTTCGAGCGGCTCGGTGTGAAGGGCAGCCGGCGCTGCGGCGACGCAGCATTCTATCATTGAAGGGTGATGGTGACTATTTGTCACGTTAGAGAAGGTTCCTGGTGTAACGCCGATGCGACAGTTTGGCGCGCAATACTGCTTCGTGTGGCGTTTTCGTCATCTCAACCTGGCTGTTCCGTCCCACCTCGTTGACGCGGGGCGCGCCGTGCCATTCAACAAAACGGGTTGAACCGATGCCGGAGCGATCCATCGAAGCGTACACTTCCGGGCTCGCCGGCCGCTGTCCGAGCCAGATGCGCCCGGCTCGACACTCACCGTTTTCCTGTTCATCAGCTATCGGCCTTACATGAAGCTATTCCATTTTTCCCGTCCGGCGCTGCGTGCGTGGATGGTCGGCGCCGCGGCGCTGGTTGTGACGGCTGCCGCATCCGCGCATGCGCATCTCGCGTCCAGCGAGCCGGCGGCCAACGCCGACGCCGTCGCGCCCACCGCGGTGACGATCCATTTCACCGAGCCCCTCGAGCCGGCGTTCAGCAGGATCACACTGGCCGATGCGAGCGGCAAGGCCGCCACGCAGGCCGCCTCGGAAGTCGACAAGCAGGACGCCAGGGTGATGCGCCTGCCGCTGCCGCCGTTGAGCACGGGCCGCTATGCGGTGCACTGGATCGCGGTCGCCACCGATGGCCACCGTACCCAAGGCGACTTCGCGTTCAACGTTAAATGAGCGTCGACGGTTTGTGGATCGGGCAGGTCGCCATGGCCGCGCTCATGAACGTCGCGTTTGCGTTTGCGGTCGGTTCGGCGTTGCTCGGCGCGTGGCTCGCGAACGACGCCAAGCAAAAAATTTCCCCCGCGCGCCCGGCCTGGATGCGCGCGCAACGATCGCTGCTGACCGCGACGGTCGTGCTGGTGCTCGCGGACCTGGGCTGGCTGCTGTATCAGGCGGCGTCAATGGGCGGCGTCGCCTTGCCGGCCGCGTTCGGCGTCGTGCCGACCGTGCTGACGCAAACGCATGTCGGCTACGGCTGGAGCGTCGCGTTTGCCGGCGCGCTCGTCTTGCTCGGCACAGCGGTGACCAGTCACACGGGCATGCTGCGCAATGCGCTGCTGTGGCTCGCGGTGATCGCGGTCGCGGCGGGCAAGGCGTCGCTCGGGCATGCGGCCGATGCCGGCGTGGCGTCCGCGGCGATCGGCATGCAAACGCTGCACGTGCTCGTCACGAGCGTGTGGGGCGGGCTGGCGATGGCGGCGGGGCTGGCGGTTCTGCCGGCGCTCGGC
>NZ_NPIH01000140.1 GCF_012275575.1 Paraburkholderia sp. SG-MS1 | reverse complement strand
GACGGCGCGCATCGACGAATATCTGGACATTGCCCCTTCCGCTGCGGATGATGCCGGAATAACGAAACCCGCCAAGGCAACGCGTGCCGTCTCGGCGGGCTACGTTTTTTTAACACGAAACAAAGCGTCGCGTGCGTTCGCCTTGCTGGCGGATTGGATATACTCGTCGCCCCCGTCGTCGATGCACGACCTCGGCCGCGCGGCGGCCGGTCCCGCCCGCCGCGGCTCGCGCTTTCTATCACGCTTTGATATAACGATCCGACGGCCGTTCATACACGACCATCGAGCTCGATTCACCGGAAGTGAAAATCTGAACATGGCAATCCAGTCACCGTGCGTCGACGTTTGCAGAATCGACGGCAATTCGGGGTTCTGCGTCGGCTGCCTGCGTACCCGCGCGGAAATCCGCGAATGGAAGAGCATGCCCGATGAGCGGCGTCAGGAAGTGCTCGACGAACTGGCGCGGCGCGCAGGGAAGCTCCCCGCCGAGGCAACGCTCATCACTGCGCCGCCAAGCTCATGAAACACACTCACGAGACAGCCGCCCGTCCCGCCGGCGCCACGAATGCGTAGCCATTCTTGCCGCTGCGCTTGACCTGATACATGGCGTCATCGGCAGCGGCGACGAGGCGGCGATAGTCATCCACCGGTTCCGGAAAGCTCGCGATGCCGATGCTCGCGCGCACTACCCCGATGCCGCTCTGCTCATCGGTGCGCACCACGCAGCCGATCAGCCGCCGCGCGATCTCGGCAAGCTCCGCGTCGCTCGCGAACGTGCGTACGAGGACCGCGAATTCGTCGCCACCAATCCGCGCGACGAGATCGGTCTTGCGCACCGATTCGCGAAAGCGCATTGACACCGCGATCAGAAATTCATCGCCCGCGCGATGCCCGAGCGAATCGTTGACCTGCTTGAACCCGTCCAGGTCGATGTACAGTACCGCAAGCCGGTGAGCCGTGGACGTCGCGCGCCCCCGGGCCGCGGCTTCGTCCAGCTCGGCCAGCAGCTTGCGCCGGTTCGGCAGGCCGGTCATCGAATCATGCAGCGACGCATGCTCGAACTCATGCGACTGCCCCGCCAACTGGCGATTGCGTCGGGCGTACATGCCTACCGCCGTGATCAGCATGCAGAACAGCAGCGCTGCCAGCGCGATCAATGTGCGCGCGACGTGAGTGATTCGCACGCGCAGGTCGGCGCTGTCGGCGTCGCGTTGCACGCGCCAATACGTCGAGACATTGCGCAGTAACGCGTCGGTGTCGTCGAGGCTGGCTTCCGGGCTCAGCATAGCGGGCGGAATGTGGGGCGCGGTCGACGGACTCGCGTTGACCAGCGCCGCGAGCGACGTGAGGCGTTGCGCGAGTTCGGCGCGCGCCCGCCCGTCGTTCTGCGCGTCGGCGGGACGGTCGGCCGGCACACGCTGCCACATGCCGACGTGCTCGCGCGCGCTTTGCGCATGGACAGCCGCATCGAGCACGAGGCTGGCGTACTCCTGTTTCAGCTGATCGGAAAAGACCGTCCTGATCTGCATCGCCAGGTACAGCAAGCCGATGAGCAGACACAGCAGCGACGCCACGGCGACCGTCGCGGGACCCGGTCTGAAGCGCATCGCCGGCACACCTTCGCGATCCGCGCGCCGGCTTCCGAGCGGCTCACGGACGCGAGTAGAGATCTTGCTGCTGACGTCCGGCGTCATGTTGCCGGTAGTCCACGCGTCGAAAGAACTGCCCCATGCGCGCGAACAGGCTGTCCTTGTGTTTCGCGTCGGGCGCGGAAGCGCGGCGCTCGGCTTGCGCGGTCCGCGCCTCCTTGCCTGAGCGTGCCGCCGCGGACTGTTGCGCGGCGCGACCGGCTGAGTTATTGATGCGGCGGGCCGGACGCAATGACGGTGACGGTGAGTGTGACGTACGCGGAGTGGCGTCGGCGAGAACGACGGTGCGGGGATCAGGCTCAGCCGGGGCCGGCGCGACCTGTCCCCACCAGACCGCCTGCTGGCTGCCCTGCTCGCCGTCCGATAACGGCGATGCCCGACTACTTGAAGGCTCGCTCGCGATCGCCTCGCTGCCGGACGGCTTCCTCGTCGCCGGTGCATTCAAGGTGGGCGCCGCGGCCCCGATGGCTTCGGTCGTGGCCGGCGCCGTCGTTTTGGCGTGCGTCGCAGCAACGCCCGGCTCAGCCGGCGACACTGCCCGCTCAATCAACGCGACGGGTTTCATCGGACTGGCCGCCGCGCCTGACGCGACGAGCGACGACGAGACCGGCATCCCGAGCGCCTGCCGCGCGCTTGCGATGGCCTCGGCATACGCCTGCTGATCTTGATTGAACCAGACGCCGTAAGCGACCGTGGCCAGCACGCCGCACGCCAATGCGCCGGCAGCCGCGATGCAAAGCGCGAATCGGCCGAAGCCGGCCGGCGGGGCACTCGTCCGGTGCGCGCCGCGGATGTCGAAACGACGATCCTGGCCCTCTGCTTCGGACTGAGGCAAGTCGGAATCGTTAGCCATCGCAATTGCTCCGGAGTACGTCCCACTGCTGGCTCGCAAGCCATCATCAGACTTCGATCACACGACGTCGCAAGGTCGATGCAAGGACAGAATGTACGCCGCTCCTTACCCATCGACAACACGGCGCCGCCGCTTTAAACGCCGCTGCGCCAGGCCATGCTCGCAGCGTTGAACTGGTAAAAGGTACAAGAGCGCATGGCGCAGGCGCCCTCCGATGATCCCGGACTGTCGTCTGCGCAAGCATTCGCGCAAGCGTCTGCCGAAGGTCTGTAAAGCAGCCAGCTTTCGTCGCCTCTGTCACGCAACAACCACGCCCATCAGACCATCGTAGTGCGCCGCGCGTGCGCCGTTTGAAACGCGCCGCACGCCACGTCTCGCCTTGCGCACCTGCTGCTGTTCTGATTCCCGCCATAGTTCGAAGGCAGTGGTAAGGTCACGTCCACCTGTTACCGCATCGGGCTTAACGTCATCGGTCCACCCACGACATGTCCAACGTCTACACCCACAAGCCGCTCACGCCGTTTCGCCGCGCCTTCGCGCGCTTCTCTTTGTCCGAAACGGCGAAATACACGAAGCTGACGCTGGGCCTCTGGATCGGCTTTTTCATCCCTTCGCTGCTCGGTTATCCCGACGCCGCCGTCTCGCTCGCCGGTTCGGCCATGCTGACGCTGGCGCTGGGAAGCTCGATTTCGGCGGCCAGAAGCTATTTCTACAAGCGGGTGCTATCCAACGTCGTCGCCATGCCGCTGGGCACCTTGCTGATCTGGCTGACCGCACCGCACCTCTGGCTGGGCGCGTTGCTGCTGCCGGTGGTGATCTTCGGCATCATCGGACTCAGGCCGTCGCTGTTCCAGATGACCAGCGTCACGGTGCCCATGACACTCGTGCTCTACACCGGCGAGCATCTTCCGCTGCTCGAGCAACGTCTGATCGGTGTGGTGCTGGGCATGCTGCTCGGCTTCATCCTCCAGCAGGTGGCCTTCCCGCCCGATCACGGCTACTGGGCCAACACGCTCGTGAACGACGGCAACGCGCAGTCCACCGACACCTTTGCGCAACTGGCCGCGGGCAAGCTGGAGCGCGCGCAGATCAAACCCGCGACCGCCAGTCTGCGCGCGCTGAGCACCAACCTCAAACAGGCGCACCAGCTGTTGAAAACGGATATCGAGCAGGCATGGGTCTCGCCGCATCTGAAACGCAATCGGGCCCGGCTGCCGCTGTTCGCGTGCTATCAGGAAGTCTTCGATTCTCTCGTCAACTTTCTGGAGACCTTGAACACGTTCCACGATCAGTTCGCCGCACTCGATGCATCGTGGCGCGAAGCTTTCCTCGAACGCCTCGGCAAGCTGGTCGCGGCGCACCGGCAACTGGCCGAAGCGGCGGACCTGCGCGAGGAACGACCGCGGCTGTCGATGCCGCCGCTGCACATGGAAGAACTGCGGCATCTGATCGAAGACCTGCCGGGTTCCACCGTCTTCACGAGTGTGTATCTCGGCCATCTGACCGGCTACGGCATTCTGCTTTGCCGTCTCAGTGAGCTGCATACCGCCTGAACACCCGCCCCTCGCTCGCTGCGGTCACTGCACGGTGATCGTCTCTTTCATGTTCGGATGGATACCGCAAAACACGTTGTAGACGCCGGGTTTGTCGAACTTGAACTGATACGAGTCGTTCTGATCGAGCGCCGCAGAACGAAACATGCCGGCATCGTTGACGACCGTGTGCGGCTCGCCATCCAGGTTCTTCCAGGTCACGGTCGAGCCGGCCTTGACCGTGAGCGCCATCGGCGAAAACATGAAGTTCTTGATGACCACTGTGCCGGGCGTTTCGGCGTGCGCAGCATAAAACCCCGCCGACGCCACGATCAACGCGGCGCTGCCGAACAGAATCGAAAGCGTGCGGCCTGGCCGATTCGTTTGCATGACTGATCTCCTGAGTGAATTCCGTGCGTGAAACGAATTGAGCTTTAAACCAGCGTCACATCGGCGAGCGTCGCCTTCAGCGGATGTTGCGCGATGCTGACGCTGGTGACGCCGAGCATGCTGGGAAGCCGATCGCTGGCCACTTTCAGCGGCCCAGGGCCCTCGCCGTTGCCGGCGCTCGGCTGCGGATAGGCGGTCGAACGCGCGGTGTGGAAGGTGATGTTGCCTTCCACCTTCGATACGATCTGGTGAATGTGCCCGTTGAGCACCGTCACCGAGCCGAAGCGCTTCAGATGGCTCATCGCCGCGCCGGCGTCGCCGGTGCCCCAGCCCCACGGCTCGTAGATGGTCCACATCGGCATGTGCGCGAACACGACGATCGGCGTGCTCGACGAGCGTCCTTTGAGATCGTTTTCGAGCCAGGCGAGCTGCTCGTCGCCGAGAGCGCCGAGGCCGTTCGGCTTGAAGTGCATCACGTTGACGAGGCCGACGAAATGCACGCCCTGGTGGTCGAAGCTGTAATAGCCGCGGTTGTCCGACGCCTGGCCGAATCGCCTGAAGTATTCGGCGCCCGGGCCGTCGGTTACGTCGTGCTCGCCGGGTACGGTGTGAAGTTCAGTGATGCTCAGACCCGACATCAGCTGCGCCGCGAGATCGAACTCCGACGCTTTCGACAGATGCGTGATGTCGCCGGTATGGATGGTCAGAGCGGGCTTGAGCGGCATCGCATTGACGAACTCGATGGTCTGCTTCAGCGTGCCCGCCACGTCCGGATTGGCTTCCTTGTTGAAGCCGATATGCGTGTCGCTGATCTGCAGAAAGAGCGGCGTGCCCATTGCGGCCGCCGGGGTCTTGCCATCAGCGGCGAGCGCCAGCTCCACCGGCATGAGCACGCCGCCCGCCAGCATGAACACGGTGCCCAAGCCGCCGAATGCAAGACATTTCAGCGCGCCGCGACGCGCCGGATCGATGGGATGATGTGACGACATGGTGACCTCACGATAAGGATTCGCGGGCGCGCCGCGCACTCGCGCGGCGGCCTTTTGCGACTCGGTTCATGAGGCATGACTGATGTTGCGCCGGATTTATTCCTGGGTCGTGCGGTCGCCCTCAAAAAAAACGGCCCGCATCGCATGATCCCGCGATGTGGGCCGCCGGACTGCCATCCACTATGTCACTGCGCCTGCTGCTTCTGCTTGAGCTTGCCCTGATAACGGATCGCCGGACGCAGCGATTGCGTCGTCGGCACCGTGCTCAACAACTGACGCGCGAGCGGCGTGAGCGCCGGACTGAGCGAGCCGATGCTGGTTTGGCGCGACGGGTCAGCCAGCCCGTTGGTCACGAGCAGCTTCGCTTCGAGTTGCAGACTGGCGAGCAGCACCGGGTCCTGTAGCGCGCTCCCCTGCGCGAGCAACTGGCTCCACGCGTTGTTGCTGTAGTTGGTCACGTAGTAGTCGAGCCCGCTCGGATCGGCAAGCACCGCGGAACAGCCGTTCAGACGGACCTGGGTCTGCATGTCCTTCATCGCGATCATCTTGCGTGAGGTCAGCCCGTCGCCGTACGCGAGCGTCAACGGAATCGTCCACTGCGTGCCCGGATACGCGTTCTGATTCGGGAACGGCGACTGTTTGAGCGTGACCACGGTCTGGTTCGTCGTCAGGTCGCACTGCGTGTCGAGCGAGATCAGCGGCACACCGGTTTGCCGCACGAAGCTGTCGCCGATCGCTACCATCGGCTCGCCGCTCGCTTTCGCCAGTTCGTCCCACAGGCGCCTCGGCGTGACGTTGCCGAGCGAGTAGTCGGCCAGATACGACTGCAAACCTTTACGCATCGTGTCCTCGCCGAGATAGTTCTCAATCATCTTCAGCACGTGGCCGCCCTTGTCGTACGTGAACGCGCTCGCGCTCAGCACGAAGTCGTTCGACGCCCAGCCGTTGAAGTTCGGCTGTACCGGGAACGCAGTGGACTTCAGATCGGCGTTGATTACCGCGTACTTGTTCTTCACGTCGTCGACCCAGCTGAAGCGGTCCGGGAAGAAGCGCACCTTGGTCTTGTTCTCGAAGAACGTCGCGAACGATTCGTTGAGCCACACGTCGTCCCACCAGTCGAGCGTGACCAGATCGCCGAACCACTGGTGCGCGGCTTCGTGCGTGAGCACGGTCACGCCGTAGTCGGACATCGAGGTGCCCGGCGCTGGCAGGATGTCGTCGGCGAATTCGAGAATCGCCCCCCAGTTCTCCATGCCGCCGAAGTTCAGGTCCTTCTGCTCCTTGAACGCGTCGTTGGCGGCGATCGTGTCGAACTTGGTGAGCGGCAGCGCGATGCCGGTGTAACGATAGTAGTAGTCGAGTGCCTGCTTGGTCTGCTGCATCGCGGGCTTGGCCCAGTCACGCATGCCGGGCGGCGTGAAGATGCGCAGATGCAGGCCTTTGCCGTCGGGCAGCGGGCTCGTGAAATCGTCTTCGAGAATGTCGAACTGACCGCCGCCGAAAAAGAGCAGATACGACGGCATCGGCGGCGTCTTTTCGAACGACACCAGCTTGTAGCCGCTATCCACGTTCACTGCCGGCTTCTCGGCCGCGTTCGATACGACGTTCCAGTTCTGCGGGACTTCCGCGCTCACCTCGTAGGTCGGACGGAAAGCCGGTTCGTCCCAACCCGGGAACCATTGTCGCGCGAGGTTCGATTCGCCTTGCGTGAGAATCGCGCCGCTCGTGGTGCCGTCCGTCGACTTCAGATCGACGCGGAACACGCCTTCGGCCGCGGAGCATCCCGGATAAGAATCGTCGCCGCAGCTGCCGCCGGTCTTTGCGACCGGGTCGTCATAGGTCTTGAAGTTGATGATGCCGCTCCACTCCATGTGCAGCGAGTAATTGCCCGCGGCGATCTGGCCGCTCACCGGGCGCAGTTGATAGAAATCGCCGTCGTCCTGCGGCGTGGCGATCAACGGGATGTTGCCCGGCTGAAGTGTGATCGTGCCGTTGGTGAACTTGATGCGATGCCCGGCGATCGTGATGGCGTTGACCGCCTTCAGCACCTTGATCTGCACGTCCGCGCGGCCGTCGAACGAAGACAGCGCCGGGTTCGGACGGAACCAGAGCTTGTAGTTGACCGGCGTGACCGTGTCGGGCAATTCGACTGGCGGCACGGTTTTGTCGATCGATGTATTGGCGACGGGGGGCGCGGCCGGCGGCGCGAGCGCGGGATCGGAAGCGGCCGCCGGCGTCTGCGCGGACTTGCTCGATAGGGCGGACGAGCCGTCACTGCCGCCGCAGCCCGCCAGAACAACAATTCCGGCTAGCGTCAGGCACTGTATCTGTAATCGGAAATTTATACGCATTTTAATCCTCGACTGACAATATCGGCTTAAAGAAAGTGCGTTGAGTGCTTATGCTGTGTTTCTCTGTTTTTTTTCAGCGAAAAAGGTCTCCCGCACTAGCACCGGATTGCTAGTGAGAATGAATAGGCGTGTTGAAGCCTCAGCACTCGTGGCTGATTTTTAATTGAACGCCCTATTTATTACAATGCTTTCAAATCGACTGCCTGAATCGCCTGGCAGGACATCCATGCGACGCCTGGCCGAACCGGCAAAGCGACGTCACACCTGCATCTGCAGGCGGGTGAGCCAATCGAGGTCGGCTTGGACGACAGTGCGTAGACTAGTTTGGCAAACGTTCCCGTGTCAACTTCCTTTCACAATCTTTCCTGTGGACGTGCTTCGTGTATGCCCTTCGAATGGAAGGGATATTCGGCGAAGTTAAACGTGCCCGGAAATAAGATTTAGAGAATTACTACGGGAAATTTTATTTTTCTCTGCCGCGCCATTGTGCTAAGGCGCGGCGCCATTGCGGATAGCCATTCGAATGGATTTTAATTTTAACTAGCTATTGAGTTCACGGCCGTATCAGACGAAAGCGGCTCGTTAGCCGTTCACCGCCGCGACAATCCGTGCGCGCATCGCCTCGTCGGGCAACGGCCCCGAACCAGCCCGCACATTGTCGGCCATGTATTGCGGACGGCCTGTGCCCGGAATGACCACCGTCACCGCCGGATGCGCGAGCACGAACTTCAGGAGAATTTGCGCCCAGCTCGTGCAGCCGATTTCCGCCGCCCATGCGGGCAACGGCGTTTTGACGACCCGCGCGAGCAAGCCGCCTCCGCCAAACGGCTGATTGATCACCACGCCGATGCCCAGCTCCGCCGCGAGCGGCAGGATGCGCGCTTCGGCGGCGCGGTCGTCGGCCGCGTAGTTGATCTGCACGAAGTCGGGCTTTTCGCTGCGCATCACGGACGCGACTTCCCCGAATGCGCTCGACGTGTAGTGCGTCATGCCGATGTAGCGAATCCGGCCGCGCTCTTTCCAGTCACGCAGCGTCGCGAGTTGCGTGCGCCAGTCGAGCAGGTTATGAACCTGCATCAGATCGATGCGCGGCTGCTGAAACCGGCGCAGCGATTCTTCCATCTGCGCGATGCCTGCGTCGCGCCCTTCGGTCCAGACTTTGGTCGCGACGAAGGCTTTGTCGTGTGCGCCGAGCTGTGTGAGCAGCGCGCCGGCCACGACTTCCGACGAGCCGTACATCGGCGACGAGTCGATGACCGAACCGCCTGCTTCGAACAGGATACGCAGCACGTCGGCGAGTCGTGCGCGCGCGGCGGGGTCGTCGCCGACATCGAAGGTGCGCCAGGTGCCACAGCCCACCACCGGCAGACGTTCGCCCGTTGAGGGAATCACGCGTTGCGCCATGCGCGGCAGCGGCGTGGCGGGTTCGGATTGGGTTTGCGGTTGAGCTTGCAATTGCGCAGAGGCCAGTCGTGGCACCGAAAGCGAAACCGGCAGGCCGATTGCTGCACCGCTCGCCGCGCGCAGAAACCGGCGCCTGTCGATGCGGCGTCCATCGTTTTTCGACGAAAGTGCCATGACGTACCCTCGATCCGCAACCAGACGCGTGAGCTCGTACGATACGGCAATTCGGCAAGACGTGTTCGGATCGAAGGGCGCTCGAACCGCGCCGTGCGGCTTGCGCACTGCTCGCTATGCAAAACCTCTCCTTTTGCAACGCGTCAGCCCCAGCCGCTACCGGATGAAATGCTCACCGCAGATCGGCATGCCGTCTGATCGCGTGAGCCACGACAGCGCTTGACCGGCCGCCGCGAACCGATCCGTCACCATCGCAGACCCGGTGGCCGCGCCGATTGCGATGACCACGATCGCCGTCCGGCGCACTCGTGCGCCGCGGCCGTCGAGCGTGCGCGAAACGCTTCGCCAGCCGGTCAGCAGCGTCATCGTCAGGGCGAGCATCGCGCAACACATGATCGAGCATTCACGCCTGTGTCGCGGCATGCGCAGGCCGTGCGGGAAACGGATTACGCCATGCGTCGAATGCGTTCAACTGATCGTGCCAGCGCTGCACCTCCGGAAATTCGTCCACTGGCATCGCGGCGCTTTTCGCGTACGGCAGCGTCACCGCAACGGAAAAATCCGCGATCGACAGGTCGTTTCCGAGGAGCCACTTACGTCCCTTGAGATGCTCATCAAGCAGGCTCGCGTGCTGCCGAAAAAATCCCTGAGCTTGCGCGACCGTCGACGGTTCGGGCTCGCCGAGCCCGATCCACGGTTTGACCAGATGCTCGAAATAAAGCGATCCTCCCTGCCGGTACAGGTGCTGGCTGTTCCAGCTCAGCCAGCGCACCACGTCGATCTGCTGCTGCACGCTGCGTGGCCAGAGTTCCGATTCCGCACGCTGCGCGAGATGGCAGATGATCGCGTCGGCTTCCCAGAGATTTTTCTCGCCGTCGACGAGGCTCGGCACCTTGCCGTTCGGGTTGATCGCGAGATAGTCGGGACGCGTTTGCTCGCCCTTTCGCAGATCGACGAACGCATAGTCGATTGGCAACCCTAAGTATCTGGCAACCGCGCATGCCTTGCGGGGTGCGAGCGTTTCGGCATAGTAGAGCTTCATGTTCTACCTCGGTATGCACATCATGGATGTAACCGATGTTGCGCACCTGAAGTGCGCCCCTTCACGCGGTGGTCCGCGCCTGCGCCGGTTCAACTAGTTTTTGTCGCTCTGCTCGATGCGGAACAACGTAGCGAGTGCCCTACGCATGCGCTTCGATTCTCGGCTACGCGCCTCGAACGAGTAGTCCGAATCCAGCGGCAGATGGGGTGACGCAAAGAGATCGCTGATCTTCTGGAGCAGGGCAAAAATAAAGCTCATGGTGACTCCCGGTTGGTTACCGCATTTGCCATGGTCTTCCCTAGGCACTACGGGCCGCACCTTCGCAGCAAAACGCGCCGGCTAAAGGTCAGGCTCCGCTACATTCGATTCGCAAACGAAATGCTTTGCATGACGGCACGCTTGCGGGTGCCTGTCCAGAACAGAAGCCATCGGGCGGGTTGGGCAAGCAGTAGCTTCAATCGCTATCGACTGCGCTTTCCAGTTCGGCGATGAGACTGTCCAGCTTCTCGAATGCACCGCTCCAGCCGGCCTGATGACCGTCGCGCGCGGCTTCGTCGAAGAATTGCGCGTGCGTGAAGGTCATTTCGGTGCCTGCGTCGATCGGCCGAAACTGGATCGTCACGAGAGAGCGCCGCTCGGGCAGCGTGACCCACTGCCACGTGAAGACGAGCTTGCGATCCGCCTCCACCTGCTGGTATTCGCCGTGGCAGTCGTGCGTTGCGCCATCCAGCGTCTGGAACACCACGCGAAAGCGGCCGCCCACGCGCGGATCGGCTTCGGCGCTCAGCACCGGGCCGGCGTCGGGTCCCCACCAGCGCGCCATCAACTCGGGGCGCGTCCATGCGGCGTAGACCTTCGCCGGGGGCGCCTTCAGGCGCCGCACGATTGTCAGGCTCGGCTTCTCTTCCATCATTGCTCTTCCCCTTCGACAAAATCGGCGAGCCGGTCGAGACTCGCGGACCAGAAACGTTCATAGCGCCGCAGCCAGGCCATCACCTCTTCCATCGGCGCGGCGACGAGTTCGACCGACACGGTTCGGCCGCTCTTCGTGCGAGCGATCAAACCCGCGTCGCTGAGCACGTCGAGATGCTTCATGACCGCCGGCAGCTTGAGCGGCAGCGGACGCGCGATTTCCGTCACCGAGAGGCCGGGCTCACGCTCGAGACGCGCGAGGATGGCCCGCCGCGTGGGGTCCACGAGGGCGGAAAAAGTGCGATCGAGTTGACTGACTGGAGACTTCACCATATGGTGAACTATAAACGGTGGGCGCGCTGCGTCAAGTTTTTTTTGCGTGGGCGATCGTGAACAGCCACGAGATATCAACCGCGTGTATCGCGCAGCTCGCGCCAACGCCTCGCCGATGGCTTCAAAAATCCCTTTGAACGGCGGAATAAAGCCGCGACGCGATGCGTTCAATAGGCGCAATGACCGTCGGTCATCAGAGAGGTGCAGCCATGAAGTCCGTGCTTAAGGTATTGAGCGCCGTCGTGGGGGGCGCAGCGTTGACGAGTCTTGTCGCGTGCGGAGGGAGTTCCGATTCGCTCAGCACGCAGTCGTTTGTTTCGACCATGCTGGTGTCCGACGGCTCGGTCGCGGCAGCGCACACGGACTCAAACCTGAAAAACGCGTGGGGCGTCGCGTTCAACCCGAAGGGCTTTGTCTGGGTGGCCGACAACGCTACCTCGCTGGCGACCTTGTATGACGGCAACGGCGTGCCGCAATCGCTTGTCGTCAGTATTCCGGATGGAACCGCCGGACCCGCCAGTCCCACCGGCATCGTGTTCAATGGCACCAGCGATTTCAGCGTCACGCAAGGTGGCAAAACCGGCGTCGGCGCATTCATCTTTGCGGGTGAAGGCGGCACGATCACCGCGTGGGCGCCCGCGGTCGCGCCCACCATCGCATTCGTCATGTTCGACGGCGGCAGCGCCGGCGCGGTCTATAAGGGACTCGCCCTGGCGAACAACGGCGGCGCCAATTTCCTCTATGCGACCGACTTTCACAACAACAGGATCGACGTGTTCGACCGCAGCTTCGCCAAGGTAGCGATGCCGGGCAAGTTTGAGGACTCGACGTTGCCCGCCGGCTTCGCGCCGTTCGGCATTCAGGCGATCGGCACAAAGCTGTTCGTGACTTACGCGAAACAGGATGCGGCCGCGCACGACAACGTCGACGGCGCCGGCCTCGGATTCGTCGATGTCTTCGATACGGCTGGCAATCTCATGCAACGCTTCGCTTCGGCGGGCCCGCTAAACGCGCCGTGGGGCGTGACGCAAGCGCCGGCCAATTTCGGCCGCTTCAGCGGTGACGTGCTGATCGGCAACTTCGGCGACGGAACGATCAACGCATTCGATCCCGCGAGCGGCCAGTTGCGCGGCCCGGTCAATCTGCCGAACGGCTCGGCGTTCTCACAAAGCGGCTTGTGGGGCATCGCGTTCGGCAATGGGCTCGACAATCAGCCGGTCAACACACTGTTTTTCGCCGCCGGGCCGAATGACGAAACAAACGGAGTCTACGGACGCATCGACGTGAAAATGTGAAGCACGGCGCGCGTTTAGCGCCCCGGCGGAGAGCGAGGTGCTCGACGTTCGACGTCCTGACGATACGCTTCACCACGCGACGCACAGGTGGTGCCAGAAACGCTTGCGTGAAATTCGCCATGCGGGCCTCTTTTTCGAGCAACGCGCCGTTGCATCATGCTGACGTCGTTGAAGATTTTGTCGATCGAATTGATAAGGGTGACTTAGTAACCTGCTTACCGGCATGTACCGCGCAGCAACGCAAAAGCGCCCCGCCATCTGATCCTGCCTGGCGAGACGGCGCGCACTGCGGAGTTCGTTTCGACGTCGTCCAGCGTGACGCGTTCCGCGTCGCAGTCCGGATGCGGATGCGCGCGGGGTGCCGGTGAGCCTCGTGCAGCGCTTTCATGCCTGATTGTGCGCGGATGACAAAGCAGGCGGCGTACTTACGCCTGCCGCCTCGCTAGCTTCTCTTCTGCCGCAACGGCCTGAAAAACCGCCTGATCTCGGTCGCAAGCAGATCAGGTTTCTCCATTGCCGCGAAATGCCCGCCGCTCGGCATGTCGGTCCATTGCGTCACATCGAAGGTTCTTTCGAGCCAGCTGCGCGGCGGATGGCTCAGTTCCTTCGGAAAATGCGCATAGCCGACCGGGGGCACGACCCGCTGCCCGTCCAGAAAACGCATCGGCTGCAAGCGGTTCTCCCAATACATCTGCATCGACGAACCGATGCTCTGCGTGAGCCAGTAGAGCGAGATGTTGGTGAGCAGCTCGTCTTTCGAAAACACCCGCTCGACATCGCCGTCGCAATCACTCCACGCGCGAAACTTTTCGCCGATCCAGGCGGCAAGCCCCACCGGTGAATCGTTGAGCGAGGCGGCCGCCGTCTGCGGTTTGGTGGCATGCATATGCGCATAACCGCCTTCGAGCGCGGCCCATTCGGCTTTATCGCGCAGGAATTTTTCCTCGTCGGGCGTGAGCGGCCGCCGGGCCGCGCCGATCGCGGGCTCGTATGAACCAGGCAGGAAGTTCAGATGAATGCCATCGACACATTGCGGATGCCGCGCGGCGAGCGCGATCGACACGCCCGCGCCGAGGTCGCCACCCTGAGCGCCAAAGCGTTCGTAGCCGAGACCGCGCATCAGCGACATCCACAGGTCCGCGACCTGAAACGCCGATGTGCCCGGCTGCGCGGGCGCGGGCGAAAACGCAAAGCCTGGCAGGGACGGCACGACTACATCGAACGCGTCGGCGGGATCGGCGCCGAACGCGGCCGGGTCGCAGAGCTGATCGAGCAACGCGTGAAACTCGAAGAACGAACCGGGCCAGCCATGCGTGATCACCAGCGGATAGGGCGAGAGCCCCGCGCCACGCCGATGAACGAAGTGCACGCGCTGGCCGCCGATATCGGTCATGAACTGCGTCTGCCGGTTCAACCTGCGTTCGGCCTCGCGCCAGTCGAAATGTTCGGCCCAATATGCCGCCAGTTCACGCAACCACGCGGGGTCGGCGCCTTGCTGCCACGCAGGCGACGGCGTGCCAGGCGCCCAGCGCGTGGCGCGAATGCGCTCGCGCAGATCGTCGATATCACGATCGGGAATGGCGATCTCAAACGGTTCTATCTGCATGTCTGTCCATCCGGCACGAGGTGATGGGTAACGCGCGCGGCCAGCCCGATCACGCGCCGACGAAGTCCGTTTGTGGCCGGGTCGGGCTCGAAGTTGGGTCGGGGCGGCGCACGAAGCACTCTGCATGGTACGCGCCCGGCAACAAAATCAGAAGACGCAAGGAAGAAGTGAGAAAAGCCCGTCAATGACGGGCTTTCTCGCAGTGACGCTACTAGAGCGTCCGGTTAGAAGCGATGACGGATACCCACCGTGCCGACGACCTGCGTATCGGTCGACGATGCGCTCACGCCGACGATATCGGCCGTGACGCCCGAGTTGCCCGTGCTGCCGACATGCTGATAAGCCGCCTCGGCATAGACGTCGGTACGCTTGGACAACGCGTAGTCGGTCTGCAACGTGACCTGGTTGTACTTCGGGCTCGCGCCGTTCAGACGCGCGTCGGTGAACGTGTACGCGCCCGACACCGTCCACGCCGGCGTCAACGCGTAACGGCCGTTCAGTTCGTAGTTCGTGAAACGCGCGCTGCCGCCATTGAGCGTCAGACCGCTCGTCGTGCCCGATGCCGACGTGCCGATCGCGCTCGCGTCGCTCAGTTGCGTCTGCGTGAACACGAGGCCGACATTCGCCGCGCCGAACGCGTAGTTCACACCCGCGCCATAGGTACGCTGACGCGCCGCCGTGAAGGTGGAGTCGCCCGAGGCCACTGCGCCGCTCGAATTGGTAGTCGAGCCCGCGCCATTCAGTTGCAGATAACCGACCGCCGCCTTCAGGCCGCCGAACGTGTACGACGCGCCGACGCTATAGGCGCGGCTGTCGGCAAAGCTGCCCGCCGCGTTCGAAAAGCCGTACAGCGCGCCGAGCTTGAAGCCGCCGTAATTGACGCTCTGGTACTTGACCGAGTTGTTGATACGCACCGAATTGTTCAGGTTGTCGTTGTCGTACGGATGCGAGGCGAGCGTGCCGCCGTATTGCGTGCCGTTCAGCGCGAGCGGGCCGAGATAATCGACCACGCTGTCGTACTGGCGGCCGAGGGTCACCGCGCCATACTGATCGCTCGACAGACCGACGAACGACTGGCGCCCGAACATACGGCTGTTCTGGCCCATCTTGCCGGTCGACAGGTTGAAGCCGCTTTCGAGCACGAAGATCGCCTTCAGGCCGTTGCCCAGATCTTCCGAACCGCGCAGGCCCCAGCGATTGCCGTTGAGCAGGCCGCTCGCCTGCTGGAAGTTGTTGCTGCCGCCGGAGTTGTTCGTGTAGGTGAGACCGGTGTCGATCAGGCCGTACAACGTGACGGAGTTTTGTGCGTGGGCGGCGCCCGCAGCGCCGAGGAGCGCGAGCGAGAGGCTCGACAGTACGAATTTTTTCATTGATTTCTCTCCAGATTCGAATGGCGGATGCCATCGAGCGCGGAGAATAGCCGACAAATTGAAAAACTATTTTTCAGTTAATTACGGCGTTGTGTTTTTACGACTTCGATGTTTTTTTGCTTTCCGTTTATTTCGCCGACCAGGACAAGCATTTTTGGATAGTGCAGGAATCAGGAGTAGCTGCGCAGCGCTTCAAAGCTTGCCAAAAAACATCTGGTTTTTGGCGGCTTTTCTCGAAGTCTCGCACGGCGCAAAGCCATCCCCTCTTCTGCCTGACACAGCGCCGCGCCCCTACTTTTTCATTCCATTTAGTTTCGATCTTAACCGAAAGTAATGAGATGTCAGGATCGCCAAGCATTTCTATCATTATTGCCTGAACAGCAAATAGTCTTTGCTAATTTTAAAACCCGCCAATAAACCTTGGCATAGCCGCTCTATATCCAGAACGAATGCGCGCCGCGTCGCCGCGCGCGACAGGCGAACCCCGATAGCCCGATAATGAGCCTTCCATTTCCTTATCACCACGAGGAGTTTGCTGCGATGTCCCCCTACGAATCCAAAGTGCCGCGAGTGCTTTTGACGAACGACGACGGTATCGACGCGCCCGGCCTCGCCGTGCTCGAAGCCGTGGCCGCCGAACTCGCGCACGAAGTCTGGGTGGTCGCGCCCGAGCACGATCAGAGCGGCACCTCGCATTCGATCAGCCTGCATTCGCCGTTGCGCGTGAGCCGTCAGGGCGAGCGGCGTTTCGGCGTGACGGGCACGCCTGGCGACTGCGTCGTGATGGGTGTGCGCCATCTGATGCGCGACGCGCCGCCCACGCTGGTTCTTTCCGGCATCAATCGCGGCGGCAACCTCGGCGTCGAAACGATGTTCTCGGGCACCGTCGGCGCGGCGATGACCGGCCTGCTGCTCGGGCTGCCGTCGTTCGCGCTGAGCCAGACCTTCGGCAATCGCGACAGCGTGCGCTGGGATACCGCACGCGCGCTCGCTCCCGGGGTGATCCGTCAGCTGCTCGCGATCGAGCATGCCGCGCCTACCTGCCTGAACATCAATTTCCCCGATGTCGACGCGGCCGCCGCTGGTCCGCTCACGCCAACGCGGCAAGGCGTCGGCCTCGTCGAGGATATCGACGTGCTACCGCAAGTCGACCCTCGCGGCATGGCTTATCACTGGCTGCGTTTTCAACGCGGCACGCGTGCGAACGATCACGATAGCGAAACCGCCGTGGTCGCCTCGGGCCGCGTGTCGGTCACCCCGCTCGCGTTCGATCGCACCGACGAGCCGACCTTCGCGCGGCTGGCCGAATCACTGCGCTGAGCGTCGCCGGTTAGGAGCTTGCGATCGTGTCTGGCCGGCATGTGCCTTGACGCACGTTGGCGAAGCGATGCCGGCATCGCGATGCGAATCGCTGCCTCGCGCAGCGCCCGCATTCAGGGACGCAGCGCACCCGTCACATCCGGCGCGCCGCCCGGGCCGGCGGGGTCGGGATTGCCGAACGCGGAAGGCTGCCATCCTCGCGTGCGTGAACGATCTCCCCCCGCACTTGCGCACGCGATTTCGGTCCGCCGTCGAGCTTCGACAAATCGCCGCCTGACCGCATGGTCTGAACCATTGGCGGCGGCACGATGGCTTGCGCGACCGGTTCGGTCTGCGGTGCCGACAGCGCGGGTTGCACATCCGACTGCGGCTGTCGCCACGGCGCCTCCGCAAGCGGCGCGACGGGCACAGTGGGCGCATCGTGCGTCGCGGGCGTGTTCTCCACCGCTTGCATCGCCTGCGGCACATCGGCCGACTCGCTTGCATGAGGCGGCACGCTCGCCGCCGACCCGCGGCCACTCCATGGGCTATAACCGCCAGCAACCGCCGTCACGATTTCGGCCGCGCGCGGGTTCCGGGTATAGCTCGGCACATGATTCGAATGCGCGCGCGTCGCCATGCGGCTATCGCGCGAATGAGCGCTTTTCACCTGCGAAGGCGACGGCGTTCGCCCCGCTTTCTCCACCGTCCGCGCAGCCTTCTCTGCTTGCGATGCCGCCAGCGCACGCCGCTCCTGATCCGCCTGCGCCCGCTTCTTTACCTCGACCACCGCACGGTCATCCTCGCGCGCCGCACGTATCGTATTCGGTTGCGCGCGCGCGGCAGCAACATCGTCGCGCAGCAGACTTCTGCGCGCCGAGTTCAAACGATCCGCTACGCTCGCCGCGGAATCGCTGCGAGATTTGACGGCGCCGTAAGCGACCGCTCCGCTCGTGAGGTCGCCGCGCGCGGAATATGGGAGCTCGTCATGACTTGCGAGGTCGAGTTGATCCACCGGCGACCCGTCGTCTTCAGACTCCGACACGTATAAAAAAGCGCCGATCGCAAGGACGCCCATGACGATGCCCGTGAACACAAGCTTTCCAGGTTCGCTGTACACAACGTATCCCCTTCCAATGATGGACATGACGCCGCGCGTGCCATATGACGACGTGGGCGACGCGCCCGGATTGATCAGCGGGTCGGCGACGACCGAGACGATGGATGCCGCCGTCACGGTCGCAACTTCCGACCGGTCAATCCACGTACGAAAGCGCACGCGTACTGGATGCATCCGATTTTCTGTTTATGTTGGGCGGATGTCTAATCGGCGGATGAGGCAGGCCGTATGGCGGGAAAAGGCAGTTCTCCTAAGACGATTGAATGTTGGACTCCGAACCAAACGCCAGCCGTTCCCGGCCCGAACGGGAGCAGAACCGCGCACGCCTACGCGAGCGGCCCCTCTTCCGGTTTCCTGCGCATGGCGACCGCAATCGAACTACCGACGATCAGCGCGATGCCGAACAGCGACATGGCGCCGATCGTCTCGCCCCACGCGAGATAGCCGAATAGCGCGGCCCACACGATGCTCGTGTAGTTGTACGGCGCGAGCGCGCCGGCGTCGGCCTGACGGAACGCCATCGTCATCAGCAGCTGGCCGGCGGTGGCGAACGCGCCGAGCAGCGCCATCACCGCGAGCGCGTTGAACGACGGCGTGCGCCACGCGAAAAACAGCGACGCGCCCGTGACGAGCGTGCCGACTACGGTGAAGTACAGCACGGTGGTGGCCGAATCGTCGGTGGCGCGAATGCGCTTGATCTGGATGATCGACAGCGCGCCGAACAACGCGCTCGCAATCAGCAGAACAGGACCGAGCCAGCTCGAATGCGCACCGTCCGGGCGCACGACGAACAGCACGCCGACAAAACCGATTGCGGCCGCAAGCGCATCGCGCGGCTTGAGCGCTTCCTTCAGGAGCAGGGGCGCGAGCACGATGACCAGCAAGGTCTCCGAATACACGATTGCCACCGCTTCACTGAGCGCCATGTACGGCAGGCCCGCGAAAAACAGACCCGATGCGCCGAGCAAGGTCAGCGAGCGGATGGTCTGCCCGCGCACATCCATATGCCTCAGGCGTGCGGCGAGCGGCTTGCCGCGCAGGCACACCGCCACCGCCGGAAACAGGCCGAACAGCATGCGGAAGAACGTCACCTCGTTGGCCGGATAGGCGAGCGCCACCGATTTGGCCAGCGCATCGACGACCGCGAAGCAGAACATCGAGAGGAGGATCAGCGCCACGCTGCGCAGCGGCACGGCGCTCGGGCGAATCGCGACGGAGGGCGGCATAAGTTGTCCTGGTGCGAGCGAAGCAGTGCATCGCCGGATCGCGCGAACACTACATTGCGTTGCTCGCGCGCGGCTGGAAAACGGATTATGCCCGCTGCCTCGTGACCGATCGAGAGTGAGGATCGCAGTTAATCCATTGCGCATGAGCTGCGGCCTTTGCCCCTCGCGCGTACCCCGGCGGCCTTCATTCGACAATTGCGGGTATGTACTGATACAGCCCGGCGAAACTAATAATATTATTCATATCGATTTCCGCATCGATGCGTCCGGCACGAGTATCCATGGCCGTATGCAGACTTAATAATAATTATGACCATCAATTAAGCGGGGACATCAGGAGATAAAGGTGCGCAATTACTTTGTGCTGGCGACGCTCGCCATGCTGGGCGCTTGCGGCGGTAATGACGGATCGCCGAATGTGTCCGCGTCGGCGGACAAGCAGGTCAACGCTGTCGATTCATCGGCTTCGGCGGCAGCCGCGGCCTCCGCCGCGGCGCAGGCCGACGCGGCGAACGTCCAGAGCGAATTCAAGGCCGCGAAGAGCGTGCCGCTCGGGATGAAAACGACCACACCGCCGCTCGTGATCGCCGACCCCACCCTCAACCTGCCGCCCTACACCCCGCCAGCGCCGCCCACGCCGGTCTCCACGACCACGCTCTCGTTCGGCGATTTCACGAACTACCTCGCGCCCGGCTCGACCGAAGGCTGGCGCCCCGGCACGAGCAACGCGAGCATCACGATTCCCGCGCCGGCCACCAACGGCACCGGCGCCGGCGACAAGACCGTCGCGCTCGCCAGCACCTATGCCACCGCGTCGTACGAAGCGGACGTGACGGTCAGCGCGCCGGTCGGCAGCGGCGCCGCGAACGCAGGCTTCATCGTGCGCACGACCAACCCGACGGCCGGCGGACCCGACAGCCTGACCGGCTATTTCATCGGCCTCGATACGGGCACGCACTCAGTCGTCGTGGGACGCCAGAACAACAACTGGACGAACTTCATCTCATACCCGGTGAGTACGGTCGTCGGCGGCAGCACGCACCATCTGAAAGTGACGACGAGCGGCACGGCAATCACCGTCGACCTCGACAACCAGCGCGTGATCAGCGTCAACGACGCGACCAATGCCCTGCCCGCGGTGTTCAAGTCGGGCAGCTTCGGGCTGCGGCGCTTTGGCGTCGGCGCGACGTTCAGCAACATCACGATCCTCACGTATCCGGGCGTGACTTCGCCGAGCTTCGATTTTTCGAAGGTGGTCGGCGCGGTCTACACGCCGTCGAACGCGGTCAACGCGATCGACTTCTGGCAGAACTACGACCCCGAGATCGTCAACCGCGAGTTGACATACGCGCAGACCTACGGCATGAACACGATTGCCGTGTACCTGCACTACCTCGTGTGGGCCAACGATCGCGTGGCATTCCTGAGCAAGTTCGAAAACCTGCTGAAGATTGCCGCGCGCCACGGCATCAAGGTCTCGCCGATCTTCTACGACGATTGCTGGAACGCGACGCCGCAGTACGGTCCGCAGGCGGCGCCGGTCTGGGGCGTGCATAACAGCCGGTGGGTGCAGTCGCCGGGCACGCCGGTCGAACAGGCGTATTTCCAGCCGAGCGCGTCCAATTCCGCCGTCACGTACAAGCAGAGCCTCGCGAGCTACATCACCGACTTCGTGGCGCCGCACCGCAACGACCCGCGCATCATCTTCTGGGAGCCGATGAACGAGCCGGGCTGCAGCGGCAACGGCTCGCTGCAGAACACGCGCGCGGTCATGATGAACGACGCGCGCATCGCGATCCTGAATGCGGGCGCGACGCAGCCGATCAATTCGCCACAAGTGCAGGAGGATGAAGGCACGTATTTCTCGGACTTCTACGCGTTCCACCCGTACGGCAATCCGTATGGCGCACCGGTGAACGGCAGCAATGTCAGCGCGCTGAACTCGGAGACGCTGCAACGCGGCTTCACGGGCACTGCGGGTCAAACCATGCCGGGGATCGTCGCGAACTACGGCGGGACGACCGGCTTCATCGTGTGGGAGCTGATGATCGGCCGCACGAACACGCGCTTCCATTGGGGTGAAGTGCCGAGCGCGCCCGCCTCGGCCGAACCGGCGACGCCGTTCCAGGGGACGATCTATCCGGACGGCCATCCGTGGCAAACGTCGGAGACCCAGGCGTTGACGGGCGGCTTCAACGTCAAGCTGCCGGTGCTGCAGGTCGGCTACTACAACGATCCGACCTTCGCGAGCGCCCCGGTGAAGACGTCGATTACGCCGATGATCGATTTCGATCTGAACACCGAGCGCGGCACCGATTCGCCCGACGCCTCCGCGGGCGTCAACGCGACCGGCTACGGCGTGCGGTGGACCGGCGCGATCCAGGCGGCGAAGGAAGGCAACTACACGTTCTCGATCGACAGCGACAACGTGGCGCGTCTGTGGATCAATGGCGTGAAGGTGATCGACAAGAAGAGCGCGTCGCAATCGACCGTCAGCGGCAAGGTCAGGCTGGCGGCGAAGCAGCGCGCGTCGATCAAGGTCGAGTATGTGCACGGCACGGGGCCGGCCAGTATGCACCTGCGCTGGTCGAACCCGGCGGCGGATAATCCGGGCGCGCTTCGCATCGTGCCGTCCGATTCCCTCGTGACGTCGAATTGATGAAGGCTGACGGCACGTGACCGGTGGTCTTTCGGGACTGTCGGTTGCGACGCGCGGTGCATCGGGTTCGATGCGCCGCGTTTTCATTTGCGTTTGCGTTTGCGGGGCGAGTTGTCTGGCTGCGTCGGGCCGGGGTGCCTGAGAGCGCAGATCTGTCGCCAATCTGGTGGCACGACAAAGCGAACGGCCGGCGGGTTGTCCGCTGCCGTCGTCGCGTGGAAGTCACGGCCACGACAAATGAAAGCCGGACATTTTCGCCCGGATTGTTGCGATACCTGCGGTAACAGGGCTTTAATGCACTCTGCAGTGCTCCGCCGAAATTGAAGGCCACGCGGAACCGGTGGCGCACTGCCCCGAGCCGCTCTCGCGCAGGGTCCCCGGTGGAGGCAAACGAATAGAGCGGCGCGCGGTCCGCCTTTTTTCGAGGCCGCCTGTCCGTCGGCATGCCGCCCGCGCGTCATTGTGATGGCGGCTCGATGTCATTCACCCGCCTCAACCCATGACGGAGGCTCATATGCAATACCTGCTGATGATTTATTCCGAAGAAAACGGCTGGAACCGGATGACCGACAGCGAGCGGCAGCAAGGCGTCGCCGCGTATCAGGCGTACACCGAATCGTTGAAAAAAGCGGGGGTTCTGCTGGGCGCCAACCGGCTGCAGAACACGAACGCGGCGACCACGGTGCGGCTCCTCGACGGCAAGCCGCAGGTACTCGACGGACCGTATTCCGATTCGAAGGAGCAGCTCGCCGGCTACTACCTCATCGACGTGCCGAACCTGGACGCGGCGATTGCGTGGGCGTCGCGTTGCCCCGGCGCGGCGCACGGCCACCTGGAAGTGCGCCCGGTGTGGACTGCCCCCTACGACGCGCCATCCGCATGAGTTCGTCCGGCTGCGGCCGTGACGCTGACGGCGCCGCGCGTTCGATTGCCGAGGCGCTCGCGCGGCGCAGCTACGGCAAGCTCGTCGCGCTGCTGGCGATGCGTACGCGCGACGTCGCGGCAGCCGAGGACGCACTCGCCGACGCGTTCGCAGCCGCGCTCGCCGACTGGCCGGCGCGAGGCTGCCCCGCGAATCCCGAAGCATGGCTGATGACGGTCGCACGCCGCCGGGCGATCGACGGCGCGCGCCATCGCCGCGTCGGCGACGACGTGGTCAATCAGCTCACGATCCTCGCCGACGAGATCGACGAGCGTGAAGCCGGCGCCTTGCCCGACCGGCGGCTGGCGCTGCTCTTCGCGTGCACGCACCCTGCGCTCGAGGCCGCGATTCGCACGCCGCTGATGCTGCAGGTGGTGCTGGGGCTCGAAGCGAAGACGATTGCCTCCGCGTTCCTGATGTCGCCCGCTGCGATGAGCAAGCGCCTCGTGCGGGCGAAGTACAAGATCCGCGAAGCGGGCATTCCGTTCAGCGTGCCCGAGCGCGAGGAATTGCCCGGCCGGCTGGCTGCGGTGCTGGAAGCGGCCTATGCCGTGTATGCGCAGGGGTGGACCGACCCGGTCGGCTGCGATAGCGGGCTGCGCGATCTCACCGGGGAGGCGCTGTTTCTTGCTCAATTGCTCGTCGAATTGTTGCCCGGCGAGCCGGAGACGCTTGGTCTGCTCGCGCTGATGCTGTATGCGCAGGCGCGTTGCGACGCGCGACGCGATGCGATGGGCGACTACGTGCCGCTGTCCGCTCAGGATCCGGCGACATGGAACGCGCCGATGCTCGAGGCTGCCGACAGACTGCTGCGACGCGCGAACACTTTCAACGCAATCGGACGCTTTCAGCTGGAGGCCGCGCTGCAATCGGCGCACGTGCACCGCTGCCAGACCCATTGTCCGAACTGGGACGAAGTCGTGCAGCTCTACGACGCGCTGCTCGCGACTGCCGCGTCGCCGGTGGTCGCGGTGAATCGCGCGCTCGCGCTGGCGGAGCGGGACGGCCCGCAGGCGGCGCTCGACGCGCTCGAGCCGTATGCGGACGATCCGCGACTGGCCGACTACCAGCCGTACTGGGCCGCGCGCGCCGATCTGCTTGCGCGCGCCGGCGCGACGGCCGAAGCGCTCGGCGCGTACGAGCTTGCAATCGGCCTCGAACGCGATCCCGCCGTGCGCCGGTTCCTGCAGCGCAAGCGCGTCGAGCTGTCATCAGCGAGCAGCTAGACGGCGCGCGGGCGTTCGCCACGCCCGGTTGCAAGCTGCGCGCTAACTGCATTTGCCCGCCCGGCCCGGTCAGGTGAGGACGCACGGGAAAGACATGACGCGCGTCGGGCCGTGTCAAAAGCCCAGACAAGCCGCACCGGCCGCGACGACCAGGCAGGCCATCCAGCGCCTTGCACTTACTGTTTCGCGCAGGAACACTCGCCCGATCAGCACCGCGAATACCACGCTGGTCTCGCGCAACGCCGATACCGTGCCCATCGCGCCCGACTGCAGCGCCCATATCACGATGCCGTACGCCGCGATCGACACCAGGCCGCCCACGAGCGACGAGCCGATTGCGCCAGACGCCGCCCCTGCCGGCGACCACAGCGCCGTGAGCCCGCGCGTTGCGATGAACAGTACCGGCATCAGCCAATAGAACAGAAACATCCACGCGGTATAGGCGAGCGCCTCGCCACCGGACAAGCGCACGCCGATGCCGTCGATCACCGTATAGACGGCGATCGTCACGCCGGTCGTCAGCGCGGCCAGCACACCCGCGCGCGAGACATGACGCCCGTCGAGCGCAATCGCGATGATGCCTCCCGATATCATCACGATCCCGAGCACGTGCAAGGGGCCGATCGCCTCATGCGTGAAGAGCGCCGCGCCCAGCGTGACGAGCAACGGCGATGAGCCGCGCGCGATCGGATACGCCTGCGCCAGATCGTTGCGGCGGTATGACCGCACGAGGGTCGCGTTGTAGACGATATGCACGAGCCCCGAAGCGACGATGTACGGCCAGGCCGCACTGGCCGGTAACGGCGTGAACAGGATCACGAGGGTGGCGACGGCCGCGATGGCGATGCTCATCCACGTCATGGACAGGAAGCGGTCGTCGTTGCCGTGGAGCATCGCGTTCCAGCTGGCGTGCAGGACGGCGGCGAGGAGGACGACCCCCCCGGTATAACTGAGCATGCGCGCCCCCGAGAATTGGCTTGCCGGAAGAATATCTATCTTGTGGCGCCGCGACAAACCAGATAAATTGGCCATTAGCGTTAGAGAAACTATTTCGAATGAAGCGGGTCTTGCCTCCACTGAACGCATTGCGCGCGTTCGAATCCGCAGGCCGCCTCGGCAGCTTCAAGGAGGCCGCTGCGGAATTGAACGTGACTCAGGGTGCGGTGAGTCAGCACGTGCGGCTGCTCGAAGCGTGGCTCGGCGCAGCGTTATTCGAACGGCACAACCGGCGCGTGTTGCTGACGCCGGCGGCAAAGGCCTATCTCGCCGAGGTCGGCCCTCTGTTCGAGCAACTCTCGCAAGCCACCGCCCGATATGGTTTCCCGGAACCCGTCTCGCGGACCCTGTCCGTCAACGCGCCCGCGACATTCACGTTGCGTTGGCTGGTACCGAGACTGGCTCAATTCCGCGCGGAGCATCCCGATGTGGATGTCAAGGTCGAGACGTCGAACGAACCGGTGGAGAGTCTGGAGCAGAGCTTTGACGTCATCATCCGGGGCGGCCCGGACACGTTTTATGGCTACTCGATGCGCCTTTTCCTTTCCGAGGAAAGGCTTCCGGTCTGTAGCCCGGCGCTCCTGCAGCGACTCCCGCTGCGGACGCTGGACGATATGCGGGAGCATACGTTTTTGCACACGTCGAGCCTGCCGCGACTCTGGCCGGACTGGCTGGCGCGGGTCGGAATGCCTGCCCTGAGGCCGGCTGCGACGCTGACCTTCGACCACTTCTACCTGACTTTGCAGGCCGCCATCGACGCAATAGGGATCGCAATGGGACCGACTGCGCTCATCGCCGACGATCTCGCGGCTGGCCGGCTCGTCGCTCCGTTCGAGGGTCCCCGTCTGCCGTCGCGGAGCTATTGCACTTACGTTGCGCACGGGAAGTCGGACGATGAACGGGTCGTGCTGTTCCGCTCATGGCTCGAGCGTGCGGGCATGGGTTCGCTAACGGAGACGACCCATCAGGGGTGAGTTTGTTGAGCGAATCCATGATCGTTCTTCGTGGCTCAAGTCAGACGGTCGCCCACACGGCAATCAGGTGTACGGTCCAACCTTCCAAGCCATGCGAGCTACCCACCGTCCATTGGCCCGCTCACACCTCCTCCGGCGCACAATGCACGGCAAATTTCACGAGCCTTGCCGCTCCGAAAGTGTTGCTTATCGCGACATCGGCGGCATCGCGTCCGCGGGCCATCAATACGCGCCCAGCCCGCGGCACGTTGTTGCGCGGATCGAATGTTTGCCAGCAGCCGCCGACATAGGCTTCGAACCAGGCCGCGAAGTCCATGGCACTGTGCGGCGCAGGCACGCCGATGTCACTGATGTATCCCGTGCAGTAGCGGGCAGGAATGTTCATGGCGCGACACAATGCAACTGCCAGATGAGCGAAATCGCGGCACACGCCCTGTCGCTCGTGGTAGACCTGCCACGCTGTTTTGGTCGGACGGGCAAACTCGTATCCGAACACAATGTGGCGATGAACGAAGTCACAGATCGCTTGCACCCGATCGCGCCCGGGCAGCGATTGGCCGAAAAGATGCCACGCAACGTCGGACAAGAGATCGGTCTCGCAGTAGCGGCTGCCCAGTAGAAACACCATGCATTCGTTGGGCAATTCCTCGACCGGATGCTGGTGACCGTAAGGCTCCCGTTCTTCGGGCTGACCGGAAATTTCGAGCAACGCGCTCGTCGACATTTCGATTCGACCCGGTGGGGAGACGAGGCGGCTGCACAGATTACCGAAACCATCCCGGTACTGCAGGATGGTTACCGCCGGATCGACGAGAAGCAGGTCCGCCTGCAACATATCCTGCGCTCGCGAGAAGTGCGTATTGAGCATCAGCATCATCGGGGTGTACTGCTCGCACTCGTAAATCAGTTCATAACCAACACGGAGTCTCATGGCGGCGGCCTCCCCTATAAGATTCAACAGCGGTCCTCGGTGACGCTCACTTCGACATCCAGACCGAGAAACGAGCTTTGCGCGCCTGTCCAGGTTCCCCATAGCGGCAAGGCCTGATGCTGGTCCCACGCGACGGCTACCCGGATCAGGTGCCGGTTTCCGATGATGCTGTTAGTCGGATCGAAATCCACCCAGCCCGCCCCCGGTAGAAAGATCTGCAACCATGCGTGTGTGGCGCCACCTCCCTCAGTGGTGTCTTGATCGGGGACAAAGATGTAGCCGCTGACGAAGCGTGCGGCAAAGCCAGGAGAGCGGGCTGCGTCGATCATCAGTACGGCGAAATCGCGGCAGCTGCCGCTACGACGGGACAACGTATCTGCCGGACGGTAGACGCCTTTCTCTGTGCGCCGGACATACAGAAATCCGTCTTTGATCGCGGTGGTCATGGCGCGCAGGATCGCCATGGTCGAACTGTGGCCGGTTCGCGCAATGAAACTGCGTGCCCAACTGTCGACGCTCGCCTCGGGATATCGTCGGCTGCGCGCATTCACGAGGTCTGTGGCCTCCTCGTTCGTATAGGCAAACGGCCAGACGGCGGCGTAGGGCTCGATAGCATAGTCGGGCGACGGGGCCTCGTCATGTTCGAGCGTGACTGCACTATCGAACAGAAGTCGAGATGCCTCGCCCGAGAATGTGGCGATGGCGACTGAATTGTCGAATACATCATGCAGCCAACGTAGACAGATCGGTGTGGGCGTAATGCACAATTGTGATGTCACGAGGCGCATGTCATGGCTGGAGTGCGGCCGAAACATCATTCGATGCTCGCCAAAACTCACGGGCTCTGAATAACGATAGAGGCTCTTATGGCGAACAGTGAGGCATCGCGGCCCACTCATGTCGTTTCACCTGATCAAAGGGTCACTGGCGGCACCGAAGACTGCGGTGACAGCACAATCAGGCCTCCGGTTCAGAAAGGAACTGCTCAGCGTTTGAACCGACCGTTTCGGCCCGGGTGTGCGCTGTGGCAGATATCGTGACCCAGCATACACCGGCGAAAAAACCTTAAACGTCCTTATTTTTTTGTTTTCTCATCCAACACTGCGGTGTCCCGCATAAGCGTCGTCACATGCCGAAGAATGCCTCGCGATACGTGATGGTCTTGCGTGCACCGTGTCGATGCGATGAACTGAGAAACACATGAAGAGTGCTTCGCGATTGTACTTGCATCGCTGTGGCAAAGAGCGCATTGTCATAGGGTTCGATGTGCGCGATCGTTCAATCCGCAGCGCCGACCGTAAGCTCGCAAGCATTCGTTCACGCCGCTCATGGAGAGGCCGGTCACAAGACCCCGTCGTCGCAGTCGCGCAGCGGTCTGAAACACCTATTGGAACCAGCATGCAAAACCGAACCAAAGCCTATTCATCGTCGCCGGCGAGGCATAGCGACTTCATCGCGACTCAGAAGGAGCGTGCCGCCGCACTGGCGAAAGCGGAAAGCGAGCGCGCCCAGAAGCGGTGCGATAACGACGCGCTCATCGACGTGAACGCGAGCAAGTGGCGATATACCCGCATCGGTGAATAAGCATGGAAAGACGACGTGATGCTCAACTTTCCCAATCCCAGTCGAGTCTATGACGCTTCCAGACACGGTGTGTGCTTCTGGGGCTACGACAATTCCCGCGAAATTGCCTTCCTGGTCGACGACAGAATGCTCAAGAAGCTTAATCCAGACATACTTGCGGATGAGCTCGCGTTGCTGGCTGCGTTCGACAGCAACCGCATCCAGATTCTCGAATTCGCCAGAAACCTCTACAACGGCGGCACGCAGAGCAGGTACACGATCTCGTGAATCTGGCGGCTAGCAGCCGATTGCATGTGCCATCGTCCGTCCTCTGCCGGCCGCCGTCAGTGCTCCACGCCAACCACGTGCGCCTGAATCTTCCCTTCAACTGGCCCCGTGCCGAATCGCTCGGCAATCGCCGTTGCGCACGCTGAAGTCGCCTCCTCGACACCGCCGCCAGAACGGGCCTCAATCTCATTGCGCAAGGGCGTTCCCTGGCAGTAGGCGACGGCCGGCTCGCGAGCCGATGCCGCGCAGCTGCGCGCCGCAATCGTCTCGACGCGCGGCGCCGCGCCAAAGCCCGCCTCGACGAGATCGCTTGAAATCACGTGCCTGTCGAAATAGCCATGCGGCGTGCGCGCCATGAAACGTGGCGGGTCCGTGGAAAAGAGACCCGCGAGCGCCGTCGTGACGGTATCGGCAAATTCGTTTTCCTCGATGCGATCCCACACGTTGAACAGCAGCACGCCATCGCGCCGGAGTACGCGCCGAGCTTCGGAAAATGCTCGCGCTTTGTCCGCGAAGAACATGACGCCGAACTGGCAGACGACGATGTCGAAAGTCGCGTCGTCGAAAGGCAGGCGGGTTGCGTCCGCCTGTTGCCACGTCACCGGTCTTAGGGTGCCGATTGCTGCGGCACGATCGAGCATGGGCTGATGCAGATCGGTCGCAATCAGGTCCACGTGTGTGGGCAAGGTACGCGCCATTGCGCGGGTTACGACGCCGGTGCCGGCTGCGGTCTCGAGCACGCGAGACGGATGGCGCGCCGCTACCCGCTTCGCAAGATCCGCGGCGTAGGGTTCAAAGATCAGCGGAACGAGATGACTGTCATACAGCTCGGGGATCGAGCCGGCGAAGCGAGTGTTGGTACCCGAGCTGTCCATGACGCCTCCCTCTTACTCTCGCGAAAATCTTAGGCGCAATGGAACAGATTGAACAGATGTCCGTCGCGAAGCCCGCCGATCTTCGACGGGTTTTGGCAGAGCAAAGGGCTTTTCCGCAATCGCTAGATGGCCCCTATTCCATCACTCTTGCAGGCACCTTCGAGAGCAACGGCCCAAACCCCTCCGCGAAAGTCAGATGCGAGATGACCGCATCGCGCAGCGTCTGATACGGAAGGCCAGCGAGCATCGCAGTTTGCATCGCCGCCATCACCTCTCCCGCTTCCGGGCCGATCATCGTGAAGCCCAGGATGCGGTCGTCGTTGGCGCCGACGAGCACTTTCATGAAGCCCTGCGTTTCGTCAGTGGCTTCGGTTCGCAGCACATGGCTCATCGGCAGTGTCGCGACGCGCACGGCGATGCCGCGGCGCTGCGCATCGCTTTCGCTCAAACCCACACGCGCAAGCGGCGGATCGGTGAACAGCGTGTACGGAACCAGACGATCGGTCGTTCTGCGATTTACGCCGGCCAGGTTGTCGCGCACGATCCTGAAGTCATCGACCGATACGTGCGTGAACTGCGGACTGCCCGCGACTTCACCGATCGCCCACACGTCGGGCGCCGATGCCTGCAACCGGTCGTTCACGCGAATATATCCACGCTCATCGAGCTCGATGCCTGCCTGCTCCAGCCCGATGTCAGCCGTGTTCGGTACGCGGCCCGCCGCAACGAGAATGTCGCTGCCGTCTATCGTCCGCTCGCCTGAACCGGTGCGCACGACAATGCGCACCTGCGTTCCCGAGCGGCCCTCGACGCTGATCGTTTCGGCGCCCAGCACCATCTCGATCCCCTCCGCGCGGAGAATGCGATACATCTCTTCGCTCACGTCCACGTCTTCGCGACCCATCAGCCGGGAACCGCGCTCGACGATGGTCACGCGGCTGCCGAAGCGGCGATACGCCTGCGCCATCTCGATGCCGATGTACCCGCCACCGAGCACGACGAGATGCGCCGGCGCATAGTCGAGGTCGAGCGCGCCAATATGGGTCAGCGGCTCCGACGCGCGCAGCCCGGGCAGATCGGGAATCGCGGCGTGCGTGCCGACGTTGAGCACCACCTGGTTACCGCTGAGCGTACGCGTGCCGCCATCGTTGAGCTGGACCTCGATCGTCTTCGGTCCGACAAAGCGGCCACGGCCCATGATCAGTTCGGCGCCGCTCGACGCATACGCCTCCAGGTGAAACACCACCTCTCTTTCGATCATGCCGCGCTTGCGCTCGCGCACCTTCGTCATGTCGATGGACACGGCACCAGTCGTCGTACCGAACTGGCCGGCATGTCGCGTCAGGTGCGCAACACGCGCGCTCCAGATTTCGTTCTTGCTCGGCAGACAGGCGACGGCCGGACAGGAGCCGCCTACCCACTGCCGTTCGACCACGGCCACGCGTTGCCCCGATCGGGCCAGATGCCACGCCAGCAGCTTGCGGCCCTGGCCACTGCCGAGAATCAACGTATCGACATGTTCAACTTGGGACATCACATTCTCCATTCATCTAGAGGTTAATTAGTACAGCGCAGCAGCGATCCGGCCCTTGCCTGAGGACGTAGACGTAGCGCGTGCCAACGCCGATGTCACTTCACCGGCGGAAAATCGACCTCGGTGTCGTTGATGCGATTGAACGTGTTGGTGAAAATCGTCATGGCGATTGCGAGCGAGATCTCGGCCAGTTGCGTCTCGCTGTAGCCGGCCGCGCGAATCGCCGAGAATTCGTTTTCGCTAATCGTGCCGCGCGTCGTCTGCAGATTCAGCACGAAGTGGACAAGCGCGTCGCGCCTGGCATCGCCGGTCGCCTCGCCCGCGCGGATCTGCTTCAGCGCTTCGGGCGAGAGGCCCGCCGTCTTCCCGAGCATCGCGTGCGCGGCGACACAGTAGTCACAACCTGTCTGCTCGCTCACCAGCAGCTTGATGGTTTCCAGATCCGCCTTGCTCAGACTGCTGGCTGCCAGCGCGCCTTCGGCATTCAACGCGGCGCTCAATGTTGCAGGCGCGAGATGACCCAGCGCGGCGAACAGGTTAGGCACACTTGCGCCGGCGAATTTGCGCACTTGCGCATAGACGTCGGCGGTCGCGCCAGTGGCGTTCGTCACAGCGGGAATGGCGATGCGGCTCATGATGGACCTCATTCAGTGGTGTAGGAGCCTCCACTTTAGGGCCGCAGGGTGAGCTTGTTGAGCCTGTTAATTATCAATATCATGCTCGAAAGTATCAACGTAGGCAGAAACATGTCACCTCCTCTGGATTGGCTCAGCCGTCTTCTCGCCATGATGACCGTGCGCGGCCAACTGGAACTCCGATGTCTGTACGGCGCTCCGTGGCAGGTCGTCTATGGCGATTCCGATGCGGGCGAAATGCCCTATCACATCGTGCTCAGCGGGTCCGGCATCCTGGAGACGCCCGGCATTGGCAAGCCACAACATCTTCGCGCTGGCGACATCGTGATGTTTCCGCACGGCTGCGCCCACGTTCTTCATGACGGCAGCGGCGCGCGGCCGAAGCGTGCGCGTCAGCACGAAGGCTTGAACCTGACCATTAGCGAAAACACAGGGACCGGCGAGCGTCTTGACATGCTCTGCGGCCGAATCGTTCTGGCGCCGCCTCACGACAGGTTTATTCGTGCCTATCTGCCGACGCGGCTCGTGATCCGAACATCCACCACCGACGGCTCCGAAGGCACGTCTGCGCAACTGAATGGTCTCGTGGCGCTGATGCGAGGGGAATCGAACGTAGGCAATCTGGGGGGCTACGCGATGATGAACGCGCTATCCGCGGCTCTTTTCGCGCTGGCGCTGCGCATGGCCAGCGAATCCGACGAAGCCCCGACCGGACTACTCGCTCTCGCTGGCCATCCGCGTCTCGTGCCCGCACTCGCGGCCATATTCGGCGACCCGGCAGGCGCGTGGACGCTGTCGACGTTGGCCGACCTGTGCAGCATGTCGCGCGCGACACTGATTCGTCACTTTCAGGAAAAGGTAGGACGCTCGCCGAATGAACTGCTGACCGATGTCCGGATGGCCTTGGCCGCCAATGAGCTGAAAAAAACAGGCGTGTCCACCGAGGTTGTGGCCGAGACCGTCGGCTACAGATCCGTGGCTGCATTCAGGCGCGCTTTCACTTTGCACATGGGCATGACGCCCGCGGACTGGCGCCGTTCGGAACGGCAGAAGCTGCAGGCGTTGGTCGCGAGTCGAGACTAAGTGAATACTCGGGCAGAGCAGGTGCCGTCATGGCTAATTGCCACCCCTGTTATCTGCACGAGGCGTGGATCAAGCGCCATTCACGCCGATGCATTCACCGTTGGACGAAGGAGCCTCGTCGAGCCATGCCACTGCCCGCGTAAGCAACTGGTGCGGATAAGCCGTTCGGCAACGGCAACCTTAAAATACTGTATAAAAACACAGTATAATGAAACGCCCTGACCGTTCCAGCCTCACCCTCCTCGCCATGGTGTCCCAGCCAAGCCTGTTCGCCCCAGAGCCCGTGGCCGTTCTCCACGATCGGGAGGGTGGCATCCGCTATCTGCCCTCGGCGGTGCCGGCCGCCATCGCGCAGCGGTGGTTCGACGAGGCGCGTCAGAACATCGGCTGGATCAGCCAGCAACGCATGATGTACGAGCGCGAAGTCGCCGTACCGCGTCTGCTTGCCACGTTTTCGCGCGAATCCGCCCAGCTCCCCGCGCCGTTAGGCGAGGCATTCGAGGCCGTGCGCGCACTCGTCGGCGCACCGTTCAATCGGGTCGGCCTCAATCTGTATCGCGACGGCAGCGACAGCGTCGCGCTCCACAGCGACAAGACCGAGCGGCTAGTGCCTGCGCAGCCGATCGCGATCATCTCGCTCGGCGCGAGCCGCCGCATGTCGATCCGTCCAAAGAGGGGCGCAGGCCGGGTGCTCCATGTCGAACTGGAAGCGGGCAGTTGCCTCGTCATGAGCTATGCGGCCCAGTTCACGCATGAGCACGGCATTCCGAAGCGGCCGGGCGAGAACGAGCCGCGCATCAGTCTGGCGTTCCGGTGCTTCATCGATTGAACGGGCTTTGAGGCGTGCCTCGCACGAGGGATGCATTCCCGCGACGCTAGAGGCCGCTAAAGGTTTTCGATGCCACGTCATCGCCAGGTGTGTCTCAACACCGACTGCTCCGACTTGGCATCGGAACCTCACACGCCATCCACGCCTCAGCCCGCGTAAATTTCCGGATTGTCGACAAGCGGCAGGAATTCCCCGGTGCGCCCATCGAGCGCGAGCATCACGCCGGTTTCGATCTGGAAAATCCAGCCATGCAATTGCAAGGTCTTGTTGGCGAGTCCGACGGCCACAGAAGGATGCGTGCGGATATTGCCGAGCTGCGCGATCACGTTGTCCTTGACCAGCGCATCGAGACGTTCGGCATCCGAATCATAGGTGCGTGAGGCATTGACCGCCTTGGCCGCATCCGCGTGACGCAGCCAGCCTGCCACCGCCGGCAGATGGTCGAGATTCATGCAGGTCGAGATCGCCGTCATTGCGCCGCAGTTGGAGTGGCCGCAAATCACGATATCGCGCACGCCCAGCACCGCCACCGCGTACTCGACGGTGGCCGACACCCCGCCCGGTTCCGGACCGTAGGACGGCACGATGTTGCCGGCGTTTCGGATCACGAACAGCGCGCCTGGCTCGACCTGTGTAAGCAACTCGGGAACCACGCGGCTGTCAGAGCAGGTCACGAAAAGCGTGCTCGGACTTTGCGCCGCCGACAAACGCTTGAACAACGCGATCTGCTGCGGAAAGACGTCGCGTTGAAACCGGATGAACCCTTTGATGATTTCCTGCACGATGTTCTCCAGACAATCGGGGGACGTTCGCCATGCATGTGCGGGCGAACCGCGGCATGCGTGCTATCGATTGGCGTGACTATACCGTAGCCGCGCGCGGCGGGCTGCGCCCAGCCGACGTGAACGCCTGCGCCGGATATCCGATGTGAAGAACAGAAAAAAGAAATCCCGAAGTGGCGCGCCTTCATGATGAACCCTGCGCGCCGTTCACGGCAGTTGAAAAAAACCCCGGCTGTTTCCAGCCGGGGCCAACTCTCTCGCTCGCACACCGGAAGTCGTGCGTGCATGACTACTGTACCTGCGTCGACGAAGCGGATATAGACGTCGCGCTGGAAGGGTCCGTTGCACCACGACGCAAATCCGGACACGTTGCGCGAGTCGCCGATGCGCTGCATCGTGCGGCGTGCGGCGTGCGGCGCATTGAATCAACGGCTATACATCGCGTTCCAGTCAGCCGCCGACACCGCCGGCCGGCCGCTTTGCGACGAACCCGCGACGCTGCCGCCGTAGGCGCTCGCGCTGCTGTTTTGTGCGGCAATGCGCGCTTGCGCCGCCTGCACCGCTTCGGGGTAATGGGTCTGATCGCCGTCGCCGACGTGGTAGCCAGCCTGTTGGAGCTGGATGAGTTCCGCGCGTACCTGTTCGCGCGTGATGCGGGTATTCGACTGCGCAAACACTGTGGCCGATGCGGCGATGGAAGCGACGACGACAACAGCGTTGATCAAGGACTTCATGATAAAAACGAGCTCCAGTAATTGATGGTCGGCGGTGCTGCAAATGACATGTTGCGCGACCGCTGGACTCAATATAGGCGCCGCGTCTTCATAGAATAATGGCCACGTGTCGAAGGGATTGTTGTTGGATCTGGAGAAGTCGCCGATGAGTTCGCCGTTCGAAGACTCGCCGCGACGGCCTACGGAAACCGCCGCGGCTTCGATCGAAACCTAATTAAAATCGCCGGTCTCGAGTTCAACCGAACGACCGCCGTTCTTTTCGAGGACCCGCCGCGTAGCATTTTCAATCCGCGCACGGTTCGCCTCGAAGGTGCCCACCAGATCGTGGGCCGACGGGCCGTGGTTGCCGAAATGGTCGTTCAGCGCATCCAGCGACACGCTGCACCAAACGTCCGCCCCGTCCACATTGGCCTCGAAGGCAACGCGCGCCGCCGCCACAACTTCGCGGCGTCCGGTGAATTCGATCCTCATAATGATCCTCCATGTGTCGACAGTGAATTTCGAACGCGCAAACCCTGTGCCACGCTGCGAGCGCGCATTCCCGGCAAGGTGCATACTCCACATCGGCCGCCACGCGCGCGGCCGCGCTGATGCGTCGCGGCAAGCCCCCGGCAAAGCCGTCAAACGCGCCCAACACCCCGATACTAACGCCTCCATGTCCCGCAGCCCTCAGTCGTCGCGCGCTTTAGTCATTGCCGCCGTCATGGCTTCCATGGCGATGGTCGCCATCGAAGCCACCATCGTCTCCACCGCGATGCCCCAGATCGTCACGCAACTCGGCGACCTGCATCTGTACAGTTGGGTCTTCTCGTCGTTCCTGCTCACGCAAACGGCGATGACCGTGGTGTTCGGCAAGCTCGCCGACCTGTACGGACGCAAACCGGTGATGCTCGCGGGCATCGCGATCTTCCTGCTCGGCTCGGTGCTCGCCGGCTTCGCGTGGTCGATGCCGGCCATGATCGTGTTCCGCCTGATACAAGGCGTCGGCGCGGGCGCGATCCAGCCGGTCACGCTGACCATCGTCGCCGACCTCTATCCGGCACGCGAACGCGGCAAGGTGCAAGGCTACCTCGCGAGCGTCTGGGCAGTGTCGGCGGTGGTCGGACCAATGGTCGGCGGCTTCATCATTCACAACCTGTCGTGGGCGTGGATCTTCTGGATGAACGTACCGATCGGCCTCGCATCGGCTGCGGGTTTCATCGCGTTCCTGCGGGAATCGGAGCGGCACGCGCGTCCGTCGATCGACTTTGGCGGCGCGGCATTGTTCATGGCGGCGATCGCCGCGTTGATGATGGCGCTGACTTACGCGGGCGACGACGCGCTCGCCATGGCATCGCTCGCAGGCGTCGCCTTCCTGCTGTGCGTACTGTTCTTCGTGCTGCAGGAGCGGCGCGCCGCCGAGCCGATGATCTCGTTCGCCCTCTGGAGCCGCCGGCCGATTGCCGCGTGCAACGGCTCGACCCTGTTGTCGGGCATGATCCTGATGGGCGCGACCACCTTCCTGCCGATGTACGTGCAGGGCGTGCTGCATCGCTCGCCGGTGGTCGCCGGCCTCGCGCTCACGATGATGATGGTCGGCTGGCCCACCGGCGCGACGCTCGCGGCGAAGTCGTTCCACCGCCTCGGCTTGCGGCGCATCCTCATCGGCGGCAGCGCGTTCGTGCCGCTCGGCGCTGCGCTGCTGCTGTTCCTGTCGCCCGGCGGCTCGCCGTTGATCGCTGCGTTCGGCTCGCTGATCATGGGCTTCGGCATGGGCACGTCGAGCGTCAGTTCGCTGGTGCTGATTCAGGAAATCGTCAAGACGGATGAACGCGGCAGCGCGACCGCGTCGAATATTTTTTCGCGCAATCTCGGCAGCACGCTCGGCGCGACGCTGTTCGGCGCGGTGCTCAACTTCGGGCTCAGTCATTCGCAGGGCACGGCCGTGGTCACGTCGGACCGGTTGAAAGCGCTGCTGCAGAATCAGGTAGCGAGCCTCGGCGATAGCGACATGATCCGTCTGGTGTTGCATCAGTCGCTGCATCTGACGTTCGTTTCGATCTTCGTGATCGCGATCTTCGTGGTGGCGTTGCTCGCGTTCGTGCCGGCGATTCACATCGGCTCGGAAAAGAAGATGCCGATCGAGGCGTTGTCACCGCTCGAGGATTGACGCGTGGGTGAGCGATGCAACCCATCCACGGATGGGCTTGCGCACGCACGCTGTTCAACCGCCCTTCGCGTACAGCGTCGAGTCCGCGAAACCTTCGGCGGCGAGCACCTCGCCGACCAGAATCAGCGCGGTCCGCTCGATCGCGCTCGATTGCACTTTGCTCACGATGTCGTCGAGCGTGCCGGTGAGCCTTTCCTCATCCGGCCAGCTCGCGCGATAAATGACCGCGACCGGACACGCGCCGCCGTAATGCGGCCGCAACTCACCGACGATGCGCGCGAGGTGCCGCACACCGAGATGAATCGCCATCGTCGCGCGGTGCCGGGCGAGGTCGGCGAGCTGTTCGCCTTCGGGCATCGTCGTTTTGCTCGCGTAACGCGTGAGGATCAGCGTCTGCGACACATCGGGCAGCGTCAGTTCGCAACCGAGCGCCGCCGCGCATGCAGCCGTCGCGGTCACGCCAGGCACGATCTCGTAGGGAATGCGCAACTCGCGCAAGCGGCGAATCTGTTCGCCGATCGCGCCGTACAGCGACGGATCGCCGGAATGCACACGCGCCACGTCGTGCCCTTTGTCATGCGCGGCCTGCAGCAACGCGACGATGCGATCGAGGTCGAGCTCGGCCGTATTGACGACCTGCTGCGCGCTGTGCCCTTCGAGCACCGCGGCCGGCACCAGCGAACCCGCGTACAGGATCACCGGACAACTGCGCACGAGACGCTGCCCTTTGACCGTGATCAGTTCCGGGTCGCCAGGACCTGCGCCGATAAAAAACACCGTCATTCAACACTCCAAAGATTCCATTACCCGTGGTGCCGGGGGGCGTGCTGTTCGGCCCGCAGCTCCACCTGGTGCGCGCGTAACGCATCCAGCAAACCGGCGAAGCTGTCGAATTCCCGGTCGACTTCCGGCAGGGCCGGACGACGCAGCATGATGACCGGCAAGGCGCGTTCACGCGCCACCTGCAGCTTCGCTTCGGTCGCCTCGCCGCCGCTGTTCTTGCTCACCACCACGTCGAACGCTTGCAGTGCGAAGAGCGCGCGCTCTGCGTCGAGCGTAAACGGGCCGCGCGCCGCGAGGATGCGCGAGCGCGCGGTGTCCGGCTGCGAACCGAGACAGCGCACCGTCCAGAACTGGCACGGCGGAATCCCGTCGAGATGGGCGAGCGGCTCGCGGCCTAACGTAAAGAGCGGCCGCCTGAACGGCGCGAGCGCGCCGATCAGTTCGTTCCAGTCGCCGACCATGCGCCAGTCGTCGCCGGCTTGGCTGCGCCAGCCCGGGCGACGCAGCGCCCAGCATGGCACACGTGCCGCGCGGCACGCGTCGAGCGCGTTCGCGCTGATGCGCGCGGCGTACGGATGCGTCGCGTCGATCACGAGGCCGATCCGTTCGCTCGCGATGTAACGTGCGAGGCCCTCGCTGCCACCGAAGCCGCCGACGCGCACCGTGCACGACAGATCGTCCGGCACCTTGCCGAGACCCGCGAGACTGTACACGTGCGCGGCGCCGAGTTGGCGCGCGATCTTCAACGCGTCGCCGGTGCCGCCGAGCAACAGGGCCCGCATCATCGCGCCGCTCCAATCACATTGCCCTGACGGTCGATCGCGAACATTTCGACATTCACCTGCGGCGGCGCGATCGCGCGCGCCACGGCCAATGCATGCCCGCAGACGATATCGCCGAGCGGCACCTGCTGCGCATGGGCGAGCGTCACCGCCTGCTGGCTCGTGTTGGCCGCGCGAATCGCCGCCTGCAATGCGGCGTCGGCGCCGTGCTCCGCGGCCCATGTCGCGAGCCGTTCGAGATCGATGCTCGAATGGCGGCTATGTAAGTCGAGATGGCCCGCGGCCAGCTTGCTGAGTTTGCCGAAGCCGCCGCACACGCTGAGCCGGTCGACGGGCGCGCGTTTCATATGCTTGAGCACCGCGCCGACGAAGTCACCCATCTCGATCAGCGCGATATCCGGTAGAGCATAACGCGCGCGCATTGCGTCTTCGCTCGCGTTGCCCGTGCAGGCGGCCAGATGCGTGTAGCCGTTCGCGCGCGCAACGTCGATGCCCTGATGGATCGACGCGATATACGCGGAGCACGAGAACGGCCGCACGATGCCGGTAGTGCCGAGAATCGACAGGCCGCCGAGTATGCCCAAGCGCGGGTTCATCGTTTTCCGCGCGAGCTCTTCGCCGCCTTCGACGCCGATCGTCACTTCGAAGCCGCCGCCATACGCGTGCTCCGCCGCGAGATCGGCCAGATGCCCGGTCATCATTTTGCGCGGCACGGGATTGATCGCCGGCTCGCCGACCGGCAGCGTGAGGCCCGCGCGCGTCACCGTGCCGACGCCCGGTCCGGCGCGAAAAATGACGCCCGGCTCGGGGATGAGACGCACGCGAGCGAACACGAGCGCGCCGTGGGTCACGTCGGGGTCGTCGCCGGCATCCTTGATGGTGCCGGCCTCAGCACCGTCGGCGAGCAGGCGGCAGAACACGAGCGGCATCGGCACATGCTGGCCTTTGGGCAGCACGATCTCCGCGACCTCGCTGACCACGCCCGTGAGCAGCAGACGCGCCGCCGCGAGCGACGTCGCCGTCGCGCAACTGCCGGTCGTGTAGCCGCTACGCAGCGGCGCGGCGTGTTCGGGAGATTCTTCGCGCATTACGGATGGTGGGGTGAAGCGCAGTGATGGACGGTGGTGCTGTTCGTGCTGTTCGTGCTGTTCGTGCTGTTCGTGCTGTTCGTATTGCTGGCGCCGCTCGTGCTGTCTCCGACGTCCGCATCATTCGTGGCATTTTCACCGCTGCCACTTGCCGTTGCCCGCACGCTGTTTGCCTCGCCATTGCCGCGAGCCGCCTTGGTCACTTCGAGCAACGTGATCGGCAACGCCTGCCGCCACGTATCGAAGCCGCCGAGCGGTTGCGCGTCCGCGAGCGCGATACGCGTGAGCGTGCCGCCAAACCGCTCGCGCCACGCAACCAGCGCCGCCTCGCCCTGCAACGTGACTGCATTGGCCACCAGTCGTCCGCCGTCACGCAAACGGGCCCAACACGCGTCCAGCACACCCGGCACCGTCACCCCACCGCCGATGAACACCGCATCCGGCACCGGCAACCCATCTAGCGCAGCAGGCGCGCGGCCCGCGACGAGTTGCAGCCCAGGCACGCCCAGCGCATCGCGATTGTGTTCGATGAAGCGCTGCCGCTCCGCATGCGCTTCGATCGCGATCGCGCGGCAAGCGGGATGCGCGCGCATCCATTCGATGCCGATCGAGCCGCTGCCCGCACCCACGTCCCACAGCAATTCGCCGGGCGTCGGCGCAAGGCGCGCGAGCGTGATCGCACGCACATCGCGCTTGGTCAACTGACCGTCGTGACGGAAGATGTCGTCGGGCAAGCCGCAGGTCAGCGGCTGGCGCGGCGCGCCTGCCGTCGCCCGGCATTCCAGCGCGATCAGATTCAGCGCGGCGACCTCGCCCGCGCTCCACTGATCCGCGCGACCGTCGATGCGGCGCTCGCGCTCGCCGCCAAGATGTTCGAGCACGCTCATTCGCGTCGCGCCGAAGCCGCGTGCGTTCAGCACACCGGCGAGCGCCGCGGGCGTGCGCCCGTCCGCGCTCAGCACGAACACGCGCGCGCCGTCGTGCAGATACGCGTTCAGCGACGCCAACGGACGGCCCACCAGCGACACCGTCGCGACGTCCTGCAACGGCCAGCCGAGCCGCGCGGCCGCCAGCGACAACGACGACGGGGCAGGCAGCACGCGTAATTGCTCCGCCGGCAACTGCCGCGCCAGCGTCGCACCGACGCCAAACAGCATCGGATCGCCGCTCGCCAGCACGCACACGGCGCCGTCGCGTTCGGCGAGCAGCGGGGTGAGATCGAACGGACGCGGCCACGCGGCGCGGCGTGCGGCGAGGCGCGCGGGCAGCATCGCCAGATGACGCTCGCCGCCGTACACCACCGACGCCGCCAGCAACGCACGCCGCGCGGGCCGTCCCAAACCGGCGAAGCCGTCATCGCCAATGCCCACTACGGTCAGCCATGCCGGCATGCCACCATCCTCATTCTGTGTCTTCAATCAATGCGCCGCGCGACGCCGGCCAAAGCGTCCCGCCTCGTTGCGCGGTTCGAAAAAAGGCATAATACAGCCGCCGGTGCCCTTCGGGGCCGAAGAGGGAACACAGTGCCACTGTGGCTGCCCCCGCAACTGTATGCAGCGAGTCCGCCTGCGCTACGCGCCACTGGTCTGACCGGGAAGGCTGCGGTGGACGATGACCTGCCAGCCAGGAGACCTGCCGGCGAGACTGTTCGTGCCAGCCAACATCGGGCGGGGTGTACCGATGCCGCAGCAATCCGCCTTCGCGGCTTGCTCGGGCCGTCGCGCGACGCTAAACCCGGTGTCCGTCTTGACTCAAGTTTCGCCCTCCACTGCTTTGCCCCACGCGGTTTCGACACCGCGGCCCTCGGCGTGCCCGGGGCTGCTGCGCATCGTTGCCGCGCGTGATGGTGGCATCTGCCGGATCAAGCTGCCAGGTGGCGAGTTGAGCGCGGACGAGGCGCGAGCCATTGCCGACGCGAGCACGCGGCACGCGGCGGGCGTGATCGAGTTGACCAATCGGGCCAACCTGCAGCTGCGTGGCGTGCGCCCGGGGCATGAAGCCGAGTTGATCGCGGCGCTGGTCGAAGCCGGGCTCGGGCCGATGAAGAAGCCTCGGGCAGACGCGATCGCAGCCAACGCCGTGGACGCAGCCGGGATTTCGGACACCGTTCCGGCGAGCGTCGCGGATCTCGCCGATGCAGCCGCCCGAACCGACGCTTCGAATGCCGCAGCCGTCAGCGCCGCGGACGACGTGCGCAACGTGATGATCAGCCCCGCAGCGGGACGCGATCCGTTCGCGTTGATCGACACCGCTGCGCTATGCGCGGAATTGCTCACACTGCTGCAACGCGAGACGCGCTTCACGGCGCTGTCGCCGAAATTCGCGCTGCTGCTCGATGGCGGCGAACGTCTGGCGAAGATCGATCATCCACACGATGTGTGGCTCGCGGCGACTTCGAGCCGCGACGGTGTGCGGTTCGTGTTCGGGCTGGCGGGGTGTCCCTGTGTCGAGGTGGAGGAAGACGCAAACGCGGTTACGGACGACGATGCAGGTGCTGGTGCAGGTGCTGGTGCAAAAGCTAACGCGGGTACGAACGCGCGAACCCATGCGGCTGCGGCTGGTGTCCTTGCTGCGCATCCGCTTCCGGCCACGCTGACCGGCAGCACGGTCACGCGGAATTCACGCACCCGCTCCACGCACACACACGACCACCGCCCGTTAGCCACCGTCCTCCCCTCACAAGTCCCCGCGCTCGTGCGCGCGCTGCTGCACACATTCCTCGACCTCGCGCCAGCCGACGCCCTCCGCATGCGCGACCTGCTCGCCACACATGGCGCCGACGCGCTGCTGCAGCACGCCCAACGCTATGCCGACTTTCCGCTGTCACGCGACGCCCAGCTCACCGAATGGCGCCGCAGTACCACAGCCGATGCCGCGCTACGTCTCGGCGCGCACGCTCAACGTGAGGCCGGCCTGTGGCACGTGGGCGGCCAGCCGCCGCTCGGCCGCCTCGACGCCGCCACGCTGCACGGCCTCGCCGCGCTCGCGCAACGCCACGGCAACGGCACGCTGCGCGCCACACCCTGGCAAAGCGTGCTGCTGCCCGACATCCCGACGCACGCACTGCCCGCCGCGCTGGCCGAACTGAACGGTCTGGGCCTCGCCAGCGATCCCGCACAACCCATCACGCGTTTGATCGCGTGCGCCGGGTCGAGCGGTTGCGCAAAGAGCCTCGCCGACACCAAAGCCGATGCGCTGCGCCTCGCCGCCCTGCTGCCCGCCAACGTCGACGTGCACCTGAGCGGCTGCACGCGCTCGTGCGCCGCCGCGCATTGCGCGCCGTACACGCTGCTGGCCGCCGCGCGCGGCCTCTATGACCTTTATCGACGCAACGGCGACGCCGGCTTCGGCCACTGCGTCGCGCATCAACTGACGATCGCACAGGCCGCCGACCTGCTCGCCCACCTGTCCCGGAGTGACACAGATGCTTGATTACATTCGCGACGGTCAGGAGATCTATCGCCAATCTTTCGCGACGATCCGCGCGGAAGCCGACCTGTCGCGCATCCCCGCCGACCTCGAAAAACTCGCGGTACGCGTGATCCACGCGTGCGGGATGGTCGACGTGATCGACGCGCTGCAGTTTTCCGCGCACGCTGGTGCGGCAGGCCGCACGGCGCTCGCCCAGGGTGCGCCGATACTGTGCGACGCCGGCATGGTCGCGCAGGGCATCACACGCACGCGGCTGCCCGCGAACAACGACGTGATCTGCACGCTCACGCATCCGGACGTGCCGGCGCTCGCGCGCGAAATCGGCAATACGCGCTCGGCCGCCGCACTCGAATTGTGGCGTCCGCGACTCGCCGGCAGTGTCGTCGTGATCGGCAATGCGCCGACCGCGCTGTTCCATCTGCTCGACATGCTCGATGCCGGCGCGCCGAAACCCGCATTGATTCTCGGCTTTCCGGTGGGCTTCGTCGGTGCGGCCGAATCGAAAGCGATGCTTGCCGCGGACAGCCGCGGCGTGCCCTACGTGGCGGTGCACGGCCGGCGCGGCGGCAGCGCGATGGCCGCCGCCGCCGTCAACGCACTGGCCACGGAGGTCGAATAAATGAGCGTGCAAGGACGACTGTTCGGACTCGGCGTCGGCCCCGGCGACCCCGAACTCATCACGCTGAAGGCGCTGCGTCTGCTGAAGGCGGCGCCGGTGGTCGCGTACTTCGTCGCGAAGGGCAAGAAAGGCAACGCGTTCGGCATCATCGAGGCGCATTTGCATGACGCTCAGGCGCACCTGCCGCTCGTCTATCCGGTCACGACCGAAGCGCTCGAACCGCCGCTCTCGTACGAGGCGATCATCGCCGACTTCTACGACACCGCCGCCGAGATCGTCGCCGGCCATCTCGATGCGGGCCGCGACGTCGCCGTGATCTGCGAAGGCGATCCGTTCTTCTACGGCTCGTACATGTATCTGCACGACCGGCTCGCGGCGCGCTACGAGAGCGAAGTGGTGCCCGGCGTGTGCTCGATGCTCGGCGGCGCGGCAGTGCTCGGCGCGCCACTGGTGTATCGCAATCAAAGTTTGTCGGTGCTGTCGGGCGTGCTGCCCGAGGAAGAATTGCGCCGCCGTCTCGCCGATGCCGACGCCGCCGTCGTGATGAAGCTCGGCCGCAATTTCGACAAGGTGCGGCGCGTGCTAGGCGAACTCGGCCTCGCGCAGCGTGCGCTGTACGTCGAACGCGCGACGATGGGCAATCAACGCATCGTGCCGCTCGCCGAAGTCGATCCGATGGCGTCGCCGTATTTTTCGCTGCTCGTCGTGCCGGGGGAAAAATGGCAAGGATGAGCGCGCCCGCGATCGTGATTCTCGGCGCCGGAGCGTTGGACACGGCGCGAAGGATTCAGGCGTTGTATCTCGAGGATGCGTCCGGTGTGGATCGTGCCGCTGACGCCGGCTGCCAGGTGCACGGTTTGCATGGACGCGTCGAAGCTGACGTGTCCTACACCGAACTCGGTGCGCATCTGCGTGAACTGTATGCGCGCGGCAAGCCGATCGTCGCGTTGTGCGCGGCCGGTATCGTGATTCGTTGCGTCGCGCCGTTGCTGTCGAACAAGGGCGTCGAGCCGCCCGTGCTGGCCGTCGCCGAGGACGGCAGCGCGGTCGTGCCGTTGCTCGGCGGGTTGACGGGCGCCAACGTGATGGCCCGCGAGATTGCGGCCGCCTTGACCGTGCCGCCTGCGATTACGACGAGCGGCGAGTTGCGCTTCGGCACCTGCGTACTCAATCCGCCCGAGGGCTACATGCTCGCCGATCTCGGGCAAGGCAAGCGTTTCGTATCGGATCTGCTGGCGGGAGAAAGCACGCGCATCGAAGGCGACGCACCCTGGCTCGATGATGCGCAATTGCCACGTTGCGCTTCGGCTCGGCTCGCGATTCGCGTGACGCCGCGTGCGTGGGATGGGCGTGAGGACGAATTGGTGATTCATCCGCGCTGTGTGGTCGCGGCGGTGAGCGGTGCGGGTGCGGGTGCGGAGATCGTTGCCCGCCTGCGGAAGGCGCTGGAAGCACACGGTCTCGCGCCGCTGTCGCTCGCAGCATTGCTCGCCTCGTCCGACGACATGACGAACCCCGCGCTGGCCGAAGCCGCTGCCCGTTTCAACGTGCCGCTGCGCTTCGCGCAAACCCGCCCCGAAGATGGCGTGTCGCCTGCCAACCTGATACATGCCGCACTGCGCATCCCCCACGAAACGCTGCACGACGGCATGACCTCAGGCGTTGCGCTGGCAGTCGCGCCCCTCGCCATCGACCCCGCCACGATCGGCCGCGCACGCGGCCGTCTGACGGTGATCGGCCTCGGCCCTGGCCGCGCCGACCTGATGGTGCCCGCCGCCCGCACGGCGCTCGACGAAGCGACCGATATTCTCGGCTACGACACCTACGTGAAAATGGCCGGCCCGTTGCGCGCCGATCAACGTATACACGGCACAGACAATCGCGAGGAAATGCAGCGCGCGCGCCACGCGTTCGAACTGGCGAGCGAAGGCCGGTCGGTGGTGATGGTGTCGTCAGGTGATCCGGGTGTGTTCGCGATGGCGGCCGCGGTGCTCGAAGCGCTCGATGCATCGCAAGACGCGGCCTGGCCTGCCGTCGAACTGGCGATCGTGCCGGGCGTGTCGGCAGCACTCGCGACCGCCGCGCAAGCGGGTGCGCCGCTCGGTCACGACTTCTGCATGCTGTCGCTGTCCGATAACCTGAAGCCGTGGACGATCATCGAAAAGCGTCTGCGGCACGCGGCCGAAGCCGACCTGGTGATGGCGTTCTATAACCCGATTTCGCGCGCGCGTCCGTGGCAACTGGATAAAGCGCTGGACATCGTGCGGGAATATCGCGCGGCCACGACTCAGGTGGTGCTGGGGCGCGATATCGGCCGGCCTGGCGGCACGCTGCGCACGCTCACGCTGGGTGAGCTGCAGTCGTCCGATGTGGATAGCCGGACGATGG
>NZ_NPIH01000014.1 GCF_012275575.1 Paraburkholderia sp. SG-MS1 | reverse complement strand
AGTCGTGCAAGACCGCGGCGGAAGCCGGGCATGTGCGAGCGACGATGGAGCAGGACGGCGCGGCGCTGGCCGAATTCTTCGCATGGTTCGAAAGCGCCCTGGGCCGCGAGACGATCACCGAACTGACCATCGACGAACGCCTGTCGGCCGCGCGCGCGCGCCGTCCGGGCTTCGTGTCATTGAGCTTCGCGACGATTGCGGGCTTCAATGCGAACGGCGCGATGCCGCATTACCGCGCGACCGAGGAATCGCATTCGGTGATCGAGGGCGATGGCCTGCTGCTGATCGACTCTGGCGCGCAGTATCTGAGCGGCACGACGGACATCACGCGCGTGGTGCCGATCGGCACGCCCAGCGACGCGCAGCGGCGCGATTTCACGATCGTGCTCAAGGGCACGATGGCGCTGTCGCGCGCGCAGTTCCCGCGCGGCGTCCGTTCGCCGACGCTCGACGCGATCGCGCGCGCGCCGATCTGGGAAGCGGGCGCCGATTACGGCCACGGCACCGGCCACGGGGTGGGCTACTTCCTGAACGTGCACGAAGGCCCGCAGGTCATTTCGCACTACGCGCCCGCCGAACCGTGGACCGCGATGGAGGAAGGCATGATTACTTCGGTCGAACCGGGCATTTACCGGCCTGGCAAGTGGGGCGTGCGGATTGAAAATCTCGTGCTCAACGTGGCCGCCGGCAAAACCGAATTCGGCGACTTCCTCAAGTTCGAGACGTTGACGCTGTGCCCGATCGACACCCGCTGCCTCGAGCTGTCGCTGTTGCGCGAGGACGAGCGCGCGTGGCTCAACGCATATCACGAAACGGTGCGCACGCGCCTGGCGCCGCACGTGTCGGGCGACGCGAAGGCGTGGCTCGAACTGCGCACGCAACCCATCTGAGCGCCGCGACCAAAGTCGGCTAACGGAGAACGCATGGCGATCAAGGCAGTGGTGTTCGATTTCGGCGGTGTGCTGATCGACTGGAGTCCGGAGTATCTGTATCGCGAGCTGATTCCGGACGACACCGAGCGTCGCTGGTTTCTGACGCACGTCTGCTCGATGGATTGGGTGATCCGTCAGGACGGCGGCCAGCCGATCGTCGAGGCTACCGACGAACTGATCGCGAAGTTTCCCGATCACGAAGTGTTGATCCGCGCGTTCTACGAGCGCTGGCACGAGATGGTGGCCGGCGTGCTGGAGGAGGGCGTTGCGATCATGGAAAAGCTCGAAGCCGCCGACGTGCCGCTGTTCGGACTCACCAACTGGTCGGCCGAGACTTTTCCGTACGCATGGGAGCATTACCCGGTGCTGCGGCGGTTTCGCGACATCGTCGTGTCGGGGCGGGTTGGGCTCGTGAAGCCGGATCCGGCGATCTTCGCGGCCATGCGCGAGCGCATCGACGTGCAGATGCCAGGCGTCCAGCCAGGCGAACTTGTTTTCATCGACGACAATCTGAAGAACGCGCAAGCCGCGAGCGCGCTCGGCTGGCACGGCGTGCATCACACCGGCGCCACGCAGACCGAAGCGAAGCTGCGCGAATTGGGGCTGCCGGTGTGAGGCGCGCGAAGCTCGTTTGAACGGCGCCACGAGGGAGAAGGGCGCGTGCGCTTTATTCGCAGCGCCGCGGCCTTCGTTTCACTTCACTATTGCGCCCGGCTCGCCTGCCGTGGTCTGCACGCGAGCGGCCCCCACGTCCCCACCGCCTCCCGAACTACTGACCCAGCAGGTTCTTCAACGCGTTCTCCAACCCTTTCACCGTCTCCCCCGCGCCTTTTGCCACGCCTTCGACGCTCACGCCCAACGCCTTCGCAAAGCCCGCGCCGAGCCGCATCATGATGCCTTCCCGTACCGAAAATGTCGGGTCGCGCAGATCTCCGTCCAGCACGAAATGCAGCGTGATATCGCCGTTGTGCGCCTTGAGCGCGGCGACGGCCGCCTTGGTCGGGATCGAGAGAAAGGTGTCGAACGGATTGCCGCTCTCGGCGAGTTGCAGATTGTGGACCGTCACGGTGCCGGGTGCGTGCAAACGATAGTTGCGCACCGTCGATTCAACCGTCAGGTCGACGGTGCCGCCCGTCACCTGCGCCCGCGCGCCGGCCTTTTTCAGCAAATACGGATCGAGCATCACGATGTCGATGCCGCGTAGCTGGCTGGTGGTCTGCGAATCCCTGCTGGCGATCTTGATCCAGCCGCCGAACGACACGGTGCCCGTATGCGCCGGGCCTTTGATCGAGCCGCTGACGCTGACGTTGGTCGGCTCGGTGAGCGCGGGCAGTTTCAGATTGTCGACGCTCGCGTTGGCGTTGCTGACCGTCACCTTGAACGGTGGCGGCCCGACCGTCATGTCGTAGAAATGGAATTTGCCCTGCTCGAAGCGGATGTGATCGACCTGCTTCTCGTGCGAGGCGGGCGTCACCACAGCGCCGGTGTCGCCATCGGAGCGGTTCACTGCTTCCCGCAGATTCGGCAGCAGGTTGATCGATCCGTCCTTCGTGCGCAGCACGGCCATGTCGAAGCCGCGCACCACCACGCTGCGGATATGCATGCGCCGCGCCAGCAGATCGCGGATGTCGGGGGTGAGGGTGATCTCGTCGGCTCTGAGCGGGTCGCCGGCCGGCCAGCCGGGCGGCGCCTTGATGAGCACGCGCGTGAGATGAATCGAGGTCAGGCCGACGTCGATGCTTTCGGCGCTGCCGAGCGGGCCGAGCGCCGCCACGAGGCGATTCTTGACCTCCTGCTGCGCGAACCTCAGCGCGCCGACCGCGAGGACGATCAGCACCAGCAACACGCCGCCGATGGCGACCAACCAGCGCTTGCCCTTCGACATCGCCATGCTTGCCTCCTCGTCACCACGTGGTGCGCGGTGCGGCTGTGACTGGTTTTGGTTTGCATGCGCCGCTCGGGCGCATGTCTATTCCGGCGGGACAGGCTGCATCTGCCAGAACGACGAGATGTATCACGCCGCGACTCGCAAGGCGTGTGCCCTGCCGCCCATTTCATCCGACGTGCCGCGCGGGTGGCACCGCCATGGTGTGCCGGCACGGGCGTCACCCCTCTGGCGAGAGAAGCCGCGGCGAGCGAAACAGTCGCCTATACGATCCGATACACGCAGCCGGAACGGACGGACAAGGCGAACCGGTCAGGCGAACCCATGAAACGAAACAGCAAAGCGGCCCGCCTCACACGCACGAGGCGTGGCCGCCGAACGCCACGTTACCGGGTGATCGGCTTGTAACGCAGACGCTTCGGACGCGCAGCCTCTTCACCAAGACGGGCGCGCTTGTCCGCTTCGTATTCCTGGTAGTTGCCGTCGAAGAACGCGACTTGCGAATCGCCTTCGAACGCGAGGATGTGCGTCGCGATCCGGTCGAGGAACCAGCGATCGTGCGAGATCACCATCACCGAGCCCGCGAACTCGAGCAAGGCGTCTTCCAGCGCGCGCAGCGTTTCGACGTCGAGGTCGTTCGACGGTTCGTCGAGCAGCAGCACGTTGCCGCCCGCGATCAGCGTCTTGGCCAGATGCAGCCGGCCGCGCTCACCGCCCGACAGATTGCCGACGACCTTCTGCTGATCGCCGCCCTTGAAGTTGAAGCGGCCGATGTACGCGCGCGACGGCGTTTCGTACTTGCCGACCGTCAGCACGTCCGCCCCGCCGGAGATTTCCTCGAACACGGTCTTCGAGCCGTCGAGCGCGTCGCGGCTCTGGTCCACGTACGCGAGCTTGACGGTCGGGCCCTGCACGATCTCGCCCGAATCCGGCTGTTCACGGCCGGTCAGCATGCGGAACAGCGTCGACTTACCCGCGCCGTTCGGCCCGATGATGCCGACGATCGCGCCCGCCGGAATCTTGAAGCTGACGTCGTCGAGCAGCAAACGATCGCCATACGACTTGCTGACGTTCTTGAACTCGATCACTTCATTGCCGAGACGATCGCCGACCGGAATGAAGATTTCCTGCGTTTCATTGCGCTTCTGGTAGTCCTGGCTGTTCAGTTCCTCGAAGCGGGCGATACGCGCCTTCGACTTCGCCTGGCGGCCCTTCGGATTCTGGCGCACCCACTCCAGCTCCTTCTTGATCGCCTTCTGACGCGCCGATTCCGACGACTCTTCCTGCTTCAGGCGCTCTTCCTTCTGATCGAGCCAGCTGCTGTAGTTGCCCTTCCACGGAATGCCGTGGCCGCGGTCGAGTTCGAGGATCCACTCGGCGGCGTTATCGAGAAAGTAGCGGTCGTGGGTCACGGCGACGACGGTGCCCGGGAAGCGCGTCAGGAACTGTTCGAGCCAGTCGACCGATTCCGCGTCCAGGTGGTTGGTCGGCTCGTCGAGCAGCAGCATGTCGGGCTTTTCGAGCAGCAGCTTGCACAACGCGACGCGGCGCTTCTCGCCGCCCGACAGATGTTCGATCTTCGCGTCCCAGCCCGGCAGGCGCAGCGCGTCGGCGGCGATTTCGATCTGCTGTTCGGCGCTGCCGCCATCCGACGTGGCGAGGATCGCTTCGTACTTCGCCTGCTCGGCGGCGAGCGCGTCGAAGTCGGCGTCCGGCTCGGCGTAGGCCGCGTAGATTTCGTCGAGCTTTTTCTGCGCATTGAACACGTCGCCGAGACCTTCCTCCACGGCTTCACGCACCGTCTTGGTCGGGTCGAGCTGCGGTTCCTGCGGCAGATAGCCTATGTTCAGGTTCGGCATCGGCGTGGCTTCGCCTTCGATGTCCTTGTCCACACCGGCCATGATGCGGATCAGCGTCGACTTGCCCGAGCCGTTCAGGCCGAGCAGGCCGATCTTCGCGCCAGGGAAAAACGACAGCGAGATGTCTTTCAGGATTTGACGCTTGGGCGGCACGATCTTGCCGACCCGGTTCATGGTGAAGACGTATTGGGCCATTTGCTTGCAATAGACGTTGACGACGCCGGCCGCGAGGGGGCGGGCAGTCGTTGGGTGGATGGGTAATCGGTGTTAGCGGTGTTGAGGCCAGGCGGCATGCCCGGCGCCGGCCGGCGCGGCATCGAGCGCGGCGTCGAACTTCGCGACGCCCCGCGCGCGGGCGGGTGGTTCAGGTGGCATTGTACTTCGCGCGGCGGGTGGGGCGGCAGGGGCGGCGCATGGTCTCGGAGGTCGGCTCGTGTGTCGATGCGCGCGGCGGCGTGGATGCTCAGAGCCAGTCGGCGACGCCGCCGTGTCGCGAACAGGTGCCGCCGCGATGTCGGCTGAAGCTGTAGGTGCCGTCGCGGCAGCGCGCGCTCGCACCTTGCGGCGCTTTGCCGGACAGTGCACGGGCTGGCGCGTGGACGGTGTTGCCGTCGCGATTGGTGTAGGTGTTGTGATTGCTGAGGTCGGCTTCGTCGGGTGTCGAGCCCGGGGCGACGTAAGCGAGCGCCGGCGCTGCCGCCACGCCGAACAACAACGCGACGGCCACCGCCGCATGGCGGCCGAGGCGCGTGAGAGGGATGCCTGTCATGCTCTTTCGGGTGATTGTTATTCTGGTCATGCGCGAATGTGTGTGCGCTTCGGCCGGGGCTCAGTTAGCGCGCCGTCCCGTCACTGGATCGAAGAAATGCAGATGCGCCGCCGGCAACGCCACTTGCAACGCCTCGCCCGCCGCGGGCCGATGCGCGTGCGGCAAGCGCACCGTCACATCGTGCTTGCCCCAGCGGCCGTGCGCGAGATTGTCCGCGCCGAGCAACTCACAAGAATCGACGCCGAGCGTCGCACGCGAGGCGTCCGCGTGCCCAGGGCTCATGTGCTCCGGGCGAATGCCGAGCGTCCACTCGCGGCCTTTGACAACGTCCCGGCAGATCGACGCCACACCCGCCAACGGCAGCTTCGGACCGTTGCCGGCGACGTCGAACGTCGCGCCATCATCGGAGACGCGGCCTTCCAGCAGATTCATCCCTGGCGAGCCGATGAAGCTCGCGACGAACACGGTCGCCGGCCGCTCGTAGACCTCGGTCGGCGCGCCGATCTGCTCGGCATGGCCCTTGTTCATCACGATCACACGCTGCGCGAGTGTCATCGCTTCGATCTGATCGTGCGTCACGTATAGGCTCGTGGTGGCGAGGCGCGCATGCAGCCGCTGAATTTCGAGGCGCATCTGCACGCGCAAACGCGCGTCGAGATTCGACAACGGTTCGTCGAACAGAAACACCGCCGGCTCGCGCACGATCGCGCGGCCCATGGCGACGCGCTGCCGTTGTCCGCCGGACAGCTCGCGCGGCTTGCGTTGCAACAGCGCTTCGAGTTCGAGAATCTGCGCGGCGGCCTGCACGCGCTTCGCGATCTGCTGGCGCTCGACGCCCGCGATCTTCAGTGCGTAGCCCATGTTCTCGGCGACGCTCATATGCGGATACAGCGCGTAGTTCTGGAACACCATCGCGATGTTGCGATCCTTCGGCTCCAGTTCGTTGACCACTTTGCCGGCGATCGAGATGCGGCCGTCGGAGATGCGTTCGAGTCCCGCGACCATCCGCAGCAACGTCGACTTGCCGCATCCGGACGGCCCGACCATCACGACGAACTCGCCGTCGGCCACGTCGACGTCGATGCCGTGCAACACGAACTGTTTGCCGTCATAGGTTTTTTTAACGCCTTGCAGAGTCAGTGCAGCCATGCCGTTTTAGCCTTTCGTTGCTTGCCGCGCGGTGTGCGGTGTTTTCTGTTCAATGCCGTCGTCGTGTCCGGGTGTCGCCATACCGCGCTGGCGCGATTACTTCTCGGAATCCACCAGCCCGCGCACGAACCAGCGCTGCATCGTCAGCACGACGGCGAGCGGCGGCAGCATCGCGAGCAGCGTCGCGGTCATCACGAGGTGCCATTCGGTCGCGGTGTCGCCGGACGCGATCATGCTGCGGATGCCGACCACCGCGGTCATCAGCGATTGCTGGCTCGTGATCAGGATCGGCCACAGATATTGATTCCAGCCGTAAATGAAGGTGATCACGAAGAGGGCGGCCATGTTGGTCTTCGACAGCGGCAGCACGACGTCCCAGAAGAAGCGCATGGCGCCCGCGCCGTCGATGCGCGCCGCTTCCATCAGCTCGTCGGGCAGCGTCATGAAGAACTGGCGAAACAGGAACGTCGCGGTGGCCGACGCGATCAGCGGCAAGGTCAAACCGCTGTACGTGTTGCTCAGATGCATCGACGACACGACCTGCACGGTCGGGAAGATCCGCACTTCGACCGGCAGCATCAGCGTCATGAAAATCAGCCAGAACGACAGCATGCGAAACGGGAAGCGGAAGAACACGATCGCATACGCGGAGATCATCGACACGGCGATCTTGCCGATCGAGATCGCCAGCGCCATCACGAGACTGTTGAACAGCATGCGGCCGAACGGTGCCGCCGCATTGCCGCTACCGTGCGACCAGATGGTCGCGACGTTCTCGAACAGATGCGCGCCCGGCACGAGCGACAGCGGCACGGTGAATACCTCGTGCTCGCTCATCGTCGCGGCGCAGAACGCGACGTACACCGGAAACACCACGAGCGCGGCGCCGAGAATCAGCACCGCGTGACAGAACAGGTCGAAACCGCGGCGGTTCTCGATCATGAGTATTGAACCCTGCGTTCGATGAAGCGGAATTGCACGACCGTCAACGCGACGACGATCACCATCAGGATCACCGACTGCGCGCCCGAGCTGCCGATGTCGAGCCCCTGGAAGCCTTCGGCGAAGATCTTGTAGATCAGCGTGCGGGTCGCTTGCGCGGGGCCGCCGCCGGTCGCGGCGTCGATCACCGGAAAGGTGTCGAAGAACGCGTAGGTGATGTTGATCACCAGCAGGAAGAAACTGGTCGGGGACAGCAACGGCAGCGCGATGCCGAAGAAGCGCCGCACCGGACCCGCGCCATCGATCGCGGCGGCTTCGATTAGCGAACGCGGAATCGCCTGCAAGCCCGCATAGAAGAACAGGAAGTTGTAGCTGATCTGTTTCCAGACCGACGCGAGCACCACCAGAAACATCGCTTGGCCCGCGTTCAGCGCGTGATTCCACACGATGCCGTACTTCGCGAGTGCGAAGGTGATGAGGCCGATGCTCGGATTGAACAGGAACGACCACAGCACCGCGGCGATCGCGGGCGCGACCGCGTACGGCCAGATCAGGAGCGTCTGATAGGTCTTCGCGGCGCGCGTCACCCGATCGGCGCAGACCGCGAGCAGCAGCGAGATCACGAGCCCCGACACGGTGACGAGCGCGCAGAAGATCAATGTCGTATTGAACGACGACAGATAGAGCGGATCGGCGAGCAGCTGCCTGAAGTTGGCGAGCCCGACGAACTCGCTCGACGTGCCGAACGCATCCTGGCTCTGCGTGGCTTGCCAGAGCGCCTCGCCGGCCGGCCACAGGAAGAACAGCAGCGTGATCGCGAGTTGCGGCGCGACGAGCAGATAGGGCAGCAGACTAGTGCCGAAGCTGGAGCGCTTTTCCATCGAAGATTTCCTGGGTTGGCTGCGACCATGGGTTTCGGCGCGAGCGCGCCGAAACCCTGCCGGTGAACGCCGGCTTGCCTGCCTAGGTGCCGGCTTTCTCGAAGCGGCGCAGCAGCTCGTCACCGCGCGAAACCGACGAATCGAGCGCCTGTTGCGGCGTCTTCTTCTGTGCCCACACCTGTTCGAGTTCTTCGTCGATCACCGTGCGGATCTGCGGCATGTTGCCCAGACGCAAGCCCTTCGTGAACGGCAGCGGCGGCTTGTTGAGCATCTGGCGGATTGCCGTGTCGCTGCCGGGGTTCTTCTCATAGAAGCCTTGCTGGCGCGTCAGGTCATAGGCGGCCGTCGTGACTGGCAAGTAACCCGTGTCCTGATGCCACTTCGCGGCCACCGGCGCCGAGCTCAGATACGCGAGGAACTTCGCCACGCCCTTGTAGACGGCCGGATCCTTGCCCGACAACACCCACAAGCTCGCCCCGCCGATGATTGCGTTCTGCGGCGCGCCCTTCACGCTGGCGTCGTACGGCATCATGCCGGTGCCGAAGTTGAACTTCGCGTACTTCCTGATCGTGGCGAGCGAGCCCGACGAGTTCGTGACGATGCCGCAGTCGCCGCTATAGAACTTCGACACCGGTTCGTCCTTGCGGCCGACATAGGTGAAGGTGCCGTCCTTCTGCATGTTCTGCAGGAACTGGATGTGCGCGACCTGCAGCGGCTTGTTGAATTCGAGCTGCGCGTCGAGGCCATCGAAACCGTTGTTCTTCGACGCGAACGGCGCAGCATGCCACGCGCTGTAGTTCTCGAGCTGAATCCAGCTCTGCCAGCCCGACGAATAGCCGCATGACATGCCCGACGCCTTCAGCTTCTGCGCATCGGCCTGCAATTCGGCCCAGGTCTTCGGCGGCTGGTTCGGGTCGAGCCCGGCCTTCTTGAACGCGTCCTTGTTGTAGTAGAGCACTGGCGTCGAGCTGTTGAACGGCATCGAGATCAGCTGGCCGGTTTTCGCGTCGCTGTAATAGCTTGCGATGGTCGGCACGAACGCCTTCTGGTCGAGCGGCACGCCTGCCTGCTTGAACACGTCGGTGACGGGGATCACGGCCTTCTTCGCCTGCATCATCGTGGCGGTGCCGACTTCGTACACCTGCAGGATGGCCGGCGCGTTGCCGCTGCGATACGCGGCGATGCCGGCGGCAAGCGTCTGGTCGTAGGTGCCTTTGAACACCGGCACGATCGTGTAGTCGCTTTGCGACTTGTTGAAGTCGTTGGCGATGTCGTTCAGACGTTCGCCCAGCGCGGCTTCCATCGCGTGCCAGAACTGGATTTCGGTCGCGGCGTGGGCGGCCTGGCTCAAGCCGACGCTCAGCGCGGCGGCAATGGACAGTGAACGGAACAGCGGCTTGCAATTCATCGATTGTGTCTCCTGTGTCGATCGGAGTGGGTGCTTGAGCACTTGATCCGATCCCATGCACGGCAGTGCGGAACGGGCGCGGATGCGAATCGCGCGATTCTATTTGTGTTCGATGACAGACCGGCGTCGGTTGCGGCTTCGGCGGCCGGGCGGCGGGGGCGCGGATGGCCGGGCGCCGGAAGCCGCAATTTAACATCGGCTGTCGTGAAACGGAAACAATCGAATTGGGCGATGCCGGTGGCGTCGGTGCGGTGACCGGCACCCGCAGCGGAGCTGTGACGAAGCCGCGCGAGTGGTTCGCGCTCCTTTGCAATCGGCTGGCGGCAAAAAAAAGCCCGCTGGAAGCGGGCTTTTTTTGGAAGGCGGATCCGGCCGTTACACGTTGAACAGGAAGTTCATCACGTCGCCGTCATGCACGACGTATTCCTTGCCTTCCGCGCGCATCTTGCCAGCTTCCTTCGCGCCTTGTTCACCCTTGTAGGTGATGAAGTCGTTGAACGCGATCGTCTGCGCGCGAATGAAGCCGCGCTCGAAGTCCGTGTGAATCGCACCCGCCGCTTGCGGCGCAGTATCGCCGATATGGATCGTCCATGCGCGCACTTCCTTCACGCCGGCAGTGAAGTAGGTTTGCAGGCCGAGCAGCTTGAAGCCCGCGCGGATCACGCGATTCAGGCCCGGCTCTTCCATGCCCATGTCGGCGAGGAACACTTCCATGTCGGCTTCGTCGAGGTCGGCGATTTCCGCTTCGATCGCCGCGCAAACGGCCACGACCGGCGCGTTCTCGGCAGCCGCGAACTTCGCCACAGCGTCGAGATGCGGATTGTTTTCGAAACCGTCGTCCTTCACGTTGGCCACGTACATGGTCGGCTTCGCGGTGATCAGGCAAAACGGCTTGAGCGTCGCCTTCTCGTCGTCCGACAGATCGAGCGCGCGGACGGGCTTGGCCTGGTCGAGTTGCGCACGCACCTTTTCCAGCACGGCGGCATTCTTCGCGGCTTCCTTGTCGTTACCCGACTTGGCGGCCTTCGAATAGCGCGCGAGCGCCTTTTCGACGGTGGCGAGGTCGGCCAGCGCCAGTTCAGTGTTGATCACTTCGATGTCCGACAGCGGATCGACCTTGTTCGCGACGTGAATCACGTTGTCGTCTTCGAAGCAGCGCACCACGTGCGTGATCGCGTCGGTTTCGCGGATGTTCGCGAGGAACTGGTTGCCGAGGCCTTCGCCCTTGCTGGCGCCCGCCACCAGACCGGCGATGTCGACGAACTCCACCACCGCCGGCAGGATGCGCTCCGGCTTGACGATCTCGGCGAGCGCGTTCAGACGCGCGTCCGGCACCTCGACCACGCCGACGTTCGGCTCGATCGTGCAGAACGGATAGTTCTCGGCGGCGATGCCCGCCTTGGTCAGCGCATTGAACAGGGTGGACTTGCCGACGTTAGGCAGGCCGACGATGCCGCATTTGAGGCTCATGGAAATCCTTCAGTGAATCAGTAAGTTGCGTGATGCGCTCGACGCTGGGTGCGGCTTCGGAAAGCCTTCGCGAGTGGCGCGGGGGCAAACGCAGCGGAGCGGGACAGGTCACCGAATCGGGGCGTTGGCTCGACGATTGAGTGCGAGTTTTCACGGAAAACGCAATTGTAACCCGTTCGGGTGGGCGGACCGGTGCGCTGGCGGGAAAGCCGGGCGCGTTGAACGGACGTGCGGCGGACGCGATCTGCGCCCGTTTTTGTGCGGCCACTGTAGAATCGACGGCTCAGGGCCGTCAGAGCTCTTTTCCGGGGGATGGATGTGCGAGTAGTGAGATGGCTGGGAACCGGCGTGGCGGTGGTGCTGGTCGGCGGGGCGGTCGCGACGTGGTTGTCGCAGAATTTCGACGAAGCACAGGCCAACACGGACCGCCAGACGGTCGAGTGCCTCACGAACCACCTGACGCAGCACGATCGGGCGCGCATCGCGCAATTCGCCGATAAAAACGACTTCGAATCACTGTGGCGCGTGTACGACCAGGTCTTCCCCGATTGCGCCGTACGCGGCGACCAGCGCGAGCGCAAAGCGCAACTCGAAGCGAGCGCATGGCGCATTCTCCAGTCCGACCCGCGCTTCATGCGTCTGCGCGAAGCGAATGCGGCGATGGCGTCCGGTTCACAGCACTAGCTCTCAGGCGTCCGCCAGCCCCGATTTTTCGGGCGCAATTGCCGCACGCGCCGATCCGTCCCCCGCAATCCCCGCGGCTATAATGCGCGGATGAACGCACACCACCAGACCTTTGATGTCGCCGTGATCGGCGGCGGGCTCGTCGGCAAGACCGCGGCGCTCGCGCTCACGCAAGGCGGCCTGCGCGTGGCGCTGCTCGCCCAAGCTTGTGCGGCACTGCCCGCCGGCGCCGCTTTCGATTCGCGGGTCTATGCGTTGTCGTCGAGTTCGCAGGCGCTGCTCGAGCGTTTGCGGGTCTGGCAGGCGCTCGATCTGTTGCGGCTCGGGCCCGTCTACGACATGCGGGTCTACGGCGACGCCCATGCCGAGCTGCATTTCTCCGCGTTTCAGGCGTCGGTGCCGCAACTGGCGTGGATCGTCGAGTCGTCGGTGATCGAGCGCGCCCTGGATGCAGCGCTGCGCTTCCAGCCGAATCTCACCTGGATCGACTCGCGCGCTCAGGCGCTGGACTTCACCGCCGAGAGCGCGAGCGTCGGTCTCGCGAACGGCAATGTCGTCGAGGCCGATCTGGTGGTCGGCGCGGACGGCGCGCATTCGTGGGTGCGTGCGCAAATTGGCTCGAAGATGAACCGTCGCGACTACCGGCAAACCGGCGTGGTCGCCAACTTCAAGGCTGGCAAGCCGCACGGCGAAACCGCCTGCCAGTGGTTCCGCGACGGCGAAATCATCGCGTTGCTGCCGATGCCGGATGGCCATGTGTCGCTGGTCTGGTCGGCGCGCACCGAGCACGCCGAGCAACTGCTCGCGCTCGATCCGGCGCAGCTCGGCGCCGAAGTGGAGCGCGTGAGCGGTGGCCAGTTTGGCGCGCTCGAATGCGTGACGCCCGCGCAGGGCTTCCCGCTCGCGCTGCAAACGGTGGACCGGCTGGTGGCGCCGCGCGTCGCGCTGGTCGGCGATGCCGCGCATCTGATTCATCCGCTGGCGGGGCAAGGCATGAACTTGGGCTTGCGCGACGTCGCGGCGCTCGCCGAGACGG
>NZ_NPIH01000139.1 GCF_012275575.1 Paraburkholderia sp. SG-MS1 | reverse complement strand
GCGGCGGTCGGGATCGTCGGGGGTGTCGGCGGGGTCGTGAGCCGTGTTGTCGGCGTTTGGCAGCAGGTTGGAATCGTGGTCGGTCATCGGTGAGTTCCGAAGGGGGAGTGACGGGCACATAACCGCCGCTCGGGGCGGCGCGCGCGGCACCGGTTTACGGAGTCGAGGAGGCGGGTGGCCTCGCGGGCTAAGGCAGTCGACGCTTCACGCGCCAACTATGGTGCGTTGCATCGACGGCGAGCAGCAGCCAATGCCGCGCATCCACGGGATGACGCCGTTGCGTTGCATAGCGGTCGACGTTCAACTCAAGCTCGTCATGCGCGCGCCGGCGACAAGTCGCATGCGCACCCGAGCCGTCCGCGAATTCGACGATCGCCGCGGACGCTCCGGCAGGCTCGGGGAGATGCGCGATGCTGACTGCGCAGCCCGGATAAAGATGCGAGTCGGCAACCTGGATCTGAATGGAATCGGACATGATCATGGCCTCCATACGCCGGGGCGGAGCGAGAGCGCGACAGTCATGCTCAGCGCAATGGACCGGATCAAAGAATAGCACCGCGCAGCCGTTGCGCAATGGGTCTCGGCGACGATCGTCGCCTCGCATCAAACCAACGGCCGCCGCGCGTTAATGAGCGCGGCACGCTTCGCGCTATCATGCTGATCTGACCATGATGAACAGCATAAAACGGCAGCCCAAGATGGCAAAAGAAGAGCAAACAGGAGCGGGACGCAAACTCACGAAACCACGTAGCGCGACAGCGTCGTCATCGGGCGACGATGCGGCGTTGCCGCAGACTGACGCCATCGCCGCATCGACCGAACCCACCGACGAAGAGAGCGCCGGCGGATCGACCTATCTGGTGCCGGGCCTCGAACGGGGCCTGCGCATTCTCGCCGAATTCAGCGCGCGCGAGCCGGTGCTCGGCGCGCCGGAATTGTCCAAGCGTATCGGCATTCCACGCACGACCACCTTCCGCTTGTTGCAGACGCTCGAAGCGCTCGGCTTTCTCGAGCGCGTCAACGGCGACCGCTATTTCCGCCTGAGCGTCGGGGTGCTGAGGCTCGGTTTCGAATATCTGAGTTCGCTCGAACTGACCGACGTCGGCACGCCGATTCTCGAACGTCTGCGCGACGTCACCGGTCTGAGCACGCATCTGCTGATTCGCGATCAGCGCGATGTCGTGTTCGTCGCCAAAGCGCAAACCCATGCGCCCATGTTCAGCTCCGTGAAGGTCCACGTCGGTACGCGCTTGCCGGCCCATGCGACGGTGCACGGCCAGGTGCTGATGGGCGATTTGAGTTTTGAGGAATTGCGGCAGCTGTATCCCGAGCCGCAACTCGAACGATTCACCGAACGCACGCCGCTTACCGTCGAAGAATTGTATGGACGCGTGCGCGAAAGCGCGGCGCTCGGTTATGCGCTGAGCGAGGCGTCGTTCGAGCGGGGCATTTCGGTGGTGAGCGCGCCGGTGCGCGATCAGAGCGGCAAAATCGTGGCCGCGTTGACCGTCACGATTCCGCGCTCGGACATAGGTGAAGCCGAAGAGCGCGATCCGCTCGTCATCGCGGTTTGCCAGGCGGCGCTCGAACTGTCCGAGCGTCTCAGCTATCGTCCCCGGCCGGATGATCCGACCGCGGCTCAGGCGCGTCGCAAGCAGGTCGCGGCAAGTTGAGTCAGCGCTGACGTTGGCGTCAGCGCGGGGTTGCAAGTCCGGTTGCGCGCGCAGCCGGACTGCGTATTTCACACCACCCTCGCCATCCGTTGAGCAGTTCAGAACGAATGATGGATGCCGGTCAGGACAATCATCTGGTTTCGTCCGCTCGACACACCCGCGGTAAAGAACGCGGCGTTGGTGTCCGAACCCGCGCGCTGATACAGCGCGTTCACGTACACCTGCGTCGATTTCGACAGCGCGTAGATATCGCCGATCATGAACTGCGTCCAGCGATGCCCGGCCAACGTCGTCGTCGCGGCGCCGCCCGCCACGGTGTTGAACGGCGTGAACTGGTAATTCGCGCCCGCATCGTAGCTCTGATACGTGTCCGAATGTCCCGCCGATTCCAGCTTCACCCGCGTGTACAACGCGTGCACCAGCAGCTTGCCGAACTGGTACGACGCACCCGCGCCCATGTTCTGGACCTTGTCGGCGACATAGTTGGCGGAGGGCACGCCCTGGAACGTGGTGATGCCGGTAGTGACGATCGACGGGGTACGGTCGTGTTCATTCGAATACGACGCGCCTGCCTTGAACGGACCGTTTGCATAGCTAAGCGCAAAGCTCATTGTCCGGCCGGTGGCGAAATTGGTCGTGTTGCCCAGACCCATCATCGCACCGACGGAAAAGCCGCCGAACGTGGCTGACCGGAATTTCACCGAGTTGTCGAACGGCACCACGCCGGTGTCGGCGAGCGAGTCGATGTTGCCCGGATGGAACGCATACCAGCTCGCGGCCAGATAGGCGGTGCTCAGCGGACCCAGTACGTCAAAACTGAACGGCGTCTGATGACCGAAGGTCAGCGCGCCGATCTTGTCGGAACTCAAGCCGACGAACGCCTGGCGATTGAACAGCGTGCCCGATTTGGCGAACGCGCCAGTATTCGTGTAGAAGCCGTTTTCAAGCTGGAAAATCGCCTTCAAACCGCCACCGAGATCTTCCACACCCTTCAGGCCCCAGCGGTCGGGCTGCATGTTGCCCTGTTCCATCATCCACTTTGAATGACCTCCCACATTGCTGACGTACGCGATACCGGCATCCAGGCTGCCGTATAGCGTCACACTGCTCTGCGCCCATGCGCTTGTGGTCGCGCAGATTGCCGTCAAGCCGGCTGCAATGATGTGCTTCACCGTTGGTTCTCCTGATCACACGACGCCGGCTTGCGCCACATGCGTCGTCCCTGATCCTTGCTTTGGGGTTGAATGCAGTTGCGGGTTTATGCGCGAAAACTGCTCGGCTTTGTGTTTCACCTATGGGCGTTTGTATCGCCTATGGAAAAGTATAGTGAGTTCAGAAGTGGTCAAAATAAATTTTCGGACCCCGTACAAACCCGAGTAATGCGTCATGCATTGGCCGGGAAATTCGGTGGAAACCAAAGCCCGGTATGGCCTGGCGCCCGATCGTGCCTCTCGCGGGGCACTTCGAACAGTGTCGCGGGCGCCACAGTCAGTGTTTTCCCCTACGGCATCAGATTTTTATTTTTTCTCGCCGAGGCCACTCCTATAATCATCCATACACGAACTGCTGTTCCTTATGTGGAACGCAGAGCTTCAGGAGAAGGCGAGAAAATGACTGATCAATGGCGCTGCGCCGGCCATGCCGGCGACCTGTCCGAAGACGCGCCGCTCGAGTTCAAGCTCGACGGAACTGAAATCGGCATCTACAAGGTGGGTGACGAGCTTTACGCGCTCGAAAATGTTTGCCCCCACGCATACGCATTGCTGACGCAAGGCTTTATCGACGGCGACACCGTCGAGTGCCCGCTGCACGAGGCCGTGTTCCATATCCCCACCGGCAAGTGTCTGAAAGAGCCCGGCGGCCGCGACCTGAAGATGTATTCCGTACGTCTGGCAGGCGAAGAAATCCAGATCAAGGTGGCATGACATGCGTGAGGTAGCCGTGAACTTCAATCCTTTTCTGAAACCGTGGCTCGCGCCGCAGCCGAACAACGTCGCCGGCAAGGGCGTGATCGAGAAGCCTGGCGAGACTGAAAACTTCATCTGGCAAACGCGCAAGGCCGAGCCCACCCAATACGAGAACGACTTCGGCGACGCGCTCGAGAAAGTCTTCGAAGCGGGCGCAATGGAGTTGCAGGAGGTGGTCGACGGTTTAAACCGCGTCGGCTTCCGCACGCCGGAAGGTACTGCGTGGGACGCGGAGCGTCTCGCCACCGAATTCCGCCTGCTCGCCGACTAAGCGCGCTTTCCCGAACACGTTGCATCGCATCCGTACCCGGAGTCTCTTCATGACGTCCCCCACTACAACTCAAGGCGCAGCCGACCCGATCCAGTCGTACCTCAACAAAGGCCTGCGCAACTACTGGTATCCGGTCGCGCCGAGCTGGCAAGTCGGCGATGCGCCGGTCGGCATCACGCGCCTCGGCGACCAGATCGTGCTGTGGCGCGACAAGGAGGGCAAAGTCCGCGCGCTCGAAGACCGCTGCCCGCATCGCGGCGCGCGTCTGTCGCTCGGCTGGAACCTCGGTGGCAGCGTCGCGTGCTGGTATCACGGCATCGAAGTCGACGGCAGCGGCACCGTGCAGCGCGTGCCGGCCGTGTCGGCCTGTCCGCTGGAAGGCCAGACATGCGTGAAGTCGTATCCGGTCGAGGAGCACGCCGGCGCGATCTTTCTGTGGTTCGGCGACGACGCGCATAAGGAACCCGCGCCGCTCACGCTGCCGGAAGAACTGGTCGGCGAGGAGTACGCGAGCTTCCTGTGCATGTCGCACTGGAAGTGCAATTACCAGTACGCGATCGACAACGTGATGGACCCGATGCACGGCGCCTATCTGCACGCGAGCTCGCACTCGATGGCCGAAGGCGACAAGCAGGCCGACATGCGCGTGCGCAAGACCGAAACGGGCCTGATGTTCGAGAAGGTCGGCCAGCGCGACGTGAACTTCGACTGGGTGGAACTCGGCGAAACCGGCACCCTGTGGATGCGCCTCGCGATTCCGTACAAAAAGAAGTTCGGCCCGGGCGGCAGCTTCGGGATCATCGGCTTCGCCGTACCCGTCGACGAAGACAACTGCCAGGTCTATTTCTGGCGTACCCGCAAGGTGCAAGGCTGGCAGCGCGACGCATGGCGCTTCCTGTACCGCAACCGTCTGGAAGGTCTGCACTGGGCCGTGCTCGAACAAGACCGCTACGTGCTCGAAAGCATGGCGCCGAACGCGCGCGACCACGAATTCCTCTATCAGCACGACGTCGGCATGACGCGTGTGCGCCGCATGCTGCGTCAGCGCGCGCAACAGCACTTCGCCGACCTCGACGCACATCGCGCTCAACTGGCGGCAGCCGCGCCGGCCGCGACGCAAGCAGCGGGCCACAGCCATGCATAACGACGCACATGCAGCGCTCAATGGCCGGCGCGTCCTCGTGACGGGCGGCGCGCGCGGTCTCGGCGCAGCATTTGTCCGTGCGCTGATGCAAGCCGGCGCGCAAGTGGTATTCGGCGACGTACTGCACGACGAAGGCTCGGCGCTCGCAGCTTCATTGCGTGAGCAAGGGCATGCGGCGACCTACCTGCCGCTCGATCTCGCCAACCCCGTCAGCATCGAACAGTTCGCGCAGCAAGGCGCCGCGCAACTCGGCGGGATCGACGCGCTGATCAACAACGCGGCGATCACCAACTCTGGCGGCAAGTTCGCCGACGAGTTGTCGGTCGAGACGTGGGACGCCGTGATGAACGTCAACGTGCGCGGCACCTGGCTCATGAGCATCGCCGCACTGCCCTATCTGCGCGACTCGTGCCGCGGCAGCATCGTCAACATCGCGTCGGACACGGCGATGTGGGGCGCGCCGAAGCTGCTCGCGTACGTCGCGAGCAAAGGCGCGGTGATCTCGATGACCCGCTCGCTGGCGCGCGAATTCGGCGCTCATCAGGTGACCGTCAACGCGATCGCGCCGGGCCTCACCGAAGTCGAGGCCACCGCGTACGTGCCCGCCGAGCGCCATGAGTATTACCTGCAAGGCCGCGCGCTCACGCGTGCGCAAGTGCCCGACGACGTGACCGGGCCCGTGCTGTTCCTGTTGTCCGACGCCGCGCGCTTCGTGACCGGCCAGTTGTTGCCGGTGAACGGCGGCTTCGTGATGAACTGATCTTGTCGAATCGAAAGGAGAAAGAAATGGCGGACGCCGATATCGAACGCAAATCGTGGGACCAACCCGCGGACGCGAGCTTCGCACAATGGCTGGACAGCCGCGTCGCGCGCCTGGAAACGCGTCGCTACGACTGGGACGCGCTGAAGTTCCAGGCCGACTACGACCCGAAGTATCGCCGCGCGCAAATGCGCTATGTCGGCACGGGCGGCACGGGCGTCGCAAAGGACATGAACACGGTGCCGGCAGGCGGCTTCACGTTTTCGACGATGGTGATCCCGGCCGGCAACATCGGCCCGAGCCATATTCATATGGATGTCGAAGAAATTTTCTTCGTGCTGCGCGGCAAGATGAAAGTGATCTGCGAGAAAGACGGTGAAACGTGGGAAGCCGTGCTCGGCGAGCGCGATCTGATCTCGGTGCCGCCGGGCGTCTACCGCACGGAAATCAACATCGGCGAAGAAGACGCGCTGATGTGCGTGATGCTCGGGTCGCCGAAACCGGTCACGCCGACGTATCCGCCGGATTCGCCGCTCGCCAGGCTCAAGCGCTAAGCCTGCTGCATCGTTGTGAAAACACCCGCGAAGGAAATCATGTCCGCAGTCCCGTCCGTTACCGCCGACCAGCACGCCACGCTCGAAGCACGCCTTGCGCGCTTTCCGGCGCAACAGGTCACGCTGGACTCGCACGGCACGCTCAGCTATCGCGAAGCCGGTAGCGCCGACAGCGATGCGCTGCCGCTCGTGCTGCTGCACGGTATCGGTTCAGGCGCGGCATCGTGGGTGCAGCAGCTCGACGTACTCGGCTTGAGCCGCCGGGTGCTGGCATGGGACGCGCCGGGCTATGGCGCGTCCACGCCGGTTGCGGCGGCCTCGCCCGTTGCCGACGATTACGCCATCGTATTGAAGGACTGGCTCGACGCGCTCGGCATTCAACGCTGCGAGCTGGTGGGACATTCGCTCGGCGCGATCATTGCCGGCGCGTTTGCCGCCGCTTATCCGCAACGTGTGGCCGGTCTGCTGCTGCTATCGCCTGCGGGCGGTTACGGCGCGGCATCGGCCGAGGTGCGCGAAACGAAACGCGATCAACGCCTCGCCATGCTGGACGAACTCGGCGCGCAAGGTCTCGCCGAGAAACGCAGCGGCAATATGCTGTCCGCTCACGCAAATGACGCGGCCCGTGCATGGGTGCGCTGGAACATGTCGCGCGTGATGCCGCACGGCTACGCACAAGCCACCCATCTGCTCGCCAATGCCGATCTCGCGAGCGACCTGGCGCGCTTCGAAGGCCGCGTCAACGTCGCGGTCGGCGCCGACGACACCATCACCCCGCCCGAAGCCTGCGAGCGAATCGCTCTCGCTGCGGGCACCAAATTGCAGGTCGTGCCGCGCGCGGGACACGCCGGCTATATCGAAGCACCCGCCGCGTACACCGCGATCATCGACACGTTCTGCCGTGCGAGCGGCGGACAACGGAGCCAATGAATGACGCCCGACACACTCAACGCCGAGCGCGACGCGGACGACGAGCGCAACGACACCGGTAGCGATTCCGGCTACCGCGTGCCGGGTCTGGAACGCGGTCTGAAGATTCTGACCGAGTTCTCGCCGCGCGAGCCCGTTCTCGGCGCACCGGAATTGTCCCGGCGCCTGAAGATTCCTCGCACGACGGTGTTCCGTTTGCTGCAAACGCTCGAATTGCTCGGCTTTCTCGAACGTGCCGACAAGGACCGCAACTATCGCCTCGGCGTCGCGGTGCTGCGGCTCGGCTTCGAATATCTGAGTTCGCTCGAATTGACCGACCTCGGCCTGCCGATCATCGAAGCATTGCGCACCGAAACCGGTTTGACGAGCCACATCGTGATTCGTGACGGACGCGATGTCGTGTTCGTCGCCAAAGCGCAAAGCCATGCGCCGATTTTCAGTTCGGTGAAGGTCAACGTCGGCACCCGCTTGCCCGCTTATGCGACCACGCACGGCCAGGTGCTGATGGGCGACATGACGCTCGACGATCTGAAGAAGCTCTACCCGGAGCCGGAACTCGAACGCTTCACCAAGCAGACGCCCGCCACCGTCGAAGACCTGTACGAACGGATTCTCGACGACGCGCGGCGGGGTTTCGCGCTCAGCGAGTCGTCGTTCGAGCGCGGCATTTCGGTGGTCAGCGCGCCGGTGCGCAACGACACGGGCCGCATCGTCGCCGTCATCACGACGACGATTCCGCGCCACGAGATCGACGCGTCGCTGCTCGACAGTGGTCTGATCGAGAAGGTCCGCCGCGCGGCCGACGAACTTTCGCAGCGGCTCAACTATCGGCCGAAGAACGGCCCGAACGCGGGCAGCAAATACATGAAGGCACTGGGACTCCGATGATTCAAATCGACTTGACCGGGCAGGTGGCGGTGGTGACGGGCGGCTCGTCCGGCATCGGCCTCGCGACCGCCGAACTGTTTCTGCGGTCGGGCGCCTCGGTCGCGATCTGCGGCCGCGACACCGAGCGTCTCGCGCAAGCGGAAGCCGCGCTGAAGGCGCAGTTTCCGGACGCGCAACTGCTGGCGCAAAGCTGCGACGTGCTGAACGCCGACGACGTCAACGCGTTCGCGCAAGCGGTACAACAACGCTTTGGCCGCACCGGCATGCTGGTGAACAACGCAGGCCAGGGCCGCGTGTCGAAGTTCGCCGACACCACCGACGACGCGTGGCGCGAAGAACTCGACCTGAAGTACTTCAGCGTGATCCGCCCGACTCGCGCGTTCCTGCCGATGCTGCGCGATGCAGCCGAGGGTGGCGCGGGCAACGCGACGGTGGTTTGCGTGAACTCGCTGCTCGCGCTGCAGCCCGAGCCGCACATGGTGGCGACGTCGTCGGCGCGTGCAGGCGTGCAGAACCTGATCAAGTCGCTCGCGGTGGAACTCGCACCGCAGCACATCCGCGTCAATTCGATTCTGATCGGCATCGTCGAATCGGGTCAGTGGCGCCGCCGTTACGCGAAGGAAGCGCAGCCGGGCCAGAGCTGGGAAGACTGGACCGCCGAACTGGCGCGCAAGAAAAACATTCCGCTAGGCCGCTTCGGTCGCCCCGAAGAAGCCGCTCAAGCGCTCTTTTACCTGGCTACGACGCTGTCGTCCTATACGACGGGCAGTCACATCGATGTTTCTGGAGGCGTTGCACGACATGTCTAACAAAACCACCGTTGGCGAACTGATCGCCGCTTTCCTCGAGCAATGCGGCGTTCAAACCGCGTTCGGCGTGATCTCGATCCACAACATGCCGATCCTCGACGCGATTCATAACCGCGGCAAGATCCGTTATGTCGGCGCGCGCGGCGAAGCCGGCGCGGTGAACATGGCCGATGGCCTCGCGCGCGTCTCTGGCGGCCTGGGCGTCGCATTCACCAGCACTGGCACCGCGGCGGGTAACGCCGCGGGCGCGATGGTCGAAGCGTTGACCGCGGGCACCGCGCTGCTGCACGTCACAGGCCAGATCGAAACCGAGTATCTGGACCAGGACCTCGCGTACATCCACGAAGCGCCGGATCAACTCTCGATGCTGTCGTCGATCTCGAAGGCCGCGTACCGCGTGCGCTCGGTCGAAACCGCGCTGCCGACCATCCGCGAAGCCGTGCGTGTGGCGCAAACGGCGCCGAGCGGCCCGGTCAGCGTCGAGATTCCGATCGACATTCAGGCCGCCGAAATCGAATGGCCCGCCGATCTGGCCGCGCCGCACGTCACGACGCTCACGCATTGCAGCCAGCGCGTCGCGCAACTCGCGCAGCAACTGGTCGAGGCGAAGCGCCCGCTGCTGTGGCTGGGCGGCGGCACGCGTCATGCGACGAAAGCGGTCGAACGTCTGGTCGCGCTGGGCTTTGGCGTCGTGACGAGCGTGCAGGGCCGTGGCGTGTTGCCCGAAGACCATCCGGCGACGCTCGGTGCGTTCAATGTGCATGCAGCAGTCGAGAGCTTCTACAAGACTTGCGACGCATTGGTCGTGGTCGGTTCGCGTCTGCGCGGCAATGAAACGCTGAAGTACAAGCTCGCGCTGCCGCAGCCGCTGTATCGCATCGACGCCGACGCGCTCGCCGACAACCGCGGCTACCGCAACGAGATGTTCATTCATGGCGATGCATCGGCCGTCCTAGAAGAACTCGCGACGCTGCTCGAAGGCCGCCTGAAGGTCGATCCAAAGTTCGCGCAGGATCTGGCCGCCGCGCGCGAGCGCGCAGTCGCCGACGTGGGCAAGGGCCTCGGTCCGTACAAGCGCCTCGTCGACGCGCTGCAGGAGGCCGTGGGCCGCGACTACAACTGGGTCCGCGACGTCACGATCTCGAACAGCACCTGGGGCAACCGCATGTTGAAGATCTTTTCGCCGCGTGCGGGCGTGCATGCGCTCGGCGGTGGTATCGGCCAGGGCATGCAAATGGGCATCGGCGCCGCACTCGCGGGTAATGCCGCGAAGACGGTATGCCTCGTCGGCGATGGCGGCCTGATGGTCAACGTCGGCGAACTCGCGACGGCCGTGCAGGAAAACGCCAACGTGATGATCGTGCTGATGAACGATCAGTGTTACGGCGTGATCCGCAACATTCAGGACGCGCAATACGGCGGCCGCCGCTGCTACGTCGATCTGCATCAGCCGGATTTCGCGCAGTTCTGCGAAAGCCTGAAGCTCACGCACCACCGCATCAAATCGCTCGACCAGGCCGACGCGATCATCCGCGAAGGCATCGCGAAGACCGGCCCGGTACTGGTCGAAGTGGACATGCTGTCGGTCGGCTCGTTCGCGACCGCGTTCGCGGGGCCGCCGGTCAAGGAACAGGAGCCCGAACATGCATGAGCCGGGCTACGCAGGGCATCACGCACCCGTCGACGTTGCGATGATCGGCTTCGGCGCGATCGGCCAGGCGGTGTACCGCGCGGTCGCCGCCGATCCGACGGTGCGCGTATCGCACGTGATCGTGCCGGAGCGGCACATGGCGTCGGTGCGCGAAGTGGTGGGCGCATCGGTGGATGTGGTGACGTCGGTTTCCGCATTGAGCAGGCAGCCGCATTTCGCGCTGGAATGCGCGGGCCATAGCGCGCTGGTCGATCACGTGGTGCCGTTGCTCAAAGCCGGTACGGATTGCGCGGTGGCGTCGATCGGCGCGCTGTCCGACATGATGCTGCTGGACGCATTGTCCGCGGCCGCCGATGAAGGCGACGCGACGCTGACACTGTTGTCCGGTGCGATCGGCGGTGTGGACGCGCTGGCCGCGGCCAAGCTCGGCGGTCTCGACGAAGTGCTGTACACGGGCCGCAAGCCGCCCGCCGGCTGGCTCGGCACGCCGGCAGAACAGGTGTGCGACCTGCATGCGCTGAACGAAGAGCGGGTGATCTTCGAAGGCAGCGCGCGCGAGGCCGCGCGGCTCTATCCGAAGAACGCCAATGTCGCCGCGACGATCGCACTGGCCGGCCTCGGTCTGGACCACACCACGGTCCGGCTGATTGCCGATCCGAATGTGACGCGCAACGTGCATCGCATCGTGGCGCGCGGCGCATTCGGCGAGATGTCGCTGGAAATGTGCGGCAAGCCGTTGCCGGACAACCCGAAGACGTCCGCCTTGACCGCGTACAGCGCGATGCGCGCACTGCGCAATCGCGCGGCCCGCTGCGTGATTTGAGACCTTAGCTGACTAGCTGAAGCAAACCGGAATGACCGACATGACTCACTTCGATACCAGCCTCGTGCCCACCGGCGATATTTTCATCGGCGGCGAATGGCGGCAAGGGCGTGGCCACCCGTACAAAAGCCTGTATCCGGCGGATCAGTCGGTCAACATGGAAATCTCGACGGCCAATGCCGACGATGCCCGCGACGCAGTGCAAGCCGCGGATATCGCGTGGCGCCGCGCGGACTGGTCGGGCCTGAAGCCGCATCAACGCGCGCTGGTCCTGTACCGCATCGCCGATCTGATCATGGCGCGCCACGAAGCGCTCGCGCAATTGCAGCGCCGCGACAACGGCAAGCCGATCGGCGAGACGCGCGTGTTGGTGGCGAGCGCCGCGAACACGTTCCGCTATTTCGCGGCCAGCCTCGAAACGCTCGACGAAGAAGTCACGCCCTCGCGCGGCGACTATCTCACGATGAGCCTCTATGAACCGATCGGCGTGATCGCGGCGATCACGCCGTGGAACTCGCCGATCGCATCGGATGCGCAGAAGCTCGCGCCGGCATTGGCGGCCGGTAACGCAGTGGTGTTGAAACCCGCTGAAGTCACGCCTTTGACCTCGCTGGCACTCGCGCGCATCTGCGAAGAAGCCGGCGTGCCGAAGGGCGTGATCAGCGTGCTGCCCGGCAAGGGCTCGGTGATCGGCGACGTGCTGGTGCGTCATCCGCTCGTGAAGAAGGTGTCGTTCACGGGCGGCACCGAAGTGGGCCGCGGCATCGCGCGCATCGCGGCGGACAAGCTGATGCCGGTGTCGCTCGAACTCGGTGGCAAGTCGCCGACCATCGTGTTCGATGATGCCGATCTCGATCACGCGGTCAACGGCGTGCTGTACGGCATTTTCAGTTCGTCGGGCGAGGCGTGCATTGCGGGTTCGCGGCTGTTCGTGCAGCGCTCGATTTATGACGCGTTCATGAAGCGGCTCGTTGAAGGCGCGCGCAAGCTGCGCGTCGGCGATCCGTCGCGCGCTGAGACGCAAATGGGTCCGCTGATTACGGCGGCGCATCGCGAAACCGTCGAGCGTTATGTCGCGCTGGGTCTCGAAGAAGGCGGGCGCCTGTTGTGCGGTGGCGAGCGTCCGGTCGGCGATGGCCGCGAAGCCGGCACCTATTTCCAGCCGACGATTCTCGAAGGCCTCACCAACGAAGCGCGCATCTGCCAGGAAGAAATTTTTGGGCCGGTGCTGGTAGCGATGCCGTTCGACGACGAAGTCTCGCTGCTGAAAGACGCGAACGACAGCGTCTTCGGCCTCGCCGCCGGCATCTGGACGCGCGACTACAAGCGTGCGTACCGGATCGCCCGGGCGCTCGAAGCCGGCACCATCTGGATCAACACGTACAAGCTGTTCTCGATCTCGACGCCGTTCAGCGGCTGGAAAGAGAGCGGCATGGGACGCGAGAAAGGCCGCCTGGGCATCCGCGAATACATGCAACAGAAGAGCCTCTACTGGGGCTTGAACGACGCGCCGCTGGCGTGGGCTAGCGCGCCCCCGGCAAACTGAATACGCAAGATACGCAAGAGGCACGTTATGACGATTCTCGGCATCGAACAGATTATTTACGGCGTGACGGATCTCGCCACCTGCCGCCGCTTTTTCGCGGACTGGGGTTTGAAAGAGACCGCGCACGACGAGACCCACGCGCGCTTCGAAACGCTGAACGGCTGCACGATTCTCGTCGTCGACGCGAACGACCCGTCGCTGCCGCCCGCATTCGAAGCAGGCCCGACGCTGCGCGAAGTGACCTGGGGCGTCGCCACCAAAGCCGAACTCGACGAGCTGCGCGGCCGCTTCGCCGGTCAGCCGGGCCACTTCGAAACTGACGACGCAGTGGGCTGCATCGACCCGAACGGCATGGCGATTCGCGTCGAAGTAACCCGCAAGCGTGCGCTCGACGTACAGGGTTCGCCGTCGAACGTGTGGGGCCAGACGTTGCGCGTCGATCAGCCGTCGCCGATCTACGAGCGCGCGGAGCCCGTCGAAGTGGGCCACGTCGTGTTCTTCACGAACAAGCTCGCCGAACAGGAAAAGTTCTACCAGGAGCTGCTCGGCTTCGAAATGTCGGACCGTTATCCGGGCCGCGGCGCGTTCATGCGCTGCGCGCCGCACGGCGGCCATCACGACATTTTCCTGCTGGCCTTGCCCAACGGTAAGCGTGGTTTGAATCACGTCGCGTTCACCGTGCGCGACATCCACGAAGTATTCGGCGGCGGCATGCACATCAGCCGTTGCGGCTGGGATACGCAACTCGGGCCGGGGCGTCATCCGGTGTCGTCGGCGTACTTCTGGTACTTCCAGAATCCGGCTGGCGGTTTGATCGAGTACTACGCCGACGAAGATCAGCTCACCCCCGACTGGCAGCCGCGCGATTTCGAACCGGGCCCGACCGTGTTCGCCGAATGGGCGATCGACGGCGGTATCGACGGCAATACGCGGCGCCAGAAAAACGCGAAGGCGCCGGAAGGCAAGTTCATGACGGAGCGCAAAAATGACTGACGCTGCTACTGAAAAGGCGCAAGCCGCGCATGCCGGGCTCGAAGCGCCGCGCACGATCGTCGTGATCGGCGGCGGCCAGGCGGCTGGCTGGGTCGTGAAGACGCTGCGCAAGGAAGGCTTCGACGGCCGTCTCGTGATGA
>NZ_NPIH01000138.1 GCF_012275575.1 Paraburkholderia sp. SG-MS1 | reverse complement strand
CTCACGCGGCCCATCCCGCAGGCGCCTGCCAGGCACGCGGCGATGCGCCATGCCGGGCGGCGGCGGGCCGACTGGCGCGCCTGACCACGTCGACGGAATCACGGGTGTAACGGCCTCGGGCCGACTGCCGGACGCGCCCGGTAACAGCACGTAACCATCGCGACACCCTAAGTAACACACCTGCGCGCATCGCCGCATTACCCTTTCAGTTTCCCGCGTTCGCGCGGGCTCATACGCTAACATTCCGGCAGACCAAGATCTCGCCCGGCCGACGGTGCCGCCATCGGCCGCATTGCGGCGTCCAGAAGGAATTCATTGCATGCAGTCTGATCGAATCTCGCGCGCGCGGCCGCTTGCGCCTCGCGCCCTGACCATCGCGATTACAGCGGCCCTCGCCACGTTGCTGGCCGCTTGCGCCGTCGGCCCCGACTACAAGCGGCCGGCCACCGAGATCCCCGCGTCGTTCAAGGAAGCCGCCCCCGGCTGGAAAGTCGCCGAACCCGCCGACCAACACGACCGCGGCGATTGGTGGAGCATCTACGAAGACCCGCAGCTCAACGCGCTCGTGGACAAGCTGAACACCGCGAACCAGACCGTGGCGCAGTTCGCCGCCACCTATCGGCAGGCACGCGCGCTGGTCAGCGAGGCGCGTTCGGCGTATTTCCCGGTGATCGGCGCTTCGGCGGGCGCAACGCGTTCAGGCAACGGCGTTGCATCCAGCGGTAGCTCGACGACCGGCAGCAGCCGCTCGGGCGTCGGCAACAGTTTCAGCGTGCAACTCGACGCCAGCTGGGAGCCCGATCTGTGGGGTTCGGTCACTCGCTCGGTCAACGCGCAGAAAGCGGGTCAGCAGGGCGCGGCCGCCGATCTGGCGAACGCCCGGCTGTCCGCTCAGGCCACGCTCGCGCAAACCTATTTCTCGCTGCGCGCGCTCGACTCCACGCAGAAACTGCTCGACGACACCGTCGCGGCTTATCAACGCTCGCTGCAACTCACCCAGAACCAGTACGCCGCGGGTATCGCCGCGCGCTCGGACGTGATTCAGGCGCAAACACAGTTGCAGTCCGCGCAGGCCGCCGCGATCGACAACGGCATCCAGCGGGCGCAAGACGAGCACGCGATCGCCGTCCTGATCGGCGTGCCGGCCTCGGTCTTCTCGCTGCCGCCGATGCCACTCACCGCAACGCCGCCCGCCGTGCCCGCGCAGATGCCGTCGGCACTGCTGGAGCGGCGTCCGGACATCGCGTCGGCGGAACGCAAGGCCGCCGCCGCGAACGAGCAGATCGGCGTGGCGATTGCGGCGTTCTTCCCATCGCTGACGGTGTCGGCCACCGGCGGCTTCGAGAATTCGGTGTTCTCGCAGCTGCTGACCGTGCCGTCGCGCTTCTGGACGGTCGGCCCGCAACTCGCGGCCACGCTGTTCGACGCCGGTCTGCGCAAAGCCCAGACCGAAGCCGCGCGCGCCACTTATGACGCGGACGTCGCCAGCTACCGTCAAACGGTGCTGGCCGCGTTCCAGGATGTCGAGGACAACCTCGCGTCGCTGCGCATTCTCGAACAGGAAATCGTCGTGCAGCGGCAAGCGGTCGAGTCGGCCCGGCAGGCGCTCGCCATCGTCACGAACGAGTACAAGGCGGGCACGGTCGGCTTTGTCAACGTGCTGACCGCGCAGACCACGGCGTTCACGGCCGAGCAGAAGCTCGAAAGCATCGCTGGGCAACGGATGGTGTCGTCGGTGGGTCTGGTGAAGGCGCTGGGTGGCGGGTGGGAGGCATCGCAGATGAATCGCGAAACCGGCGACGTGGCCGCACCGGCGCCGTTGCCGGCGGCATCGGCGGTGCCCGTCGCGCAGAGCGGCGCGGCGCCGCAACAACAGGTTCAAAGCAGATAAGCGGCGCGCCGCTCGCCGGCGCGAAGCAAAAAAGGCATGGCCGCGAAATGCGCCCATGCCTCTTTTTTTTAACCTGCCAACGCAACGTGGCAGATGACCCGCACCGTCGCGCGAGCCGCCAACGTCCGTACGCGAACGTCAGCGTGCGAACATCAACGTCACCGTATCCGGTCCGCTCGGCCGGCCGAGCAGATTCAACAGCCCTGCGAGGTTTTCGCGCGCGTCGGGGGCCGCACTGGCGGTGCCGCGAAACGCCGTCGACGCGGCAGATATCGTGCCGTTGCCGTTGAGCATCAGCGGGCCCTTAAGGGTCGTCAGATCGAGCGTGGACGATGCGCCTTGCGCCTGAAAGGTCACGCGGTACGAGCCGAGCGGCTTGACCAGCGAGACGCGCGAGCTGACATCGTTCAGCGTCACCGTCAGCTGGCCGAACGCTTCCCGGTTGAAGCTGCGCCAGTCGGACCATGAAAGCTGCACGTTGCCCTGCAGATCGAGCGTATTGAAGGGCGCGCCGAGCCCGCTCAACAGCGACGCCGGCACCGCCATCGTGCCGGGCGTGACGGTCGCGCTGCGCGGCGTGGCGTCGACCGTGATCGGGTCGGGCATCGCCTCGCTATGCCGCATGACCATGCGCACCCGGCCGGTGAACAGCGGCCAGAACGCCGTGCGCCATTCGATCCGGCCGGGCAGCAGCGTCGCCGCGCTCATGTCGGAGCCGGCGGCCAGCATCAGCGTGGCCGAGCCGTGCCAGAGCGAGCCAGCCGGGTCGACCAGATTGACGTGGCCGCGCGTTTGGCGCGCGAACTGCGGCGTGATCCAGGCTGCCGGCAGCAGCGAGAGCACCACTGCCGCGGAGGCCAGCCCGCCCACCGCCGCCCACGGCAGCGCGGCGCGCGCGCGCCGCATCCAGTAACTCATGCGAAACCCCGTAGCGACGCGCTCATTTCGCGGTCGACGGCTGCAACGACGCCGTCAGATCCACCTGGCCGTCGTCCTTCAGCGCGGTGACATGCGCCTCGGCGATCTGCACCTTGAACTGCTTGCGCGCATCGTCGACCCAGCTGGTCCACGCCGGGAACGACGCGTTCTTCATCTGGATCTGCACCGCGTTGCCGATCACCTGCACCTGTGTGGCAGCAAGGCCGTGATCGCTTAGCGACGCGGAGAGCGCATCCTTGAGCGCGGCGCCGGTCGGCGCGACGCCTTGCGCGCCCGCCGAGAGAGCGCGCGCTTCGTTCGCCTGCGCGGTCATCTGCGCGAGTTGGCGCTGCAGGCTGGGCAGCGATTCACGCAGATGCGCGCGGCCTTCCTGGGCCGGCGCCCACAGCACCGACCATGCGACCACCACGGCGAGCACACCGCCGCCCCACGTGATGATGGTTTTTTCGCGCTCCGTGCGCTGGTCCCAGAAGCCGGCCCATGTTTGAGCGAGTTCAGCTTTCATTGTCCGTTCCTGATGGTCCACTTGCCGGTATTGCTATCGATCGCGCCGCTCAGCCCGTTGCGTCCGAGACGCTTCGCGAAGTCGGGGTCGAGCTTGACCTCGGGCTTGAAGGTCACGTCGAGCCGCCGGTCGTGATAGTCGAGCGCCGCGATGCCGTTGACCGGCACCGGCGCGAGCGAGCGGGCGAGGCCGTCGGCGAGCGACAGGAAGTCGTCCGGAGACAATTCGCCCGCCGCCACGCGCAACTGCTGCAACTGGCGCGACATCTGGTCGGGCGCATCGAGGACGACCGTCGTCTTGGGGAAGGTATTGAGCAGGAGTTCGGTCATCTGCGTGCTGATCGCGTCGCGCTGGCGCGCGAGCATCAGCCACTGCACGTTCGCGCCGACAATCGCGATGACCAGCGCGCCGATCGCCAGCAGCACCGGCAGGCGCAGACGCCGCAGCGTCGCACGGTCGAGCCGCCACGGCTGCGAGGCGAACTCGAACTGACAGAGATCGAAGCGGCACTCCAGCGCGCGCCGCGCGAGCTGCTCGAACGGCAACGGACTCGCGCCGTGGATATGCGCGGCCAGCCGCGCCGGGCTGTTCGCGGCGAGACCCGGCTCGTTGCCCTGCACTTCGGTCAGCATGTACAGCGAGACGGACGCCGCGCCGGCAAGCGCCCCGAGCGTCGTGTTCACCGCATTGGCCGGCACCGCCATACCTTCGCCTTGCACGCCGCGTGCAATCGCCAGTTCGACGCGCGGCACATTGCTCTCGACCACGCCTTCCAGCAGCACGGTGGGTGCGGTCGGCACCACCGCGCCGAGCACGGCGGCCACCATCGGCACCGCCGCGGCGACATCGGGCGCCACCACGGGCGCGACGCCCGGCAGCGCCGTCGCGACGTCGGCCGAGCCAGCCAGCGTCGGCTCGCCCGCGTTGACCAGTTCCGCGATGTCGGCGAGGGTAGCGGCGGCGGCTGCCTGCGGCAGGCAGCGCGTCACCGGCACGGCGCGCAAGCTGCGGTGACCAGCCGTCGTGAATGCCTCGCAGATAAAGCGGAACCAGCCGCGGTCGATGATCGCGAGCAGCTGCCTGCCGCCCGCGGCCGGTTGTGGATCGACGGCGATGTGACAGGTTTGCGGGTCCTGGATCAGCTGATCCTCGACGATGTTGGGCAAGGCCTGACGCAGCTTAGGACCGCGCAACGGCGGCAGCGTCGTGGGCATCA
>NZ_NPIH01000137.1 GCF_012275575.1 Paraburkholderia sp. SG-MS1 | reverse complement strand
GGGGTGGCTGCCGCGTCAGCGGGTGGCGTCGTTATTGAAGCAGGGCGAGCTGGTCGAGAAGACGACCGCCGATCCGCGCGAGCCCAACGTGTTGTACGTCGCGTGGCGCGGCGATCATGAGGGGCGCGCGGTGCAATGGTGGCTCGAACAGTTGCGGCAACCGCGGTTGGCGAAGCGGCTCGTGCGCGGGGTGGATATGACGCTCGGGTCGGCAGGCGTTCAGCGTTGAGGTGGGGATGAGGGTGTTGCTGTTACGGGGCTCCGGGGCGCGTTGATCGTTTAACGTTGAGCCGGTATTCGTTGAGTTGCGAGCTGTCTGCGATCTGATTCGCTTGACGTTGCACTATCTCGTCGCGGCGAAGGTCTGCGAAACAGGGAGCGTCTCTGATAACCCGCTGGGGTCATCCGCAAAGCAGAACGACGCACGTTCGCACGGCGATGTTCACTGCGCGAAGTATCGTACAACCGGCTCAGTGTCAGGCGGTCTCCGCAGGCAGGAACTCGCAAGGGACGTCCGTTCAGGACGGAGGCGGGTAGTCGCTTGTCCTTCGGCAGGCCCTCTACCTCGGTACCCGGTCATGATAGAGAGGGGGCCATCGGTGCGTTCGCCTGCAAATACGCCCACAGGCGCTGGGCGACTGGACCGTGTGCCCCGTCGCTGCGCCGGGCGGCAACCACCATTTCAGTGTGGCCGGGGAAGTACCTCCCGGCGATGGACTTGAGCACGCCGTTACGCATTTCCCCGTCGATCAGGAAGTCCGGCAGATGTCCCCATGCGAGGCCCTGCTGAATGACATCCTTCTTCATGAACTGGTCCGCAACCGTGATCCTGCGTGCCCCCTCGACTACCAGAAAATTCTCGTCGCGTGGCACGCGAGCGGAATCGCGCATGACACATTGCGTGTAGTCGCGTAGATGTTCCGGGCGTAGTGTCCTGGGCAGTGACGCCGGCAACAGGCTCGGCGCAACCACGGGAATCAGCCGGACCTTGCAAAGCGCAATCCACTCCAACAAAGGGTCTGTCATGTCGACGCGGTGAAACATCAGGTCGGCGTCTCGAGCCTTGAGGCGCTCGATCGGACCACCGACCGTCTCGAAATGCAGATGCAGTCGCGTGTGCAGAGACTTCGTGAAGAAGCGTGCAAGTAGCCCGAGCACAACTGGACGCGGGCACAGGTCGCCCAACACGACATGCAGTTCGCTCTCTTCACCCATGGCCAATTGCGTCGTGTATTGACGCAAGCCCTCAGCTTCGCGCAGAAGCGGCTGCATGCGTTCGTGGAATGAGCGCCCCGCATCGCTCAGCTTCACGCGGTAGCCGCCGCGATCGAGCAGGTTAAGACCCGCCTGACTTTCGAGCCTCGCCACTGCGGCGAATACGGCCGGGTGGGATCGATGCAAGGCAGCTGCCGCAGCCTGAAAACTGCCCGTGCGGATCACGGCATCGAAGCATTTCAGATCATGCAGGGCGAAGTCATTCATGTCATTTTTCCTGACACAGAGTGTTCGGATTTTGTCATTTTATCGGAGTGCGACGTTGTCCATACTCGAGCCCATGGATCTGCGCCGTCACGACATGCGGCCAGATGTGCCGCGAGATGCGGCGTTTGTTTCTTTGGGAACGTTTCATGGACAATTTCTGCTACTTCACGACATCCGACGGCGCAAGCATTGCCTACCGGATGGACGGCCACGACGACAAGCCAGTGCTGGTGCTATCCAATTCCATTGGCACGACGCTGCGCATGTGGGACGGGCAAGTTCCTGAGCTGGGCCGTCATTTCTCGGTACTGCGCTACGACGCTCGCGGACATGGCGCGTCGAGCGTTCCTGCCGGGCCGTATTCCCTTGCGCGACTGGGGCAGGACGTTCTCGAACTGATGGATAGGCTCGACATCGCGCGAGCGCATTTCCTCGGGCTCTCGCTGGGAGGCATCGTTGGGCAGTGGCTAGGCATATACGCGCCGCAACGGATCGACCGGCTTGTGCTCAGCAATACAGCGCCCTATCTTGGGCCAGCGGACAGGTTTGATCCGCCAATCGCCGAGGCGCTCCAGGCCGACGACATGACCGGGACGGCCGAGACGTTCCTGCGGAACTGGTTTCCGGCGCGGATGGTCGAGACGCCCAATCCGGTAGTGAAAACGTACCGTGCGATGCTGCTCGCGACCAACCGCCATGGTCTGGTTGGTTCGTGGCGCGCGGTGCAGGAAACCGATTTGCGAGAGGATATCGCGCGCATCACACGGCCCACGCTGGTGATCGCGGGCGAGCACGATACGGTGACGGCAGCGAGTTACGGCGTGCAGATGGCGAAGGCCATTCCAGGTGCGACGTTGCTGATGCTGCCCGCGGTACATCTCCCGAACGTTGAATTTCCGCGAGAATTCGTCGATGCGGTCGTGTCGTTTGTACTATCACCCACGGCGTGAGGTTTCCTGGCGGGTAGTCGGACTGGCAGATACACCGCGATGCGATGGTGAAGCGCGCGAAGTGACTGCCCTCGATCAATCTACCTGGCTATCCTGCGGCAATCTGCCGACACCTGTTTTCTTGCGAGGGCCGAGCGACATCTCATGGGATCATACGCACCGCGTCAGGCGAGAGGCCTTTCGCACGATACACTCGACGGAGTTGCCGTGCGGTGCGCCCGAATGCAGTACTCCCGGAACACATCCAACGAAAAACTCCCTCGGAACACGCAATAACTGGAGCGACACAATGATAGAAGGACTGGTGGGCGGACGTTTATACGGCGAGGCTCAGATCCGCACGGGTCAGAACGGCAGGCGCTTCGTCACCTGCAAGGTGCGCGCGGCCACCAACGACGGCGACACGATCTTCGTCAACGTGATTGCCTTCGACGACGATGTGCAAACCGCGCTGCTCGCCTTGAGCGACGCCGACAGCGTCGCCCTGAGCGGCACCTTGACGCCCAAGGTCTGGACCGACAAGAACGGTCTCGTCAAACCGGCCGTGGACATGATCGCCCACAAGCTGTTGAGCGCTTACGCCGAGCGCCTCGACGGCGGCGAATGAGACGCTTTCGCGGGCTTGCCGGCGGCGGCGTCGAGGTACTCGACGAAGCGGTCGGCGACCGGCTCGGCATCGCCGCTCCTGCGCAACAGTAGCACTTGCGATAGCAGCGTCTCGCCGCGCAGCGGCAAAAAGCACACGCGCGGATCCTGCACCTGCTGCAAGGTGTACGGCACCAGCGCAACCCCCATGCCGAAACCGACCATCGTGACGACGGTCTGCCACAGCCGCGCCTCATGGCGAATCAACGGACTGAACCCCGCGCTCACGCACTGCGCGATGATCAGATCGTGATAATGCGGCGACACGGTGCGCGGAAACAGAATGAACGGCTCCTGCGCGAGCGCGCGCAGATCGACGCGGCGCTTGCGCGCGAGCGGGTGATCGGCCGGCAGGCAGCACAGGAACGGCTCGGAAAACACCGGCGCGGACGCGACGTCGGACGGGAAGTTGCCCCAATGCGCGCAACCCATGTCGATCTGCATCCGCTGGATCGCATGCACCTGCTCGCTGGTGTTCATCTCCTTCAATACGATTTCGACGCCCGGATAGTCGGCCTCGAAACGGCTCACCGCGTGCGGCATGCCGCGGTACAGCATCGAATTCACGAAGCCGATCCGCAAGCGGCCGGCGAGGCCGTGCGCTGAGCGCACCGTGATGCGTTCGGCTTCGCCGGCCTGCAATAGCAGGCGGCGCGCTTCGCCGAGCAGCACCTGACCGGCGTTGGTCAGCGCGACCGACTTGTTGGTGCGCGCGAGCAGTTGCACGCCGAGCTGTTCTTCGAACTTGCGGATGTCGAAGCTCAAGGCCGGTTGCGAGATGAACAGCCGCGCGGCCGCGCGGCCGAAATGCAGTTCCTCGGCGACCGCCACGAAATAGCGCAATTGCTTCAGGTCCACGGCAGTCTCCGTTGTTATCGATAAGCTGTGTCTATCGTACCGGATATAAGTTGTATTAGACGATTATCGAAGCCGCTTCTATGCTCCTCCCACAAGACAGGAGACAAGCATGAGCGAAATCATCGCGCAGCCGGCGCACGGCTCGTCCAACATTCCCGATAGCCGGGGCATCAACTTCTTCACGAGCGATCCGGATTTCGCGCGCCTCATCAGGCTCCATCTCGGCGACGAGCTGTACCACGAACTCGAAAGCCAGCTCGTTGAGCTAGGCCAGCGCGCATCCGACGAACTCGACGCATGGGCGCTATCCGCCGACCGCAACCCGCCGCAATTGCGTCATCGCACGCGCCGTGGCGAAGCGCTGCAGAGCATCGACAAGCACCCTGATTTCGTCGCGCTGGAACGCGTCGCGTATTCCGAGCTGGGGCTCGCGTCGCTGAGCCACGACATCCGCGGCGGCAGGACACCGCCACCGCCGCTCGTCAAATACGCGCTGACCTTTCTGTTCGTGCAGGCGGAATTCGGCCTGTGCTGTCCCGTCAGCATGACCGATTCGCTCACGCGCACACTGCGCAAATTCGGCGCGCCCGAACTGGTCGCGCGCTTTCTGCCGATGCTGGCCTCGCGCGATTTCGACATGCTGTTTCAAGGCGCGATGTTCATGACCGAACAGGCGGCCGGCTCCGACGTCGCGCGCATCGCCACGCGTGCGGCACTCGAAACCGATGCGAACGGCGAGGCGGCGTGGCGCCTGTACGGCGAAAAATGGTTCTGTTCGAATGCCGACGCCGATCTGGCGATGGTGCTCGCGCGTCCCGACAATGCGCCGCCCGGCATCAACGGCCTCGGCCTGTTCCTGCTGCCGAAGACGCTCCCCGACGGCTCGCGCAACCGCTACCGGATCGTGCGTCTGAAAGACAAGCTCGGCAGCCGTTCGATGGCGAGCGGCGAGATCGTGCTGGAAGGCGCGCTCGCGTATCTGATCGGCGAAGTGGGGCGCGGCTTTCATCAGATGGCTGACATGATCAACATGTCGCGCCTGTCGAACGGGGTGCGCGCGGCGGGACTGATGCGTCGCGCGCTGACCGAGGCGCTGCACATCGCGCGCAATCGCGAAGCGTTTGGCCGCAAGCTGATCGACATGCCGTTGATGCAGCGGCAGCTAATGAAGATGATGCTGCCCGCCGAGCAGGCGCGCTCGATGTTCATGCGCATCGCGCTGCTGCTGCCGCAGGCCGACGCGGGCGATCGCGAGGCGGCGAAGTGCGTGCGCATCCTCACGCCGCTGATCAAGTTCCGCGCCTGTCGCGACGCGCGCCGCGTCACCGGCGACGCGATGGAGGTGCGTGGCGGCACTGGCTATATCGAGGAATGGAGCGACGCGCGGCTCGTGCGCGATGCGCATCTCGGCTCGATCTGGGAAGGCACCAGCAACATCGTCGCGCTCGACATCGCGCGGGCCGCGAAGCGCGACGGTGCGCTTGAACCGTTGCGTGCCTACTTGCAAGACCTGCTCGGTGCGGCCGGCTTGCCTGCCACCAGCCTTGCGCTGCTGCGCTCGACCCTGACGCGCGCTTGCGATGCGCTGGCGAGCGTCGCTGAGTCGGGTCGCGACGAATGGGTTCGCCAGGCCGGCTCAGCGCTGTATCACGCGAGCACGGCGGTGCTAATGGCCTGCGAAGGCGCGTGCCTCGCGCCCGATTACCGGCGTCTCGCGCTCGCGCATCTGGTGGTGCGGCACAAGCTGTTGCCGTCCGATCCGCTCGACGCTCGCAGTGCGAAGGACGACAGCGAAGTGATCGACGCGCTGGTCGACGGCCGTGACGTGACGCTCGACGAGGCGCTGCAACTGCTGCCGGCCGGAGGCGCGCAATGAGCGCATTCGTGAACCATGCAACGCAAGACAAGCAAGCCACCCAAACCAGCCAAGGCGCACTGCAAGGCCTCAAGGTCATCGACCTGAGCCGCGTGCTCGGCGGCCCTTACTGCACGCAGGCGCTCGCCGATCACGGCGCCCAGGTGGTGAAGCTCGAACCGCCCGATGGCGATGAAACGCGCGGCTGGGGCCCGCCGTTCTACGGCGACACCGCGTGGTACTTCGCGGGCGTGAACCGCAACAAGCAGGGCATCGCGGTCGATCTGTCGCGCGACGAAGGCCGCGCGATCTTGTGGAAGCTGCTCGAAGACGCCGACGTGCTGGTCGAAAACTTCAAGCCCGGCACGCTCGCGCGCTGGGGCATGGACTACGAGCGCGACTTGCGCGAGCGCTTCCCGAAGCTGATTCATTGCGCCGTATCGGGCTTCGGTCCGGACGGCCCGCTCGGCGGCTTGCCCGGCTATGACGCTGCGATCCAGGCGATGACCGGCCTGATGAGCGTGAACGGCGAACGCGACGGCCCGGCCACGCGCGTGGGCCTGCCGGTCGTCGACATGGTGACGGGTCTGAACGCGCTCGCCGGCATTCTGCTCGCGCTCGCCGAGCGTGCGAGGAGTGGGCGCGGCCAGTCGATCGACATCGCGCTGTATGACTGCGGCGTGTCGCTGCTGCATCCCCATCTGCCGAACTATTTTGGCTCGGGCCGCACGCCGCGGAGAAGCGGCAACGCGCATCCGAACATCACGCCCTACGACAGCTACCGCACAGCGAGCGCGCCGATATTTCTCGCGGTCGGCAACGACCGGCAGTTCGCGAAGCTGTGCGCGCATCTCGGCGCGCCCGAACTCGCGGACGATCCGCGCTACGCCGATAACCGTAGCCGCTGCGCGCATCGCGAGCCATTGAAGGCCGCGCTCGAAAGCCTGCTCGCCACGCATGACTGCGAAGCGCTCGCGCAGGCGCTGATCAACGCGGGCGTGCCGTGTGGTCCGGTGCGAACCGTCGATGTCGTCGCCAGGCATCCACATACGTTGCATCGCGGCATGGTGATCGAGATGGGCGAGTACCGCGGCACCGCGTCACCGATCAAGCTGTCGCGCACACCGGCGACCTATCGCAAGGCGCCGCCGTCACTCGGCGCCGATACGCGCGACGTGCTCGACGCGTTGGGTATCGACGCGGCGACCCAGCAGCGTCTGTTCGAAGCCGGCGTACTCAAGGCCGACATGGTCGAAAGCTGACGCGCGCGTTTTTCCGGCGACGGCACGCAGAAGCCGCGCTTTTCACACAAGAACGATCTTCGGAGACACAGACATGCATCGCGAGCCAGACGCTCACCCAGTAACCCGGCAACCCAGGCGTGCGGCGGCCGCCGCGTTCGTCGGCACCACCATCGAGTGGTACGACTTTTACATCTACGCCACCGCGTCCGCGCTGATATTCGGCAAGCTGTTCTTTCCCGGCAGCGATCCGTTTTTCGCGACGCTCGCGTCGTTCGGCACCTTTGCGGTGGGTTTCTTCGCGCGGCCGTTCGGCGGGCTGGTGTTCGGCCACCTGGGCGACCGCATCGGACGCAAGAAGGCGCTGGTCGCGACGCTCGCGATCATGGGCGTGGGTACGGTCGGCATCGGCTTCCTGCCCACTTACGCGAGCGCCGGCAGCTGGGCGCCGGTGCTGCTGGTGCTGCTGCGCGTCGCGCAGGGCATCGCGATCGGCGGCGAGTGGGGCGGCGCGGTGCTGATGGCGAGCGAGCATGCACCCAAGGGCAAGCGCACGTTCTTCGCCTCCTTTGCGCAACTCGGCAGTCCGGCGGGTCTGATCCTGTCGCTGCTGGCGTTTCGCGCGGTGGCGTCGATGGACAAGGACGCGTTTCTCGCCTGGGGCTGGCGCCTGCCGTTTCTCGCGAGTGCGGTGCTGCTGGTGGTCGGGCTGCTGATCCGCTCGGGCGTCGGCGAATCGCCGGAATTCGACGCGCTCAAGGCGCAGCGGCGCGTCGCCGCGCTGCCTGTCGCCGAAGTAGTGCGCGACGCGTGGCGCACCGTGCTGCTGTGTCTCGGTGCAAACGTGATCGGCGTGGCGGGCGCGTGGTTCGTCAACACGTTCATGCTCAATTACACGACACAGACGCTCGGCCTCGATCGTTCGCTGATTCTCGATGCCCTGTTCGTGGTCGCGTTCATCCAGCTGTTCACGCAGCTGGGTTCGGGCTGGTTCGCGCAACGCATCGGCACCGGACGCTTCCTGAAGGGCGCGGCGGCGCTGGCGATGCTGTCGCCGTATCCGATGTTCGCGCTGGTCTCGACGGGGCGGCCGGTGGCGATCGTGATCGGCATCGCGCTGGCGGTGATGTGCATGTCGAGCTCGTATGCGGTGATGGCAGGCTTCATGTCGACCGCGTTCCCGGTGCGCGTGCGCTATTCGGCCATCTCGCTCTCGTATCAGATGTGCGCGGCGCTGGCCGGCGGCCTGACGCCGTTGATCGGCACCGTGCTCGCGCATCACTATCCGGGCGCATGGTGGCCGCTTGCGGTGTTTTATAGCTGTCTCGCGGGCGTGTCGCTGGTGTGCATCGGCACGCTCGAACGCCGCAAGCGGGGCACGGCGCACGGCGTCGCCGAAGCGGCCTAGGCGGTTTCCCGATACGCGGCCCGGCAGGCGGGCCGCGAATTAAGGCAAAGAAATCGGATTTTCGTGGTTAACCCCACGTCATGCGCGGCCGACATAATGTCATCCTCAAGCGCAAAAGCCGCCTACCATCAAGGCGGATGGACCATGACGGGGGAAGTCATCATGCATCGCTTTCGTTCGCTGGGCGTGGCGGCGGGCGCGGCCCAACTCGCCGGCGCCGACATCCTGAGCAGAATCAGCACCGCCGCGCGCCGGCCCGGCGCGGCGGGGGCCGTTGATCTCGTGTTCGAACCGCGCTGCTGGCAGGGCGCGAGCGTGCCGGACGCCGCCAACGTGCCGTTCAAGATCCACATGTTCGACACGATGCGCGAGCTGGAAAAGCGCGGCGTCGATGCGATCGTGCTGCCATGCTTCCTCAGTCATACCTTCATCGACGAACTCTCGGCGAACCTCGCCGTGCCGGTCGCCAACATCATGACGGCGCTTGCCGCGCACGTGCGGCGGACGTTTCCGTCAGTGCGGCGGATCGGCGTGCTAACTAGCGGGGTCATCCGCGAAAACGGCCTTTTTGAACGCTATTTCGATGCTGCGCGCTTCGACGTGCTGCATCCGCGTCACGGCACGGGCGTCGACTGCGTGACGAGCGCCGTGTATGGTGACGAGGGTATCCGCACCGGCCGTCTGCATGGCCGGCCGGTGGAATTGCTGCGCGCGGCTTGCGCCGATCTGGTCGCGCAGGGCGCCGAGATCATCCTGCCGGGGCTGGCCGAAATCGGCCTCGTCCTGCGCGCGCTCGGGCCGCTCGACGTGCCGCTCGTCGACACCAATCAGGTCTACGCGCGCCATGTTGCGGCGGCCCGCTATGCGCGAGCGGCGCGGCGCTTCAAGCTGGGCGTGGTGGGCGGTGTCGGCCCCGCGGCGACCGTCGACTTCATGGCCAAGCTGGTGCGCAACACGCCGGCTGCGCGCGACCAGGATCACATCAAGGTCATGGTCGAACAGAATCCGCAGATTCCGGACCGCACCGAGGCGCTGCTCGGCGGCGGCGCCGATCCGACGCTCGCGTTGTATGCCGCATGCAAAACGCTCGAAGAAGGCGGCGCGGATCTGATCGCGATCCCGTGCAATACCGCGCACGCGTTCGTCGAGCAGATCCAGCCGGCGCTGGGTGTGCCGATCGTGAATATGCTGAGCTGTACCGCCGATTATTTGCGCGAGACCTTTCCGGGCCTGCGCGAAGTCGGCGTGCTGGCGACATCGGGCACGCTGGCGAGCCGTGTCTACGAACAGGCACTCGAAGCGCGCGGCTTCTCGCAGATTGCGCCGGCCGCGCCCGCGCAGGGGCGGCTGATGAACGCCATCTACGGACCGCGCGGCGCCAAGGCGGGCTACACGTCGGGCGAATGCGGCGACGACCTCGCGGCCGCGGTCGACGACCTCGTCGCACAAGGCGTGCAGGTCATCGTGCTGGCCTGCACCGAATTGCCGCTGCTGCTGCGCGACGCGGTGCTGGCGTGCTCCGGCGGACGGGTGGTGCGGCTCGTCGATCCGACCGAGGTGCTGGCGAGACGGTGCGTGGCGTATGCGCTTGGCGAGGGTGGTGCGCGAGCGCAAGCCGAGGCGTCGGCGGCGGGGCCGGTTAGCGTGGCAAGCGCGTACGGTTAGGAAGGCAACGCACGCCCACGTGTCTTCCCGGTTTGCCGCCCCTTGCGGCCTCAAATCTTTTCTTCCGAATCGGCACAACGCTTGCTAACCGGTTCGATAGCGCGCGTGCTTCGCCGCTCCGAAAGCCGGGATGTGGCTCGACAGCGCGTCCCTCGCGCGTCATGGAAAACTGTATAAATATACAGTATAGTATCCCGCTGCAACCTGAGGGCTTCAATGCGCGCACGGCGTTCGTCGCGCGTGCGTGCCGCCGTTCCCGGCTGCACCGAACTTGCGCGGTCGCGAGGCGTCCGTGAGAGGTGGCCCACTCATTCAGACATTCAGACGGTCGGAAAAATTGTCATCTAACGGCACTATCAAGATTCGCGGCGCGCGCCAGCACAACCTCAAGAACGTCGATCTCGACGTGCGAACCGGCGAAATGACGGTCGTCACCGGGCCGTCAGGCTCCGGCAAGTCGAGCCTCGTGTTCGACACGCTGTATGCGGAAGGCCAGCGGCGCTACGTCGAAACCTTCAGCGCGTATGCCCGGCAGTTTCTGGATCGCATGGACCGTCCGCAGGTCGACCGGGTGGACGGTGTGCCGCCCGCCATCGCGATCGACCAGACCAACCCGGTGCGCAGTTCGCGTTCCACCGTCGGCACCATGACGGAACTCAACGACCATCTGAAGCTGCTCTACGCGCGCGCGGCCGAACTGTTCGACCGCCAGACCGCGCAGCCGGTGCGCCACGACACGCCCGAAACGATCTACGCCGAGCTGCTCGAGCGCACCGCGCAGGACGAGCCGCGGCTGGTCGTCACGTTCCCGGTCGAACTGCCGGACTCGGCCTCCGAGCAGGAAGTGGAGCAGTGGCTGTCAGCGAGCGGCTACACGCGCGTGCAGGCGCAGCGCGAAGTCGATTCGCCCACCGGCAAGCGCAAGTTGCTCGACGTGGTGGCCGACCGTTTCCGGCTGCGCTCGGTCGACAAGCAGCGGGTGGTCGAGGCGATCGAGGCGTCGCTCAAGCGCGGTGGCGGGCGCGTCAATATCTACGTGCTGCCCGCTGCGTCGGAGGGGCCGCAGACTCAGGACGCCGAACCGCAAATCTGGCGTTTCTCCACCGGTTTGCACAGCCCTGAAAGTGATCTGCGCTACGCCGACCCGCAACCCGCGCTGTTCTCGTTCAACTCGGCGTACGGCGCGTGCGAAGTCTGCCGCGGTTTTGGCCGCGTGATCGGCGTCGATCTGGGCCTCGTGATTCCCGATGCGCGCAAGACGCTGCGCGAGGGCGCGATCAAGCCGATGCAAACGCCCGCCTGGAAAGAGTGTCAGGACGACCTGATGCGTTACGCGGCGAAGGCCGACATCCGTCGCGGCACGCCGTGGGCCGAATTGACGGAGGCCGAGCGCGACTGGGTCATCAACGGTTCGCCGGACTGGAACGGCAAGTGGCAGAGCCACTGGTACGGCGTCAAACGCTTTTTCGAGTACCTCGAGTCCAAAGCGTACAAGATGCATATTCGCGTGTTGCTGTCGAAGTACCGCAGCTATACGCCGTGCGAAACCTGCGGCGGCGCGCGTCTGAAAACCGAATCGCTGCTATGGCGTCTGGGCAGCAAGGCGAATGCGGACGACGTGCTGCCGGCCGCCCGGCGCTTCATGCCGCGCGGCGTGCAGTGGACCCGCGCGCAGCTCGAAAGGCTGCCGGGCCTGACCGTTCACGACCTGATGCTGATGCCCATCGAGCGCATCCGCCGTTTCTTCGACGAGATCAGCCTGCCGAGCGCATTGCTCGACGACGCGCTGAAACTGCTGCTCGCCGAAGTGCGCACGCGCCTCAAATATTTATGCGACGTCGGGCTCGGTTATCTGACGCTCGACCGGCAAAGCCGCACGCTGTCAGGCGGCGAGGTGCAGCGGATCAACCTGACCACGGCGCTCGGCACGTCGCTCACCAAGACGCTGTTCGTGCTCGACGAGCCGAGCATCGGCTTGCATCCGCGCGACCTGAACCGGATCGTCGAGGCGATGCATCGGCTGCGCGACGCGGGCAATACGCTGGTGGTGGTCGAACACGACCCGTCGGTGATGCTCGCGGCGGATCGTTTGATCGACATGGGGCCGGGGCCGGGTGAGCGCGGCGGCTCGATCATCTTCGACGGCGCGCCCGAGGCGATCCGCTCGTCCGGCACGCTGACCGGCGAGTATCTCGGCGGCCGCCGTCATGTCGCCGACGCGGCGCACTGGTCGCAGCGCGCCGTCGATGCAGGCACGCCGCGCATCGTGCTCGAAGGCGCGACACAGCACAATCTGCGTGACGTGACGGTCGAGATTCCGCTGCAGCGGCTCGTCTGCGTGACGGGGGTGTCGGGCTCGGGCAAATCCACGCTGCTGCAGGACGTGCTGTATCCGGCGATGGCGCGGCACTTCGGGCTCGCCACGGAGTCGCCGGGCGCGTTCAGGAGCCTCACTGGCGCGGACCAGGTCACCGACGTCGTGTTCGTCGACCAGTCGCCGATCGGCAAGACCGCGCGTTCGAATCCGGCCAGTTACGTCGGCGCGTTCGACGAAATCCGCAAGCTGTTCGCCAAGGCGCCGCTCGCGCAGCAACGCGGTTACGGCCCCGGCATGTTCAGCTTCAACTCGGGCGATGGCCGCTGTCCGACTTGCGGCGGCTCGGGGTTCGAGCACATCGAGATGCAGTTCCTGAGCGACGTGTATCTGCGTTGTCCGGATTGCGATGGGCGCCGTTATCGCGCGGAACTGCTCGAAGTGAAGATCGAGCGCGGTGAGCCGGCGCGTGCGTTGAGCATTGCGGACGTGCTGGAGCTGACTGTCAGCGAGGCCACCGCGTATTTCGCAAAGGATGCCGAAGTATTGCGCGTGTTGCAGCCGATCGTCGACGTCGGTCTGGAGTACGTGAAGCTCGGCCAGCCGGTGCCCACGCTGTCCGGCGGTGAAGCGCAGCGCCTCAAGCTCGCGGGCTTCCTCGCGGAATCGGCGCAGGCGCGCAGTGCCCGCAGCGCGAAGCAGCCGGTCGCCAAGCGCCTCTTCATGTTCGACGAGCCGACCACCGGCCTGCATTTCGACGACATCGCCAAGCTGATGCAGGCGTTCGGCAAACTGCTCGCGAGCGGACACTCGCTGATCGTGATCGAACACAATCTCGACGTGATTCGCGCGGCGGACTGGCTGATCGACCTCGGCCCCGAAGGCGGCGACGGCGGCGGCCGGGTGCTATGCGCGGGTACGCCCGAAGACGTCAAGCAATGCGCGCAATCGCATACCGGCGAGGCGCTGCTCCAGTACGACCGCGCGATGAGCGCAGCGGCCGAACCGGAGTCGCAGGGCATGCCTCTGCAGAAGGCGTTGAGCGCGGCGCGCGCGCGTCGGGCGATCGAAGGCGAGGACGTGGTGCGCATCGTCAATGCGCGCGAGCACAACCTGAAAGCGCTCGACGTGGACATTCCGCACGGCAAGTTCAACGTGATTACCGGCGTGTCCGGCTCGGGCAAGTCCACGCTCGCGTTCGACATCCTGTTCCACGAAGGGCAGCGCCGTTATCTGGAATCGCTGAACGCGTACGCGCGCTCCATCGTGCAGCCCGCCGGGCGGCCCGAGGTCGACGCGGTGTACGGCATTCCGCCGACCGTCGCGATCGAGCAGCGCCTCTCGCGCGGCGGCCGCAAGAGCACCGTGGCGACCACCTCGGAAGTGTGGCACTTCCTGCGGCTGCTGTATGTGAAGCTCGGTTTGCAGCACTGCATTCACGACGGCACGCCGGTCACGTCGCAAAGTGTCGAATCGATCGCGGCGCAGTTGCTGCGCGATCACAAGGGGCAGCATGTGGGCTTCCTTGCACCGCTCGTCGTGAACCGCAAGGGCGTCTACACGGACCTCGCGAAATGGGCGAAGGCGCGCGGCAACACGCATCTGCGTGTCGATGGCGAGTTCGTGCCGGTGGACCCGTGGCCGAAGCTCGATCGCTTTCGCGAACATACGATCGAATTGCCGGTCGCCGATCTCGTCGTGTCGGCGGACCATGAAGCCGAATTGCGCGAGGCACTCGACCGGACGCTCGACGTCGGCAAGGGCGTGATGCATCTGCTCGCGCCGCTCGACGGTCTGCATGACGCGCTCAACGGCGGCCGTCCCACCGCGCCGCTCGGCGCGGTGAAGGTGCTGTCCACGAAGCGCGCGTGTCCGGTGTGCGGCACCAGCTATCCCGAACTCGATCCGCGCATGTTCTCGTACAACAGCAAGCATGGCTGGTGCACGACCTGCGTCGGCACGGGCCTGTCGCTCACGCGCGAACAACGTGCCGCCTACGACGACACGATCGTCGTCGACGACAATCGCGGCCGCGAGCAGAGCTTGCCGTCGGAGGAGCAGGAACCTGAAGGCCTCGTCGACGAACCATGTCCCGATTGCTCGGGCACGCGTCTGAACCCGACCGCGCGCGCGGTCACGTTCGACGCGCAGGCGATCGTCGACGTCGCGCAGTGGACCGTGTCCGACACGCGCGCGTGGATCGACAGCGTCGAGATGACCGGTCGCGACGCGGAAATCGCGCGCGACGTGATTAGCGAAATCGGCAGCCGCCTTCAGTTTCTGGAAGAGGTCGGACTCGGCTATCTGAGCCTCGATCGGGCGGCGCCGAGTCTGTCGGGCGGCGAAGCGCAGCGCATCCGGCTCGCCGCGCAACTCGGCAGCAATCTGCAAGGCGTGTGCTACGTGCTCGACGAACCCACCATCGGCCTGCACCCGCGCGACAACCAGATTTTGCTGAACGCGTTGCGCAAGCTCGGCGAGAAGGGCAATACGCTGGTGGTCGTCGAGCATGATGAGGACACGATCCGGCGCGCGGATCACATCATCGACATCGGCCCGGGTGCAGGCAAGCGCGGCGGTACGTTGATCGCGCAGGGCAGTGTGGCCGATCTGTCGGCGCAGCCCGATTCGCTCACCGGGCAGTTTCTCGCGAATCCGATCGTGCATCCATTGCAGCCGCGCCGCGCAGTGGTCGCACCGGGCAAGCGCGCGGCCGCAGTGCCGGAAAACTGGCTGACCGTGCACGGCGGCAAGCTGCACAACCTGCGCAACGTCACGGTGGGCATTCCGCTATCGCGGCTCGTCGCGGTGACCGGCGTCAGCGGTTCCGGGAAGTCCACGCTCGCGCGCGACGTGCTGATGACCAATCTGCTGGATGCGGTCGGGCGCTCGGTGCTGTCGTCGCCGGCCACGCGCCGTGCGCGCGCCGCCGCCGAGGAGAAGCCGGCCGCGAACCGGCGCTCCAGCGTGCTGGCGCGCTCGGCGCCGCGCGCGCCGCTGAACGTCACCCATGCGTGGCAAGGGTGCGAGTCGATCACCGGCTGGGAGAGTATCGACCGCGTGCTCGAAGTCGATCAGACGCCGATCGGCAAGACGCCGCGTTCATGTCCTGCTACTTACATCGGCGTGTGGGATGCGATCCGCAAGCTGTTCGCGGGCACGCTCGAAGCGCGTGCGCGTGGCTATACGGCCTCGCGGTTCTCGTTCAATACCGGTGACGGCCGCTGCCCGGCGTGCGAGGGGCAGGGCGTGCGCACGATCGGCATGAGCTTCCTGCCGGACGTGAAAGTGCCTTGCGATGTGTGTCACGGGCAGCGCTTCAATCCCGAGACGCTGGCGGTCACATGGCGCGGCAAGAATATCGGCGACGTGCTGACGATGGAAATCGACGAGGCGGTCGAGTTCTTCGCGTCCATCACGAATATTGGGCATCCGTTGCAGTTGATGAAGGATGTCGGGCTCGGCTATCTCACGCTCGGCCAGCCGTCTCCTACGTTGTCGGGCGGCGAAGCGCAGCGGATCAAGCTCGTTACCGAATTGAGCAAGGTGCGCGACGACATCACGCGGCGCGGTCAGAAGCCGCCTCACACGCTGTATGTGCTGGATGAGCCGACGGTCGGGCTGCATATGGCGGACGTCGCCAAGCTGATTCGCGTGCTGCATCGTCTTGCGGATGGCGGCCATAGCGTCGTCGTCATCGAGCACGATCTCGACGTAATCGCCGAGGCGGACTGGATCATCGATCTCGGCCCCGAGGGCGGCGTGGGTGGCGGGACGATTGTCGCGGCGACGGACCCCGAAGGCCTGGCGCGTGTCGCGGCCAGCCACACGGGTGCGGCGTTGCGGCCTGTGCTCGCGCGTACGCAGCAGGGTACGGTGGCCGTAGTGGCCGGCGAGGGAACGAACGGCTGACGGAAGGTGAGCAAGCGACTCGGCGCAAAATGTGTTTGCGCCGCTGTGTTTGCGCCGCTTCGTGGCTTCTCAGGAGGTCATCAAGATAACCACGTAACGGAAAAGCAAGAGCGTGGTCAAAGCCACGTCGGGACAGAAGCTTGAATGAAAGTCACTGCAGCGATACGGCGAATGAAGGCGAATAAGGACAGACGGATCGCGTCGAGCATTGCGCCCGCAACGACACACGCCGCGGTGCGACAGGCAACACCTGCCGTCCGGCGGCGTTTCAGTTGATCATGCCGTGTACTTCGAGCGAAGCTTCCAGATGCTGCGTGAGCGCGTGATGCAGTTTGGCGAGACTTTCGATGGGCAGCGCGAAGCCCGCCCAGCCTAGACCAGAATGTCTCAGGAACATGACCGCACCGTCGTTCAGTGCAGGTTTTTCCGTGTGCCAGCAAGGATCGACCTCGATCACATACCGATGCGAGCGCAACGGCGCCGCGGGCACTTCTGGGCGCATCGTGGCGCGCAACATGGCGAGGTGCTCGATCAGCGCGTCCAGATCGGCCGCTTCGAGCAGCACCGCGCTGCCGTCGATGTCGATACGGACCGCGTTGCGTCCATACTCGTTGACTCTCTCGATGCTCATCGGGCGCGACATGGTGAAGCTCCTTAAGGCAATCACATTGCGCAAATTATCGGCGGCGCCGGCGGCCGCTTTCCTTTAAAGATCGCGATCCGCGGATAAAACTTGTTAAAGGAAATTATGTGACCGATTGCTGCAACGCATTTAAATCATCTGACGTATAAATGGTCTGCGCATTGAAGGGACGTATCAGCGCATGTGCAAACAGCCCGATGTTTCAATATAGAAACATTTCCGGACGCCTGCGAACACGTGCTTTTGAATATTAATTCCGTTGAATTAAGGATATCGACGAACAGGCCGGAGTTCAAGTCGATAAATTCCCGATTTGCGAATAAATCAGGTATTGAGTGGCCATTATCCGGGCAATTTCGATTTCAGGTTTGAAACACTTTGAACTCACCCGCCGGCGGATAGGTTCGCAAATCGTTTCTTCGCAGAATCAGAGAGTCGGGCCGAGAGTGGCCGCAAAATCAGGCCGGCTATGGTTCGGCGGCCTCCGGATGGCGACAGATGCCATGCGCACGCCGTCCAGCCGCGGCTCGCGGGTTGTCATATGAAACGACCGATAATCGTTTTCTTCATACATTCTATTTTCTGATGTGGATTTGTTTTTCAAATTTACTCAGGCGGTTCGTTCCGCTAACATCACGCTTAATCCGTTAAGCGGCGTTCCCGGCAATTGCGGTTCTAATAATTCATTCGCTCGTGTCGGCCGTCTGACGGGGCATCGGGGTCCACAACGTATGCCCGTTTGGGGAAAGATCATGCCGCAAATGCATCTTGATACCGCGAGAATCACGTGGCTTCACACGCCGACATTGAACGTCCGTACCGCAGCGCGGCGAATTGGCATATTGCTGTTCGACGGCTTCTGGCTGCTTGGGCCCGGTACGGTGGTCGAGATGTTCCAGAGCGCCAATGAACTCTCGGGTTCGCGAGTCGGCGAAGAGCCTCCTTATGAAGTGCAATTTCTGTCGATGGAGGGCGGCAGCGTCGCCAGCTCCTCGTCGGCACGCATCTGGACCGATCGCATCGACACGCGCTTTGGCAGCGGGTTCGACGTACTGTTCATTGCGGGCGGCTACGGCGCGCTCGCGGCGGCACGCGACGAACGGCTGCTCATCTGGCTGCGCGCGGTGCAGGCGCGTACGCGGGCGATCGAAACGATCGGCGAGGGCCGGCTCGTGCTTGAGGCCGCGGGCCCCACCGACCATGACGGCCTGCAGATGAACCGCTATCCCGCCGGTGCGTCGAGCGAAGCCGCGCTCAGCGCCTCCAACGACCGTCACGACTGTGCGCGCGCCGCGCTGATGTTCATCAAGCGCGACCTGGGCGCCGAACTCGCGCGCAGCGTCGCCGACCGCGTGATGCCGGGGATGGCGGCGACCTGGGTGCCGCTGCCCGCCGAAGGGGGCACGCTGAGCGTCGCTGAAAAAATCCGCGCCGCTGCGCGCTGGATGGAGGCGAACTGCGATCGTCCGGTGTCCGTGGCCGACGCGGCGCAGGTGGCCGCAATGAGCGAGCGCAATTTCCTGCGCCGCTTCAAGCACGAAATGCAGGTCACACCATCGGACTATCTGCTGCAGGTGCGACTGCGCATTGCGTGCAACTTCCTCACCGAAACCGAATTGCCAGTGGACAAGATTGCGCGGCGCAGCGGCACCGGCAATGGCGATCGTCTCGCGAAGATCTTCCGCAAGCGCATGGCGCTGTCGCCCACGGAATATCGCGCCCGAAGCAGGGTGGCGAACGAGGCGTAGCATGTCAGGAAGGCGCCCGTGCCGACGGGTGCGCCTCATCACTGCTGAACATGGCCGCAGCGGCGGCCGTATTCTCGCCGGCCAGCCTTCTTACGAGCATAGTGGCCATGGGCAACAAGGTAATGGCGACGGCATTGCCGGATGTGAAACTCATCGAGCCCGAGGTGTTTTGTGACGACCTCGGCTTCTGCTTCGAGAGCTTTAGCGCGGACGAGTTTGCCAATGACGTTTCGCAAGGTTTCAGTTTCGTGCAGGACCGGCATTTGCGGGCGGTGCGCGGCGTGCTGCGCGGGCTGCACTATCAGGTTCAACGTCCGCAGGGCCGCCTGATACGGGTCGTGCTCGGCGAGGTGTTCGACGTCGTCGTGGACGTGCGGCTCAATTCGCCGAACTTCGGCAAATGGAGCGGTGAATACCTGAGCGCGGCCAATCAACGGCAAATCTGGGTGCCGCCGGGCTTCGCGCATGGCTTCGTGGTGCTGTCCGACGTCGCCGAGTGCGTCTGGAAGACCACCGAGTACTGGTTTCCGGAACTCGAGCGCTGCCTGCTATGGTGCGATCCCGACATCGGCATCGAGTGGCCAATCGACTTCCAGCCGATCCTCGGCACGAAGGATGCAGCGGGCCGGCGTCTTTATGAGGCGGAAAACATCGCCTGACTTCCCTGTGAGTTTTTACGACATTTTGTCTTGAGACGCGCCGAGGCGAACCCTACACTTCGAGCATCCTGATTGTTCGAGGTGCTCAACGTGAAGCGACGTGTAAGCCAGCAAGCCGTTCGTATCGACTACGTGTGTCATGGCATCGGCCATGTCGAATTGCGCCGCCTCGACGCGGCGCGCGATTCGTTCGTCGCGTTGGCGGCCATGCTGCATCGGGCCTTCGCGCCGCTCGGCGCAATGGGGCTGAACTGCACGTGTGTGGATCAGAGCGTCGAGACCACGCGCTTGCGCGCGACACGCGGCGATTGCTACGTGGCGGTCTGCGAAGGACGCATGGTGGGCACGATGACGCTGTACGCACCGGACCACGCATCGTCGTGCGAACTCTACCGGCACGACGATGTCGCGAGCTTGCGGCAGTTTGCCGTGGAGCCGGAGTGGCAGGGACGCGGCATCGGTACGCTGTTGATCGCGTTTGCCGAGCACTGGGCCGCGACGCGCGGCTATGCCGAGCTCGCGCTCGACACGCCGCAACCGGCTGCGCAACTGATTGCGTTCTATCGCGGCCAGGGGTTTCGCATCGTCGACTTCACGCACGTGGACGGTAAGCGCTATGACACGGCGATTCTGAGCAAGCCGCCCGTGGCCACGCGCACGCTCGCCAACTGGTCGCATCGTCTGCGCGTCGCTCAGCCGATTCCGTACGCCGCCTGACGCCGTGATGTTGCATGCGTGCCGGCGCAACACCGCTGCAAGGGGAGTGTGTCGAGGGCAACGGAAGAGCAGGCGCGCGAGGACGGCGCATGTCGAACGGCTGAAGCCCCGACGCGGGCGGCAACTATTGCAATACCGTTGGGCAAGTATTGCATTGACGCCTGGCTGCTCGCATCGGGGCGGGGTTTGTTTCCCGCTGTCAGCCGAAGCGGCTGTCAGCGTCGCATCACGCCCATCAGCAAGGTGACGAGGAAGATCACCACGAAGATGAAGAACAGGACTTTGGCGATTTCCGTCGCGCCGGCGGCGATGCCGCCAAAGCCGAACACAGCGGCGATGATGGCAATGATGAAGAAAATTACAGCGTATCGAAGCATGGGGCCTCCCATCGATGGATTGCTGGATTGAAAGTAACGAACGGCGAGGACCCGTCACGGGCATGACATGCTTCGACGGGTTATTTGCCGGTGAGCGGAATGGAGCAATGGGTGTGCCCACGGACGCGCCCGCGCGTGAGATGCGCAGCGAATCATCGAATCGCAGTGGTGTCGCGCGAGGTAGGGGCGGCAAGGCGATGAATGCGTGGCCGCCTTGTCGAGACTGATATCGGCGCGGCGCGCCATTCACGCCACAATTTGCCCAAAATCGTTCGCGGTGATTGCGCTCGACCCGAACGAGGGATCTACACCAGCCGGATCACACCCAGCAAAACGGCGCCGTTGATTCATGCGCTAACGTTTGCGAGAGGCGAATCACTCACGCAAAGCACGCAATGGAACGGCTAGCGCAGAAACCGCGCCGCGCTATCCGCGCATCCAGTGATAGACAATCGGCCCGCACAATACACCCCACGTCACCGCGCAAATCAGCAGCGCGATCGTCACGGCCGCACTGCCGCAATCTTTCGCGCGCTTCGATAACTCGTGGCGTTCGAGCGAAATGCGGTCGATCGCAGCCTCGATGCTCGAATTGAGCAACTCCACCAGCAGCACCAGCAACACCGACACGATCAGCAGCACGCGCTCGATCGCGCTCACCGGCATCAGCAACGCCCCCGGCACCAGAATCGCCGCGAGCGCGGTTTCCTGACGGAACGCGCTCTCCTCGCGCAAGGCCGCGACGATGCCATCGCACGAGTGCCGCAGCGCGAATAGCGCACGCAGGGGACCGCTGCGTTTGACGGGCGCACACGGCGCGGTTGATTCGGTCGGATTGCTCATAATCGGCACTGCGTTCGAAAGGCGGCAGCATGCCTCAAATGTCACAAATTGTCACAACTTTGTGCTATCTTTGCGCCGCCCTCGGCGCGGGATGCCGCAGCCGACAGACGACGGAGTACAAAACCGAGCTTCCGGCATGCCGTGCTGGACGTGCTTCCATATGTGACCACGCCCGTCGCCTCGCCTGTCATTCAAGGTTTCGCCAGATCTTCCGTAATACAAGGGCAGAGGACCGCATCGCGGTCGAATCGCAATCCGTTTCCATTTCCGCGCGCTCGTGCGGCAGACCGAATTCGCACAGTGCCCATTGCAGCCAAGGGCGGACGGCCGAGGTCCAACAAGCTGATCTGTCATGAAACCTGTCGTATCGTTGTGCCTTTCGCTGACCGCCGCGCTCGGCGCTCTCCACGCCGCAATAGCGGCCGCTGCGCCGTCCGTGCCCGCTGGGTCGATTGTCTCGGCTGCACGTCCGGCCTCATCGGTCACGGCGACGTCGGCGTCGAACGCCGCTGTGGCGGGCCTCGCCGCTGCCGGCGCCGCGAACGGAACGCATGCGGCTCACGCCGCGACTGCATCCGCCAACGCCAACGCCGCAGACACGGCCGACGCCACCGCGAGCGCAGCCACCTCCACCACGACCCACCTGTCGTTCGCCGCGCTAGGCGCCTATCAACCGCTGAACCTGCGCGGACTCGACGACGCGCGCACCGTCAATGTCGGCGTGCGGCTCGATCGGGTGGTCACCGCGGCACGGCTGCGCCTGCGCTATACGTATTCGCCGGCGCTGGTCTTTCCGCTCTCGCATCTGAAGGTGTCGATCAACAACGAAGTGGTCGCGACCGTGCCGTTCGATCGCGAGCACGCCGGACAGATCGTCACGCAGGAGATCGCGCTCGATCCGCGCTTTCTTGCCGACTACAACCAGCTCGACCTGCGGCTGATCGCGCATTACACGCTTGACCATTGCGAGGACCCGGACAACTCGGCGCTATGGGCCGATGTCAGCCCGACGAGCGAGCTGATCCTCGACAGCGCGCCGATCCGCTTGCCCAACGATCTCGCGCTATTGCCCGCGCCGTTTTTCGACCGGCGCGACGTGAGCCGGTTGACGCTGCCGTTCGTGCTGCCCGCCGGCGCCGACGACGCGACGCTGCGCAGCGCCGGCGTGCTCGCCTCGTGGTTCGGCGCGCAGGCCGATTACCGGCAGGCGCGCTTTCCATCCTTGTCCGCGTTGCCGTCCGATGCGCACGCGGTGG
>NZ_NPIH01000136.1 GCF_012275575.1 Paraburkholderia sp. SG-MS1 | reverse complement strand
TAGCTTTGCTAGCTTGTGTAGAAACGCAAAAACCGGCTAAAAGCCGGTTTTTGCGTTTGATCAGATCTGGTTGGGAGGAGGACTACCAAACTAACCGAGAAGGCCCCTGATAAAGCGCGAGAATTGAAAAACCCACGTGGGAGTTGCCCCCAAAGTTGCCCCCAGCGTCGCCGAACTGCTATAAGAAGCCGTTGGATTCCCTCAGACAAGCTTCTAAACCTTCAAACAGGCGCCGTTGCGCGATCGGTTCGCAATAGTGACTCGCACGCAGGGACTCCCGCCGGACTTGAACGCCGTCGGGTAGTGAGCGTGGTTTGCTCTTCAACCACTCACACCCGCCCTTTGTGCTCCAACGTCTCGATGTTCAGAACGAGGCGGTTACGTTCGCAAACTCCTTAAATTTGCGGTCGCGCACGTCGCCTTTGGAGCCCGACACCTCGAAGGCGCCTTCGAGCTCGCGGCGGCTTGTCAGCTCGCGCAGAATCAGTGCGGTGCCGATGGCTTGCCAGCTCCACTTCGTCAGCCCCATAACCGCGCGCCGCCGCGGTGATCACGCGGTGCGTGAGGACAACTTGCGAGGTAAGCGGCTGCGAGAGTACAAGAAGTTCTCAAATCCATTGCCATTTCTGGCGAAGCGGAAACACGGTTAGTCACCATGCCCCCAAAATGCCCCAAAAACCCTTCGAAACTCTGGTTCGAAGCCGCTCTTTCTTACGCCAGACCGTTGGACAAGACACCTATGTCCTGAATTTTACCTGAGGCTGGTCTTCTACGGACGGCGTTGGACGCGGATGGACGTTCGGCTCTACGTCCAGGGGTGCTAGCCTTCAGCTCATCGAGTTTGACCGGCGACACAGCCTTACTTTACCCCTTGTTCGCGCCGAGCAGGGATCGACAGATTGAGGTAGTCGTCAGTCAGTACGAACTCTGCATCCCTTCCGGCGTAGCCCCTTGTGAGAGGCATAATCTTGCGGCGCACGCCCATACCACGAGCATCCACGTAACCATAATCGCGCATAATTTCGACGATGATCGGATTCCGCGGTGATCTCTGCCCCGCCAACATCTTCTCGATCGTCATCGAATTTTGTAGAGCCCCCGGACTTGTTACTTCGAGCCGGTCCGAGTAGTTGACCACCTCAACCTCCATCGAACGAGTCCAGTCGCGATGAACAAGTGCATTGAGAATCGCCTCGCGAACCGCGTCGGATGGGTAGCGATAGGTGGATTCCCGACGCAGCCCATCATTAATCTCCCTCCCCTCCTCGGAAATAAACGGACGCATCCGATCAATCAAGCGTTCAAGCAACCCGTCTTCGACGATGTGTCTTCCGGCACCTGGCGCGCCCTCCCAAAGGGCAACAAGTGGACCATCCAGTACGGTGTCGTCCTGTGCCTGATAGTCTTTTGTGTCACCGGCGAAAGACATCCAGCGTATCCCAGCGTAACGCAGGCAACGACGCGGGCTACGGCCGAACAACACCAATCCGGCTATTGTGCATACAGCCGGGCCGTCAGGGCGTCCAACCATAAATCCTAAGCCTGTCAGCCGCAGCACCCAATCTTCGACAGATTGCGGCGCCAATCGGTCGCCTGCGACATTGACTAGGTAATCGCCAAGGCGGCCCTGATCCAGATCATCCAAGTTGCTACCAGATACCGGCAACACCTCAGCATGCAGCATTCCACCGCTTTCAAACAATCTAGCCTGCTGCTCCCTAGTTGCTAGTCGTGATGTGCTGCCGACACGGATAAAGATTTCTTCTCGATTATTGTTACGGACCACATAGGGCTTAGCTGTACCCTGAGTAACCGAAATAAGGGCCACACGCTTGCCGTCGTCGAACGCCACCTCTTCGTAAAATGGTAACGCCAGCGGATGCACGTATCGTCCAAATACGGTGTCCATAACCCACAATTCCAAGTCACCACGCTGAATACCGCTGATGGTGCCATCGTCCTCCACACCCAACAGCAATTTGCCACCCTGAAAATTTAGCAGAGCGACAATCTCTTTCGCTAACTGCTCTGGACGCAGGTCGTCCCGTTTGAACTCAACACCTGAGTTCTCGCCATTGGCGATTATTTCCAGCAATTCAGATTTCAGCATAAGACATCACCTCAAAACTCATACTTCTCTTTGCGTTGGATGAACGCATCTCTTCCGCCTTCGAGGATATTGGCTACCTGATCGCGAATGACGGGAACGTCAATCGAACCCTGAGCATCGAAACTCAATGCCCCATGGTTTTCGACCGCCGTGAATACGCCGATCCACTCGGCGTCACCAAAGACTGGGATATTGGCGTTGTGTGTGGCGAACAGAAATTGACGATTGATTTTCGCCGCGCGTAATTCGTGCACGATGCGATCGGCAATAAAAGCGTTGTCCAGATTGTCTTCGGGTTGATCCATTATGAGCGGATCGACATTTTCCAGTAGCAGCATGTGCAAGATCGCCGTGCATTGTTGGCCAGTCGATAGCTTGTCCAATGGCCGAAAAACCGCCGGCACCTGACCATGCGACACGTTTAGGGAAATATCTACCCGGTGGTCAAGCTCCAGTGCCTCAAGTTCCATGAGGCGAGACGCAGGCAGCTTTGTCAATGCGTCCGCAACCAAGGGCGTCAGCCCCCAATCAACTTGAAGCTCTGCAGAACCGCTACGGATTGCCTGCGCGAGTGCTGAAGGGCTGATGACATCCCGCTCGTCGATCCAGGACAGCCGCTTTTCACCTATGCCTTCAAGTTTGCTGAGCAACAGGAAGCTTTTCAACGGTGTTCGATCAGCACCAGGCACAACTTCAACCTTCAGTTTTCCTTCGAGACGCCGATTCAATTTCTTGGCGGCACCCTGCAAACTCCGGGTTCGCTGCTCTCGAAGATCAGACAATTCAGCAAGCAGATTTCGACGCTCCTGCTGTTGGGATTCAAGTAACTTCGCGTGATTAGCCACCCGAGTTTCTAGCGGCCTGATACGCTCGATGTCCTGTAACAATCGCTGATAAGCCGTTCCGACCTCCGGCCCACTTTTCCCAGCCGTAGAGGGAAGGCTGCGCAGAGCTCTTTCAAGCTCTTGCTCACCTTGTGTGATTGACTGCGTCCACAAAGCTAGTTGTGCGGCCAATTGCTGCTCGCCGTTTGCCAACTCAGTTGTCAACTCTATGCAGTGTTGTTCGAAACTCTCTCGCAGTCTGTCCAAAATAGTGCGCACCGGACTGAGCAGCGCTGCATTCGGCAAATCCTCCAAAGCTTTATCGCTGATGAAGGTCAGATCGGGCATATTGTCCCGAAGGCTCACAACACTATCATGCAAGCGGCGAATTTCGTCGTGGGTACGTTCGACAATCTGCCTCTCGCGAGCAAAAAGCGGTGTCCTGGCAAGTTTTTCCTGTATCCCTAACACCTGAAAACCTTGCAATTGCTCAACCAGCTTGGGCAAGCGCGCAATCTGGGCTTGCAGGTCATCGACCTCACCCAAGTTCTTGACTAGTTTCTGCTGATTCTCTTGTAAGCGCCTTTTGAGAACAGCGTTTTTCTGAGCGTAGTCGCCATCGCCAGGCAGGAAGCGATCCAGCAATTGAATACGGCTCTGCTCGTCCTGCGCAAGTTCATAAATTTCATTCTGGCCATAAATATCGATACCTGGCAACAGGTCGCGCGGCTGTAAAGTCGAGACATTGCCGCTCCCGTCAGGTACGACCTCACGCACGATTGGCATTTCACCATAGCGTCGAGAAACACGATAGCGCTTGCCATGCTGCGAGGAGGAAACAATCTCTACTTCTATCCGGCCTGATGCCCTACCCAAGTTCTCTTTGATGATCTCCAGGTGCAGTTTATGCGCTTGCTTGCCTTTTGGCGGGATATCCAACACGTAACGCAGGCACTCCAGTAAGGTAGATTTACCCGTGCCACGCCCACCAATCACAGTGTTCAAGTGGCGGGAGAAGGCGATCTCCACACCATCAAGATAGCCGCCCGAAATGGTCATAGACACGATCTCGCCAGCCGTCACCTCTGGCTTTTGCGAGTTCAGACGTATACGTGACTCTGGGTCGAGGAAAGCGACTTTGAACGCATCAAAGGTCGGCTTCGTCATCTTGATCCAGCAGGAGGCACTTGGATCATCAAGGTCAGAAGGTTTGGCAACATCCTTGGCGTTGATGACCGCAATCGGACGCTCGCGCTTCCAATTGGGATCTGTGTTCAGAACGATGCTCTTGAACTCTGGTGGCAGATCATCAACAGAGCCAGGAATCTGTGCAGCCTTGACCAGATCGCTGCGCTGCCAAGTATGAAGTGACTTTTGAACCAAAATTCCACTTGCCTGTGTCGCATGCGCTGCATACCAGAATCCACCCAGCTCTTTGATCGTCTCGGCCAGTTTAATGCAACCAAGCGTTGAGGGACGCACCTTCTCCTCGGGGTCCGTCAGATGCAGGCTTCCAAGATAACGGTTCAATTGATCCTTGGTCGTACCTTCGGGGAATAGACAGACCATGTGAATTTTCTCGGTTGATGCGATCTCAAAACCGGGAAAGACGACGATGCCGTGCGGTGTCAGCACGTTGCGTAGCGCATCAACACTGTCAACGCTGCCATGATCGGCCAAACCAACAACCTTGATATCTAGCTCCTGGCACTTTGCCAACAGTGCCTGGTTGTAGTCAGCCTCGCTCATTCCATGCTCGTTGCCCCGGTAAGCACTGTTGTAGCCAACCGGATTCACTTGCAAGGCGCAACGCCAGAAACGGGCATAGGTATATTGATCGATCATTTTCCCCTCGGTAATACCGTCGAATGTGGCAACGAGGCCTTGAACGCGGAACGACAACCTCAATTGACGTCACACACTAACTGAACTGCACGGGTAATCGGTTCCAGGTGCGCGCCCCTGCTAGACAGTCTCAATCCATCCGACCAAATCAGCTTCGTAAGCTTGGCCAGTTTTCACAAGTCCCCTGTGAACCAAATCCCGATGCAACATGGGCTCTATGACTGTTGCGAGCCTATCCAAAGCCTGCTCGCGTCTCATTGCTGGCGCGGATGGCTCGGCGTGGAACAATTGATCGGCAAATTTCTCCATGGACGGTGAACGCTTACCCTCCGCATCGACCGCCAGCGGTATGACGAGCGAGCGCTGGCGGTGCTTCTCGTCGGTAGCAACCACATGCCAAAGCGACAGCACGCCGAGGCGTCCTGTCGAGCCTTTCACGGACAAGCCCAAGTCCTCAGCCGCCGTCGCCCTAAGGGCATCAAGGTAGCCAGCGATCAGCGGATGGTCGAGGCCGAGCAACGATAGACGCTCGTCGGCCAAGGCCCGGTCGCGGTCAGTCACGAAGCTGGCTTCGACAGTGGCTCCATCGGCGCCCACGACTTGCCACGCACCGGGACCGGCAGGCACGAACTTCTTGCCATCCAATTCGACGGCCGCTTGGATGAATCGCTCCAACGCTCCCATGCCTGCCGACGTGTCCGACAGCGGCTTATATTCGTCGATGTTGAAGCCTCCGAGGTCTTGGAACAATTCAAAGACCACAGCCTGCGCCTGGCTCGCGTTGGTCATCGCGGCCTCCAACTCGACGCGCGTGCGTTTGAGCTCTGGATCGCCAAGCGCCTCGGCGTAAAGCTTCTCGTAGCTCAGACGCTCGGAGAGCTGACCCAAGATTTGGGAGCGCAGGTCCTCGGCCATCTCGCCGCGCTCATCGACCTTGCCCAGCGTCTTGGCGATCTCGGTGAGTTTCTCGTCGAGCAGCAGGAAAATCTTGCCCTCGATCGTGTCAGACAACACCAGGTTATACACTTGGGCGGTGTGCTTTTGGCCGTAGCGGTGGATACGCCCGATTCGCTGCTCCATGTCCATCGGGTTCCACGGCAGATCGAAATTGAATAGCACGCGGGCGTGCTGCATGTTGAGCCCCTCGCGACCTGCGGCGGTACAGATCATCACGCGTGGCCCATCTGCCTGCTTGAAGCGCTTTTCGGCCGCCGATTTGCTGCCATGGTCGCCGCCTTTGAGGACCACCACACCTTGGCCCGGATACTCGCGCTCAATCATCTGGCCCAGCATCTCGACGCTGCCTAGGTAGGTCGCAAAGATCACAACGCGCTCGCCCGCGTCTTGTCGCCAGAGCGCTCCCAATGCCAACAACAGCTTTTGGACCTTGGTCTCGGGCTCCTCGGGAAGCCTGCGCAGCAAGTCCTTAATGCGCAGTCGCTCCTCCGGCAAAGCTAGGGCTACCGAAGCCACAGCCGAATCCTCGGTCGCCGCCAACGCGACCTCGTCGGACACGCTGGAGGCCATATCCATGGCCTCCTCGTCGAGCTTCTTCAAAATCCTGCGTTGGACGTCGCCAAGAGCCTGATCGACCTCGATATCGGCTAGGCGGTCATTCCCAAGGCGCAGCTCCGAGCGGATCAAGTCCTTGGCCTCGCGCAAGGATTCGTCGCGGCGATCGATGTCCCGGCTTTCGTCGTGCATCAACGCCTCGTGGACCGTCAATGCAATGAGCCGGCGGCGCAGCGTGCGCGCCACCGCCGCGAAGCTCGACGCGGCGATCTTCTGGAAGATCGTCATCACGAAGCCTAAGGCCATCCCCTTGTTGCCCTGCCTCTTCGCCAGCGCGAAGCCGTCCTGCAAATATTCATTGAGTCCCGCGTAGAAGAGACGTTCGCGGTCGCTCATCAAGAACGACTCAGTGTGGACCCAGCGCCTAGCGAACAATGCCGTGCTATCGGGCTTGCACGCGTCGGCCTTGGTCCGACGTACCACGACCGAATTGAGGCGGTGGCGCTCACGCACCATCTCCTCGGGGGAGTCGAACAAGGTGGAATCCAAAAGCTGAATCAGCATCCAGAATCGAAAGTGGTCGCCCTGGTGGGGCGTTGCCGACAGCAAAAGCATGTCGCGGCTATGGTCGCGCAAGGACTCGGCCAGCTTGTAGTTCTCCGTCTTTTTGACCTTACCGCCGGACTTGAACGCCGTCAGGTGATGGGCTTCGTCGAACACCACCAAATCCCACTTAGGTGCCTCTTCGAGCTTCTTCACCCGGGCCTTGCGCTTCAACGTGTCGATGCTGGCGATGAGGCGGTCATGCTTCGCGAACGCGTTGGACTTGCGGTCGGTCACGTCGCCTTCGGAGCCGAACACCTCGAAATTGAGGTTGAACACCTCATTGAGTTCGCGGTGCCAGTTGTTGACCAGGCCTGCGGGGACCACCATCAAGGCCCGTTTGAGCTCGCCACGGCTGGCCAGCTCGCGCAGAACCAGCGCGGTCTCGATGGTCTTGCCCAATCCCACTTCGTCGGCCACTAGAAAGCGGCGTGGCGCCGTGGTGGTCACGCGGTGAGTGAGGACGACCTGATGAGGAAGCAGGTCGATCTTAGCCGAGGTGAGAGAAGCCGCGCTCTCCATCAACGGCAGGACATGGGCCTGCCATGCCAGCCATGCCCTGCGAGCCTTGTCGCGGCCTTGGCCGACGTTAACGACGGCCCGCTGGGCCTTGCCAAACGCGGGCAGGAGCGAATCCACCGCAACCTGGCGCTCGCCGCCTTGGAAGAACACACGCGCATAGCCGTCGGAGGCCGCGGATACGACGACGCCCTCGCCAAATTGGTTATGCCTTACGCGCTGGCCAGGTTGGATGACCAGCTCTGAAGCGCCCGCCAATGCCGACATCAGGAGATCCGCTGAAGGTAGTAGCCAGCGAAGCGGGCGACGCCGTCGACCTTCGTCCGAATCTCTTGGCTGTTGGGCTCGGAGCCGTTCCAAAGACAGCGGCCGATCGGAATTTCGCGCTTGCCATGGGCGGCACTGCATTTCCAGTAGGCCGCCTGCTCCGCCTGGCGATATTCAAAGCGCCGAGCATCGGCGAACCAGAAAATCAACGCCGCCTCGCCACCTCCAAAGGCCACCTCCCGCTGAAACGAGGAAATCATTGGGTAGATATGGGCTTCAAGCCATGCGACGGCGGCGTCTGGGTCGAGCGGATCAAGGCTGCCTTCGAGGCCGGCGACCACCAACGCGCGGTCCTTCACCAACAGGGCATCCACCCCCTTCCAACCTGAGGCACCAAGCATACAGAACTGCCGCAGGCTGACCGCCTCCTCGGGTTTACAAAACGACGCGAGCCTAGGCACATCCCACAGAATGCTGTGACCTTGGCGCGTCCACGTGTCGATTTCCATCGGCGCGTTCTTCATGCCGTCTCCCCGAACATGTCAAATTGCTCCTGCGCCGCTCTGACCTTCGCCTTGTTCTCTCCAAGCCATCTAGCGTAAAGCTGTTTGGCTATGCGGGCGGCAGCTTGGATCTCGCTAGACCCGCCACGATTCGCCATCCAATCGAGCAAGTCAGGCACGGCCGGATGCGGATCGAAATTGGGGTTGTTGAGAGTTTCATCGACCCGCAACCCGCTGTCCTTGAAGCAAGCGCCGACTAGGAAAAGCGTCTGGTCCAAATCGCGCGACATTCCCTTGCGGTGCTTTCCGCGCCAGCCCTTGGCGAATTCAAGCGGATCGCACAGCCGATAGATCTTCTTCTCCTCCGAGCACCAGCCGTATCCCTCAAAGAGCGACGGCGCAGTGCCGGTGCCGCGCAAATACTTGACCATGTCGTTGCGATCTACCGCCACCGATTTGTCGTAGATCCGCAGAAACTGCCGAGTAAGGACCTCGGCAAGCACGGGCGGGGCGACGCCAGCGTCATCGCGCTCGTCGTCCAGGAGTTGATGGATCCCGGCGAGCGCTTCGAGTAGCGTGAATTCACGGCCCTTCTCAACATACACATGGCCGTAGTGGCGCGAGTAGTATTCCAGCGCCTTGCCGCGACGGATAACCTCCAAGTCGGCCCGAGGCAAGCCGCTGGCCTGGTGCTGCTCCAAAAGCCCTTTGAGGTCGCGCACGTCATCGACGATCTTGCGGCGCAGTTTGGCCCAACTGATCGGGGTCGGATCGTCCACGCGCTTGCGGCAAACGTGGATGATGTCGTATTCGATGGTCTTGGACCCGAATTCTCCTTCGCCCTTTGTCTCGTCGCTGCGGATCGGATAGGTGGCTTCCAGATAGAAGCCCGCGTCAAACAGGCTCTTCAAGACGCCAACCCACGGTTCATCTTCACTGTGGTGGAACGTGAACGACAAAATGCCACCGGGCTTCAACATCCTGTGCGCCTCTTTCCAACAGGCCGTCAGTAGGCGTTCGTAAAAAGCATCAGGATCATCGGGATGTCGCGCTTTGTTCGAAACAGCCTCCAGTGTCTTCGGTGTGTATTCGCCCGCAAAGACTTCTGGATATTTGTCCTTCAAACACAAACGCATCCAGACATAGAAGAAGTCAGCCAGCTCAGAGTAGTGAAGCAGCCCTCCGAACGGGGGGTCTGTAATGATCAAATCGACAGCGCTTGTAGACACTGCAGCGAGATCAGTGGACGACCCGCAAAGGATTTGAGCTCCTGGCAGAACAGGATCGCCGCAGTAGACTTTTTCGCTCTTACCTGACAGCGATTTCGCCAAGGCAGGATCGTGTGCCGCAATAGCGGCATTGGGAAGCGCTTCCCACGGCGTATCGCACCAATCGAGCCCTTGCAAGACCCCTTCGACACACGAAGCCCAATTGCCTCGTCCCAAGTCTGAGAAAACGCAATTCTCAACAACTGTACTCTTTGGGTGGTAGTTGTTGTTGCTCATGTGCGGAGCCATGCAATCTCTGCTGATGTCCCAAAAGCAGAACATGTTTTGATTGCGGAGGTACTGCTGAAACGCTCCCAACAATGCTTCCCTTGCTGCCCAACCGATTTCTGGCAACACCTCAAGGATCGCCTTCTCCAATTGAGTCAAGACGAGCATTTGTCTCGGATTGAACATGTCCGACCAACGCAGATAGCCATGCTGAGGCAATGGCTGGCGTTGATGAGTCATATGGCCAAAAGGAATTTCACTCCTTGGCCATAGCTGAGCCAAGTCGACATCCTTTCGACGCTCCCACTCAAAGAGGCTATCACTGATCGCCTCAATATTTGGTTTCGCGAAATATCGCCCTCCGTAGAGGCGCCCTTCTTTGTCGCACTGAGGGCAATAACACTGCTGAGCAATTGGCGCAACAGCGGCAGTCTTTCCCGACGACCCGACACTTTGAACCAATGCTTGCTCTCGACCGCAGGTCGCCTCCTGGCATGCAAATCTTGCTTGCCTTGGTATGTTCGAAGCAGCGGTGCTGAACCGCACCCCAGTATCCGGGCACACAACTTCATCTGGCAAAACACCGCGAACTTCAACGTATCGCAGTGTCGTTGCCCGGGCTCGCAACCAGCGCTCGGTGGACGCGGCGTCATCGGTCACGCTGCCTCCGAACACTCCTTGGGAGTCAACGCCTTCAACACCTTTCATCCAATCGGGATGGACCAAGAGAGTCAACGCAACCCTCTTGCTCTTGCCCTTCCCAAGATTTATAGACGAACCGTCGATCCGAGCCTTGTAGTCGACATGCACCTTCCCGCAAGTAGGGCATAGAAAACGGCCTTGCTCATCCATCGCCGAGAAGAGCTTCTCGCTTGGGCTTACAACGAGCGGAGCGTCGGAAGCCATGCGGGCGGGCTGCTGCTCAACATCGAAAACACTTCCGCATTCGCAATTGAAATCCGACCAATGCTTGACCGTCAACTCCTTAATCGAGATGACGGGCGATCCCAGTATAGGAGTTCGATGTCCGCAGCCAGGAGCGCTGCAAGGGCCGTGCTTGACCCAGAAGGTGTAAATGACCTCTGGTCCTTCGTAACGGTACTTGGCTCGCTCATCGGGCTCAACTCCAAGCCCGTTGAAATCAGCAGGCGCCTGCTCTCCTGTGAGACTGCTGAACCAGCGGCCTTTGTGCCCGTGGGGACAAGTGGTCGAATAGCTTGGAATGATTAGAGGTTTGACCCGCTCTTCCACCGCCGCGATAAGCTTGCGGACCTCTGCGCGATCGGTTCTTGTGATCTCATTCTTGACAACGAACCACGCCACTGGGTTTAGATCGTTGCCAACCATCTGCATGCCAAGCCGAGCCCCCTCCACTACGGTCGTGCCACCACCCATAAAAATCTCCGCGACCTTTATCGACTTGAAGGCGCCCTTCTTCTGGTGATTTGCGTAGTAGGTGTCCCACACCGCCTTGGCGGCATGCTGCTCATCATCGGGTGCCTTGGTCGCGGCTGCAATCAGCATCGAACGGAACACGCTTGAACGACGGCGCGCCCACCACTTGGACATCTGATAGACCGGCTTGCCGGAGTTGCCTTCGATTGCGGCCACCTGATTGACAGGCAGAATCGGAAAATCGACTTCCAAGCAAGTCTTGGGGCGATTGGGATCTGAGAAATCAACTGTTTCAAGAGCGACTGCTCTCCCCGCGCCAACCAGGGCGGCGACCTGTTCACCTAGCAGCTCCGCCTTATTTTTTTTCGTAGTAGCCATCTGTTCTTTCAGAGCACCCGCGAGAGTTCGATGAATGGCACGGCGACTTCCAACAACGAGATACCACCGTGAGATAAATTTTTTCGTCCACCCTGGACGCTCCATGCCCTGCGACCCAAAGCAAAGCGATAGTCCCCGCGAACGGTAGTCAATGGAAGATCAACAGGCGGAAGCCAATGGGACGCAGCATTATCGGCATTCGACGCAAAACGCTCGGCCCCGAAGGTTTTTTGAAAATATTCCTTTTGCTCTTGGTCGAGGACATCGCTAAATTGGCCGGAGGCGGCGTATCCATGATCGGCCGTGATGATTAGACGGCGACCTGTGGCTAGCCGTTCGACGAAGGTCCAAAATTCATCGCCAGTCAAAACAGTCTTCGCATCCTCCGCCAGCTGCCGCAACCCAGGCCCAGGGCCGGAAAGATCATGCATAAGACTGTCAGGCCAGTCATGCCATACAAACAGATCTGGATGATTAGGCAACGTGTTGGCGCATTCGAGCCACGGTTGAGCAAACAGAGCCGTGGCCGCGCCCGCCAGCTTCAATGAGCCGACTTGGCCAGAAGTCAATACGGAGCGCTGCGACATGCCGAGCTCTTTTGCAAAGCTGGTGGTGTCGCTGGGGAGCGCCGACCCCGTCGCCCGTCCCCCATGAACTTTGAAGCCGCGCTTTGGAGCCTCCTGCAAAATCCAAGGCGCCTCGCGCAAGGACAACGCATCCAGAACCAGGACAGCCTTCGAGCCAGGAGAAGCGGACCAGAAATCCTGCAAGGCCTTGGAGGTCTTGGGCGCGCAGACCTCAAAGTGCGGCCAAAGATCCCAGGCGGCACTCGACAGCACCAGGTCGAGGCCTTCGATGTCCTTGTCTCGACGCACCATTTCGGAGGCAACATCGCCGCTGACAGGCTGCGACATGCGCTCCCACACATCGGAGAAAACGCCCGTCCACACGACGCTTGGCTCCTGGACAAGCAGCGATTGCAAAGATTCGGCGGTCATAGCCATCAGAATTCCTCCTTATCCGCGTCGAGCCCATACGAGAGGCCATCAGGCAGATTGCGGATCAACTGCTGCAATTGCGCACCGGTGAGCTTCTCGACTTTGATCGAGACGTTGCGCACCGTCGTCGCCGGTCCCACATGCCAGGTGTCCACGACTCGGCTGAGCAGATTGAGTCCCGAGGTAGGCGCGCTTTCAAGTTTGGTGGTGATCGGCGTGTGAGTTCCGGCGCCACCTCCTACTGTCGGCGGATCGCCGAACGGATTTTGGGGCGGCGCGTCGCCCGGAGCAGGCGCGCCGGGAGCGCCTGGGACTGGCACGATGCCAGGCAAACTGCCAATGCCTCCCACGGGCAGAACAATGGGCGTCTGGCCAGAGCTCGACGGGGCCGAGCCAGGCTTGGAGAGCGTGGTGTCTTCGAGCTGTTTGCCGGTGACGTTGAAGTCGCGCTTCATGCGTCGAAGAGCGACATCGCTGGGCTCACCGGGAACCACCTGCAGGCTGTTGAGCCCACGTGCATGGATAGTGATCTGGCCAGCGGCGCAAACGGCCAATACCGAGTCTTTCGCCTCAGCCTCACCTAACCAAGGAATGCAGTCGAGACCGCCGCCCCGCGGCTCGCGAAGCTCGGCCAACAGCTTGGCCATAGACATGTTCTTTTCGGCGAAGCTGACCACCAGCTCATCGAAATCCTCATCGACGAACAAGTTCTGCTTGATCTTCTCTTGGATGGCCGCCGGTATCTTGTCGCCTTTGGTTCCGTGAGGCTCGACGCTGAACACGCACTTGGACGAGTCCTCATGGTTCCAGACCGACAAGATGGCGAAACGATCGAACCGCTCGGCGATGCGCGTCTTCAACGTGCCAAGAAACTCGGTGGACAGTGCCTTGTAGGCAGGCTCGTCCTTGGCCCATCCCTTGGCGAGACTCGCGGCCCTGGCCGCCAAGATCAGCTCTTTGTCCTGGTAGATGGCCGACGCGCCATCGCTGCCCTTCTTGGGCAACAGAAAACGCACCGTATTGCGATTAGAGCCTAAGAATTTTTTGAGCCACGCGCCCAACGCCGCATTGAGCTCGACCGGATACGCCGGCAGGACAATCAAAGGAATCTTGTTGTCCCACACGTTTGGGCGCAGCGACTCTTCTACCTCATCCCACGGCGAATTGTTCCATTCACGCTTGAGCACAATGGTCCGATACATGCCGCTGACCTGCGCGTCGCCGCCGATGGCGTGGCGAATCTCGCTGGCCAGGAAATCGACGTCCTCGCCGTTTTGGAACAGCTTGTCGTTTCTGGCGTGAGCCATCAGCCGCGTGCGGGCGTTCTCCTCGAGCTTGAACACAAGGCGCGAGCCGGTCTTGTGGATGTTATAGCTGTTGCTCTCGATAGAGGCGAGCTCGGCTTGGAAAGCGTTGTCGTCGAGCCTCGCGCCACGCGTGACATCGATTTGCAGCGTCTCGGGATCGGCGCCGACGCGCTGATTGTCCAGCGACAAAGAGCGCAGCCACAGCGACGTGAGAATCTCGCGTAAGTGCGGAACGCCCGTCAGATCGCCGCCCAAGGCCTCTTGGACTGCCGTAAGGTTGCGCAGCGCGCGGTCGCGAAGCTGCTTGTGATGGTCGATGCCGACGTTGTCGATCAGAGCCGCCGCGCTGCCACGGTCATCGCCAGACAGCTCGAAGTCGGCCGGTGTGATCACCGGAATAGTGTCGCCTGCTGTCTTGAACAGTTCGACCAAGATGCGCACCAAATCGCGCGTGCCTTGTGCCTTGATGGCGAAGATGATCTCGTCGTCCAGCAGTTGAAGCAGCTCCGGCGAGAACGGCCAGGCCTCGACGAAGCGAGCCCGATGCTTGTCGACCTCGCTCGCGGGGCGCTGACCCAGCCGGATGAACTCGGATAGATGAGGCTCGATCAGCGGGGCAATCTGGGCCTCAGAGATGTTGATGCGGTTCTCGAAAATCCGATACAGCAACAAACGACGACGGTCGTGCTGGGCCTGCTCGCCCTTGAAATCGACGCGCACGGGATTGACGCGGAAGAGCTGCTGGGCGGCGTTAGAGCTGCCTTCGCGAACAGACACCACGAGCGTCAAGAGTTCGGGGTTGTTCTCTGCGATCTCCGACAAGAGCTGGATGAAATTGAAGGCCCACACTTGGCGAGGCTCCTGGGCGTCGCTGAGGCCATCGAACCAGGTTTGGAACTCGTCGAGCAGCAGCGCGCAGGGCTTGCTTTTGAACATCGCCACCAAAATGTCCTTCCCTGGAACCTCGGTGTTTTGGCCTGCCCAGACGCCTCGGGCATATTCGCCGTTGGGATGGCGCGCAAACAGCAAATCCCATAGGTAGGCGAAGCGCCGATCGTGCAGCGGCTCGGCTATGACATGGCGCGCGCTGTGAAGCCCAAGCTGTGCGAGCTCAGGACGGCCCAGCTTATCGGACCAGTCCTTGAGCCAAGCCTCGCCCGCCTCGGGGTCGCGCAGCAAATGACAGAGAGCTGCCATCAGATGGGATTTGCCTTGGCCCTTATCACCGATGAGGACTACCGCTCGGTTCGAGTCAGGGGCCGCCGCCTTGATCGTCTTGATCAGATCAACAGACGGATATGTGATGCGCAAGAAATCTTGGGCGGTCATGTCCAACGCGCCGGTCTTGGCGTCGTTGGTAAAGTCAATGGTCGTCCCACGGAGCCTGGCTCCCTTGAACTCATCGCGCAGTTGCAATCCAAGCATGTTTTTCCCTTTTGGGTTTTCTATGTTCTGTGCCCTGCCGATACTCAGATGTAGTAGCGGGACGGCAATGGCGGCAGTTCGCTTTTCAGAGGCGCCGCCGTGAGTATTTCTCTAACCGAGTCGGCAATACGCAGCGTCACGGGGACCCCGTCCCCGTAGATGCATCCGTCGTAATTGAGCTTGGTAAGCGCCAAGACATCTGCCATGACCTGCTTGATGTCGGCCACGCCCTTGCTGATTTCGATCGACAAGGGGTTTGGCACCTCGCGCCCGGCGTAGGTTTGCAATCGCGGCACGAACCCCTTGGTCCACAGGAATGCCTTCCATGGTGATGGGCCTTCGCGGGAGCTTCCATGGGCTTGCCTTGTTCGTCGGTGAAGACAATAGTCGAGCGGAGTTCGATTCGCCAAGGATCATCAAACGCCGGAACCATACCAACGGCATAAGACCAATTAGCCTTGCGCTTCTCACTTCGCCCGTGCAACGCCTTCTTACGAGTGCGCCCATCGACATCAACGAAGGCAGTCCGCTCGTCCTTAGTCAACTCAGGTGTGACATAGAAAACCTTACGTCCACCGGACTGCTCGTGCATCCCGAAGTCCTTAGCCTCCATCGCCAGCTCCCACGCCTGACGAACCAGATTGGCGGCACGCTTGCGCGCTTCCCGTTTAGAGACCGGCTTGTCGCCAAGGACACAACCCTCCTCAATGAATGTTTTCGTGTCGATGGTCCCGGCCGTTTTGAGCATGGCGGACTTGGCCATCAACGTCACGAGGTCGGCTCCTTTCGCGAAGCCAACAATCCAGTCTTCGTGCTCAGACCACGGCAGCCCAACGTTCTCCTGCGTAAGCCTGATCTTGCGCTCGCTTCCCAAGAAACGGGCGGTCTCAAGCGAGGGCGGCAGCGACAGCATGGGGAGCCAGCTAGACTCAAGCTTCTCGGGATGCTCGGTTCGAAGAATCGCCCCCTCCTTCATTTCGGCCAACCAATAGCGCGCCAAGGCAGGATCGGGCGCGGAGACTTTGGGTACCTTTACTTCCTCCAACGTACCCAACAGCGACGCCAAGCCCTTGTGCCAGCCACTGGCGAAATCCATGGCATTCTTTGGGTGGATTGCGATCGGGAAAAGTTGGAAGTCGAAGTGATCGATGCGTAGCGGGATGACAAACCCCAGCAGCGATTTTTCGATCGTGGCAGCCACGGCCCATTGATCCTTCACGCCCGACTTACCTACCGCGACGGTCGATACGACCGCGAGGAACCTGAATGAGTCGTTCCGAATCGCGCTCTCGATCTTCTCGCAGAAGATGTCGCCGCCTTTCAGACGCGCCAAGTCATGCCAGACCCTACAGCCGGCAAGCTCGAGCTTCGAGCCGAGCCATCGTGTGAAAGCGTTATGTTCAGGGGTTGCGTGAGCGATGAAGATCGTCTCTTTCATACGAGCGCACCTTTCACTTCCGACACAACTGCAACGCCTGGCGCCATAGCCGCGCTTTCAACGCCATAGAGCGTGGGAGTATTACGAAGCCACAGATGGTGAGATGCCGGGTCCATCTGATGGTCCGGGCTCGAATCTATGGACCAACGACGCAGCAAGTACCCCGCCAGAGCCGCGCGCGTCTTAATACGCAACACGCCGTCGCTCATGGCATAGTCGGCCTCAATCGCCTTAGGCCATTGGGCCCCAGGATGCGGCACTAGCTCCATATCCACGATCCGCGTCCATTGTTCGTCAGCCGCCAAGAGCTCACGCGGTTCGGCCTCAGAGCTCAACTCTTGCGCCTTGGTGATGCGAGTTAGCACGAAATCGGAAAACCGCTGGCACTCGCGGTCAAACGAGCGAACGTGCCAGCGCAAACCATTGTCAGCCAATGCGACGGGCACGATGTCGCGGCGCTTCGCTCCGGACGATAAAGACAGGTAGTTAATACGGACCGGACGCTTCGCGCACAGGGCTCGCGTGATGGTCGCAAGGACTCCCATGTCCGGTCGTATAAGTTGCCCCGGCCCCTCGCATGGTGCGGCTTGCCTTAGACCCAATTCGAGCCCATCCCCGAAGCCGTTTAGCAGCCAAGCCAGCACACGTTCCGTACGAAATTCATAGACAGGCTTGAACCGATCTGTGGGCCGGTAACAGCGGGCGACTGCGTCGTAAGCCAAGTTGTCCGCGGCGACTCCTCGGTAGACGCTCAGATCGCGAGATGCGGCAGCGGGCTTGATACCAAAACGCGCTTCAATATCACTTCGCCGGAGCTCTCCGGTGAAAAAGGCCCGCAATTCTAGAAATGCCAGTCGCTCGCGCTGCGTTTGCGACACCCCGGAGGCTTCGATCATGGTCCCTCTCAATTTGGGCTCGACGCCCATAAGTAACGGACGTTTTGCGCGAATTTTGAGAAAGGATACCATGGCTATCATTTTGATACGGTATCCACTATCCCAAACGAATTCCAGTTTGCGCTAATAACGGTCACACTTTGAGGCGTGCATGTATCCCTAGGTCACACTCAAAGAAATCTGAAACCTATATCACCGCTCCGAGCATGGCAGCAACTTGCCGCTCCGCCCCTGCGATTTCGCTCCGGCGCACCTCCTTCATGGAGTCTAGTGATGCTTCCCACTCCTCCCCTCGAATATCTGATCGCCTTCGTGACATGCTTCGCCCTCGGCGCGCTATGGACGATGTGTGTCGGTTGCTACGCCGGCCACGTCCGGCGAAAGTCGACCTGCCGTGCCTGATCGCCGCCCGCCCTACCCTCCACACGACGAGGACGACGAAGACGAATGGCTTCTGGAACAAATGCGCCTGCGCAGCCCGGAGTTTCCCGACGAGTCGCCAGTACCGTTCGGCCGTGAACTCCCCCGCTATCGCCCCGATACAGGCGAGATGATCTACGTCTGTTCGGCGTGTGAGTCATTCCGTACGGAGCCGCGCCACATTGCGCGACGCATCGGTGGTGCAATCGGCGCCACCGCCGGCGGCACCAGCGCGGCCGCTGCAGCCCTGTCCGGCGCAGAGATTGGCGCGGCGGCCGGCACGCTCGGCGGCCCCTTCGGCGTTCTGTGCGGCAGCATTGCCGGCGCAATCATCGCGGGCCTGGCCGGCGCAGCTGCGGGCTGCGCGACGGGCGCAGCACTTGGCGAAACCATCGACCGGAACGTGCTCGACAACTGGCGCTGCCGCGCCTGCGGACACACATTCTCGATCCAGCCGGACTGATCCGGTTTCCATTTCCCCCTCTCCGATTTTCCCGATCTTTCCCTGCTGTTTCCCCTGATGCCCGGCCGTGTGCTGGGCTTTATGCACTTCTCTGGAGGTTTCAAATGCACCTGGTTCAATCAATGGCCTATGTTGGCGACACGCCGTGGCATGGCCTCGGCAATCCCCTTTCGCCGAAACAGCCGATTGAGATATGGCAGAAACAGGCCGGCATGGACTGGACGATCGAGTCGGCCGACGTTCGTTTTGTCGCTGGACAAGCCGGTTCAAGCCTCGGCTCGATCCACGCGTTTCCCGAACAGCGCGTGCTATACCGCTCCGACACAAAAGCTCCCCTGAGCGTCGTTTCATCGCGCTATGCCGTGGTGCAGCCGCGCGAAATCCTGGAGTTCTATCGCGACCTCACCGAAGTCGGCGGCTTCGAACTACAGACCGCTGGTACGCTCAAAAACGGCAAAAAACTGTGGGCACTCGCCCGTACAGGCCAGTCCGTCTCGCTCAAGGGCCGCGACGAGGTAAACGCCTACCTGCTGCTTGCCACCGCCTGCGACGGCACGCTCGCGACCACCGCCCAATTTACGTCCGTTCGCGTCGTGTGCAACAACACACTGCAGATCGCCCTCGGTGATTCGGCTGGTGCGGTGAAGGTCCCACACCGCTCGCAGTTCGACGCTCAAGCCGTCAAGCGTCAACTCGGCATCGCGATTTCGTCATGGGACGGCTTCATGGTGCGCATGAAAGCCCTGGCAGATCGCAAGGTGAGCGACACAACTGCCGAGGCGTTCTTCCGCCGCGTGCTGACGTCCCACGCCAGTTCAGGAGTGCCGATGCCAGCCACCAACGACAGCGCAATCAGAGCGGTGCAGTCCCTGTATGCCGGTCGCGGCAAGGGCGCTACGTTGGAGTCTGCATCGAACACGGCATGGGGTTTGGTGAATTCGATTACCGAATACGTGGACCATCACCGCCGTGCACGCAACGACGATAACCGGCGCGACGCCGCCTGGTTCGGCGCTGGCAATGTAATCAAGCAGCGCGCGTGGGACGAGGCGATAAAGCTGGTTGCCTGAACCCATGTCCATGACGTCATACGGCCCGGGCGGGATCTTCCCGCCGGGCCTTCTGCTTTCCGGAGGTTGCAAATGGCTTTGCCTGAATCTTCCCGGCGCAGCCGGCCCCGGCCCGCGTTGCGGCTCGTGGAAACGAAATCGCTTTCGCGCGAGGACTGGTTATCGGCGAGAAAGAACGGGATCGGTGGCTCGGATGCAGCCGCAGCCGTGGGACTGTCGCCGTACATGAGCCCGATCGAACTGTGGATGATCAAAGTGGGCCTCGATGCGAACCTGCCGAAGCCCGACGCGAACGATACGACCGAGCCCGTGTACTGGGGCACGCTGCTCGAGCCCATCGTTGCCGCGTCCTACACCCGTCAAACCGGCCACCGCATACGGAAGGTCAATGCCGTGCTCCAGCATCCGACGATACCGTTCATGCTCGCCAATATCGATCGTGAAGTCGTGGGGAACTGCGACGTGCAACTTCTCGAATGCAAGACGGCGGGCGAGTTCGGCGCGCGACTCTGGCGTGACGGTGTGCCCGAGTACGTGCAATTGCAGGTCCAGCACCAGCTCGCGGTCACGGGCAGACAGGCGGCCGATGTAGCCGTGCTGCTTTGCGGCCAGAAGCTCGAAGTGCATCGGGTGATGCGCGACGACGCACTGATCGCACGGCTGATCGAACTCGAAGCGGCCTTCTGGCGTCACGTCGAAACCGGTACGCCGCCGCCCGCCGACGGCTCGGACTCGGCGGATCGCGCGCTGCGCTGCCTGTATCCGGGCGCAGGCGGCACGGTCGATTTCACGGGCGACAGGTCGCTCTCGGCCACGTTCTCCGATCTGGTCGCCGTGCGCGCCGAGATCGAGAACCGGCAGGTCGTCGAATCGAAGCTGAAGCAGACCATCCAGCAGGCGATGGGCGAGGCCGACCGGGCCGAGTTCGAGACGGGTGCGGTGTCGTTCAGACGGAGCCGGGACGGCGCTGCCATCGATCTGCAACGGCTGCTGGCCGACCACCCCGCGCTTGCCGCGCAGTACGCCATCACAAAACCGGGTTCGCGCCGGTTTCTCGTGAACACCTGAATTCCTGACGGTGCTGCTTCACCCTCTCTCGCTTCATTTCCAGCTGCTTACATATACAGGAGAAGTCCATGTTGAAAGGCCTGAGCATCACCCCGCCCGTCATCGGGCGGATTTCTATTGGGCGCGTCACCGAGAAGAATGGCAAGCGGCTGCCCGAGCGCGATGACCAGTTCACTCTCACGACCCAGATCCAGAGCCGCGACGGCTGGCTGCTGCATCCGCTCAATGAGACGCTGCGCAAGGCCACCACCGGCAAGCTGCGGGCGCTCCCCGTACGGTTCCTCTTTGCCGACCCGGACCTGAACCTGCGCGCCGAATATTCGTGTTTCGACCGCGAGACGGGGCGGCCTGTCTGCGTCGGTAACGGCGAAACCTGCCGGCGCGCCACGGACGCCGGCATCGAGGCACTGCCGTGCCCGTCGCCGGACGGCTGCGCGTTCGGCCAGGGCGGCGCCTGCAAGCCCTACGGCCGACTCAATGTGTTGATCGGCAACGAAGACGAACTTGGCTCGTTCATCTTCCGCACCACCTCGTACAACTCGATCCGCACGCTCGCCGCGCGCCTGCATTACTTCGCTGCCGTATCGGGCAACCTGCTCGCCTGTATGCCGCTCGAACTGAAGCTGCGTGGCAAGTCCACGACGCAGAGCTACCGTTCGGCCATCTATTACGTCGATCTCGGCGTGCGCGCCGGCGGTTCGCTCGAAACAGCAATCAGCGAAGCGCGTGAGCTTGATGCGCGACGTCGTGCGGCCGGATTCGACCAAGTCGCTCTCGATACCGCCGCGCGGGCCGGCTTCGGTAACGGCGCGTTCGAGGACAGAATCGAGGACGGCGCGGCAGTCTCGGACGAGTTCTATCCGGCCCCGTCCCGTGACGATCATGGCTGCGGTGATGACAACGTCAATACCAATGCTGGCGGAAAGCCCGCGGCATCCAGTCTGAAAGACCGGCTGGATCAGCGCGCCGCATTCCTCGGCGGGAAGGCCGCATGACCCACCGTCCGGCATTCGCTCTGGCTGTCGCGGCAACCTCCACCGCCGTCTGCATGTCGGTCATCGCCGGCTGGCAGCGCGGCGGGTGGCTGTCGGAGCGGCTGGTGTGGGTCGCAGTGAGCGTCGTGCTGATCGGCGGCGCTCACCTGCTGCCCGCGCTATGCCGGTCCGCGCCGTTCGCGGTGCGCGGTATCGGTACGCTGCTGTGGCTCGGCTGCATGGCTGCCGCATCGTGGGGACATGCGACGTTCTTCCTGCTGTCGCAGTCGCATGCGGGCGAGATGCGGATGTCGGCCGTATCCATCGCCAGGGCGCCGCCTCACCGGTCACTGACGGCCGTCATGGCGGAGCGCGCATCCGTTGCGGCCGGTCTGGCCGTCGCCGATGCGCAGCACTGCATCCGTGACTGCCCGACGCTACGAGTACGACGAACCTCGCTGGCTGCCCGGCTCGATGCACTCGACGCGGAAGTGACCGACGTGCGGCGGTATAAGGCCATTGAAGACAGTAACGCCTCGCATCGTGACGCCGCCCGTAACGACCCAGTCACGGCACGGATGGCCGTGCTGCGAGGCGTCGTGGATGCCCGGCTCGAACTGCTCACGAGTCTCGTGTTCGCGGCCGTTCTCGAAGGCATGGCCTGCCTGCTGTGGTGCATCGCGCTGCTGACGCACGGCAGGTCTCCCGACACGGATCGTCGCGACCCGGTACCCGTAGTCACGACCGATGTGCCCGACGTGACTATGGCTGACGTTTCTATCGTGGCTATCGTTCCTGCCGTGACCGAACCCGAAACCGAAGTCACGAAGCTGCGTCGCGACATCGAGGCCGGTCTCCTGCGTCCCACCGTCACGAGTATTCGTAAGCGCCTTGGCTGCTCCCAGGCCAAGGCGGCTGCCCTGCGCAAGCTGCTTATCGACCCGACGGCATAAACCGGGCGCGTCCTGCGCCCGTTCTCCCTTCCTTCACATTCTGCGATCACGCATCCGGTTTTTCCGGAGGCCCGTACTCGTCCTGATTCCGGAGTCATCCCCATGAGCAACACCAACCGTCTCAAACCGTTGTTTCATCTAGGCCGGATGCTGGTCACGCCCGAAGCCCTGAAGCGACTGCGCGCCAACCAGATTCCCGTCATCAGCGTCATGCTGCGACATATTGCTGGCGACTGGGGCATCTTGTCCGACGACGACGGGGCGCAGAACGACCTGTCGATCGCGGCCGGACTACGCCTGCTGTCGGTCTACCCGATGCCGGACGGCTCGCGCATCGTCGTGGTTACCGAATGGAATCGCTCGCACACCACCATCGAGCTGATCGAGCAGCTGGTTTCCCGCAATGCACCGCAGTGCCCGCCTGTGACTGTTCATGCCTGTTATCCAGGGCAATGGCGTGATCTTAGGCGACGCGGGTTATCCCGACTACTCGGGCTGTCCCATCCGCAACCACTAGCTGTCGGGTTCGACGCTGACCGTGAGCCAGGAAGCCTGGATTGCGACGACGAGCAACTGGATTACCAATCCGGCTGGCGATGCCGTTGACAGCGACCTGAACGGTGACCGGACGGGCAGCCTGATCTCGATGTCGAATGCGAGCGGTGGCTACCTACGACCACGGCGTCCGTCAGCGGACGGCAGACGGCAGACGAGTTTGCCGCACAGGCGGAACTCAATGCGCATGCAAACGCACAACTTCAGGCCAACTCAGACGCCCAAGGCGCGTTCCGCCGCAGTCTCAGCGTGCGTTCAACGCCACCACGATGAATTTCATAAGGAGACGGGGACCTTCACCAACTCGCCAACGCTGGAACAGACGGCACAATGGCAAAAGCAATGCGAGGCGGCTCCCGGAGCATGAGGCGAAATCCGGACAGAACCGGGCCGGTACATACTCGTGAGCGTTTGCGCTGAAGATACAGCGCGTGAGGGCGGCAACCACTTTCGTTGAAGTAATTGCCGCCCCTTGGTAGCGCCCATATTTTTTTGTCGAATTGCACAAAGCGCGAGGCTCGTCGTTGTCAACATTGATTGACGCGACAGAGACGTTTGGCCGAGTTCGACCGATTCCCAAACGGTCGCATCGCTCGCGATCGAAAGGCCGTTAGCTGAGCGGTCCGGTCATTAAACTGGCTTCTCCGGCACAGCAGGTGGCCCACGGCAAATGTTAATGACGAGACGCTCCCACTTCAGCAGGAATCTGTTCGAGACGTGGGGCCTACGGTTCGTGAATCGGTCCCACGTCGAACTGACTCGACCATGAACCAACGCGTTCAAATTGCTCGTTCTGCCAGGATGCCAGACCCATTTCACCGATCCGCAGTCCGCGGCGGCGATATATGCCCCAATGCGTTCCGCATGATTCACATTGCGCGGTGAAGTCGCCGCTGCGAGGCTTGAACTTCGCCGACACACCGCAATGGCGGCATAAGCCAAGCAGGTTGGTGCGGGCCACAGCTCTTGAAATCATCGTCTTGTTCTCCGCGTTGAGCGAAGAATTGTTCAGCCACCTGAGCAGTTCCTCTTGTTCCCCGGCACGAGACGGAGCATCGACTCTCCATTGATTGTTCTGTACTGTGCCCAATCCCTTTTGCGCAAACCACTTCAGCGCTTCTTGCGGAATTCGCCTGAGAAACCGTCCATAAGCCTCGAATACGGGAAACCACACGAATCGCTCGATAATCCAAGTAATCCGCTCTTCCCCGTAAAAGTCGAACGGGTTGATCACACAACTGTCCGCACTGGGACGCACGTATTCCAGCACGTCGGTCCGTGAGTTCGAAGGCAAACACGCGATGACTAGCCGGCCGGTCGCATCCGGCTTCATCAAGCCCGCGGGTGTAATCGGTTCCGTCAGTGTAGGAACGATGACCAGAGCGCGTTCATCAAGATTGATCGTGATTTCGGCATTGACAAACGATACGCGTCCCCGCGCCTGCCCGAACGTGAAGCCGATGGTGTCCGCGTCCGGCCGCGCGTCGACCAGCGCCATGTTCGACAGCACGCGATGCACCATCATGCGCAAGTAATGTGCGTAGTCGCCGAGCGCCTCCACGTTGTGCGCAAAAACTTGCTCCGGTCTGGCCTGTTGCTTCGACCGCGTTCGATACTTGCCCCACAGCGTGCGCAGATGCTGGTAGTGCGAGTCGTGCATGAGGATATTGGTGTGGCGCAATTGTGCGGGCACGCGCGCCACGCGCGGCACGTTCCGATAGAGCTCGCTCTGCCTGAGCATGCCGATATGTAACTTGGCGTCTTGCAGAACCGCTAGGGCATCGTGCGAATCATCCAGCCCACGCTTCGTCTCGGCCGGGTCCATCGCTTCGCCCCAGAGTTCGAAGAGACGCTCGCGTAGCCGATGATGAATGTACTCGGCCTGCTCGAGCTTGCGCCTCTCCTCGTACTGCTCCGTGATCCGCCGGGTCTCGGCGAGACGCCAGCGCAGATAGTCGTCGAGTTCATCGAGCAAGCGCGCGTAGACTTTGTTCTCGTAGATAGACCAATCGTCCTCGCTGAGCAGCGCGAGCAGCCGTTTGGGCGACACGCCGAACAGGCTCTGGCTGTGCCAGTTCTCTGAGTGTGCAGCGAGATGTTCGACGGCCCTCGGAGCCATGCGCCGCACGCGGTGAATCTGGCTCAGTTCCGCCTCGTATTTCATTGCGTAGCGCGGCCGGTGCGCGATCTCGGCGAGATGACCTTCGTCGATCACACGTTTGAGCGTGCGGTCCCGGTCATCAAGCCGCACCGAATGCGCCAGTTCGCCCGAAAACAGCGGCGATGGCGGCATCGAGGGCGTCGCGCGATACTGCGCAGCCAGTGTGCGTACCGAACGCAGAATCAGCGATGCAACCGCATCGCCGTCGGCTCGGCGCACGCTCTCGTTGAAGTAATGCGGTTTGCCATCGAGCATGCAACGGTCGTAACCGTCGCTCATCAGGAGCGCGTGGTCTTCGAGCACAATCCTGCCGTTGAGCGTGGCACGTCGCAGTAGCCGGTAGCGCCCAGGCTCGACCATGTCCGGCAACGTGACGGACTCGCCGAGGTAGCGGTCGAAAACTTTCACGCGCCGCGCTCCAGACGCTTGAGATCGGCCTCGATCGCGTCGAGGCAACGCTCGGGGAACGCGCCGTCCGTAACTCTGGCGAAGACATCAAGCAGCGCCTGTTGCACGCGCTCCAGCGTTTCGGCACTGGTGTCGTAACGTCCGGTCACCTTGCCGCTGCGGAACACCCGAATCGCCAGCAGATGATCCAGCCCCTGCGCGATACTGCCGCCCGCCGCTGCCACCACCGGCAGAAACTTGCGTGCTTGCCGCTCGAAGCGGTTGCCCCAGCCGATGCCGAAGTGTTGCGCCAGCACGCTCGTGAGATCGCTGTCGCCGATGATGTCCAGACGCTCATCGATAGCCTCTCGCGCTGACTTCTGCGTTGCCTTGAAAGCCTTGTCGAGCGACTCAAAGGCAATGGTCCTCGGGCGCAGGCGCTGCGCGATCTCGAAGCGCCCTTCATGACGCGGCAGTTCGAGGACGAAGGCGCGGTCGTGAGTCTTGTCCGCGAGTTCGTTGGTGGTCTCGTCCTGATTGGCCGTGCCGATGAACCAGAGATTTTCCGGCACCAGAATCTCGCGACCGTCACGCAACTGCTGCGGCGGATTAGCCGGGCTCGTTTCCACCAGACGGATCAGGCGGTCGTCGCCTTCCTTTTCGAGTGCGGACAAGAAGTCGGCGAAATACTGCTCCGGACGCGACAAATTCATTTCGTCCAGCAGAATTATGTTTACCCTGTTTTTCGCCGACGGCGTCGCCGCGCGATACATCGCCTGCAGACATTCCTTCTCCGCGAAGCGCCGCTCGAATGTGTTGTAGTGGCCCAGCAAGTCACTGCGATCGCGCCACCCCGCCTGCACAGCGATATCCTGACATTCGCCGCCAACGACCTTCGCGAAAGCTTTTGCCAGACTGGTCTTGCCCGTGCCGCTGATACCTTGGAACACGTGCAATTGACTCATGGCGAGACCACCGAGAAACAGTTGCAGGTCTTCGGCGCGGAAGTACAGCGGATTGTCCGGCTGCACGCAGGCCAGCCGGATCCTAAGTTCGTCCGTGAATGTCTTCAGGTCGTCCACCGGGTTGACCGGACGCTCGATTTGATACGCCGCATCCACATCCATTCTGGACAGTTCCACGAACGCGGAAGCGGACTTTCGGCCGTCAGTCATTTTTCCGATGGTCGTTTCCAACTCGTCTAGATGCAGCTTCATGGCCTGATTGCGGACCTGCATGATGTGAAGCTCGTCGGCTGCACGCTGCCGCTGGAGTGCCTCCATGCTCTTCGTATGCGCGATCTGCTTGTAGCCTGCCAATTCGATGCGCAACTGGTTCACTTCTTCCACCGCGCGGTCACGCTCCTTGCAGGCCGCGTTGAACTCGTCGATAGTGGCCTGCGCCTCGAGTTCTCCTACCTGGCGTTTGAGCGCCTTGTTCTTGTCCTCGAGTTTTTCGAGTTCTTGCAATAACTCCGCGGGAGCGCGATCGCCCAGCGTGTCGCGCAGGTCGTCGTAGCCGTCGAGTGTGTCGTTTGCTTCGTCGAGCTGGCGCGCCAGCGACTCGTTCTTCTTGCGCAACCTGTCAATCTCCTGATCTCGTTGCGCCAATTCGCCTTCGAACTCGCTGCGTACCCGCTCGCGCGACATGCTCTCCATCTGCTCGCGCGTGCGTCTGTGCGCATCGAACTGCCGCCGGCTCTCCTCAAGGCCTTCCTCGCGTGCGTCCAGTTCCGCTTCCCGCCCGGCAATCCGGTCCGCGCGCTCGGCCAGACGGCGGCGCACGGCATCGCTCTCCGTCTGGAAGGCATTTTGGCTTAGCGTCAGTCTTTCTTCGATTTCGACGGCAAGGCTCGCCCGGCGCGCCTCCAGACGCGCGTTCTCATCTCTGAGTTCGTGCAGCGAGCGCTGATTCTGCCGCGCGAAGCCATGGCGGGCATCGCGTTCACGGTCCTCGATCTCCCGTTCGCGGTGCGTAAGCGCAGCATCTCGCGCACTAAGGCTCTCCTCGCGCTCACTCTGCAAAGCCTCGCGCTGTCCGTATTCGCCCTCTCGCTTCGCGAGCGCGGCTTCGCGTGCTTCGAAACCGGCCGAGATCGCATCGGCGGTGTGGCGCTCCTCGTCCAGCCTTGCCTGCTGGTTGCGCAGGGTTGCGGCGATTGCATCAAGGCGCCCACTTTCCGGCAAGCTCGCGGAGACGGGCGACGGGCTTGCCGCAAGCATGCCATCGGTCGTCTCTGTCTTACTTTCTTCCTGGGGGATCTTCGCCGCGCCCCATAGCGTGTTCAACAGAGGCGACGTCTGCGTCTTTGCACCGGCGCTACCGTGCCCATGATGACCTTGGTGCCCGTGAGCACCGATTCCGTTGTTGAGCGCGGGTGGACCGCCGCGATTGGGCTTATGGTTCTTTTTTGCCATGTCAGTAAAGTCGTTTGAAGAGCGCCATCCACTGGACGGCGAAGCGAGCATGTCCGAGGGATTCATCGCGATCGGCCTGCTGACCCGACGCATGTCCGCCCACCTTGTTGCGATAATTTGTCAGCTCGGTCAGGCGAACCAGCTGCAAGGCATCGGCGCCGACTTCGTGATAGGGATGCCTGTCTTCTGCGTTTGCCACGAAAAGCGTGGCCGCCAGCAGCCCTTTGAGCGGCTGTTCCTGTGACCTGAGCGCGGCCTTGATGACACTTCGCTTCTGCCCGGCCAGCGCGTCGACGAGACGGGAATCGATGCCCGCACCGCCGATGCGAAGCGCCGCGAGTTCCACTTTGGCCTCCTGACGCGACCAGTTCGTGTTCGGCCAGTCAGGCGAAGACGAAGTCCATTTGCGCAAGAGCCATTGCAGGACCGCCTCAAGCAGGCTGGCTGCTTCGCTCATCAATGCGCCCAGTTCTTCGGGATGCGAGCGCTTCTGTCCTTCCACGCGTTCGGTCAGCCGCAACAGGCGAGCGAGGTGATGGCGGATCAACTCATGATGAGCGATATACGGATGGCTCGCGTCGATCTCCACGGCCACCATTTCCTCGATTCGCTCCATCCATTCTTCGGCAGACTGAGCGTTTGGCACTACTTCTGGCAGCAGCCGTTGCATGAGGCGCACGATATTTTCATTGGCTTTGGCCAGTTCCAAGAACGGCTTTCTCAGCCACGGCACCGCGCGCTTGATGCGAAAGGGATCGCTGACCAGCCAGCGGTCGAGGCCGCTCTCGTCCCGGTACAATTCGCACCAGAGATAGACCTGCTCCGGCGTATCCCCGATGCACTCGATGGTATCGAACACGACTTCCGCCTGCGTGTCGCCCCTCTCGCCACCCGCCGTACCGACATCGCGCCGATACAGGCGATGCGCGCGCATCATGCGATCAGGATCGAGCGAAGCGTGCACTTTTTGGTGTAACAAAAACGGCTGACGCTTGTGTCCTGAGTCGCGGTCCAGCACGAAGAAAGGACGGTTTCGATCGTTATGGCCGGATGGCGCGATCTCGGACAGCTGCGTGCTGAAACGGGGCAGCCATTCGCCACTCACCGCATCTTGGAACGCGTAGCCCGCCTGGAGCGAGGCACGAACCTCTTCTTCGCCGTCAAGCAGTTGAAGGCCTTTTTTCGTCACCCGGTTAAGGTTGTCGACCCAGCCGCCGGGCAGCAGCTCGACTCCGATGATGAACCGCACGAGTTCCGGATCCAAGCCCGTCAGCGCAGCAAGCTGCAGTGGGTCGTGCACTCCCGCTCGCGCCAGTCCGAGCAAGGTTTCCTGAAACAGATTGAGCGTCGAACGCCGCCGTTCATCGGGATATAGAACTTTCCACGCATACACCGGCCAGAGCAGATCTTGTCGATTGCGCGCCGTTGGGTTCACGCCCGGCACATGGCAGTAACGTTCAGAGAACATGACCATGCTCGCCCTTGCACAGTTGAAGGAACGCGCTCAGCGCGGGCACGGCCTCGCCTGCACCCTCCCATTCGGCCATGGCGCGGTCGCCGACCGCGATCAGCAGCGAGCGCTGCCGGCTCATCGCGACGTTCATGCGATTGCTCAAGCGCAAGTGCCCGTATTTTTTGTTCGCGCTTTTTTCGAACGCCTCGCCGCTTGTCCCGAGCGGGTGCACGTTCGAACGAACGATGGACAGTAAGACGATATCGAACTCCTTGCCCTGAAACGCGTCCACAGTGCCTACGCGAAACCGCTCTTCGCCGTTGCGAGTCGTACGATACTTTTCGTCGATCACCCATTCGCGGGTTTCATCGTCGCGGCACGCGTGTCCGCTGCGCATCAGTTCACTAAAGATTTCATCGCGCTGTGCGCTGTAGAACGTGATGACACCAACGCTGACTTCGTCGCCGCATGCCTCGAGCAGGCGCGCGGCTTCCTGCGCTGTGCGGATGGCTTCGGCGCTTCTGCGCCAACTCGGCAGATTGGCGCGCGTTTCCTTGTTCGCGCCGCCACCGGCAGGCACGTCGATCCAGCCGCACACGCAGTTTTCGTGGCCTGGCACGTCCGAGAGGAACGCTGACGCCGGACGGCCCGACTTCACCGGATCCAGCCCTTCCTTCTCGTAGAACTCGCGGCTCACGAAATCGCCAAGCATTTCGTGCATGCGGAACTGCACGTCCAGCATCACCACGCGCGGCACGGTGTCCTGTTGTTCACGCTCTTTTAGCTGATCTCTCAGCCGCTCGAACAGGCTCGTCCTGTACGCTTCGCGCTGCTCGTCGCTGAGATCGTGCGCACGGGCGACCTCGTCTTCCACCTCTGGTTCGAGCAAGTGAGGCAACTGACGATGATCTCCGACCAGCACGATGCGGCGCTGCGCCATCGACATCGGAATGAACAAGTCGAGTGGATTGGCGCGTGCCGCCTCGTCGACAATCACGGAGTTGAAGGTGATGCCCGTCGCGCCGATCCCGCTCAGGCCCTTCAGGCTGGCCATGTGCATGCTCGCAGCCTGCTGACAGGTCGCACCGACAATCATGGCGTATTCGCGCACTGTGTCTGCGGCGCGCACCGAGTCGAAGGCGAGCGCGTCGCGATAGCGCATCAGTACTCCGGCCTTGCCGAGGCGCGACACCTTCAGTCGGTCTTCGATGCCCGCTTCGATCGCGTTCAGCAGACTCAGGCCGCGCGCGTCGAGCCGGTGCTTGACGCTCCGTGGACGATAGTCGGTGACCGCGTCAAGCAGCGCGCCTCTCAGCGCCTGCACCGCCTCCCATGGCATGTCGTCCCCCTGCTGTTGCGCCCCGAGCGCGCGCAACCTTGCAAGCAGAGGCTCTGGCACGCCGCCCAGCCAATCGCATGTGGCAGTTAGATCGAGCAGACGCTCGCGGCCGTCATCGGCGAAAGCGGCCGGCGTCACGCGCAGGCCGCGCACCTTGCGCGACAGCAGCGTCGTGTTCTGCCGGCTGAGGGGGGCGGCTACCGGTGTTTGTGCGACGTACACCCGCCAGTCTTCCAGCAGATTCGATGAGATACGCAAGCCACTGCGCGATGCCGCGAGCGCTTCGAGACATTCCGTCAAATGCCCAAGTTCCGCACATCGGCGTTCCGGGTCGAGCGCCGTGAGACGCAGCGTTGCGAGCGCTTCGCGCAGCCGATGCAGCGTCGCAAGATGCGGTTCGCCGGATTCGCAGGCCGCGAGATTCTCCTCGACCGTGGCGCGTGTTTTCCTGCACCAATGCTCGATGCGATCATGTCCCTCCGCCGATTTGCGTCCGCCTACCTTGATGCCTGGCAAGCCAAACACCTCGGTCCGATGCAGCGCATTTTCGACCGCGTCATGCTGAAAGCTCGAAATCAGCACCTGGTGCCGCACGTTCTCATGCTCGCCCAGTTCCGCGATGCGCCGCTCCAGTGCCGCGATCACCTGCGTCTTGCCGGTTCCCGGCGGCCCGATGATCAGCGCGATGTCCGGCGTCTCCAGCGCAACCTTGATGGCTTCTTCCTGACGCGGCGTCGGCTTGCCATTTCTGAAGCAGGCGCGCGCCGCAGGTGAAAGCGGTGTATACGGTGTTTTGCGCGCGGGCGGCATCGATACGTTCTGTAGCAGATAGCGCAACTGTGGCATCCGCCGGCCGCCATCGATTTCGGCCCGCGCCTTGCCGCGGCGCTCCTGCACCGAACGGTCACCTGCCAGCGACAGCGACAGATAGCCCTGCTCCGGCGGCCTGCGCCACGACCGGATAAGCAGCAACCCGGCCCGGCCCATCTCCGGCGTCCCGCGAAAACGGCGCGACTGCGCGACCTTGTCCAGTTCAATGCGCCAATCAGGATGTTGCGCGCTCGCTTCGAGTTCAAGACTGCCGTCGGCTTCGAGCGCGCGCCAAGCATCCAGGAAACGGCGCAGTTCCTCCGGTGCAACGTCGAAGCGCCAGACGCCGCCTTCATCGCTCGCCTCTTCGGCGCCGCAATACTCCAGCACGCCCAGCGATGCCGCCTGCCGCTGGCTGCGCTGCCATTCCTGTTCGCTGTATTTTTTCCACAGCGCAAGATAGCTGCCGTTGTTCTGCACCGACTGATCAAAGCTCGCCCGCGCCGCCGGGGTCAACAACCGACTGGCGGCGGTGGCTTCCACGAATTCGAACGCGCCGTCCATCCGCGTCCATTCGAGTCCTGTCGCGCGCTGCCGCCACAGCCGGCGTACGACCACACGTCCACCGGCCTCGCCTTGCAGATACATGCGCCACGACTGGCCGATCAGCGTCCAGTCGCCGGTACGCGACCCGGATTCTCGCAAAACTGCCACCCACGACTTGTGGCCTTCGACGACGAACTCTTTCTTCAGCCAGGCGAGCGCCTCGGCCGCATCGTAGAGATCGATGGCGTTGCGTTGCACGAGCGTAGCGATGTTCTGTTCATCCACCGCGATCTGCACGGGTTCGTCGAGCAGCGTCCAGCCCGACGGCAGGATGGTCTGGAGGTGGAACGTGTCGTCCAGTTGTTTGAGCAACAGCCAAGCGAGATCACGCCGGTCGGCGAGCAATACGAAGCTCTTCGAACAACTGTCTGGATCCAGTTCGATAAGGTTGCTTTCGTAACCGAGCCAGAGCACGCCGTCCGCATCGCGCGAGACAGAAACTTCGACATTGCGGCGCAGCGGCACGGCGGCCAGACCGCCGGTGGCGCGGACAAAATGGACGTCGGATTCGAGCAGGGGGAAATCAGCGAATTGCATGGGCGCCTCACCACTGGAATTGCCAGACATGGCAACGCTCTTCTTCACCGAGACAAAGGAAATACTGCTCATTCCTGTTCGTGAACGGAATGACCTCGCGACGCTTCAGCCGTCTGAGCGTCGCGCCGGCGCCGGCCTGCAGGAAAGTGTTCATTCCTCGAACCGGATCGATGCACAACCCGTCGTCGGTCAGCAACAGCGTGCACCAGAGATCGCTGAGCGCGTAGCTGAAGGTTCCAGGCGGCGAAGTGCGCAGCTGCACGGTCGTGTGGTTCAAAATTTGATGGAAACCCGTGCGCAGGAGATTGTCATCGCCGATGCCCGGCTCGTCCTTCAGTTCCGGCGCACGCAGGCAGTGACGCAGCAGCAGATGGCGCTCCGGCACTTCTTTGTGATCGCAGAAACTGCACTGTAAATTGCGATTGAAATAGAACATGCTGCCGCAATCGTCGCACTGCACCAGCATGTGCAGCGCGAAGTCCAGCGCCGCGCGCCATTGCTGCATTGAGGGACGTTCGAGCGGCGCGGTCCGTCCGGAGTCGAAGCATTGCTGGAAGAGTTCACCGAGGCGCTTCGAGATCACCGAATCGCGCGGAATGCCGGACGAGGCGCGATTGCTCTCGTCGACGGAGTCGTCGATCCACGGCAGTTCGCCGCGCAGCGCGCGCTGCTCTTCATCCTCGTCACCATCGTTCACCTGATCACCCTTCAGAGGATGCTGCATCCTCAGCAACTGATAGGCGATGACGGCGAAGCTCCAAGCATCGGTCACGCTATCAATTCCCGATACACCCCGCACGACTTCCGGCGCACCGTACCCGGGCGTGTAGATCGAATCGACGCTCGTCTTCGACAGCGCGCTGATGTTGTCGCAGTCGATCAGCCACACTTCCGAATGCTCGATCGAGCGCGACACAAAGACATTCGCCGGCGAGAGATCGCCGTACGCCAGTCCGCGCCCGTGCAATTCGGCAAGCGTCCCGGCGAGCCCCGCGAGCAGACGCAGACGCCGCGACAAGCCGCCGCTCTCCAGGAAACCCGGCATGCCGCTTTGCAGCGGCGCGTCCAGCAGGCGCTGGAGTGGTTCGAGCCCGTCCATCAATTCCATCACGTAACCGTGACGCGGACTGACGATCATCGCCTGTGGCCGCGCAACCTTCAGGCCATCCAGCGGCAAACGCTTGACGCGCTGTACCTGCTGGAACCAGCGCGCGGACCGGGCATCGCTAATCGGCAACCGGCTGACCTTGACCAGCACGCCCGGCGTGTCCGTCAGACAGACAAGGCCCTGGCCGCCTTCCGACAGCGAATCGATCAGGAGATAGCGGCTCCCGCGCTCGTCTTCCACCTCGCGTTTGCCTCGCGGCTTCTTGTTGTTTGCTGCCTCATGTGTAGCATTCATCTGCTGTCTCGAAAAATCAGGGCGATCGATTTGTCATCGTTGTGCAATGCCGTGGGCCATGCTTCCAGTTGCCGCTCCAGCCAGCGCCGGCCCGCGCGGCGGCTACGCGCGCGTGCCTGCGCATGCAGATGATCGAAGAAGGCTCCGAGCCGTTCGGGACGCAAATCGTCGGCAATGCCGTCGGTCATCAGCATCACGCCATCGCCGGGTTCCGACAGCGCGATACGCGCCGTCCTCCACGCGGAGAACGACTTCGTTACGCCGAGCGCCTCCGTCTCGTTGCCGAAGCCCGCGCGCGCGCCGCTCAGCACGCCAAACACGCCCGCCGCTCGATAGAGCGCGAGCCCGTCCCCGAGTTGGATCAAATGACATACGCCATCCGCACCGCAGCGGGCCGCGAGCACAGTGGTCGCGAAGTCGCCTGGTGACGATGGCAGCGTGCGCAGCCAGCTTTGGTAAAAATGCTGGATCGACGCGCGTGCGTCGGGCGCGGCGTCATCGGCGCGCCACGCGCGTTGCGCGAGCCGAACGGCGAGTCGCGAGCCGACCCGACTGCGGGCGCGCGAACCGAGGCCGTCGGCCACCGCGGCGAACCAGCCGCCGCGCTCTCCGCGAATCCGTACAGCATCCTGATTGGACGTCGCATCAAGACGATGTCCCGGTCCGATCACCGTCGCGCCCGTTGCCCGCAACATTCAGAAGTCCAGATCCAGGTCGTCGTCGCTGGGACGATCGGCCAGCGAGAGCGACACCGGCGTATTCGGCGTGGTGCTGCGTGAGCGAGTGGTGACGGACATAGTCACTGCGCGGAAGAAGCGTGGAATATCCGTTGCCTCATGCGCTTCGAAGAGCGGCGATTCGACATCGTTGGCAAAGCGTTTGAGCATGTCGGTGTCAGCATCCGCGCCGATCGCCATGGCGAAGCGCGTCGCTTTCTGGGCGCGTTCGGCGCGGCACAGCGCCTCGAACGCCGGCTCCCAATCGTCGGTAGGCTGGCCGTCGGAGACGAGCACGAGCACCGGCCGATAAGCTCGCGACGAGATCAGATCGCGATCCTCGATGAGTAGGCGCGCCTCGTTGAACGCCGCGCCCATGGGCGTGCGTCCCTCGGCGCACAGCGTCTCCATCGACGAAATCTGGTGCGCCGGCGCGAGCGGCAGATGCACGTCCGCGCGGCTGCCGCCGAAGGTGATCAGTCCCACCTGAATCTCCGCTCGCATGCGGGACTCGACTGCGAAAGCCGCGATCATGTCCTGCAGCGACTGATTCAGCGCTTCAATCTTGCCGTCTTCGGACATACTGCCGCTCACGTCCGCCAGCACGATCACCGGAAGAGGCCGCGCCTCGGCGACCGTGAAATCCTTGAGCTTCGAAGTGTTCATCTTTGTGTTGTTGCCTTCGTTTTCGAGGGGCGCCTGCGCGCCGCCGGTAAAAAATCGGTCATGCTCTCGTCTTCGGACGATGCTCGTGCCGTAGAAGCGGCTGTAGTTGTCTTCGAGGTATTTGGCGAAACCCATCTCTATCCCTTCTCGAGTTTCAGTGACTCAATGACGCGCCGTGTGGCGGCGCTTGCCCGGCCGGATTCGGCGCAAGTCGTGGTTGCGGTAGGTCGTGACCACGGCGCCGTCCGCTTCGACCAACACGTGAATGCCCGCCGCGCGCTGCAAATCCAAGCCACGGCGCGCGTGACGCTCGACTTCCTTATGCCCGATGACCCGGAACGACAGTCCGCGCTCGTGCAGCGTGCGGCCATAGCGGAGGACCAGTTCGAGCAATTGAGCAGTAATGCCGCGTTGCTGCATGCGCAGGGCCGCGTGAGCGGTGACCCAGTGGAGGCGTGTGTCGTTTGGCCGGTCGATCTCGATGTGCATGGTGAAGTCCTTGTCGGGAATGCCTTCGATAATGCGAGAGGCATGCCCGTCGTACCGCCGCTGATTTCCAGCGTCCATTCAAGGCCTTGCATGTTCAAGCGTGGTCTCGCCGCCATACCGTTCACAGAAAATCTTTTGTTTTGGAGAGATTTTTTTGTGCTTCATCGGACTCCAGTCCTTCAGACTCCATGCCGTGCTTGCGCAGCCAGTAGGAAAATGTCTGATAGTTTCCGAACCCGAGTAGCTCCGCTGCTCGCTTCTTGCGCTGGCCGCTCGCGGTCATCGCGCGGGCAAGATAATGACGCGTCACTTCGTCCAGCACATCCTGCAGATCGAAGCCGCCGCCGAGTGCGCGCCCCATTACCGGCTCGTCCGGTTTCGCGGTAATTAGCAAAGCGGCGCGAGCATCGCAGTCGGTGATGGTCCGGTCCTGCGACCAGATGGCGGCGCGCACGAGCGTGTGATAAAGCTCGCGCACGTTGCCGGGCCACGCATGGCTCAGGAAAACGTCGCGAGCCTGCGGCGAGATGTCCTTGTGCGGCGCTTCCGGGCCGAGCCCCCCTTCTGCATTGATCTTTCCCAGAAAATGATCGACGAGCAGCCCCAAGTCAGCGCCCCGTTCGCGCAGTGACGGCAACGACAGCACGCCGACGGCAAGCCGGTGAAAAAGGTCTTCGCGAAAGCGTCCGGATGCGACATCGGATTGCAGATCACGATGTGTCGCCGCGATGATCCGTACATTTACCTTGACCGGGCGCGACTCGCCCAACGGCGTGATCTCCTTTTCCTGAAGCGCGCGCAGCAGTCGCACTTGAGCATCCAACGGCAGATCGCCGATTTCATCGAGAAAGAGCGTGCCGCCGTCTGCTTCCCGGAAGTGTCCGGGCCGGTCGGCCATCGCTCCGGTGAACGCACCTTTCCGGTGACCGAAAAGCTCCGAATTTGCGAGTTCCTTCGAAATGGCCCCGCAGTTCACTGCGAGAAACGGCTGCGCGGCGCGCCTGCTCGATGAGTGGATGGCTTCGGCGAACAGTTCCTTTCCAGTGCCCGTCTCGCCGAGAATCAGCACCGGCACGTCGAAGGCCGCGATGCGCCGCGCCCGCTCAATCTGCGTGGCGATGCCCTGATCCGCATGGATAATCTTCTCGAAGCCGGGCACGGGTACACGCGCATTGGCGAGCCGTTGGATGCGGGCATCGCTGCGCTGCAGATATTCGGGAAGAAAGTCGCTGGCGAGGTCGAATGAGAAATCGACGGTTTCAAGTCCGTGCTGCCTAGACGTCTGAATCAGATGGGCGGGAAAGCGCGTCTTAGCGAGCATGATCCAGATCGCCGCCATCGCGGGCGTCCCGGGACTCAAATGGAAGGTCAGCTCGACGCCGTGGCGCGGCAGCCGCGCCTGCCCCAGCTCGTCGCTGACCTTCTCGTAAATCTCCGCGTAGTTGATCGGGCTGACGAGTTCGACCTCGTGCAGTTGCGGTTCCACGCAACCGGTCTTTCGCTCAAGCCATTCGCAGTAAGCGCGGCTGCGCTGAAACGGATGACTGGTCAGCAACAGGATGCGATCGAACCGACCGCCCGCGCCGACCGCCGAAGCCACCGGACCCGCATCGCCGCTGTCTGCTTCCGCGCATTGGAGGTCGGTCATGCCGATCCATGAGACGAGCCAAGACTCGGTCTTCATGCCATTCGGGTCGGTTGGAGCGGGACGGTCTCGCGGGAATCGCTTACCTTGCGGCCCCAATAGCCCAGCCCGCGCTCGACCGCGAGCGCCCGCTCGAAGTCATTGAGCGCGATGTCGTGTTGCAGGGAGTCGAAAATATCCTGCCAGCACCCATGACCGCCCGCGTACTCGCGCCGCCGCCATTCCGCGGCGTACAGGACGAAGCACGCGCATTCGGCCGGTGCACCTGTTCGCCGGGACACGTCGCGCAGCTGTTTGCGTGATTGCGCGAAGAGCGTCCGCAGCTTCAGATACTCTTCTTTCGACACCCGATAGGAAAACAGCCTGTCTCCACTGGGATGCTGCGACCGCCGCGCTTCAAGAAAGCGCTGAAGCCAAGACGCGAAATCCAACTGTGTTCCCCCCGATCCTTCGCTTGTTTTTGCCGCGCACTATTTTCGGTTTTTTCCTCTGCGCGGCAGCGCAACATTGGTCTTTGATAGCGAGCCCGTATTTCGGCCCGTCTTTCATCATTTCTTGAAATCCGTTTGATCGCTAATTTGTAACGACTTTTTAATCTTGTCAACATTCCCGTCGTGTAGCTTGCAAGGTTACGCGCTTTCTGTTGCAAGCATGAGAAAGTCGCTCATTTCCCAGCAAGAACGCGTCCGGCTTGCCGATATCATTGCGTCGCGTGCCGACGTGGCACAGAAAACAGGCGGTCAGCATTTTTAGGTTCAACTATAGAGACAGGAATAAAAACTATGTCGATGATTGCCGGGGCACGGGAACTTCCCTCACAACACCTGACGGTCCGCGTTCCATGGCATGACAGCGACTGGAACGGCTCTATTTGCAAGCTCCCCTGCGAAAACACGTCCTGCATGGTCTTGCCTCGCATCGGGACAGGACGGTCCGATGCCGGCGAGACAGTGCTTGCCGGCAAATCCATTCAGGGATTTTCGGAGCAGGACTTGCCGCCGTGTGTTGACGAACACGGCACATTCATGGCGCGCTTTCCCGTCGAGAAGTTGAAGAAACACCCCTATCAGTTCGTGGCCTCTCATGCACACTTCTCGGAGACTCCGCTCACGTTCGAGCCTTTCGCCGCCGCAGCGATTCCATTTCGCTGGATGCTCAAAGAGACAGTGCAGGGATCGAGAAAGGACAAGACCGCAGGACTCGCGAGGGAGCTACAGCTGGGCTACGATCCGGCACGTGAACCCGAAATGGCCAGTCATATTCCTGATACCTGGATTCAGGAAGGAACGAACCAACTGGTGATGCTCGATACGTTCTTCAGCGCCATCCGAAAAGATGAATCGCTCGTTTTCTTCTACGCCAAACGCACGCCGTTGTCCGATTCGCCCAAGCGAGTCATCGTTGGCGTCGGACGGGTCAAGGGTAAAGGGGAACCCGCCGAGTACCGGTACGCAGCCGGCAAGCGTCCCGCCAATGCCATCTCGGGTTTCCTCTGGGAACGCTCGATTGCGCATTCGATCCGCGTCGATGCGAAGGCGCCCGTCGACGGGTTCCTGCTGCCGTACCGAGCTCTGCTCGACATCGCAAAAGAAGACGTATCGCTCGAGCTCGAGCGCTTCGTCGCGTTTGCCCCGGACGAAGCGTTCGAACAATATTCTTTTGGGTCTGAGCTTCTGAGTCAGGACAACGCGATTGCATCGCTGTTATCGATTGAGCACGCCTTGCAGGAGATCGCCAAGCTCACGGATGGCCCGTGGAACGAATACCGTAGGTGGATCGATACCGAACTCAACCGGCTCTGGAAGCTGCGCGGTCCCTACCCAGGTTTCGGCGCTGCGCTGGTGGCGCTAGGCGTAGAACGGGGCAACCTGCTCGCGTGGCATCTGGTCTCGCGCATCGAACAAGACAATGCTCGCTCCGCATGGGACGTTTTCGAGGATGTTCTCGACGCGCCGCACACTTTGCCAAAACACTTGCAGGTGTGTGTCGGACCTACGCTTGCCGAAAAGTGGCGTCGTCTGGACGATGGACGCAAAGATCTGCTGAAGTTGCTCAGCCGGTTCGAACTCAGCAACGATCAAGCTTTCTACTGGTACGGAAAAGGTCGCAACACGGACGGGCTCAATGTCACCGACGCTCAGCTTCGCCAGAACCCCTACCTGTTGTTCGAGACGCGCGCGGAGCATTCTTTGCCGTTCGGCGCGGTAGATCGCGGCCTTTTCAATGCGCGGGAACTCGAAGGCTCCCACGAGTTGCCGCCCGAAAGCCGCGTCTACGAGAGCGCGGACCTTCGCCGGGTGAGGGCGCTGATCGTGGATCGGCTGGAACACGCCGCTGTCGAAGAGGGGCACACGATTCTACCCGCCGATTGGATCATCGACCGGGTTCTGGAACTGCCGATCGAACCGCCATGCATTCTGGATAGTGAACTTCTTCCGTTACTCGACAATACGCTCGCGCCAGCGCTAGCGCTCGTCGAGAGCGAAGACAGCCGCTTCTATCAGCTCAGCCGGTATGCGCAAGCCCGTTCGTGCATCGCTGACGAAATTGCTGCGCGCCACAACCAGCCGAGTCTCGAAGAAGAGCACGACTGGCTCAGACTTGTCAACGACGCCATTGAGCAATCCAACCCGGCTTCCGAATGGGATGAGCAGGAACAAGCCGCACGCACGGAGAAAGCGGCGGCGCTGCGAATGATTTATCAATCGCAGATCAGCTTGTTGATGGGCGCGGCGGGAACCGGCAAGAGCACGCTCATCAAGGCTTTGTCCCTGATCCCGGCGGTCAGGCGTCAGGGCATGCTGCTCCTGGCGCCAACCGGCAAGGCGCGCGTGCGGCTCGAACAGGCAAGCGGCATGGCCGGACAAGGCAAGACGATCGCTCAGTTCCTGAACGCTTACCAGCGATACGATGGCGCCACGGGCCGCTACGCGATGCGCCCAGACGCGGAGCGCTGCGGGGATCATCGCACCGTGGTCATCGACGAGTGCTCGATGCTGACCGAAGATCAGTTCGCAGCCACACTCGACGCACTGCAGAACGTCGATCGGCTTATTCTCGTAGGTGACCCCAAACAGTTGCCACCTATCGGTGCGGGCAGGCCCTTCGTGGATATTTGCCGAAGACTGGAGCCTGAAGGCGTCAAGTCGATGACTCCCTGTGTCGCGAAGGGTTACGCCGAATTGCGTGTGACGCGACGTCATGCGGCGGGCGAACGGCGCCTCGACCTCGCCTTCGCCAACCTGTTTTCTGACGCCGGTCATGACGAAATGCCGAACGACCTATGGGATCTCGTTGCAGAAGGTGGCGCAAAACAGATCGAAGCGGTTAATTGGAATACGCCCGAAGAACTCGACCGATCCTTGAGTGAATCGCTCAGGAAAGAGCTATCGCTCTCTTCCGTCGACGACTCGAAGCGGTTCGAGGAAAGCTACGGCGGAACCGAATTCGAAGGACGCGTGTATTTCTGGCCAAGAAAAAAGGCGGAAACCGAAGGCGGTGCGGCCTCGAAAGCGGAAGACTGGCAGATCCTCTCTCCGTTGCGCCAGTCACTGGCCGGGTCAGACGCCCTCAATCGGCAACTGCAAGGACGGTTCCGCAGCCGGGCCCTTGAACTCAGCGGCAAGAGTCAGTACCGTCGCATTCCGCGGCCATTGGGCCCGCATAGACTGCTCTGGGGCGACAAGGTAATCAACGTACAGAACAAGTCGGATCGACCGTCCTGGCCTAAGCTCGAAAAATCTTACGTCGCAAACGGCGAAGTCGGCGTCGCGACCGGCTTCTTTAAAAGAAGAGAGTCGAAGCAATTCTTCGAGCAGCTTGAAGTTGAAATGGCGACGCAGCCGGGCATCGCTTTCACGTTCAAATCCTGGGAATTCGGCGCAGACGCGACGCCTCCTCTGGAACTGGCCTATGCATTGACAGTGCACAAGACACAAGGCAGCGAATTCGGCACTACCTTCCTCGTGATTCCGCACAAATGCCGGACATTGACGCGGGAAATGCTCTATACGGCGCTCACGCGCCATAAGCGAAAAGTCGTGCTGCTCGTGCAGGGCGCCTTGCGGGAGCTATTTGCCTACACACATGACTCCGCCTCCGAAACCAAGAGACGTCTGACCAACCTGTTCGAAACGTCGCGTCCCGTCACCATTGCGCTGGGGCATCGGCAGGTTCAGCTCGACGATCGGCTGATCTACCGGACCGCGAAGAACGAACTGGTGCGCTCGAAAAGCGAATGGATCATTGCTGACAAGCTTCACGCCGCGGGCATCGACTACGCCTATGAACCGGATGTCACGCTCGCCGGTAAGTTGCGCTGGCCGGATTTTGTCATTCGTGACAAGCGAAACGTGACATGGTACTGGGAGCACCTGGGCCGGATGGATCTGAAGCGTTATCGGGACAATTGGGCGAGCAAAGCGCTCGCCTATCGATCGGAAGGCATCGTGCCGCTTGAGGATTATGTGCCCGGTAAATCCAGTGGTGTGTTGCTTACCACGATTGAAGACGGCGTTGTAACGAATCTGAGCGAGCAGATTTCGGCCACGATCACGCTACTCCAAAAGGGCATCCGTCCGGCATAGCGTCCAAGACAGCAAATTACCGATCTCGCATCGCCCCCCGCTGCCTTGTTACTTGGCCGGATGGCTACAATGTGTCCAATCCAACAAGCACTTGACTTGGGTTGGGCGATCGTCGGCAGATGACCAACGACCGTTTGCCGAGTTGATCTGACACGTGAAGTTCCGCGCGACTTATTAAACGAAATTCGCGTTTTGGCTGGCATGTGCCTCACAAGCTTCGAATACGAAGCCGACACCCAACCCTCAAATGTGCAGCGGATCGCTGCGTCCCTTACTGGCCTGAAGCCGCAATTTGCACTGGTCAAGGCTCCGCTCACGAAGCCGTGGACAATGCATCCGGTCACAACGGAAAGATCAGACCTCGTCCCATAGGTCGCCTACCGCTGTTATGCCTGCAGCAACGGACCGCACTGTGGTCGTTTCAATCAATATACCGATAGCGTAAAAAATCATGCGTTCGCGATTTCGCTATACGAAATCGGACCGCTCTCGTCGTTCATGTTCGACATTCAATGTCGTCTTCTATGACAAGTCGGTGCTTAGCCATCCTTGTCTAGGGCACGGATAATCTCGATGCAGAGACATCACCTAGCCAACAAACCATTGAATACATAACCTATAGGACTCTATAACCGAAATTCACAATGGCGTGGGACCGCTGAAAATCAGGCAAATTCCATCGAAGCGACGGCGGATTCTCTACCGCTGGTGATAAGCGCCGCGCTACGAATTGTTTCGCAAGTGATCGTAGCCACGCATATGAACGATGCCCAAACTGCGTAGAAAACCATCAAGCAATTCATTAATCAACGGAGCCGTTCGACGGCCGAAAAGCCATGCCAGGCGAACGTGTCACACGTTTCGTAGCGCGTTTTGCTACGGATTCGTCTCGTCACCCCATCGCATTCCAAGGGGAATTTTTATCGGCCACGCGCTATCTGGTGAGCTGAGGATTCGTGGTCGTTGCGGGCACCCGATTCGCTCGTCCAACCGCGCTCGCACTCAAGACGAAACAGCCGCCTAGAAGCAGTCCGCCGTCGCCATGGAAGAGGAGTCTGGCGAGTTTGTCGCGATCGCCGGAATAAAAAACGGGACGGGAGTTTGAATCCCGTCCCGCGACGCCGCGATGCACGACTTGCTGTCCGCAGAAGTTACGCGGGCGTGCACATGCGCGGCTTCGGTGGCCGGCCCGCATTGCTCGTGCGTTTGCCGGCGGGGGTGAAGGTTCCCCAAGTATCCGAGCCGCCCGCGGCCTTCACGCACAACGCCTGATCCTTTTTAGCGAGGTAGCCGATGACTTTTTCTTCAAAAATTTCAAGCGTCTCCGGGTCGTTGTCGAGGTGGATCATGCCGGTGCCGATCTGCCTGTGCTTGTCATAATTCCCGCAGTGAGTATATCCAGCATCTTCCGGCACGACGTTGCACCATTGCGCATCGATCCGTTCAAACCACGTCTGGGCGTCCTGAACACGTGAGCCGTCGAACATGAACACCCAATGGAAATGGTGCCCCTTGCGCTGCGTCCATTCGAGCTTCCAGATTCCGCCAACGAGATCGGTCCGGACATGCGTTAGCGCGCGCAGGCGGTTCACCAACAGCGCGTGGTGGGCTTTCGCCAGATCGATCGACACCCCGACTGCGAGCTCCTCGCGATAATACAGATCCATGCGGATCACGAAAATGCGGCGCCGCTTACGGAAGTACTTGTGAACGTGGCGCATCATCGCCTTGAAACGCTGCTTCGCTTGTGACGTGTTCCACTTTTCGAGCTGATCGAGTTTCCGCGCCCTAGCCACGGTACGAACCGCGCCGAGTAGTTTGTTAAATTTCTCGAACGCAAACGGCTCCGCCTCGTTCGACCGCAGCCACGGCGGCGACTTGAAGTCCTGAAAACTGTACTGATCAAACTGCTCGCTGTGGCGAACGTCAAAAAATACCTGCGCCAGCGGACGGAATCGGTACGGCTCCACCGTCTCGATGTCCGTCAGATACTTACCGGCCATCAGGGTCTTGCCGAAATACTCGCCCAACGGCAAGCGCGTGAGCTCGGTGAGAAGGCCTTGCTCATCGCGCCGATCCTCGAAGCCGCCATCGTCGGACGCGAGAATTTCCCTGACGAAATTCTCGGCCTCAATAGCCCGGCTCGCCAAAAGATGCCATGCGGTGCCATCCGCCTCACCATCGCGCATGTCCACGACCGTATTGCGGATCAGTTGATGGGCCGCCGCAATGTCCGCATGGATTGTCTCGCTGCGGCGGTGATGATCGTTGTTGAACCAGATGTAACGCGCGCCCGGCGCAATGAACGGGGAGCTGCGTCCAATCTGCTCACTGAGTGCCATGGATTCCATCACACCTCCGCGCCGTCGATGCGGGTGCGATACAACCGCGCGAACCGGCCCGCCGTCGCCTGCCCGCATTCCAAAAATTCCCGGATCGCCGCCTGCGTCGGCTTTAGCCGTCCAGCCGTCACGGCCGCGTGGATGTCGCCCAGCACGCAATCGTCGTCCGACCCGGCCGAAACGACTGCCGGTGTCGCGGCTTCGACCGTCCCGGTCGCGAAAATCGCCGGTTCGTCGCACGCGACCGGTGCCGTACCCTCCACCAGCTTCGGCGCGACTGGCTCGCGAGCGGATGTCCGCGAACAGACTTGGGCCACCCACAGCCAGCCCATAATGGCCGCCCCTTCGAGCACGACCGCGAATACGGCGGCCTGCGCCAGTTCTAATCGCGGTTCGGTCGTGCCGACCCACGCTGCGACCTGCGACACGACCGGATCGGCTCGCTGGCTCTCGCGCAATGCGTCGGCTCGTTCGGCTTGTGCGGCGAGGTGATCGTCTTCGACTTCGCGGCGTTTCACCCCGTCCATCTCAGCATCCAGTGCGGCCAGTTGCGCGCCCAGCTTCGCTTTGCGTACAGCGATAGCCGGGCAGCTTCCTATGCAGCGGCGTGCCTCAGTCCGCGCGAGATCCGTGACGACTTGAATACGGTCTTCCGCGATTTCTGCGAGACTGCGCCCGCTCAGCACATCAACGCGACGCGTAGCTACGACAGCCTGCACCAATGCGGCCCGCCGATTCCCAGCGTCGTGTCGCGACTCAATGAAAAACGTCACTTGCCCGAACATCAAAACCATAAGGCCAGCACACCAGAGCGCCGCGCCGGCGACGCGAATAGGAACAGAAAAACTGCGCTGGGCCGTCAACGCCCAATGCACGTACAGCACAGCGACACCGGCCATCGCTACGCTCATCATCCGCTGCACCGGTGTAGCCCCACGCGACCAGCCGGCATACGCCGCGACACAGAATGAGACGGCCGTCGGCAGCGCCGCGGCCGCAATCGCCATCCCCCTGAGCAAGACAAGTCGGAGGTTGGAAACCGTGCCGACGCCCGTCGCATTACGGATCGATTCTTTCATTTTTTGTTCCTTTTTCGCGCCCTGTGACGCGAACACAGATGTTGAGGACGCACCGGGCCACGCGCGCGCCGATACCGGCTGCGCACGCGACGCGAATGCGAGATAGATAAGGGAAAAGAAGGCTCGCCGACGAAGCGCGGGCGGACATCAGACTGTTAGCGGTGCATCGGGTCGAAGATGAACGGATTGAGCTCAATCACCTGGTCGAGGCCATCGGTGATGATGCGAACCCACCCAAGATCACGCATCGCATGGATCGCTCGGCGAATCTGTGCCTTCGGCAGCCCGATGCTGCCCGACTTTTTGCACAACGTTCCGATTGCGATACGGAACGGTTGCATTGCTTCAACCGTTATCTGCTTGTCGACGTAGCCGCGCAAGGCATCGCGCACCGACAAGACGGTCTTCTCAGCCACGGACATTTCGGCGATCGGTACGACTGCGCGCTCGAACTCGCTGATCAGCGTGTTACACACGTCGATCGCTTCGTCCATAACAGTCGACGAAATGGGCCCCGTTTCCCCCATCGCCAGATGCAGCAGTGCAGCCACCACGCAGACAGTGGTCGGCACGCGAGCCAGATACGCGTCAAGGATAGGATGTGGCGGGTTGCGCAGGCGCGCAGCGCGCAGGTCTTCGCAGAAAATCACCTTTCTTTGCGCAGCGTCGGGACCAAGGGCGAGCTGTTTCACCGTCGCGCCGTATGCGAGCTTCTCGCGCATCACATCTTTCAGCGAATGCTCGAATTGGCGCTCTGCGTCTGCATCGGACGACGTGTGGTCGGGCACATCTGTGAAATTCGGCGCATCGGCAACGAAGTGGAAAAACGACAGCCACTCAGCGTCAGCCTCGTCGAACACGACCATTTTGCCGCTGCCAGACATCGGCGTCGCGCCCAGAACGGAGATCGGGAAACGCCCCGCGCGGGGGCCGCGATCATTCGGCTGGAGCACCCGGACGATGCTGTCGCGTTCCTTACGCAAATGACGCAGGAGATCGGTACCTAGTGTAAGCACGGTCGCAGACAAGTCAGCTTGGGCGTGCGATTTCTCGACCTTAGCGAAGGGCTCGCCATACCGCAGCCGCGGCGGGACCGGCGCCTTCGGTTCTGCAGCAAGATGCGCTGCCAACTGTTTGCGCACCGCGACCTCGCGTTCCGGAGCGCCCGCGAAGCGAGCCCGTTCGCCATCGATGACGCCGAGCTGCGAGTTCCACCGAGCATGTGCCGTTGCGTATTCAACGATCTGTTCGCGACGAGCATCACGCAGCTGCTTGCCGTACAGATCTGCGAGCGTGGTATTGCCCGCAGCCTTTGCCTCCGTATGAGCCGCCTTGAGCGATACGATACGAGCCTCCCTGTCCGCTTGCTTCTGCGGCACGTCAACGAACTGTTGCTGCATCGGCTTGGCTAGCTCGTGATTAGTGCGGGCGATCGTCAAGGTCGACCAGCGAGCCGCACACCTGGCGGCAGTTTTGATGTCCTTTTTGAGCGTCTTAGTCTGCTCGGCCCACGACCAGGTCTCCATCTGGTGCACAAGCTCTGCCGTGGCGAATGCTCCTTCGAGCTCCACCTGAATTTCGTCCAACATATGGAACCAGCGACGCGAAAGCATGGTGGCAGTCGCAACCGGCACCTGCGCGATGAGATTGAACACCAGGTCGTGCGCTTGGCCCTGTTCGTCAATCACGACCACGTAGCCGAGATACGCCGCCGCGATCTCCGCAAGCGCCGTAAGCCGCGTAAGGCACAACCCCATGCGCGCGCCACGCGTGGCGATCGTGCCTTTCAAGAAACGCACGTGACCAGCCGGAGTCGACGGCTGCTCGATGGGTTCGTCTCGGTAGATAAACGGTCGAAGCTTACGGCACTCGGCCACGAGCGGATTCTGGGCGAGAACATTCATCATCGATGCCCCCACTTATGCGTTGCGCGCCAGAGCGCGCGAAGCGATCCACGCTTCAACCTCCGACTCGCGCCAGCCGACAGTGCGCGCGCCCAAACGGATGGGCTTCGGGAAAGTGGGATCGAAATACTTGCTTGCCGGATCGAGCTTGTTATATGCCGCGCTTCGCGAGACACCCGTCGTCTCATTCAACGCCTTCATACGCAGCACTTTGTCGAGCATCTGGCTAGTTTGCTTCATCGGAAACCTCGTTCAGTTGGAGTTGGATTGCATTGGGCCCAATGAGCGTTATTTGGCCACGCCGACACCGTCGGAAATAGACCGTTTGCGCGTAAATGGCAGATACAATTTCAGCTCCCGAACAAACCGAGGCCCACGTACTTCCCTCGATAAAGATGCAACACAACAGCCAACGCCGCCCGCTTCGCCACAAACTTGACGTTCAAGCCCTGTTCAACATCACGATAGAGAACTTATATACGTGCTTCGCCAAAGTGGTTCCCGATGCGACGCAACAACGATTTGTCGCTGAAATCCTTGAAAGGGTGAACGCATGCGACCATCCTGGGATCGACGACCCGGTAGGGATATTGAAGCTAGTCGCGTCGGAATACGACCTACAGAAAGGTGATGAGTGGATAGCGACGTCGCCAATAGGAACCATCATCGTGTCATGCGCGTATGCCCTTAGAGCTTCTCGGGCGCAAAGGCATGGCGACGTCGAAATCGCCTGGTCCTATATGGCAGACGCCCGGTTCTGGAGCGGCGCTGCAATCGCGGATAAGGGAATTGGCGAGGTTATCGAGCAAACCCGCGCAAGCACACGCGTAGACAGCGCAAAACTTGGCAATGACGGGCGCAACCGTGCCTACAACATCTACAGACGTATGGCGTGGCGTCTCGTGAGGCAAAAGCGCCCTCAACAACGCGGTTGGCAAAGTGTGCGTCACGCGGCAGAAACTATCCGGAAACCGTTTCTGCAGTTCGTCGAAGCCGTTGCCTCTGCGAATGCGAGACGCGAGGAGAGAAACAAAACGCTTCCCAGAGGGCAGGCGAAAAAGCTTGTCGTGATCCCGAAAACCGCAACCATTGAAAGACGACTTAGGGATTGGTTCGCAGAGATGCCGGATAGAGGCCAATTATTTCCGCCCGCCAAAACCGGTCGGCCGAAGAGCAAAAAAACGGTGAGCTAGCTCAAGATTTCGCGCACCGTACCTTAAGCCGCGATTCAGCGCGAGGGCCGTTACCGACACTCACGACAATCGTGGCAGAACGCGAGGTTGGAGAGCCCGGCGGAAGGCGGGTCTTTTTTTACATGCGGTCGTCTGGACAAAATTAGGGAGGCAAAGTCTCGCCGAACGCAATCTTCTCGCCTCTCGCGGATGGCCCTACACGTGTCGCCCGCCAACGAGTCCACAACTCCGGGCAGAAATAATAAGCCGCTTCTGTCCACCTGCCCGAATCGTCGCCCAAGGATTATAAAGCGCCTGAATATGCGGGTTACGCATGCTCGAGTTGGATGACCTAGGCCCCCGCTTTTAGCTCATCAAGATAATCCGCCCACTTCTGCATCATCGCCACGCGGTCATCAATGAATTTCGTCCGGTTGTATGCCGTACCGAGCGAATCAGAAACCTTGTGCGCTAGCTGATGCTCGATAACCTCGCTAGGGAATCGCAGCTGTTCGTGCAAAATCGTGCGAGCCATTGCCCGGAAGCCATGCCCCGTAATTTCGGTCTTAGTATCAAAGCCGAGGCGCCGCAATGCAGCGTTGATCGCCGCGCCGCTCATTGGCTTCTTGACATCTCGCCCGGGAAACACGTACCGCCGGTGCCCCGTAAGTGCATGGAGCTCTTGAAGTATCGTTACCGCCTGGCTTGCGAGCGGCACCAGATGTTGCGTCCGAGTTTTGCTGACGGTGTAACGCCATTCTGCCTTATCAAGGTCAAAATGTGACCATTCTGCGGTACGCAGCTCCCCTGGCCGAACGAAAAATAGCGGAGCCAGCCGCAATGCACATTGCACGACGAACGTCCCCTGGAAGCCATCCAGAGCACGCAGCAAAGCGGCGACTTCATCCGGGTTCGTCACCGACGCGAAGTGCGTATGGCGTGCCGGCGGCAACGCACCTCTCAGATCCGCGCTGATGTCGCGTTCAGCCCGTCCAGTCGCAACTGCATATCGAAAAACCTGACCGCAGTTCTGCTGAACTCGGTGCGCCGTATCGACTGCGCCGCGTCCTTCGACCCGGCGCAACGCACCGAGAAGCTCAGGCGCCTTGATTTCCGCGATCGGACGTGAACCTAGCCACGGGAACACGTCCTTTTCAAGGCGAGCCATGATTTTGTCGGCATGCGACTTCGCCCAGCCCGGCGCGTACCGCGCAAACCACTCCCTGGCAACCGTCTCGAAGCTATTCGCCGCGCGCTCAACAGTGGCGGCTTTCTGTACTTTCCGCTCGACACCGGGATCGACACCGTTCGCGAGCAGCTTTCGAGCATGGTCCCGACGCTCACGCGCATCCCTCAGCCCGACATCGGGATACACGCCTAAAGAAAGGCGCTTTTCCTTGCCCCCGAACCGGTATTTGAACCTCCACCACTTGCCCCCCGCCGGGGCAACTTCCACGTAGAGGCCGTCTGCATCAAACAGCCTGATAGGCTTGTCTGCGGGCTTGGCGGAACGGACTGCAACGTCGGTAAGCGGCATCGGGGGCAACTCCATTTTGTCATCATGTGTTGCCCCGAAATTTGCCCCCTGTTGCCCCCGGATGTCAATGAATCCCCTTGGACATCAATGGAAATAAAAAACCCGCACAGCCTTGCAGCGGTGCGGGTTCCAAGATTCCTTTGAACTTTATTGCATACGTTGTTGGTGGAGAGGAGGAGGATCGAACTCCCGACCTTCGCATTGCGAACGCGACGCTCTCCCAGCTGAGCTACCCCCCCAACGTGCGAACAATTCTAGCACAGCCATTTTGTCTTTTACCAAGCCCCAACGACTGGCATGTAACCCTTCCAAATCACTTCTCCGGCGCCCCCGCCAGCACCCAATCCACCACCGCACGTATATCCACATCGCTCATTGATTGATGTGCCGGCATCGGAATCATGCCCCACACGCCGGCGCCCCCCTCTTTCACCTTGCGAGTCAATTTCACCGGCGCCTGCGCATCGCCCTTGTACTTCGCGGCGATCTGCTGAAACGACGGACCAACCAATTTGCGATCCACCGCGTGGCAACCCATGCAGGCATTCGCATTGGCGACCGTCCGGCCGCGCTGCGCATCGGCAGCAGCCCATGCCGACGTCGCAACGAGACCCGCCGCCGCGCCGACTATCAGCGCGGTGACGACAACAACAACACCACGCCTCATGGCGCAGCCTTCGGATTACCCGGACGGACCGAGTTCGAATTGCTGACCGGCGCAGGCGCCTGCTGTTCCAGCGGACGCGCGCTCACCGACGAATCAGGAATCGCGCCGACCGTCGGCTCGCCCGCATCCGGCTGCGAAGCAGCAACTGGTGCCGTGGCTGCCGCAGTGGCCGCCGCGGCAGCTTCCTGCGGCTGAATGTACTGGAACACCTTCACGACCTGAACGACGCCCGGCACGCGGCTCGCGACGTCGGCGCCGCGATTGCCTTCATCCATCGTGACGAGCCCCATCAGATACACCGAGCCGCGCTCGGCCACCACCTTGAAGTTGTTCGCCGAAATATTCTTCTCGGCGATCAGCGCGGTCTTCACGCGCGTTTCAAGATACGTGTCGTTGGTGCGCGAAGAGAACGAGCTGGCCGGCATGATCGCCAGTTCGTTGACGATCGTATTGACATTGTTCAAGCCGCGCACGATGCTCTCGGCGCGCTGCTTCGACGCGTCGCCCGCCACCTCGCCGGTCAGCAACACACGGCGGTTGAACACCGCCACGTTGACGTGCGCGCTATCAGGCAAATTCTGGCTGATCTGCGACAGCGCCTTCACCTGCAACTCGCGATCTTCGGTCTGCGCGCCGAGCGTGCGCCGGTCGGTCGCCACCAGAGCGCCGCCGCCCGCCGCGCCGGCGACAGCGAGAAAGCAGCCCTGCAAGGTTGCCGACAGCCCCGCCGCGAACCCAACCACCAGCACGGTTCTCACCAGTGTCTTCTTGATGCGGAATACGCTCATCAACTAGCTCTCCTTCGGAATCAGTCTCAGTCTTCGCCCAGCAACATGGCATCGATGCCGTCGCATAGACAATGGATGGTCAGCAAGTGCACTTCCTGAACGCGCGCGGTCCGGTCGGACGGCACGCACACATGAATGTCCGTATCGCTCAAAACTTCCTGCATGCGCCCGCCGCCCTTGCCGGTCAGCGCGACCACGATCATTTCGCGCTCGTGCGCGGCTTCGATCGCGGCAAGCACGTTCGCCGAGTTGCCGGACGTGGTGATCGCGAGCAGCACGTCGCCCGGTTGGCCAAGCGCCCAGACCTGCTTCGAGTAAATCTGTTCGAACGAATAGTCGTTGGCGATGGCGGTCAGCACCGACGTATCGGTGCTCAGCGCGATCGCCGGCAAGCCAGGCCGCTCGCGCTCGAACCGGCCGATCAGTTCCGCTGCGAAATGTTGCGCGTCGGCCGCCGAGCCGCCGTTGCCGCACGCGAGAATGCGATTGCCATTGGCTAGCGCGCCGAACATCGTGTCGATCGCAGCGGCGATCGGCATCGACAGGGTTTCGAGGGCTTCGAGCTTGACTGCCGCGCTGTCGCGGAAGTGTTGTTGAATGCGTTCGACTGACATCGAGTCTCTATCTTCTACCGCGAATGGACCGCACTGCGCGGCCGTATTGTGAAGTCGTCTTGCGAAGTCGCGCCACGCCGGTGAACCTCACCGGCAACACCGTACGTGAGCGCAAAAAGCATCGCGCAATGTGCTGTTTGCCGTGTTGCCGGCGTAGCCTCACCGCCCGCACGCGAGCGCAAGTTTATCGCACTCACACGCGTTCTCCGCGCAAGGCGTCAGACTTCGTCGGCGCGAAACGCATCGCGCAGCCAGACGAGCCGGCCGCTGTCGAAAGCAATCACGTCGAAACGGCAGGCGGGCTGATCCTGCAAACCGTGACTGCGCATCGCCAGGTAGTGCTGCGCCGCGCGCACGATGCGCTGCTTCTTGTGCCAACCGATACTGGCCACCGCGCCGCCGTAGCGACGCTGCGCGCGCGCGCGGACTTCGACGAACACCAGCACGCCGTCGCGATCGCGCATCACGAGATCGATCTCGCCGCTCCTGCATGACACGTTGCGTGCGACGAACCGTAAGCGCTGCCGTTGCAGGAATTCTCGCGCACGCGCCTCGAAAGCCGCGCCGACGAGCTTGGACCCACTGAGTTTAGAAAAGTTGTAGGGCGTAGGTGCTGCGCGGGATGTCGCTGTCGGCGTGACAGTGGTCATCACGGACGCCGACGCTTCGGTCCTTTGCGCCTTGGCCCCTGTCGCCGCACTCGCCGGCCCACTCGCCGTCCGACCGCCGCGCCGATCGCCTTCCCCACCTAAGCCGCGCAACCCCGCGTGGCACAATGGCGGCCTCATTCCGTCTGTTTGCGTCTTCTGCCTCATGACTCCTCTCTCCGAACTTGCACAAGCGCAGCAGTACCCCGCCGCTGCGCTGTATGTGGTGGCCACGCCGATCGGCAACATCGCCGACGTCACCCTGCGCGCGTTGCATGTGCTCGGACTGGTGGACCGCATCGCCGCCGAAGACACCCGCAACACGGGCCAACTGCTCGCGCGCTACGGCATCTCGAAGCCGCTCGTCGCCGTGCATCAACACAACGAACGGGCCGCGTCACTGCGTCTCATCGAGCATCTGCAAGCGGGCGAGCGAGTGGCCTACGTGTCCGACGCAGGCACGCCCGGCATTTCCGACCCCGGCGCAAAACTCGTCGATGCGGTCCGTGACGCCGGCTTTCCGGTCATTCCCCTGCCGGGCGCAAACGCGCTCGCGACGGCGCTAAGCGCAGCCGGCGACTGGGTCGCGACGTTCTCGTTCCTCGGCTTCCTGCCGCCGAAAGCGAAGGCCCGCGCCGCGACGTTGCAGACGCTCGCGCAGCATCCGCACGCGATGGTGTTTTACGAAGCGCCGCACCGGATTGTCGAAACGGTGCAGGCACTGGCGGACGCGTTCGGCGGCGAGCGCAAACTGCTGATCGCGCGCGAACTGACGAAGTTACATGAAGCGCTGCATCGCGGCACCCTGGCTGAAGGGCCAACGTGGCTCGCCGCCGACCCGAATCGGCAACGCGGCGAGTTCGTGCTGGTGGTGGAAGGCGCATCGCCGGAAGCCGCCGGCGAACACGATCACGAGGCGCTCCTGCGCATCCTGCTGGAAGAGTTGACGGTAAGCAGCGCGGCGAAGGTGGCGGCTGCGATCACCGGCGCGTCGCGCAACGCGCTGTACACGCGTGCGTTGGCGCTGAAGGCCGACGACGAGTAAAACGAACGGGCAAAAGAAAAGGGCCGCGCAGTTCTGAGCTGGCGGCCCTTTGTTTTTTCTGCGGAGAAGGCGACTGCGTGGAGGGCCGCCGTGCTGCGCGACGCTACGGGCGTGTCGGACGCGCCTCCATCATTTGTCAGCGTTCGAACCCGACGTTGACGCCAGCGTTTCGTTGAGTTCGGCGCGAGCTTCCTGCTGCGTCAAACCTTCGATTCGCACGCTCGCCGTCCCTGCGTGACGCATGTCGAGTGCAGCGGCAGCGGCCGCCGACAGGTCGATCACGCGACCGCGTGCGTACGGACCACGATCGTTGATACGCACGATGACCGAGCGCGAGGTGGCCGGATTGGTCACGCGCACATACGAGCCGAGCGGCAGCGTACGATGGGCGGCCGTCAGCGCGTGCATGTCGTAACGTTCGCCGTTAGCGGTACGGCGGCCGTGAAACAAACGACCGTACCACGACGCGCGACCCGTCTGATGGAAATCAGACACGTTCGTGCCGTCGTCCGTCAGCGGCTTTGCGTCGGCCAACGGCGTGCCTTGGACAGCCGTACCGGACGCGGGCGCGCTACCGTAGGATTGCGGTCCAAAGGTGCTTGATTGCGCATGTTTCGTGCTGCGCGGCACGTCGTTTGCGGACGTGTCACTGGCGCCTGGCGGCGTGGCACAGCCGGCCAGCACGAAAAAGGCAAAAAGAGTCCCCAGACTGCGGGTTAACCGAGTTTTCATAAGACGTATCAAATTGTCGAGCCGCATCACGCGAAATGTTGTGCGTGTTGCCTGCGACTCCGGCGGCAAAGGACGACAACGCGCCGCGCAGACGAGCGCAGTACGTCAAAGCCCGGATGCGGCTCGTTCAGCCGCTACCGCACGGTTAATTTTCACGTCTGGCGCAACCTGTCCCCGGCAGCCTGACCAGACCCCACATGCCGCCATCGAACGTGGCAAACACGTTCTTGCGCGCGCAACTCAGCGCGCAGGAACGGCGGCGTAGGCCCCACCCAGCGTCACGGCAGTTAAGTCCGTTGCAGGCGCGTGGCGCCTGGCTGGGCAAGACGTGTGCATCGAACGCATCGATACTTGATGGCCGTCGACAAACGCGACGGCCCATACTTGAATGGCGATCCGCGTGCCCATTTTTGATGGGGACGCATCGCCGTGTGACAACACAGTGACCTGTGCATGAAGTCCATTATACCTAAAACAAAATTTTGAGATGGCAAGCACCTGAAAACCTTGATGAATTTTCACAGTTGCCGCAAAAATGAGCAGACAAAAGTCCGTCCCAGTGGGCTTCGACGGCTCGGCGAGCCCAAGCGAGACGCCGGTACAATCAACGTTTTTCCAGTGGCGCCGTCCTTTATGAAAGTCACCCTGATCCCCGTCACGCCGTTCCAGCAGAACAGCTCGCTGCTCGTTTGCGAGGCGACCGGACGCGCGGCCGTCGTCGATCCAGGTGGCGACCTCGACGTCATCCAGGGCGAAATCGCGCGTCAGAACGTGACGGTCGAGAAAATTTTCCTGACCCACGGCCATATCGATCATTGCGCCGGCGCGAAAACACTCGCCGCGCACTACGGCGTACCGATCGAAGGCCCGCATTCCGACGAGCGCTTCTGGCTCGACAAGCTACCGGATCAAAGCGCGCGGTTCGGCTTCCCCGCCGCCGACGCATTCGAACCGGACCGCTGGCTGGACAACGGCGACACCGTGCAGTTCGGCAAGGAGACACTCGAGGTGTATCACTGCCAAGGGCACACGCCCGGCCACGTAGTGTTCTTCAGCCGCGCGCACCGGCTTGCCCTGGTAGGCGACGTGCTGTTCGCCGGCTCGATCGGCCGCACGGATTTTCCGCGCGGCAATCATGCGGACCTGGTGCGCTCGATCCGCGAAAAACTCTGGCCGCTCGGCGACGACGTCACCTTCGTGCCGGGCCACGGTCCCACTTCCACATTTGGCGCGGAACGGCGCACCAATCCGTATGTTGCCGACGGGGTGCAGGCATGAGCAGCGAAATCTACGTCAGCACCGATGTTGAAGCAGACGGCCCGATCCCCGGTCCGCATTCGATGCTCAGCTTCGCGTCTGCCGCGTACACGGAAGACAAGCAACTGATCACCACATTCTCGGCGAATCTCGAATTGCTCGAAGGCGCCGCGCCGCATCCTGTGCAGGAAGCGTGGTGGAAGACCCAGCCCGACGCCTGGGCGGCCTGCCGCAAGAATCTGCAGACGCCCGAGGCAGCGCTGACGGCTTACGTGGACTGGGTCGAGGCGTTGCCGGGCAAGCCGGTGTTCGTGGCGATGCCGGCCGGCTTCGATTTCACCTACATGTTCTGGTACATGATGCGGTTCGTCGGCCGCTGCCCGTTTTCGTGGTCGGCGCTCGATATCAAGACCCTCGCGTTCGCGATGACCGGCCTGCCCTATCGCAAGAACATCAAGCCGCGCTTCCCGAAACACTGGTTCGACGACCATCCGCACACGCACGTCGCGCTGGACGACGCGATCGAACAGGGCGCGCTTTTCTGCAACATGCTGAAAGACCTGCGTGCAAATCAGGCCGCCTTGCTCGGTGCGGCTAAAGATGGGGACGGCTCAGGACAAAACGCCGCTGAGGAACCAGCAAATTAGACGATCTCCCTCGTCGCGGCCGTTTTACATTGCGTTTCGTTTTCGCGCCCTCTACCATGCGTTGATACGGCGACGCAAACGGAGGCGCAGTTGACACTCGATACGTTCTCACAAAAAATCCTGCGCTTGCTGCAGCTGGACGCCCGCCGTTCGGTGCAAGAGATTTCCGACCAGGTCGGCCTGTCGAGCACGCCTTGCTGGCGGCGCATCAAGGACATGGAACAATCGGGTGTCATCCAGCGCTACACGGCGTTGCTCGACCGGGAAAAGCTCGGACTGCATGTGTGCGCTCTTGCGCATATCCACCTGACGCGACATACCGAAGGCGGCGTCGAGCAGTTCGAGCGGGAAATCGCCACTTGTCCAGAAGTCACCGAGTGCTACAGCACGACCGGCGAATCCGATTACATCCTCAAGATCGTCGCGCCCGACATCAAAGCGTACGACAGCTTTCTGCACGAGCGCATCTTCAAGATTCCGGCCGTTGCGCAAGTGCGCACGAGCGTCGTGCTGCGCGAAATCAAGTTCGATACGCAATTGCCGCTGTGATCGCCCGAGCGGGGGACGCTGCCAGTCGCGTGGGCGGCGGCTGTTTTATCGACGCTCGTCGGTCCGGTAACCAGACGGTGCGGTGTGACTCCGCCGCTTAGACATGATTGGCTGCCGCGCCGCCGGTTTTTGCCGGGAGCACTTCCAACTCCTGGAACACCTCCAGCGTACGGGCGCCCAAACGACGCTTGAGTTCTCCCAGGTCGATCTGGCCGAGCGTCGACGCGCCGCTTCTACCGTCCGCAGTGCGCGACGGCGCCGCCGGCAGCACCACCTCCACGTCGAGCCCCGTGCTCAGGTAGTGAATATTGACTGCGGCGGCGTGCATACCGCCCACTGCCAACGCCGCGTTGACCTCCGCGATCACCCGCTCCCGCGCCGGCAGATCGACAGGCGGATGCGTCACCGCATCGTTCTCCGGGTCGACGTGGATCAGTGCGTCGAGTACCCGGTTGTCGCTGAGCACGCGCAGGCGCGCCGATTCGGCAATGTAATGTCCCTCGGAGACGGAGATCAGCGGATCGACCAGGATGTGTGCATCGACGAGCGCGAAGTCGCCCATCTTGCGTGTGCGCATTTCGTGCACTTCGCGCACGCCGGGCGTCGCGAGCAGAAGCGCGCGGACGTCGGCGGACGCGGCTTCGTCGAGCGCCCGGTCGGACAGATCCTGAAGCGCGTCCCAGCCGAACATCCAGCCCATGCGCGCCACCATGAAGCCGACGATCGCCGCCGCGATCGGATCGAGCAAACGCACACCGGCAAGGCTACCAACAATGCCGAGCGCGACCACCAGCGACGACGCCGCGTCCGAGCGCGCATGCCATGCGTTTGCGATCAACATGGCCGAGCGCACGCGCTGCGCTTCGCGCAGCATGTAGCGAAACAGGCTCTCTTTGGAAATCAGTACCAGCACCGCCACCGCAAGCGCGCTTGCGTGCACGGCGGGAATGCTTTGCAAATCGGCGAGACGCGTGCCGGCGCGCCATAACATGCCGACGCCCACCGCTATCAATGACGCGCCCAAAAATAATGAAGCCACCGTTTCATAACGGCTATGTCCGTAATTGTGATCGGCATCGGGCTTCGCGCCACTGTGCCGATTGGCAAACAGCACGACAAAATCGGAAATGAGATCGGCGAGGGAATGGACACCATCGGCAACGAGAGCCTGAGAATGCGCAAACATCCCGACGACGATTTGCAGTGTCATCAACACCGCATTGAGCGCGATACTCACAAACGTGCTTTTGCGCGCAACGCTATGTTTCTCGGTGGATTGGGCGGTGGCGGCGGAAGGCATCGTGGAATGGGTAAAAAACGTACGCTCCCCCTATTCTACCCGCGGTACTTCGAAGCGCACGGTGAAAATCGCAAAATTTCCTTTTAAATCATATGCTTATCTAAACGAAAAGCATTCGCGTTCAACGTCCGAAGTGCATGCGACAAAAACCACACAAATACGCCGCGCAAAACAAAAAACCGCGCCCTGAACGGTACGCGGCTTTCTTTGGCCAGATCAACGCGCACTAAGCGCAACTGTCTGAATCTGTTCGTATTACCGGCAGGACGCAGGCAGTACTTCGTCCGCCAAGGTATTACTTCTGGATCAGGAATTTCTCACGGTCCAGACCTGCGATCCAGCGCGGCGGCTTGCCACGACCGGACCACGTGCTGCCGCTGTCCGGGTCGCGATACTTCGGCGCGACGCCCGCGCGCGGACGAGCGGCTTTAGCGCCCTTCGCTGCGCGGCCACCGCCGAGTTCGGTCAGCGAGATGCCGTAGTCGGCCATTTTCTGCTTGATCTCATTCAATACTTCTGCGTATTCACGCGACTTCGCTTCTTCGATCTGCTTTTCAAGCTTCTCGCGCTGTGCGAGTAGTTCTTTGTAGGAAGACATAGGTTCCCTTGTAGTTTGGATAAATGACTGCCGGTCTTAAGCCGGCTAGCCCTTTGAAAGTGTTCATGCCTCGGAATTTGTTGGCGAGATTAACACAAAATAGAAAGCTCACAAAAGCGGGCATGCAAAATTAATCCAAATTCGTTTCAAAAAGTTTCCGCGCAACACTGTTTCCCTACACTTTCTTCTAACAGACGATTTCAGACGTCACTGAAACGGCAATCGTCCATCGTATTTACGCGATTATTTATCAAAATATGAAATTTTAGATCGCGATTCCAGCGCCAACATTTCATGCGATGAGAACTTTGATATGAGCATCCGAAGTGCATTTTTTTGAGACGTCGGACCGCTCGATGACGCATGAATGTTTCCCAAAAATACACTCAACTAGTTTGTTTGGCGTTGAATGCAAGCCTCAAGCGCCGCATGCAAGGTTTGGGGATTTAGTCTGGCGTCGTCGAAGGCAAGGCGCTTGCGCGCGCCAGCGAGTTTCAGATCCGCGCCGTATCGGTCGACGCCGAGCAGTTCAAACGCTCCAACGCCACCATAAGCCTGGTTGAATTCCTCGATGAGCGCATTCTCCTCATCGAAGCCGAGTGGCGGCAGCGAGTCGAGTTCGGCGGCGCTCAGCCATCCCATCGCACCGAAGCCGCCGATGTAGCGCAGCCGTTCGAGCTTCATCGTCCAGAAGGTGAAATCCCCAAGGACGAGATAGCGCTCCGCATCCGGGTGATAGCGCAAATAGCGCTGCACGACTTCCGGGGTCGAATCGACGGGTTCGAAGGTGCCAAGCAGCGTCACGCGCTGTGCGCTCAGCACGTCGCCGTCCGGGGCGTCGATGACCAGAAACCCGGCGCGCGGGTCGGCGTGCAGGTTGTGAGTATGCTCGGCGAGCCGGCTCACCAGAATCGTCGGACGGTGACGCGCGTCGGGAGCGAACGGCAGCACCGACGGATACGGAAACCCTTGCGGCTGGCGCGCGTGCGTGGCGAGCGTGCCAACAGAGGCCGTGTGCAGCAGATGCAGCGGAGCATGAGCGGGGATGTTCAAGAGCGCATACCTCGGTGGAGGGTGGATGGATGGCGAATCGCCGGGACGGACCCAAGCAACGAGGGGGACGAACCGCGCGCACGGCCAGTCACGTTGACGCCGAATAATCGCGAGTATCGGACGCCTGCCTTCCAAGCATAAGACAGCCCGCTTCGATAGAATCGGAAATCCGCTTTCAACGCGCTTTCCCGCGCGTGCTTTTCGGCACGCGGCAGCCTTCCACGAGACCTCAGTGCCCGACCACCAATCCGCCGAATTCGCCGCACTCCCCGCCGCTCACCGCGACCTGTCCGACACCGCCCGGCAACGGGCCCGCTACGCCACGATGGCGGTGTTCTTCATCGCCGGCATGATGTACGCGTCGTGGGGGGTGCATGTGCCCACGGTGCGCGACCGCTTCCATCTGAACGCGGCACTGCTCTCGTTCGCGCTGCTGGGCGTAGCCGGGGGTTCGATCGGCGCGATGGCCGCGAATGCTTCGTGGATCGCGCGGGTCGGCACGCGCCGCGCCTGCCTCGCCGGCGGCCTCGTGATGGCGGTATGCGCCGCGCTGATCCTGGTCGTACCGGCTTACTGGATGCTGCTGGCCGTGCTGGCCATCTTCGGCGCGGGCATGGCGACCCTCGACGTCGCGATGAACGCCGAAGCCAGTGCCGTCGAGAAAGCGCTCGGCAAGCCGATCATGTCGGCGCTGCACGGCATGTTCAGTGTCGGCGGGATGTTCGGCGCGGCTGTGGGTGGCGCGTTGCTGTCGCGCGGCATGGCGCCGGCGCTGCATCTGGCGCTGGCCGCCGCGGTCAGCGCGCTGGTCCTCGTGAGCGCCTGTCCGTCCGTGTTGCCGCACGTGCCGCACGCCGAGCACCCGGACTCTGCCACGCCGCGCGCGAGCCGCTGGCGCTCGCCGGCGCTGTGGGCGCTCGGCGCGATTGCGCTGGTCGCGCTCATCGCAGAAGGCGCGATGTACGACTGGGCCACCGTCTATATGCGCGACGTCGTGCTGGCTACGCCCGCGCTCGCGAGCGCGGCGTACGCGGCTTTCTCGGGCGGCATGGCGGCAGCACGATTTGCCGGCGACGCGGTGCGCGCCCGCTTCGGCGCGCCGCAACTGGTGATGTTGAGTGCGACGCTCGCCTGCGCCGGCATGGTCGACGCGCTGCTGCTGCCGAATTCGATCGCGGCGCTCATCGGCTTCGCGCTGATCGGCCTTGGCCTCGCGAACATGATGCCGGTGCTGTTCGCGGCGGCGGCAAACGTGAAGGGCGTGCACGCGGCCGAAGGGCTCGCGCACGTCGCGGGGCTCGCGTACTTCGGGTTGCTGCTCGGGCCGGTGATCATCGGCGCGGTGACGCAACTGACCAATCTGACGATCGGCTTGGCGGTCGTCGCCCTGTGTTCCGCGGCGATCGCGGTTGCCGGTCCGAAGGTGCTGCGGCGCCTGAAGGTCTGACGCCGAAGCGGCTCACGTCACGTTCGTCGGTGGCGATGCGCTCACCCATTTCGGCGTTCAGGCATTCGCTTCGAAACACCGTCATCCGTCATATTCGACTCACGACGAGACAGGTCGAGTGTGCAATGCAGCCTTGGGCAGCCGACGTGTCGGGGAACATACCGGCGCACTGGCCGCACGCGGGCCAAAAATAGAATGCGCCGGTGATGACGACCGGCCGGTTCTGAAAGCAGCGCCGCTCGAAGAATTTATCGTTCGATAAACGCTCGCGCCGCTCGATCACGCCGCTTGCCGCGTGCATGGTGTCGAGCGCACCATACACCGACCACATCCACTCGCGCTTGCGCAAACGATTGCGCAAGCGTGCGGTCCCATGGACATAACGACTCGCGAGCACTGCGTCGATTTCGCGCGTGGCGTCGGCCAGTGCGAAACCGCTCACGGTAGCCACCGTGGTCACGGCTTTTCCTCATACGGTGTGCGCAAACGTGAGTCTCTTATGCCAACGCCCCAGAAAAAAGGCACGCGAAGCCTGACGGCCTGCGTGCCTTTTAACCAGTTGACCGAAGACAGCCAATAAGCCGTCCTCAGTCGCGCGGATTTACATCTTCACGACGTCAAGCAACGTCTTCTTGCCCGACTTGTAGTTGTACAGCGAGATCACGCCGTGTTGAAGGTCGCCCTTCGAGTCGAACGTGGTTTCACCGATCACACCCTTGTAGTCGGTGGTCGGCATCGCTGCGAGGATCTTCGCCGGATCGGTCGAGTTCGCACGCTTCATCGCGTCGACGATGATGTACACCGCGTCATACGTGAACGGAGCGTAGATCTGGATCGGCTGACCGAAACGCTTCTGATATTTGGCGAGGAACGCCGGTCCGCCAGCCATCTTTTCGAGCGCCATACCGGCTTCCGAGCAGACGATGTTGTCGGTTGCGTCGCCAGCCAGATCCGACAGCTTGTCGGTACAGACGCCGTCACCTGCCAGCACCTTCGCGCGCAGGCCGAGCTGCTTGGCTTGCTTCGCGAACGGCCCGCCGGTGGCGTCCATGCCGCCGTACATGATCGCATCCGGGTTTTCGCCCTTGATCTTCGTCAGAATCGCGCGGAAGTCGACGGCCTTGTCGTTCGTCGCGTCATGCGACATCACGTTCAGGCCGAGCGACTTGGCGGTCTTTTCGAATTCGTTCGCGAGACCCTGGCCGTAAGCGGTCGAGTCGTCGACGATCGCGACGCTCTTCACCTTCAAACCCTTCGCTGCGTAGTTGGCCAGTGCCGGACCTTGCTGCGCATCGGTCGCGACGACGCGGTACGTCGTCTTGAAGCCTTGTTGTGTGTAGGCCGGGTTGGTGGCCGACGGCGAAATCTGCACGATGCCCGCATCGCTATAGATCTTCGACGCAGGAATCGACGTGCCCGAGTTCAAGTGACCGACCACTGCGACGACCTTATCGTCGACCAGTTTCTGTGCGACTTGAGTTGCCGTGCGCGGGTCGGCCGCATCGTCTTGCGGATCGAGTTGCAGTGTGATTTTCTGGCCACCGATCGTCAGGCCCTTGGCGTTGATTTCCTCAACTGCCAGGCGCGCGCCGTTTTCGTTGTCTTTACCCAGGTGAGCGATACCGCCGGTCAACGGCGCAACGTGACCGATCTTGACGACCGTGTCGGCTGCAGCCGATGTTGCCAACGTCGCGAACAGCATCGCCGCAGCGCTGATCGGCAACAGCTTTTGAATCTTGATGTTCATGTAAGTCTCCAGTTTCGGTCCCAAAAACAACGTAATCGCCCTGTGCCCCCGCTTCCCCAACACGTGTCGCTCAGTCCCGTGGACGATCACGCCGGTTGCATCGTTCATGCACTTGGCCAGCACGTTTGCCGGACTGTTTGTGGCAGGCGGCAAACCGTACTTGCGCGCAAGTGTAGGTGATCAAATTAATTTGTGGGGCTTTTTTGAGAAAGTGGGATGAACACTAATAGCGTTTATCCCACAGAAGCCCGTGCGGGCTGGCTTGACTAGCTGGAGAGCGCCGACCCGTGCGGGTTTCCGCCAGGTGAGGCTTTATTCTAAAAGGTGCGGTTGGACACTTTCCGCGGCTAAAACCGTTAGTGATTCGAACCGCTTTTGTGCTTAAAAATTAAGCGCTTCGCAATCGATTGCGAAGCGCACCGGCACTGTAGCCAAATCATTATTTGAATGCGGCGATCCGTGCCGTCGCGGCACGCCATTCCTGCTCGAGTTGTGTTACCAATTCGGCGGCGCCAAGGTCTTCACGGCGAGCCCTGACCAAGGGTGCACCCTGGCCCGACCAGAGCGAAAGATAATCGGCGTTTTGCGCGCTGCCCGCGCTTTGACGCAGTTCCTGCGTCAAAGCGTTTTGCACGGGATACGGCGCGATCCTCTCGATCGTTTCGCTCAAGCGTTGCATCAACGGATTGCGTATGCCGCGCGCATGGCGTCCGGTGATCGCACGCGTGACCGACGTCGACGTATCGGACATCGTGCGTACGCGGGTTTTCCATGCCTGCGGTATCGCGCTTTCGTGACAGGTGAGGAACGCGGTGCCCATCATCGCGGCTTGCGCGCCGAGCGCGAGGGCGGCAACGATGCCGCGTCCGTCCATGATGCCGCCCGCGGCCAGCACCGGCAGTGCGGTCGCGTCGACGAGTTGCGGCACGAGCGCCATGGTACCGATCAGCGCATCCTCGAATGCGCCGATGAAGGTGCCGCGATGCGCGCCGGCCTCCGCGCCTTGCGCGGCGATCGCGTCCGCGCCGGCATCGCGCCAGGCCACGCCTTCGGCAACGTGCGTCGCAGTGCCTATTACATAGAGGTCATTCGCATGCAGTCGTGTGACGTCGTCGGCGGAAAGCAGGCCGAAGGTGAAACTCGCCACCGGCACGCGCAATTCGATCAGCATGTCCAGTTGCGCGCGGAAGTCCGGCGCGTAGCGTTCGAGCGGCTGGCCCGGCGGCAAGCCGAGATCGGCGCGCAACGGATCGATCACTGCGAGCGCGCGCCGCACGGTGGCATCGTCGGGCGCGGCGGGTTCAAGCACGAACAGATTTGCGCCGAACGGACGATCGGTCAGCGCGCGAATCGCCGCGACTTCGCTCGCGATCTTCTCGGGCGACAACGCCGCGCCCGCGAGAAAGCCGAGGCCGCCCGCGTTGGACACGGCCGCCACCATCGCCGGCGTGGTCGCGCCGCCGGCCATCGGCGCCTGCACCACCGGCACCCGCATTTCAAAACGCTGCGCAAACGAGCTCACCAAACTGCCTTCACTCATGATCTATTCCTTTTCCGGCAATACGCTCGCGACGGGCGAGCCGATACGCCGACTCTACCGATGCGAAGCACGACGGAAAAATGAATTATCAAGAATGTTTCATTCGCCTTTCGAGAACAGCGCCGCGCGGCGCGGCTCGTCAACCCGCGCCAAGCCGTGCTGCAAGGCCGTTCTTTTGATGGCACACTAACTGCCGCTTCAGGCATTCGGGCCTCTGGCATTTTCGTTAAGACGGGCCTCGTGCAATCTCGCGCGGGCCAATGGAGAACAGCATGAGCACGACTTCCCGATGGATCGACATCCCCGCCGGCAACGACAGTTTCGGCGGCTACCTTGCGCTGCCTAAAGGCGGCAAAGGTCCGGCCGTCATCATCATTCAGGAAATCTTCGGCGTGAACGGCCATATCCGCTCGGTCGCGGATCAGTACGCGCAGGACGGCTACGTGGCGCTCGCGCCGGACGTGTTCTGGCGCGTGCAACCGCGCGTCGAATTGACATATGACGGCGCGGACCGCGAGAAGGGCATCGAACTGATGCAGAAGACTAACCTCGACCAGGCCGTGACCGACATCGGCGCAGCCGCAGCGGCATTGCGGGCGATGCCGGAAGTCACCGGCAACGTTGCGGCAATTGGCTACTGCTTCGGCGGCCGCCTCGCGTATCTCGCCGCGGCGCAAGGCTCGGTTGACGGCGCAGTCGCCTACTACGGCGGCGGCATCCAGAACCAGCTCGACCAGGTGCCGAACATCAGGGTGCCGATGCAGTTCCACTACGGAGAACTCGACGCGCATATTCCGCTGTCGGATGTCGGCCAGATTCAGGAACGCTTCGCCGGCCGCAGCGACGTCGAGTTCTACATTTATCCGAACGCCGATCATGGCTTCAACTGTTCCGAGCGCGCGTCGTATAACCAGCGCGCGTCGGCGTTGGCGCATGGCCGCACGCTGACGTTCCTCGGTGAGCGTCTGTACTGATGTCGGCACCGCGCGATTCCGAATCGCGCATTGGATTCGCGCACGTGATGCGCGCTGTCGAATCCGCGTGACAAACGCTCGCGAGTCACTCGAACTCGGGTACTCTCCGAAAGACGGCGTGTCGGCGACACGCCGTCTTTTTCATGTGTGACGATCAACCAGGGCAACGGCAAGCCCAGCAAAACGGATTCATCCCATACATAGGCAACCGGCAGAATTCATACTCGATCGCGAGGACCCATCCGCCGTGCAATCAGACTATCTCGCCCATGACGCCATCGGCCTCGCCGAACTGGTGCGCAATCGCCAGCTCAGCGCGCGCGAATTGATCGACATCGCGATTTCGCGCACCGAAGCCGTCAATCCCGCGATCAATGCGATCGTCCTGAAAGACTACGATGCAGCCCGCCAACGCGCGTCACGCGACGACGCGAACAGAACCAACGGCGCGCAGGCTCCAGAGAGCACGAACGCGCAGATCGCACTGGCCGGCGTGCCCTTTCTGATCAAGGACCTGGGCGCGCCGGTCGCTGGACTGCGCATGGCGATGGGCAGCCGCCATTACCGGCACTTCATTCCGGAGCAGGATGCACCGGTGGTCGCGCTCGCGAAAGCGGCCGGCCTCAACATCTTCGCCAAGACCAGCACCTCCGAACTCGGCCAGATGCCTTATACGGAGCCCGAACTATTCGGCGCGTGCCGCAATCCGTGGAATCTCGACCATACGCCGGGCGGTTCGAGCGGCGGCGCAGCAGCAGCGGTTGCCGCCGGCATCGTGCCGCTCGCGCATGCATCGGACGGTGGTGGCTCGATCCGCATTCCGGCTTCGTGCTGCGGACTGTTCGGCTTGAAGCCTTCGCGCGGACGCGTGCCGCGCGCAGCCCCTGCGGGCGCGGGCGAACTCGGCATCGATCTCGGGATTTCGCGCAGCGTGCGCGACAGCGCGTTGCTGCTCGACCTGCTGGGGGGCAACGCGGACCGGCCGCTCGGCGCGCCGGGCACCTTTCTGGGCGCAAGCCGCGAGCCGTGCAAGCCGCTGAACATCGCTTACGTCACCGACCCGATGCTGGCGCCGACGCTGTCCGCCGATTCGCGCGCCGCACTCGAAGACGCCGCGCAACTGGCCCACTCGCTCGGCCATAACATCGAGCCGGTTTCGCTCGGCATCGATTTCGCGACGGTCCGTCATGCATTTCTCATGCTGTGGTCCGTGACGGCGGAAGACCTCGTGCTGAACGCCGAGCGCATCAGCGGCCACAAGCCGCTTCGCGCGGAGTTCGAAATCTCGACGTGGGCAATGGCCCATGTCGGCCGCAAGCTCGGTGAGCGCGGTTTGCCCGGCGCGCTCGAAGAACAGCGCCGCATCACCGAGCGCCTCACCGATCTGCTGCACCGTTACGACGCGATCCTGTGCGCGACGCTTGCCGCGCCGCCGATCAAGATCGGTGAAATGCAGCCGACTCCCGCCGAACGGATACAGATGCGCGCCGTCACTGCGATGCCGCTCGAAGCGCTGCTGAAACGGCTGCTGCAGGAAGCGTCGAACAAGGCCTTCGCGTGGGCGGGGTGCACGGAGGTGTTCAACCTGAGCGGCCAGCCGGCGATGTCGGTGCCGCTTTACTGGAATGCGCGCGGCTTGCCGGTGGGCGTGCAATTCGCTGCGCGCACTGGCGGCGAAGCAACTCTGTTGCGGCTCGCGGCACAGCTCGAAGCAGCCAGGCCGTGGTTCGACAAGCGACCGCCGCTGATGAAGGCGCGGAGTTAGAGAAAGTAGCGCGCCGATGCTGATCGCCGAATATGGCGGCGCAATCGAGAGCAGCAGAATGCCGGGCATCATCAGCCCGATCACGAGCGACAACGCCGCCCTGCGTCCCGCGCGATCCGCGTAAAGTCCCAGCACGACGCCGCCGATGGCCGCATTGCGAAAGCGACGCCGAAGGTCGCGTTGCTCACCGTGAGGAATTCGAACACGGTTGAGTCCTGCCATTCGAGCGCATGACCGCTGCGACGACTGCACGTATATTGAGGCTTCTGGACGCGCGTGCCATGCGAATCTCCAGCCTGCGAAAAGTGCTGGACTTAGATCGTGGCGAACGCCGTCGCGCGTGAGGACGCGTCAAGGCGCGAGAGCAAAAACCGCGCTTGCTTTGGTGTGATGGCCTTGGCGTGTCAAGAGCGCACACGCTGTTTTCAAGCGGCAAAAAGGCGGCTGCCGCAATGACGGAAGACGCCTCGACAAGCGGGCTGCGATCGAGCGCCGCGATGTTGCGGCGCATCTTGCGTGACACCGACCCAGTGCCACGTTCCGGCGTGCCTACGCTTTCTTGTTGTATGCGCTGCACCAACCCTTGCTCGCGACCTGCTTGCCCGCGAACATCGGGCACCCGGCGTAGGCATCGGTGGCCTTGCCCTGGAAGAAACTGCAGTTGCCACAGTCCTGGCCCGCGGCATATTTGGCGAACTTCGCCTTATCGACTTTGCTCGCGTCTTCTTTATAGCCGAGCGCCTGGGCGGTCGGGTCGGTTTCGGCGACCTTCGGTGCATCCGCCAAAGCCTGGCGCGACAAAGCGAAGGTGGAGGCCACACCGAGGCTGGTGATCAAAAACGTACGACGGGAAGATTTCATGGGGACTTACTCCGTTTTATGAACTGATCGCCGTTCTAGTGACAGCGGTCCCCAAGCATAGCAATGAAGCCGTCGCGCGTGATGGCCCAAATGATAGAGATAACCGAATTGCTACTACGCCTCGCTCGATGACCGGGCGAGGCGATGCGGCAAGGAACAAAGATGGCTTGGGCAAACCCACGCCCGCGCGCCGCGACATCGCGTGAGCGCGAGCCGCTCAGGCGCGCCCGCTCAACTCGCACACGCGCTGCGCAATCGCGAGCGACGCCGTTAATCCCGGCGACTCGATGCCGAACAGATTGACGAGTCCACGCACGCCGTGGGCGGCGGGCCCCTGAATCACGAAGTCGGCAGCAGGTTCGCCTGGGCCCGAGAGCTTCGGACGAATACCCGCGTACGCGGGTTGCAAGGCATTGTCGGGAAGCGCGGGCCAGTACGCGCGAATCGCCGCGTAGAACGATTCCGCGCGACGTGGATCGACGTCGTAATTGATTGTATCGACCCATTCGACGTCGGGACCGAAGCGCGCCTGGCCGCCGAGGTCGATGGTCAGATGCACGCCCAGCCCGGCCTCGTTCGGCATCGGATAAATGAGCCGGCTGAACGGCGCGCGCCCCGAGATACTGAAGTAGTTGCCGCGCGCCAGATAGAGCGGCGGCACGTGCCGCGCGTCGAGTCCGCGGATCTTGCGCGCCAGCGCATTCGCATGCAGGCCGGCGCTGTTGATCACACAGCCGGCGCTGATCGTGGTCGGCGCGTCGCCGCCGACGGTGATGACGAAGCGCCCATTGTTAGCCTCGATCGCGGTCACCGGCGCATGAAACGCGCACACCGCGCCGTCGCGTTCGGCATCGCCCTGCAGCGCCAGCATCAACTGATGACTATCGACGATACCCGTCTGCGGAGAGAACACCGCCTCGACACATTCGAGCGCCGGCTCGAGGGCTTGCGCCTGATCGCCGCTGATCCGCAACAGATCGAGCACGCCGTTGTCGCGCCCCTTCGCCATGATGCTTTCGAGCTGAGGAATCTGGTTGCGCGAAGTGGCGACCAGCAACTTGCCGCAGCGCGAATGCGGGACGTTGCGCTCGGCGCAATAGTCGTAGAGCATCTCGCGGCCGCGCACGCAGAGCGCCGCTTTCAGCGAACCGCGCGGATAGTAGATGCCCGCATGAATCACTTCGCTATTGCGCGAACTGGTGCCCACCCCGATCGCCTCGGCCGCTTCCAGCACGATTACCTCGCACCCGCGCGCTGCCAGCGCGCGCGCCACGGCAAGACCGATCACGCCCGCGCCGATCACTACACATTCGATTTGGTCCATGTCCCTTGACGCGGCCGGCTTCGCCGCGCACTGCCTCGTTCATCCGATAGAGAGGAAGACAGGATGCAAAGATCGCGCGCCGCTCACCGCTCGCTGTCGAACGCACCTGCCCTTTCGCAACCGCTACGCAAAATTGTACGACGCCGTACAGACAGAAATGCCCGCGAGTCGGAGCGACTGCGGGCATTCGGTATTGAGCGCGTCTCAAACGTACCGGCCGGACTGATTCAGTGTACGCCGTCGAAGCGCATGGCGCTCGCTTCTTGTGTCTGACGAACACGATGAACTCGACCCATGCGCGGGACAGCGGCAGGCCGCAACAGCGCTCCGTTCTGTGCGTTCACCGGCCGATGCGACGCAGCGACGAGGTCGCTCGTCACTTGCGCGCGCGGTGCGGTATAGCTGTCGTGCGGCTTGCTGCATGTAGACCGGCGCATTCGGATTCAGATTCAGCAGACCGCTCGCGCGTGCTTCAGCCAACTCGGCCTTTGCTTCGGCACGCTGTGGCCACCGTTGCCGAGCGTGGCGCTCACGCTGCCGGCCGACATCGGCGCGTACGGATTCTGGTTCACTTCGCCAGCAGCGCGCGCGCCACTTCAGCCTTTCCCTGCGCACGGGTCACGCCGCTCGGGTTCCGCGTACGTGGCGCGCTCCGACCGACACCGTGCCGCCGGACCATAGCCGCTCGGGAAAGCAGGTGCGGCGATAGCAGCAGAGAAAGCAAAGCGAACAAGCGGTTCTCACGATGGTTTCCCATAGTCGTGATGGTGGATTCTGTGCGTTGCGCGCTGACGTCTGGATTCGTTGCGCAGCGCCATCTCGTTAGGCCTCTGTGTATTCCCTGAGCATCGCAAAACCGGGCCGTTTGAATTCAACTTGGGACCTCAAAAATAGCAACAATTGCCGCACCATTCCATCCGTTTCGAGAAAATATTCCCTTTGGTGTCGAGAAAAAGCCGCCCGGAGGCAGCTTTAGCAGGCAAAAGGGCAAAATTCTCAAAAACCGATCGGTTTTCGTCGGTTTCCGTAGTCGAGACGAATATCGCCCGCTTCGATCCGATCGCGCCCGTCAATTCGCGCCGCGCCGAAGCCGTTCAGAATCGCGCGGCGCATTTCACGCGGCGACGCGAGCTTCAGTGCATCGAGCGCGCCTTCGCCCAGTGCTTCGGGAAAACGCAGTCCCCAGTTGTGCGCCGAGCGGATCTCGTCATAGATCGCTTGCGCGATGCGCCGTGCGCCGTCGTGATCCGGCGGCGGAATCTCATACACGTTCATCCGGTTCAGGATCGGCTCGGGAATCGAGCGCTCGTCGTTAGCCGTGGCGATCCAGATCACGTTGCCCGCGTTGATCGGAATCTCCGCGAACTCGTCGATGAAACTCTGCGCGGTGTCGTGTTCGAGCAGCGCGTAAAGCGCGCCGAGCGGATCGTATTGCGAATCGCCGGTGGCCTTGTCGATTTCGTCGACGGCGATCACCGGGTTCGCGTAGCTGCCGTTCACGAGTGCATCGAACACCTTGCCCGGCTTCGCGTTCTTCCATTGCGACGACGCGCCCGACAGAATCCAGCCCGCCGTCAACGAACTCATCGCCACGTACTGATAAGCGGTGCCAAGCAGCCGCGCCAACTGTTTCGCAAAGTGCGTCTTGCCGATGCCGGGGTCGCCGAGCAGCAAGATCGGCATCAGTTCGAGCCGGTCTTCGGTTTCGAGACACAGCGCGACCTGCTTGCGGATATCGTCGAGCGGCGCCGAAAAATTGGGCAGCGCGGCGATCAGATCGTCGATCGACGGCATCCGGTTCGGCTTGACGCAGAAGCGCAGATTGCCGGTCTTCAGCATCTTTTCGTACGTTGCGCGCAGCGCCTCGTTCGCGCCGTCGCCGAGATCGTTCAACGCGGTCTCGACCTGATCGAGGTCGTACACCCGGCTGAAAGACGCTACGGCGATTTCCTGTTTGACCATTGCTGTTGTCATCGCTCACCCCGTCTGGCTGGTCCTGCTGCGGCGGTGCCTCGCGGGCACCGTTTCAAGTCCAGTGTAACGACGACATATTCGCGTGCAAGCCAGCAGTCCTGCTGCTCTGCTGCTAACGATGCGCTTCCTCCGGCCACGGCCCGGACAAAGGCACCCTTGCAATTGCCAACGGTGTCCGCAATGTATTGTTGCTGAACCCGCCTCCCGCTGACGTGTCAGAAAACCGTTGCAGCTATCAGAGGTAAGATGGCTCCCTGACCAGACAGGCCGAGCTTGAGCCGGAGATTCCTTCTATGTGGAAAACCAGTATCGTCGCCGTGCTGCTTGGGACTTCGTTGCTTGCGAATGCACAACAACCGCCCGCGCAGCAGGTCGTGCAATGGCAGTTGCAGGTGATGAGCGACGGTCAGCAGATCGACGCCTTCGACGGCACCACGACGGTCGGCCAGGCGCGCACGGACACGCATCACAGAATGGTGCAGCATAACGTCGGCTGCAAAGACCAGCCCGCCGGCAACCTCGATCTGTCGCGCACGCTGACTATCTCGCCGTTACGGGCGGACGCGAACGAGATCATGCTGTCGATCGACGCGCAGGAAACGCTCGAAGATCCCACCGCCCGGCAAACCGACATCGGCTGCAAGCTCCCGCCGCAGCCGCGCCAGGTGAACGCGAGCCATCCGGGTCTGATGGTGACGCCGGGTCAGTGGGCGAGCTGGACTATCGTCAACGCCAATCCGAACCTGGTGTACCGCGTGCGTGCAAGTCTCGCGGACAGCGCCAGCAATGGAAAGTGATGCAGACAACGCGCAACCAAACCCCGCCTTCAATCAGAACACGTGGATAACGCGGCATGCGAAACCCAGAAGAATTGATCCGCGAGAACCTCGCGCCGAACGATTTCATCGCGGTGAGCTGGAACCTGCACAAGGGCCGCACGCCGCTCGGCTTTCAGGCCTGGCAGGCGATGCAACGCTGGGTCCAGTCGACTCACGCGGACGCCTATTTTTTGCAGGAAGCGATGGCGCGGCGCATGCCGTCGCCCGTGCTCGCGAGCAGTTTCGGCGCGCCGATCGGCGATCCTCTGAATGATGTCTGGCATTGCCAGGCCACTGAAATCGCGCGCGCGCTGGAACTCGAAGTGGCGCTCGGCCCGAACGTGTTCAAGCCGTCGTGGCGGCACGGCAACGCAATCCTGTCGCCGCACCCGCTCGATCTCGGCGGACGCTGGGACATCTCCGCGCATCGCTTCGAAAAGCGGGGCTTGCTGGTGGCGCGGGCGACCTTCGGCGGGCACTCGGTTACGCTGCTGTGCGCGCACCTCGCGCTCACTCGCCCGGCGCGCTTGCGGCAGATGAACTGGATCGCGCACTGGATCGCGAAGGAAGCGCCCGATGGTCCGCTGGTGCTGGCCGGCGACTTCAACGACTGGCGCAACGACTCGGTGCCGCTGTTTCGCGAACACGGACTGCACGAAGTGGCGACGCTGCTCGGCGAATCGGGCCGCACCTTCCCGGCCTTCTCGCCGGCGCTCGCACTCGACAAGATGTTCGTGCGCGGCATGCAACCGATCGAATGGATTCAGCCGACGCAGGAAACCGCGTGGCTGTCGGATCACTTGCCGTATATGGCTCGCTTGCGGGTTGAATGAGTGCGCGACGGGCTCATGTGAAAAAGGGCGGTCCGGGCCGCCCTTCTGTTTTGCTGAACGCTCCTGCCTGCCGGCGCGCGCACTACGCGACGCGACACTACCCGCGTAGCGGCGTCCACTTCAGCGTCGCGGCAATCTCCTCACCTGGCAGCAACACACACCCGCCCACCTGTTCACGCATACCGACCGCGTTGAAGCAGTCGGTGGTGTTGGTCACTGGCTCCACGCACAGTTGCGCATCGTTGGCCGGTGCGAACACCACCATGTGATCGAACGGCGCGTCGGCGGTCATCGTCAGGCGGCGCTGTTCGTCGGGCCATGCGATGGTCGCCTCGCGCGTCCAGTTGGCGAAGTTGTTGTCGAGGTCGAACGCATCGGGCGACATGCCCTCACGCAGCGCGTCGACTGCGGGGTGCGGGCCGAGATGCGTCGGCAGTACGTCGGCGTCGGCATGCCACATGGCCTGCACATCGGCGTACACACGGGTCTGCGCGGTACGCGGATAGTAGGGGTGATGGCCCATGCCGAACGGCATCGGCCGCTCGGCCAGATTTTGCGCGGACAGCGTGATGCGCAGTTCGCTCCCGCTCAACTCGATGCGTTGCTGCGCCCGATAGCGAAACGGCCAGTCGCCGGCCACCTGTGCGTCGGGCTCATGTTCGAAGTGCAGCTCGACCGAACTGTCCGTGCGCGCTCTTACTTGCCACGGACGCCGCCATGCGTTGCCATGCAACGCATGCGCGAAGCGCTCGTCGTTGCCGGACAAATCGATGGTGCCGCCGTCAAATTCGAAACGCGCGTCGCGAATCCGGTTGCAGTAGGGCAACAGTGGGAAACTTGCCATCCGAAGCGGATCGCGTTGTTCGAACGCCGCGGACACAGCGGGCCGCAGCCAGTGCAGCGGGCCCTCGGGCGTAGCCTCGTAGAAGGCCGCCAGGGCGCCGCCCACGGCCGGCGCGATCACCGCCCGCAGCGTGCCTGCCCTCAACGTGACCAGCGAAGCGGCAAGCGCGGGATCATCGAGCCATGCAAGCTCCGTGGAAAGCGGCCGGATCGGATTCAGGGAAACGTCGTCGCGCATGGTCAGAAAAGGCAGGGCCTCGGGCGGATGACGGCAAAAACGCGCATCAATGTCTCCTGTGACGTGCCGCGCACAGCGCGCGACCGGCGGACCGTCGAAGCCCGCGCGACCGAGAATCGCACGACAAAGCGCGTCAGTCAATATTATTAGTAATAAATTTATCGTAAGGATACGTGCCGGACGTTCATGCGGCGCTCCCAAATGGCGGGTTAGCGCGCGTTGCCGTGCGCATATTATTAGTGGTACCGTCAGCACCACAATGCCCACGGCATGCCTTAGCTTTTGCGCCGCAACCGCGCGGCCCGCCCAATGAAAAAATCGACTCAACGCCGTCCGACCATGACCGACATCGCCAAGCTCACTGGCGTGTCGCAATCGACTGTTTCGCTCGTCCTGAACAACGCGACCGGCGCGAAATTCTCCGAAGCCACCCGCAACAAGGTGCTCAAGGCCGCCCACGATCTCGGCTACCGGCTGTCGCTGCGCGAGCCGGTCGCGGCCTCGACCGACGAGCGCAATCTGATCGTTTATCTGGCCGACGAAATCTCCACCAGCCCGCACCCGGTCGTCAACGCAGACGGCGCGCGCGACGCGGCCTATGCGAGCGGCAAGATGCTGGCGGTCTATTCGACACACGGCAACGCCGATATCGAAAAGCAGGTGCTCGACACGGTCCTCGCGAACCCGCATGTGTTCGGCGTCATCTACGCGACCGTCTACACGCGCAAGGTGACGCCGCCGGCAGCGCTCTCGCAGGTGCCGACCGTGCTGCTGAACTGCTACACGAGCGAGGGCGGGTTTTCGTCGGTGGTGCCGGCGGAAGTCGCGGGCGGCCATCTGGCTACCGACTACCTGCTGCAAGCGGGCCACCGGCGAATCGGCTATATCAACGGCGAGCCGTGGCAGGACGCGTCGAAAGACCGCCTGAAGGGCTACCGAACCGCACTCGCCACCGCCGACCTGCCGTTCGCGCCGGAACTCGTGCGCGATGGTGACTGGAGCTCGGGCCTCGGCTTCGAACTGACGCTCTCACTGATGCGCGAAGCCAATCCGCCGTCCGCGATTTTCTGCGCGAACGACCTCACCGCGATCGGCGCCATCGAAGCATTGAAGCAACTCGGTCTGCGCGTGCCGGAAGACGTCTCGGTGCTCGGCTACGACGACCAGGAAATCGCCCGCCATACTCACCCGCCGCTCTCGACCGTGGTGCTGCCGAACTACGAACTGGGACGCTGGGCCGTCGAAACGCTGCTGCAGGAAGAGCACAACCGCGCCGCCGGCGCACCGGTGCGGCATCGCATGGTGAAGCTCGATGGGCCGCTCGTCGAACGCGCCTCGGTCAGGGTAATTACCGAGGCAAAAAAGCCAATAATTAATATTATTAGTGATTGACCGATAATAATTCCAGGTGGAATAATCGGCACAACCGGTCGGGGCAAAAATAGCGCCGAGCGATCAAGAGCAACACAAAAAGCAAATACAACCTACCTCACCAGGTACTGGAGGAAGACATGGCGTCGCACAACACGCAGTCGCGCGAACTCGCGCGCAAGCAGCAGATTCGTCCGCTGGCAGGTTCGCTGCTGGCACTGGCAATCGGTTTCGGCTTCGCCACCGCGCACGCCGACGATGCATTGCCGAAGTTGTCCACCAAGACTCCGCTGAAGGTCGGTTTCGCGCAGACCGAAAGCAACAACCCGTGGCGTCTCGCGGAAACCAAGAGCTTTAAGGACGTCGCCGCGAAATGCGGCTGGCAGGTCGTGATGACCGACGCCAACGGCTCCAACTCCAAACAGGTCTCCGACATCCAGGGCATGATCGCGCAGCACGTCGATCTGCTGGTGTTCCCACCGCGTGAGGAAAAGCCACTCGCACCGATCGTGCTGCAGGCCAAGAAGGCCGGCATTCCGGTGATCCTGGTCGACCGCGACGTCGATCAGTCAGTCGCCAAGGCGGGCCGCGACTACATCACGTTCATCGGCTCGGACTTCATCGATCAGGGTCACCGCGCCGCCGACTGGCTCGTCAAGGCAACGGGCGGCAAGGCAAAGATCATCGAACTCGAAGGCACGACCGGCGCGTCCGCCGCGAACGATCGCAAGAAGGGTTTCGACGAAATCGTCGCGAAGAATCCGGGCATGACGATCATCGCGTCGCAAAGCGGCGACTTCGCCCGCGACAAGGGTCGCCAGGTGATGGAAACGCTGTTGCAGGCGCATCCGGACGTCACCGCGGTCTACGCGCACAACGACGAAATGGCGCTTGGCGCGATCGCCGCGATCAAGGCCGCCGGCAAGCAGCCGGGCAAGGACATCCAGATCGTCACGATCGACGGCACCAAGGGTGGCCTCGACGCGATCGCCGCCGGCGAACTCGGCGCGAGCGTGCAGTCGAGCCCGTTCTTCGGCCCGCTCGCCTGCGACGTCGCGCAGCGTTACGCAAAGGGCGAAAAGATCCCGACGTGGGTCAAGGTCTCCGACCGTTTCTACGACAAGAGCAACGTGCAGCAGAGCATGCAGTACGGCTATTGACAGAGCAGCTAGCGTTGCAGCAGCAAGTCACCCGCCTTTGAGAAGTCTCCTCTCGATGCAAGATACTTGCGCGGTGGGCGGGTGACGGGAAGGGTTCGAAGCGACGCGCCCGTGATTGCACGGACCGTCGCTTCGCTTTTATGCGGCGTAACATGATTCGACGCATCGATTCGACCGCGCCTGTGCATCAAGTCCGCACGCGCACGGCGCTTCGCCGTGCAGCCTAGGCAGCACCCGCATCAGGAGGACTCCCCGTGACGGAATCCGGCAAAGAGACACCCCACGCCCCCCTTATCCCCGCGCCGCTGCTCGAGATGCAGGACATCGGCATCAGCTTCGGCGGCGTACCCGCGTTACGAAGCGCGAATCTGAGCGTCGCCGCGGGCGAAGTGCATGCGCTGATCGGCCAGAACGGCGCCGGCAAATCGACGATGATCAAGATCCTGACCGGCGCCTATCGGCGCGCTGCGGGCAGCGTGCGCTTCGAAGGCCGCGAAGTCGATTTCCGCACGCCCAAGCAGGCGCGCGAAGCGGGCATCAGCACGATCTATCAGGAGATCAACCTGGTGCCGTTCCGCTCGGTCGCGGAAAATATTTTCCTCGGCCGCGAGCCGCGCCGCTTCGGTCTGATCGACTGGCGCGCGGTGCAGCAGCGCGCCAGCGCATTGCTCGAATCGTTCGGCCTGCAGATCGACGTGAAGAAACCGGTCGGCCGCTATTCGACCGCTATCCAGCAGATGGTGGCGCTCGCGCGCGCGGTTTCGTCCGACGCAAAGATGGTGATCATGGACGAATCCACCTCGTCGCTCGACGAGCGCGAAGTGGAACTGCTCTTCACCGTGGTGCGCAAACTGCGCGACGACGGCCGCGCGGTGATCTTCGTGTCGCACCGGCTCGACGAGCTTTATGCGCTGTGCGACCGCGTCACCGTGATGCGCGATGGCCAGACAGTCGCGCAAAGCACGATGGCCGAGATGGACAAGCTGCAACTCGTCACGACGATGCTCGGCCGCACACTGGCCGCCGTCGTTCAGGAAGACACCGCCTCGCGCGAAGCGAACCTCGCGCGGCGCGGCAAGCAGGCGATCGCCGCGTCGCAGTTGAGCGCGCATCCGAAGGTGAGCGACGTGTCGCTCGAAGTGCATGCGGGCGAAGCGGTGGGTCTCGCGGGCCTGCTCGGCTCCGGCCGCACCGAGACCATGCGGCTGATGTTCGGCGCCGACCCGCTCGAGCGCGGCTCGCTGTCGATCGGCGGCGCGGCGGTTACATTGAAGTCGCCGCAGGACGCGATCGCGCGCGGCCTCGCGTACCTCACCGAAGACCGCAAGGGCGAAGGCATCGTCCCCGAACTGTCGGTGCGCGACAACCTCACGCTGGTCTGCCTGCGCACGCTCGCGAAGAACGGCGTGGTCGACGTGAAGAAACAGCAGGCGATCGTGGACCGCTTCATCGCGTCGCTCGGCATCAAGCTGCGCTCAGCCGATCAGCCGATCCGCGAGCTGTCCGGCGGCAATCAGCAGAAGGTGCTGCTCGCGCGCTGGCTCGCCGCCGAGCCGTCGCTGCTGCTGCTCGACGAACCGACGCGCGGCATCGACGTCGGCGCCAAAGCCGACGTCGCGAAGGTCGTGCGCGAGTTGCGCGACGCGGGACTGGCGGTGCTGCTGTCCGCATCGGAACTGGAAGAGCTGACCGCCGTGGCCGACCGCGCGGTGGTGATCCGCGACGGCCGCACGGTCGCCGAGCTGACCGGCGCCGAAATGAGCGAGACCGCGATCATGGACGCCATCGCCTACGGCAGCGAAGGACATTCGCAACTGGTGGAAGCGGCCCACGCCGCCCATATCGAAGACGCGTTGGAGGGCGACCGTCATGGCACTTAAGCTGCACACCGAATCATTGCAAGCCGAACCGGCGCGACCCGCCGACGCCGCATCGAGCATGGCCGCCACGCCACGCGCCAAACCGGCGAGCACCGTGCAGAAATGGCGGCATCTCGCGATGCAACGCGAAGTCATCGTGCTGCTCGCGATGGTGCTGTTCAATCTGATCTTTACGCCGCACTTCTGGTCGCTGCAAACCTTCAACGTGAACATGACCCAAGTGGTCACGATCGTGATCGTCGGCATCGGCATGACGCTGGTGGTGGCGACGGGGGGCATCGATCTGTCGGTGGGCGCGTCGATGGCAATCTCCGGCGCGCTTGCGCCGATGCTGTTCCTCAACATACCGGGGCCCGGCGGCATTGCGCTCGCGTTCGTGCTGCCGGTGCTCGCCGCCGCGTTGTGCGGCGTGTTCAACGGCTTGCTGGTGACGAGGCTATCCGTACAGCCAATTGTCGCGACGCTCGTGCTGTTCATCGCCGGACGCGGCATCGCGCAGGTCGTCACCGATGGCAGTCTGCAGGCGTTCAACACGCCGGCTTTCCAGTGGATCGCGCTCGGCAAGGTGGCGGGCGTGCCGTTCCAGGTGCTGCTGATGCTGGCGCTGGTCGCGCTGTTCGTGTGGGTCGTGCGCAAGACGCTGTTCGGGCAGTACCTGCTGATCACCGGCGGCAACGAAAAAGCCGCGTACCTGTGCGGCGTGCCGACCGCCAGCATCAAACTGATCGCCTACACGTTGTGCGCGGCGCTCGCGGGTCTCGCCGGGCTGATCTCGATCTCGGTGAATTCATCTTCGGATGCGAACGTGGTCGGGCTCGGTGTGGAGCTCGATGCGATCGCCGCGGTCGCCGTCGGTGGCACCGCGCTGACGGGTGGCAAGGCGTACATCGGTGGCACGCTGATCGGCGCGCTGATCATCCAGTTGCTGCGCTATACGCTGCTCGCGCACGGCATTCCCGACGCGGCGGCGCTGGTGGTGAAGGCCGGTATTATCGTCGCGGCCGTTTATGTGCAACGGCGCTCGCGCTAACGCCTGACGCAGCTTACGGACACTCCCGGACTCATGCGATGAAAAAAAATCTCCCTATCCTGCTCGCGCTGGCCGCTCTCGTCGTCTTCGGCCTCGTGCGCTACGAGCATTTCGGCTCGGCGTACAACATCACGTCGTTCTGGCGCTACAACTCGATGTTCGCGCTTATCTCGATCGGCATGGCCTTCGTGATCATCACCGGCGGCATCGACTTGTCGGTGGGCACGGTGGCCGCGCTCGCGAGCGTCGTTGCCGCGCTGACCAGCGTGTTCGGCGGCTGGGTCGCGGTGCTGGCGGGCTGCGCGGCGGGGCTCGCGCTCGGCGTGCTGAACGGACTGATCATCACGCGGCTGAAAATCCTGCCTTTCATCGTGACGCTCGCGACGAGCCTCGGCGCACATGGCGTCGCGCTGCTGCTCGGCAGGAACGATGCGGTATCGATTGCGTCCGAATCGAACTTCGGCAACTTCGGACAAGGCGATCTGTTCGGCTTGCCGATTCCGGGGATCGTCGCGGCGGTCGCCGCCTTGGTCGGCTGGCTCGCGTTGCGCAGCACGCGCTTCGGGCGGCATTCGCTGGCGATCGGCGGCAGCGAGGAAGCCGCGCGGCTGATGGGGCTGAACGTCGACCGCACACTGGTGATGGCCTATGCGGTGAGCGGGCTGCTCGCCGGCATGGCGGGCGTGATCCTCGCCGCGCAGTTCGGCGCGGGACAGCCGAACGAAGGCGTCGGCTGGGAGCTGTTCGCGATTTCGGCAGTGGTGCTCGGCGGCACGCTACTCACCGGCGGCGAAGGCTCGGTCGCGATGACGATTGCCGGCGTGCTGCTGCTCGGCCTCGTCTTCAACCTGCTGAACTTTGAAAACGGGCTGGGATTCATCAGTTTGTCGGCTTACTGGCAGTCGGTGATTCGTGGCGTGTTCCTGTTGCTGGTGATCGTGTTGCAGGCGCGAGTGCTGAAACAGCGCGGGAAAAAGCGGGTGGCGGCGCCAGCGTAGGCTCCCGGTGAGTTGGCAACTTCAAGGTGAGGCCTTGGGCGATTTCACGCGCTTCGGTCCGGACGCTCACCTTGCTCGGCGTCATCGCACTGGAAAATAAACAGATCCCTACCTGATCTACGTCTGAGTCAAGTCGTGACGCGCCGACCCCGCGCTCGTGTACCAACAAATCGCGCACCGGGCCATGCAGGTTGAAAGGTATCCGCACTCCCGCCCTGCCATCCACCGGCCACCTGATTTCCCCTGCCGGCGCCCCATTTGCCAGTTTTCTCAGCAGGGTCAATGCTGCAGCGCACGTCACGTTTCGGTATGATCCTGACCATGTTGCCCGTGCGGCGCGCCTATCCGGTGCATGCCGGACAGCCGATGGCAGTTGCCCAGCGCGACTTTTCGCCCATCGCCGTACCCCAGTTGAAGCGCGGCCGCACTCATGCCCACGTCGTTCGCGGCGCCCGATTGTGTCGACAGCCGGCGCCGCCGCTTCCCAGGTTCGGCAACCCGCATCACCACGCTCAACCGCCGCGCCGCCGCCCTTCAGCAGCGGGCGCGGTAAAATAGCGGATTGCGCGTGACTCCCGTCCACGGGTGAGCGCAGCATCGCCCTTGCCGTGCCGGCCGGCTCAAACGACTGGCCGCCTTTGTTTTCGCACTATCCAAGAAGCCATGAGCAACCTGAATCCACAAACCGTCCTGAGCGTCCATCACTGGACTGATACGCTTTTCAGCTTCACTTGCACGCGCGATCCGTCGTTCCGTTTCGAAAACGGCCAGTTCACGATGGTGGGCCTCGAAGTCGATGGCAAGCCGCTGATCCGCGCCTATAGCCTCGCGAGTGCGAACTACGAAGAACATCTCGAATTCCTGAGCATCAAGGTGCAGGACGGCCCGCTCACGTCGCGTTTGCAGCATCTGAAAGTCGGCGACGAAGTGCTGATCGGCAAGAAGCCGGTCGGCACGCTGATGGCCGACAACCTGCTGCCGGGCAAGACGTTGTGGCTGCTGTCCACCGGCACGGGCCTCGCGCCATTCATGTCGATCATTAAAGATCCGGACATTTACGACCGTTACGAACGCGTCGTGCTCACGCACACCTGCCGTTTCGTCGACGAACTGGCGTACAAGGAATACATCACCGACCATCTGCCGGCACATGAGCACCTGGGCGAACTGGTGCAGGAAAAGCTGCTGTACTACCCGACGGTCACGCGCGAAGCGTTCCAGAACCGCGGCCGCATCACCGAGCTGATCGAAACCGAAAAGCTGTTCGCCGACCTGGGCGTGCCGGGCTTCTCGCTCGAAAACGACCGCATCATGCTGTGCGGCAGCCCGCACATGTTGCGCGACACGCGCAAGCTGCTCGACGACCTGGGCTTCCAGGAAGGCAGCAACAACGCGCCGGGTCACTACGTGGTCGAAAAGGCGTTCGTCGGCTAAGCCGCACAGTGCTTTTCGCGGCTTGCGCCGCAGATCCAACAGAAAGGAGCCTTCGGGCTCCTTTTTTGTTGCCAGTTACAAATTCACGCCGTACATTTGACATTTGGCGTCGGTATTATTCCTACATAAATGCGTGATCGACGCTTGACCAATCTCAAGCACTGCATGAGATATAAGCGCTAACCCTTGCTGGGACTGCATTTTATCTTTTTTTGAGATATCATCCCGGCGCACGACGAGTCAATTCCACAGACTTTTCGTGATCCGATCTAGATGTTACTGAATGTAACTTTCGTTACTTAGCACCATGGCGTTTTGCCCGTCACATGCTACGCGTAACGGCCACACCTGGAGGCTCGAGATTCGCATGCGTTCTTTCGTCTTCGCGGCGCCGACGCGCACTCGCTTCGCTGTCCGTACGGCTTCCTGAGCAGGAAACTCATGGATACGTCGACTGTCGTCCCGTTTAACGCCCAGCTTTCCCCGTCAGCGGCCCGTGACGGGTTCGTCGCGCCGTCCACGGCAGTCGAGCGCGAGCTCGCGCAATTGCGAGCGCGGGTGCGCGAACTATCGGCCGAACTGGTTCAGGCACACGAAGCCGCCTGCCATCATGTGGCGCGCGAACTGCACGACGGCGTGGGCGCCGAATTGACCGCGGCGCGCTTTGCGCTGGCCGGCGTCGAAACCTGGCTGCCCGCCCACGCGCCGTCGCAATGCGCCGCCGCGCTCGCCGTCGTCAACCGTTCGCTCGACGCGGTGTGCGCCGCGAGCCGCCAGGCCGTCGCGGAGTTGCACGCGCCGTCGCTGGAAGCCGGCATCGTCGGGGCGCTCGCGCATTGGACCAGCGACTTCGCCAGCCGCACGCAACTGCGCACGAGCTTCGTGTGCGCCGCCGACGCGCGTCTCGCGCGCCTGCCCGCCGACGCGGCGCTGGCCGTGTTCCGCGTCGCCCAGGAAGCCCTGAACAACATTGTCAAGCACGCCCGCGCCGATTCCGCCGACGTACGCATCGAGACGAGCCGTCGTCACCTGACGCTGCTCATCAGCGATGACGGGATCGGGCTCACGCGCAACGCCCGGCAACGCCGCGGCCGTGCCGGTCCTAGCGGTCATTTCGGCCTAAGCGGCATGCAGGCGCGTTGCGCCGCGTTCGACGGCACGCTGCGCGTCAGCGCCCGGCGCAGCGGCCCGCACCGCGCCGCCGACGCCAGCGCGCCGCGCGGCACGCGGGTGCAGGCGCGTTTTGCGTGGGACGCGATGCTCGCGCCCACGCCTAGCGCCGGG
>NZ_NPIH01000135.1 GCF_012275575.1 Paraburkholderia sp. SG-MS1 | reverse complement strand
TTAGTCGCCTTCGACGCGCTGCCGGCCAGCACCGCCGACAGACCCTCGACACGCGGCAGTTGCGCGGCGTCGTGCTGCTCCGCGAGCAAGCCCGCGCGGCGGAAGTTCGCGGGCAGGCCCAGCGCGACGCCCGAGCCGCCGGTGATCAGCGTCAGGTCCGTGCAGGCTTCGCCGAGCACGTGGAGATCGGCGTCGGACACCGCGTCCGCGATCGCCATGCGCACGCCGTCCTCACGCAGCGCATCGAATGCCGCACGCACGCTCGACACGCCTTTGGCCACCGCGTCGTAACGCACGAGGCCGACTTTCGATTGCGTCTGACGTTGCAGCACGCGAACGAGGTTCGCATCGCGCATCGGCGTGAGCGGATGGTTTTCCATCCCCGACTCGTTGAGCAGCACGTCGCCGACGAACAGGTGGCCGCGAAAAATCGTGCGGCCATTTTCGGGAAACGCCGGGCATGCGATCGTCAACGCGCTCGCGTTGCCACCGTCGGCGCTCAGCGCATCGAGCAGCGCATCGGTCACCTGGCCAATGTTGCCCGAGTCGGTCGAATCGAACGTCGAGCAGTACTTGAAGAAAAATTGCCGGCAGCCTTGCGCGCGCAACCAGTGGAGTGCGGCGAGCGATTGCGCAACGGCATCGGCGGCAGCAATAGTGCGCGATTTCAGCGCGACCACCAGCGCGTCGGCCTCGATCGTTTCGTTCGCCGCGGGCACGCCGATCGTCTGCACCGTGCGCATACCGCCGCGCACCAGCATGTTGGCGAGATCGGTCGCGCCGGTGAAGTCGTCGGCGATGCAGCCGAGCAGCGCGCGTGTCGTAGTTGCCGTCATGGATAGCTCTCCTGCTTACTTCGCCGCCGGCAGATCGATGCCGGGGAAAATCCTGATCACCGCGGAATCGTCTTCACCACCATGGCCGGCCGTGGACGCCATCATGAACATCTGATGCGCCGCCGCCGACAGCGGCAACGGAAATTTCGAGCGGCGTGCGGTATCCAGCACGAGGCCCAGGTCCTTGACGAAAATATCGACTGCCGACAACGGCGTGTAATCGCCCGCGAGAATGTGCGGCACGCGGTTCTCGAACATCCACGAATTGCCCGCGCTGTGCGTGATCACCTCATACAGCGCGTCGGGATCGACGCCTTCGCGCAGGCCAAGCGCCATCGCCTCGGCGGCGACCGCGATATGCACGCCGGCCAGCAACTGATTGATGATCTTCACCTTCGATCCCGCGCCGTGCGCCGCACCAAGGCGGTACACCTTGCCGGCCATCGCGGCCAGCACGTCCTCGCACGCGGCATAGGCGGCGGCCGGGCCGGACGTCATCATCGTCATCTCGCCGGATGCGGCGCGTGCCGCGCCGCCCGAAACCGGCGCGTCGAGCATGTGCAACCCGGCGGCCTCGATCCGCTTGCCGAGTTCGATCGCGAAGTCCGGCGCGACAGTCGCACTCGCGATCACCACGCCGCCCGGCCTGATCGCGGCCACCGCGCCCTGTTCGCCGAACAGCACGGCTTCGGTCTGAGCCGCATTCACGACCAGCGTGACAACCACTTCACACTGCGCACCGAGTTCGGCAGGCGTCGCGCAACCGACGCCGCCTTCGTCGACGAACGCCTGCAGCACCTCGCGGCGCAGATCACATGCGTGAACCCGAAAGCCCGCGCGCAACAACGAGCGCGCGACACCCAGGCCCATTGCACCAAGACCGATGACACCGACATTTCTGGACATGCTTGACCTCTATGAATTCGTTCTGCGTTGTCGCGTCCGATGAACGCATGCGTTCATCGGAGCCCTCGCTGCGCCACGGGCTGAAACCTCAGCAAATCCCCGCTTCCGCGAGGCGCCGTGCGGCGTTGTACATATGCGTGCGCGCCGCGTTGCGCGCCGCCATCGGATCACCCGCGCGAATCGCGTCCGCAATGGCCGCATGCTCTTCGCGCACCTGGCGCGAAAAGTCCTCGCGCAAGGCTTCGTTGCGGCGCGTGACGACGGTGCCCGCCTCCAGGTATTGATTCAGGAACGTGAGTGTCTTGAGGAAATACGGATTGCCGGTGGCCGCCGCGATTGCACGATGGAACGCGACGTCTTGCGCGACGCCCTCCTCGCCTTCGGCCACTGCCTGATCGATGCGCGCGAGCGCCGCGTCGATCGCGGCCATGTCGGCATCGCTGCGCCGCATCGCGGCTTCCGATGCGACTTCCGCTTCGATCGCACGACGCAGCGCGAGGATCTGCACGACCGAGCCGGGTTCGGCCGCCTCGGCCGAATCGATCCGCAACGGCCGGACCGAGCCGTGTGCCGCGACGAACACGCCGCTGCCCTGGCGCGGCTCGACCACCCCCTCGTTCTTCAGCCGCGAAATCGCCTCGCGGATCACCGTGCGACTCACGCCGAACTGCTGCGCCAGCACGACCTCGGTCGGCAGCTTGCCGCCGCGCTCGAAGGTGCCTTTGTCGATCTGCTTCAGAAGCTGCTGGGCGACCGTGTCGCTCAATGCCCGCGCAGGAATCTTGTCGAACATCGATGCCTCGATTGATCATGTCATCGGGTCATCATACAAATTTTGAATGTGGCCTGCATCGGCGCAAACCCTGGTATTTTTGGGCAAATCAGTGTCCAGTTGGCGAATCACAAAGGCTTAAGCTATCGTCACGCCTTTGCGCCACCGCGCGCCGCGTGAACGGTGCGGCGTCACGCGCAGTTTCCTCGAACGCATTCTCAAGGCCCATGAGCAAAGCCCTGCCACCGTCTTCCGCCGTGCCCGCCAGCGCCGAACCGGCCCCGGACAAACCGGGCGACTCGTATGTGCAGTCGTTCGCGCGTGGCCTCGCGGTTATCCGCGCGTTCGACGCGACGCGCCCCGAACAGACGCTCACCGATGTCGCCGCCGCGACCGGCCTGACGCGCGCCGGCGCGCGCCGCATTCTGCTGACCCTGCAGACGCTCGGCTACGTGGAGGCCGAAGGCCGCCTGTTCCGCCTCACGCCGAAGATTCTCGACCTCGGTTTCGCGTACCTGACGTCGATGCCGTTCTGGAATCTCGCCGAACCGGTGATGGAAAGCCTGTCGGCACAGGTCCACGAGAGCTGCTCGGCGGCCGTGCTCGATCGCACCGAGATCGTCTACGTGCTGCGCGTGCCGACGCACAAGATCATGACCATCAATCTGTCGATCGGCAGCCGCCTGCCCGCGTATTGCACGTCGATGGGCCGCGTCCTGCTGTCCGCGCTCGACGACGAAACGCTCGACGCGACGCTCAGTTCGACGCCGCTCTATGCGCATACGCCGCGCACCGTGACCGACAAGGAAGAGCTGAAGCGACTGATCGCGCAGGTGCGCCGCCAAGGATGGGCGATCGTCGATCAGGAACTGGAAGGCGGCCTGATTTCGCTGTCCGCGCCCATCCGCAATCGCCAGGGGCGCGTGATCGCGGCGATGAACATCAGCGGTAACGCGCAGCGCAATTCCGCGAAGCAAATGGTGAAGGCGTTTCTGGAGCCGTTGCAGCAAGCCGCACAGACCGTGTCGGAGATGGTGGCGCGGCGCGGTTGAAGGCGGTTCGCCTGATAACGAAGCAAGCGCGGGCGGGTTGCCGGCGCGCTGCCTTCATGGCTGCGGGAAAAGACGTCAGTGGAGGCGCCGCGATCCCTCAATCGATCGATTCGTTCGCGGTCTCCCTGAGCATCGAGACCGCGACCAGCGACACCACCACGCACGCTGCCACATAACCGGCCGGCGCCAGCTTGCTGCCCGTCACCCGGATCAGCCACGTCGCGACCAGTTGCGCGGTCCCGCCGAACACGCACACGCTCACCGCATACGCGATCGAAATGCCGGTGGCACGCACGCGCCGCGGAAACGACTCGCACATCAGCGCGAATTCCGACGCCGAGCCCATCGAATAGAACACCAGCATCAGCGCGGTCAGCGACATCACCACCGATAGCTGCGCAAAGCGGTTCATCAGCATGAAGGCCGGAAACAGCAGCAGGACCAGCACGCCACGGCCAAACAGGATGGGCCGCTTGCGGCTACCGATACGGTCGGATACGAGACCGAACAGCGGGCACGTGATCAGCATCACGAGGCCCGACGCGACGCCGACCAGCATCGACAGCGACATCGGCAGGCCAAGCGTGTGGATCGCGTAGGTCGGCATGTAGAACGTGAGAATGTAGGTCGAGACCGTGCCGCCCATCACTGTCAGCGTGATCAGCACGAGCTGACGCAGATGCGCGGTGAAGAGTTCATGCAGCACGCCGCGCTCGATCCCGTGGCCGTGCGCGCTGGACGTATCGTCGGCGAGACGGCGGCGCAGGTAGATGCCGACCGGCGCGATCAGCACGCCGAGCAGAAACGGTACGCGCCAACCCCAGCTTTCCAGCGCTTCTTTCGACAACGCCGCCGATAGCGCGGCCGCAATGCCCGCGCCCATCAGCGCCGCGCCGCCTTGCGTCGCCAGTTGCCAGCTGGCGCGAAAACCGCGCCGCGTGCCGCCGCCCTGTTCGAGCAGCGTGGAGGTGGCCGCGCCGAACTCGCCGCCTTGCGAGAAGCCTTGCACGAGACGCGCGAACACGATCAGCAACGGCGCGGCGAGACCGATCCGGGCGTGGGTCGGCGTGAGCGCGATCAGGCCGGTGCTCGCCGCCATCAGCATGATGGTCAGGTTGAGTGCGGCCTTGCGCCCCTTGCGGTCGGCGTACACGCCAAGCATCACGCTGCCGAGCGGCCGTGTGATGAAACCCGCAGCGAAGGTCGCCACCGACAGCAGCAACGAGGTGGTCGGGTCCGTCGACGGAAAAAACAGCCTGCCGATGATCACGGCGAAAAAGCCGTACACGGTGAAGTCGAAGAATTCGAGCCAGTTGCCGATCACCGCGGCGGCGACCGCGCCGCGACTGGAGATCCGGTTCGTGCCTGCGGCGTCGAGGGTGCGCCTCGCGTCGGTGGTGGTGTTCATCGTGTGGTCTCTTTCGTCGTTATGTCGGCCGGTAGCGCAGTGTCGAGGCTCGCTGCGCCAGATACCGCTCCACCAGCCGCGTCCAGAACGCAGCGCCGACCGGCAGACTGCGATCGTTGAAATCGTAGTGCGGGTTGTGCACCATGCAGGCGTCCTCGCCCACGCCGTTGCCGATCCGCAGGAACGTGCCCGGCCGCTTTTGCAGCATGAAGGCGAAGTCCTCGCTGCCCATCAGGATGTCGGTGTTCGCGACCACCTTGTCGTCGCCGACCAGTTCGCGTGCGACCTGCACCGCGAAATCCGTTTCGGCATCCGAATTAACCACGACCGGATAGCCTTCGATGTACTCGACCACCGCCTTGCCGCCATAACTGGCCGCCTGAGTTTCGGCGAGTTCGGTAATACGCTTTTTCAGCAGGGCGCGCACCTCGGGGCTGAACGAGCGCACGCTCAGCTCCAGTTTCGCGCTGCTCGAAATCACGTTGTTGGCGGTGCCCGCATGCATCGAGCCGACTGTCACCACCGCCGGCTGCGACGGATCGACGTTGCGCGCGACGATTGTCTGCAACGCCATCACGATGCTCGCCGCAACCACGACCGGATCGACTGTAAGATGCGGACGCGCGGCATGCCCGCCGACGCCTTCGATCGTGATGATCGCCTTGTCGCCCGCCGACATGAACGGCCCCTTGCGAAACAGCAGCGTGCCGGGTTCCGCGCCCGGATGATTGTGCACGCCGAACACGGCGTCGCAGGGGAAGCGCTCGAACAGGCCATCGTTGATCATCTTCAGCGCGCCGCTGTCGATGCCGCTCTCTTCCGCCGGTTGAAAATACAGATGCACCGTGCCCGAGAAATTGCGCGTGGCCGCGAGATGCTGGGCGGCGCCGAGCAGCATCGTCGTGTGGCCGTCGTGGCCGCAGGCGTGCATCTTGCCGTGCGTGCCGCTCGCATACGGCAGGCCGGTTTGCTCGATGATCGGCAGCGCGTCCATGTCCGCGCGAATGCCGATGCTGCGGCGGCCGTCGCCGACCTTCAACGTGCCCACCAAGCCGGTTTTGCCCACTCCGCGCGTCACCTGCCAGCCCCATTGCTCCAGCTTCTCCGCGACCAGCGCGCCGGTTTGCAACTCCTCGTAGGCCAGTTCCGGGTGGTGATGGATGTGATGGCGAATCTCGCGCAGGCTCTGCGCGGCAGGCTCCAGATCGGACACTTCGGTAAAACGCGCGGCTTCTTTCATCTCGATGGCTCCGTGAACTCACGCCGCAAACGCGCGGCAAACAGCTCGCCACTATAGCCACGCCGTTTTGTTCGAATAAGATGCTATTTTTTTCACCCCGATTAACCGGTCTTATATAGAGGATTACCCTCATGAAGCTGCAGCAGTTGCAGGCTTTCGTCGCGGCCGCGCATCATCGCAGCTTGCGCGCCGCCGCGCGCGAACTCGGTGTGACGCAGCCGGCCGTCACGCATACGATCCGCGAGCTCGAAAGCGCGCTGAATGCGGAACTGATGCTGCGCAGCGTACGCGGCATCGAGTTGACGGCGTGCGGGCTCGCGCTGCTGCCGCGCGCCGAGCAATTGCTGGGCGACATGCGGCGCACGGTCGAAGCCGTCGAACAGGTGAAAGGAGAACTGGCCGGCAAGGTCAGCGTGGGGACCATGCCGTCGATCGCGCTCACGGCGCTGCCGCATGCGGTGTCGAGCTTTCGCCAGAAGATGCCGCTGGTGAATCTGCATCTGGAGGAAGTGACGATTCCCGATGCGCTCGCGCGTTTGCGCAATGGCGCGCTCGACATCGCCGCGCTTCATCACGTGCAGGCGCTCGACAGCGATCTGGTGCAGGCGCCGCTCTACTCGACGCAGTTCGTGGTCGCGCTGCGCGCCGGGCATCCGCTTGCGAACGTTACCCGGCTGCACGAACTGCTCGACGCGGAGTGGATCGCGACGGTCGGCGCCGATCATTTTCCGCACAGCGTGATGATGGCCATGTTCAACGCGCACGGCTTGCCGGTGCCGAAACGACTGGTGCGGGCGCCGTCGTCGTTTGCGGTGACGTTGGGGCTGGTGTCGCAAACCGACGTGATCGGCTGCTTCACGCGGCCGCTCGCGCAGATGGTCGCGCCGCTCGGCATCCGCGTCGCGCAGATCGAAGACGCGCTGCCGAACTACGATCTGAGCATCATGTCGCGGCGCGATCTGCTGCCCACGCCGGCGGTTCAGCAGTTCGTCCTGTGTTTGCAGCAGGCGACGCGGGAGCGGATGGCGGCCGGTGAATAGTTCGCTTCAATGAACGCCGGCGCGCGCCATGAGAATCTCGATCAACGCCTGGCCCGCGTCTTCGAGACGCCCGGAATTGTCGATCGTCGTACAGCGCACGCCCGCGGGCAATGAGAACGGCGCGCGCCGCGCGAGCCGGGCCGCGACCTGTTCCGCGGATTCACGCGCCCGCGCGCCGAGACGCGCTTCGAGAATATGCGGCGCGGCATCCACGTGCACGATTTCCACGCGCGGATAGCGCGCCAACGTGTGCTGCACATGCTGTCGCGAGCCGTTGACGACCACCGTGCAACCGCGCGCCAACCACGCGTCGAGTTCGATGCCGATGCCATAGCGCAGCGCATGACTCGACCATTCGAGCGCGAACAGGCCGAGCACCGACCGCGCGGCGAACTCTTCGACGCTCAGCGGCACATGCACTTCGCCGTTGCCGCCCGGCCGCGTGATGTAGCGGTGCGCGAACAGGATCGGCTCGCCTGCGAGGCGTTGGCGCGCGAACGCCAGCAACGCGTCCTTGCCCGCGCCGGACGGCCCCATTACATAGATCAAACGCCCTGCCATGGTCATATCACCTCGCGAGTCTGGAACGGCAAGCGCTGCCACAGCACGAACGGCTCGCCGGGCGCGGGTTCGACAAAGAGCGCGGCCTGATCGACGCTCAACGGCCCGAGCGCGCGCGTGCGCTGCCGCCACCAGGCGACCAATGCCGCGCGCTCCCGCACCTCGGCGAGCGAACCGGACAGCGTCATGTGAAAGCGGAATTCGTCGAACACGTACGGATAGCCCCAGGCGATTAACAACGCGCGCTGCCGATCGCTCAATGGCGCTTCGAGCCGGCGCGCAAGATCGGCAGCGGACGGCCGCGCGCGCAATGGGTTGAGCGTTAGCAGAGCGCTATTCGCCAGCGCGCGAATGGCGGCCTCGCCCCGCTGATCCACTGGACGCAGTGCGACGAAATCGCCGAGCGTCGCGGCCTCCACCGGCAACATGAAGGCGTGCTGCGTGAGCGCCCATGCACGCGCCGCGACCAACAGGTCGTCCTGCGTGACGCCGGCCGCGAGATGAAACGGGGCGACCAGCGTGCCGTGCCAGCCATAACGACGCGGCGCTTCGGTCAACTCCGTCAGCGCGCGCGCCAAGCCTTCCGGTTGAGGCGGCACGTGGCGCTCGCCGCTTTGCGCATCGCGGCCGAGCCACACCGAACCTGCGCGCCACCACGCGGACTCACCCGAGGGCGCGTAATACACGCCAAAGCGTGCGCCGGCGTTCCATGCAGCGCCGTTCACAGGTCGTGCTCCACCAGCAACTGCACACGGTCCGCCGCGAAATGCGCGAAGCCGTACTTGACCGGTGTGCCTTGCAAGTCGACATCGACGTTTTCGACCCACAGCACCGGCTGCTGCCGGTTGATGTTCAAACGCCTCGCCACTTCCGGCTCGGGCAGCACGCTGCCGATACGGCTCCACTTGCGCAGATAGTCGTCGACGCCGAACTCGGCCATCGACTTCGTGACGCTGCCAGTGCGCTCCAGCACCTCGGGAAGGCCCGCGAACCGCGTGGCCGGATACCAGCTGCGCGCGAACGTGAGCGGCACGCCGTCGGACTCGTGCAGCGATTCGATCCGGTAGACCGCGGCGCCCGCCCGCAGACTCAACGCTTTCGCGACACCGGGCTCGGCCTTCACGCGCGCCGCCGACAACATCGTGCCCGCCGCCGCGTGATGCTGCTGGCGCAAGTTCTCCGTGAAGCGCGTGCGGCGGCCGATCGAATAGTCGATCGCGCCGGGTTGCACGAAGGTGCCGCGCCCCTGCTCCACGCTCACGAGGCCCGACGCGGCCAGTCCCAGCATTGCGCGACGCACGGTATGCCGGTTCACTTCGAAGCGTTTGGCCAGTTCACCCTCGCTCGGCAAGCGTCCTTCTTCGCCGAAGCCGCTGGCGGCGATCTCGGCCGCCAGAATCTGCTCGATCTGCCGCCACACGGCCACGCCCGCGCCACGTTCGAGCGTCATACCCGGCATCGCGTTGTCGATCGATGTCATGGTGCTGTCATTCCCCCAGGATCAAATATTCGGCATGGTGTGCATTGTAGTGCGCAAGCCATGATGAAAATGTGAAAACAACGGCACACATGCCGACGCTCGACAAGCATACCTCTAAACGTCTAGACGTTTAGATGAATAGATGGTCAAATGTCCATTCGCTGGCTCAACAGGAAATACGATGAGCGCTACTTCCGCGTCGCCTCCGCCCGTTCCCGCGTCGTCCGAGCGGCGCGCCTGGATGGCCGTGCTGGCCCGCACATCGCGCGCCGATCTCGAAGCCGCCATGGAGCGCGCACTGCACGGCCTGCCCGCGCCGGCTTACGACTGGCTGCGTCCGCCCGAAATCGGCCTTGCGATGGTG
>NZ_NPIH01000134.1 GCF_012275575.1 Paraburkholderia sp. SG-MS1 | reverse complement strand
CCGGGCGCGAACAACGCGACGAGCAGCCCGAACACCGGCAGCACGCCCGCCACCACCGCACCGAGCTCCGCGACACCGCCGGCTCAACCGCCCGTCACCGCGAAAACGCCTGCGGCGACTGCCGCGCCGCCCGCGTCGCCGCCCTCGTACACCCCGAACACCCAGTTGCGCTTCGGCGGCTACATGGTGTTCCGCAACCTGATTCCGTCGCCGATGCTCGAGGCGCAAGCCGCCGAAGAGTTCGGCCAGATCGCGTACGGCGCCGAGCACGCCAACCGCCTGTACGGCGACGCCGATGCGCGCGTGACCCGCGTGCGGTCGATCGTCGAAAGAATGATTCCGTACTCGCTCAAATGGAACGAGCGGGCCAAAAACTGGAAGTGGGATGTGGCGGTGGTGCGCTCGCCCGATATCCGCATGTATTGTCTGCCGGGCGGCAAGATCGTCGTCTACGGCGGGCTGCTCGACCGCGTGCGTCTGAACGACAACGAACTCGGCATGCTGATCGGCCACGAGATCGCGCACGCGCTGCGCGAGCATGCACGCGAACGGCTCGGCCAGCTCCAGGCGAGCCAGCTCGATTCGACCGGCACGATCCCACAGCTATTCGGGCTGGCCGACCTCGGCGCTGCGCCCCTCGGGATCGGCTCGCGCCTGCTGGAAATGAAGTACGAAAGCACCGACGAAACCGAAGCCGACGTGATCGGCAGCGACATCGCCTCTCGCGCCGGTTTCGATCCGCGCGCGGCGGTCACGCTGTGGGACACCCTCGCGCAAGCAACGCGCGGCGATCGCGAGCGCGGCTTCATCTACGTGCATCCGTACACGCCGGCGCGTCGTCAGGACATCATCAAGCGCTTGCCGGACATGCTGCCGCTCTATGCGAAGGCGATCGGCAAGAGCGTGGACGCGCTGCCGGATTACGCGGGCATGGGCCGTCCGCGCCGCAAGCCGATCCGCGATTGACGGGCCGGCATTGAGCGACGCGGGCCGGGCGCTGCTTACTTCTTGAGCTCGTGATCGTAGTCGACGGTCAGCGGCGCATGGTCGCTGAACTTGATATCGCGGAACACGTCGGTGCGCTTCGCCTTGCCGGCGATGCCCGGCGTCGCGATCTGATAATCGATCCGCCACCCGACGTTCTTCGCGTATGCCTGCCCGCGATTGCTCCACCACGTGTACTGCTCCGGCCGCTGGTCGAGCGTGCGGAACACATCGACGTAACCCACTTCGTCGAACAGTTGGGTCAGCCACGCGCGCTCTTCCGGCAGACAGCCCGAGTTCTTCTGGTTGCTCTTCCAGTTCTTGATGTCGATTTCCTTGTGGACGATGTTCACGTCGCCGCACACGATCACTTCGCGCTCTTTCGCGAGTCCGGCGAGATGCGGCATGAACTCGTCCATGAAGCGGTACTTGGCCTGCTGGCGCTCGTCGCCGCTCGAGCCCGACGGCACATACACCGAAATCACCGACAGCTTGCCGAAGCGCAGTTCGACATAGCGCCCTTCCGGATCGAACTCCTCGCTGCCGAAGCCGATCACCACTTCGTCCGGTTCGTGACGCGTGTACACGCCCGCGCCGCTATAGCCCTTCTTCACCGCATGCTGAAAATAGCCGGTGAAATCGTGCGGCGCCATGAATTCCGGCGTCATGTCGTCCTGCGAGCATTTGATTTCCTGCACGCACAAGACGTCGGCGTTCTGCTCGCCGAACCATTCGAAAAAGCCTTTCTTCGCCGCGGAGCGGATGCCGTTCAGGTTGGCGGTAATCACACGCAACATGTCGTTCCTTTATGTTCGATTCGTTTCTGGAGCCGAAGGGCGCAGCCGGTCTCACTCGACCTTGATGCCCTTCAGGGATTCTTTGGGAGGCGGGTATTCGAGCTTCAGCGCTTCCAGCGCACGCAGCAGCAACTCGGCGACCATCACATTGCGATGCGTCTTCGAGTCGGCGGGGATGACGTACCACGGCGCGTAGTCGGTCGACGTCGCGGCCAGCGCGTCGCGATACGCCGACTGATACGCGTCCCACTGCTTGCGCGCGTCGAGATCGGCCACGTCGAATTTCCAGTGCTTGCTCGGGTCGTCGATACGCGCCTGCAGACGCTGGCGCTGCTCGTCTTTCGAAATGTGCAGCATGCACTTGACGATAGTCGTGCCGCTATACGCAAGCATCTCCTCGAACTGGCGAATGTGGCAGCAGCGTTGCTCGAACGCCTGCTCATCCAGTTCGCGGCGTACGGTGGGCACCAGCAGGTCTTCGTAGTGACTGCGGTTGAAGATCGTCAGCTCGCCGGCGGCGGGCGCCTGCGCATGCACGCGCCAGAGAAAATCGTGCGCCAGTTCCACCGGCGTCGGCGCCTTGAACGGCACGATGCGCAAACCGAGCGGGTCGACCTCGTGAAATACCGCGCGGATCGTGCCGTCCTTGCCGCTCGTGTCCATGCCTTGCAGCACCAGCAACACGCGACGCTTCTGCTGCGCGTGCAGGCACTCCTGCCGGATCTGGAGTTGCGTACCGATCTCGGCGAGCCGCTCGCGGTCCGCATCTTTCGAGCCGGTTGAAAATGGCTTCGCAGCCGTGTCGAAATCGTCCAGCGAGAATCGGGATTTTTTCTTGCCGTCGTCGAAATACGGCACGCGGAAATCGTCGAGTTCGGGTTGCTTTGCCATCCACACACTCCGTGATCTGCGTTCAGCGGTTCGAAAAACGCGCCAGCAAAATGAAACGGGCCGTTGCCCCACTTTCGTTTCCGGCAACAGCCCGTGATGGTCCCGGCGAAAACGCCCGAACCGCGCTTCTTCAACTCAGGACAGCTTCTTCTTCAGCAGTTCGTTCACCTGTGCCGGATTGGCCTTGCCCTTGGTCGCCTTCATCGCCTGACCGATCAGCGCATTGAACGCCTTTTCCTTGCCGGCGCGGAATTCCTCGACCGACTTCTGGTTCGCGGCGAGCACTTCGTCGATGATCGCTTCCAGCGCGCCGGTATCCGAAATCTGCTTGAGGCCCTTCGCTTCGATGATGCGATCGGCGGCGGCTTCGTCGGTGGCCTTCTCTTCCCAGATCGCGAGGAAAATTTCCTTCGCGATCTTATTCGAGATCGTGCCGTCGGCAATGCGTTGCAGCAGCAGCGCGAGTTGCGCGGATGACACCGGCGACGCGTCGATTTCCAGCCCTTCGCGATTCAGTTGCGACGACACTTCGCCCATCAGCCAGTTCGCCGCGACCTTCGCGTTGGCCGGGCCGACCTTGACGACCACCGCTTCGTAATACTCGGCCATCGCCTTGCTCGACGTCAGCACGTTGGCGTCGTAGGGTGTGAGGCCGTATTGCGACACGAAGCGCTGCTGGATCGCTTCCGGCAGCTCCGGCATCTGGCCTTTCACGCGCTCGACCCACGCCGCGTCGATCACGAGCGGCATCAGATCGGGGTCGGGGAAATAGCGGTAATCGTGCGCGTCTTCCTTGCTGCGCATCGAGCGCGTTTCGCGCTTGTCCGGATCGTACAGACGCGTTTCCTGCACCACCGTGCCGCCGTCTTCGATCAACTCGATCTGACGGCGCACTTCGTACTGGATCGCTTCTTCGAGGAAGCGGAACGAGTTCAGGTTCTTGATCTCGGCGCGCGTGCCGAATTCCGCCTGACCGACCGGGCGCACCGACACGTTCGCGTCACAGCGGAACGAGCCTTCCTGCATGTTGCCGTCGCAGATGCCGAGCCACGTGACGAGTGTGTGCAGTGTCTTCGCATACGCGACCGCTTCGGCCGCGCTGCGCATTTCCGGCTCGGTGACGATTTCCAGCAGCGGCGTGCCCGCGCGATTCAGATCGATGCCGGTCATGCCCGCGAAGTCTTCGTGCAGCGACTTGCCCGCGTCTTCTTCCAGATGGGCGCGCGTGAGGTTGACGATCTTCTCGTACGCTTCCTTGCCCGCCTTCTCATTGGCAGGCACCTGAATCGTCACCTGGCCGCCCTGCACCACGGGGATTTCGTACTGGCTGATCTGATAGCCCTTCGGCAGATCGGGGTAGAAATAATTCTTGCGCGCGAAGATGCTGCGCGGGGCCACCGTCGCGCCGATCGCGAGACCGAACTGGATTGCGCGTTCGACGGCGCCGCGGTTCATCACCGGCAGCGTGCCCGGCAACGCCAGATCGACGGGGCAAGCCTGCGTGTTCGGCGCCGCGCCGAACTGCGTGGCCGCGCCCGAGAAAATTTTCGATTGAGTCGACAGTTGCGCGTGGGTCTCCAGACCGATCACGACTTCCCATTGTTTGGTCATGGTGCTCACACTCCTGCCGGTGCTTTGCGGTGCCAGTCGGTCGCGCGCTGGAACGCGTCGGCCACTTGCAGCATCCGGGCTTCGTTGAAATAGTTGCCGATGATCTGCAGGCCCACCGGACGCTGCGCATTCGCGCCCGCGCCGAAGCCGCACGGCACGCTCATGCCCGGCAAACCGGCGAGGCTCACCGACAGTGTGTAGATGTCGGCCAGATACATCTGCACCGGATCGTCGCCCTTCGCGCCGAGATCCCACGCCACCGACGGCGCGACCGGTCCCATGATCACGTCGCACTGCTTGAACGCTTCCTGGAAGTCCTGCGCGATGATGCGGCGGATCTTCTGCGCCTGCAGGTAGTACGCGTCGTAATAGCCGTGCGACAGCACGTATGCGCCGACCATGATGCGGCGCTTCACTTCCGGGCCGAAACCTTCGGCGCGCGACTTCTTGTACATGTCGAGCAGATCGCGGTATTGAGCGGCGCGATGGCCGAAGCGCACGCCGTCGAAGCGCGACAGGTTCGACGACGCCTCGGCCGGCGCGATCACGTAGTACACCGGAATCGACAGTTCGGTTTTCGGCAGCGAGACGTCGACGAGCGTGGCGCCGAGCGCTTCGTACTGCTTCAGGGCGGCGTCGATCGATGCGCGCACGTCCTCGGCGAGACCCGCGCCGAAGTACTCTTTCGGCAGACCGATGCGCAGGCCGGCGAGCGGCTTGGCCGCGCCGCTGTCCTGCCACGGCTTGCCGAGATAGCGCGCGTAGTCTTCGTCGTCGCGCACGAGGCTCGTGGAATCCCGCTCGTCGAAGCCGGCCATCGCGTTGAGCAGCGTCGCGCAGTCCGCGGCGCTCTTCGCCATCGGGCCGCCCTGATCCAGCGACGAGGCGAACGCGATCATGCCGTAGCGCGACACACGGCCATAGGTCGGCTTGATGCCGGTGATGCCGGAGAACGACGCCGGCTGACGGATCGAGCCGCCGGTGTCGGTGCCGGTCGCGGCGGGCGCGAGACGCGCGGCCACCGCCGCCGCCGAGCCGCCCGACGAACCGCCGGGTACCGACTTGCGGTCCCACGGATTCTGCACGGGGCCAAAGTACGAATTCTCATTGGACGAGCCCATCGCGAACTCGTCCATGTTGGTCTTGCCCACGCATACCATGCCGGCGTTCTGCAGACGCGCGACCACGGTGGCATCGAACGGGCTTTCGTAGTTCGCCAGCATCTTCGAGCCGGCGGTGGAGCGCCAGCCCTTGGTGACGAACACGTCCTTATGCGCGATCGGCAGACCGACCAGCGGGCCGGCGTGGCCGGTGTGGAGCAGCGCGTCGGCGGCTTTCGCCTGCGCGAGCGTCAATTCGTGATCGACCTGGATGAACGCGTTCAGGCCATTGGCCGCGTCGATCCGCTTCAGGTACAGCTGCGCCAGTTCGACTGCGGAGCATTCCTTGGCCGCCAATGCGGCGCGCAGTTCGGTCAGACTTTTTTCATGCATTGCGTTTTATCCTGGAAAGCGCGGCAGCGCGGTCGCGCTGCCGTGGAGGCGTCCGGCTGCCCGCCGGCAAACCGGGCCGAGGAAGCCCGCGGTGGGCGCGCGCCGCTCGTGCGGCGTGGCACGCCGCAGGCTGGCAAGCCACGCCGGGCTTGCAGCGCGGGGCTTACTCAATCACCTTCGGCACGAGGTACAAGCCGTCCTGAACGGCCGGCGCCGGGCGCTGGAAGGCTTCGCGTTCGACCGTTTCGGTCACGGCGTCGTTACGCAGGCGCAGCGCGACGTCTTCGATCTGCTCGATCGGGTGGGCAAGCGGGGCGATGCCGGTGGTATCGACCGCCTGCATCTGCTCGACAAGGCCGAAAAAATCATTCAGCTGGGCACGCGTGTGCTCAGCGTCGGCGTCGGCCAGTTCGAGCCGCGCGAGATGCGCGATCCGTTTAACATCGGTCAGGGTCAGAGCCATGCAGTCACCGGAAATTGTGGTGGACGTTGCAGCACGAAGAAAACGACGCTGCAACAGCAAGTTACGAGGCAATAGGACAACCCCGAAAAAGGGGGTCGGCGGGGGCAAAAAGTGCCCTCCGTTTCCTTCAAAACATCCAAAATTATAAGGTATCATTACGCGTTCGACCCAAACCCGGACCGACTTACCAAGTCCTTTCTGAACATTTCCCAAAGATCGTTCGGATTTTTCTGATTTGGCTTCGCAACGGCCTCCGGTAGACTCCCTCGCAGTTTCAAGCTCAAGTGGCGTAGTGTCCGCCCGGTTGAAGCTGTTATTTTTCCGCTGCCGCCCTACGCAAACGTTGCGAGGCCCGGCCCCCAGCGAGACAGGATTTTGAATGTTCGGTTTTCTTCGCAGCTACTTCTCCAACGATCTGGCAATTGACCTCGGCACCGCCAATACGCTCATCTACATGCGTGGCAAAGGCATCGTGCTGGACGAACCGTCGGTGGTTTCGATCCGCCAGGAAGGCGGTCCCAACGGCAAGAAGACCATCCAGGCAGTCGGTAAGGAAGCCAAGCAGATGCTCGGCAAGGTGCCGGGCAACATCGAGGCGATCCGCCCGATGAAAGACGGCGTGATAGCCGACTTCACCGTCACCGAGCAGATGATCAAGCAGTTCATCAAGACAGCTCACGAATCGCGTATGTTCTCGCCGTCGCCGCGCATCATCATCTGCGTGCCGTGCGGTTCGACCCAGGTCGAGCGCCGCGCAATCAAGGAAGCGGCGCACGGCGCGGGCGCGTCGCAGGTTTATCTCATCGAAGAACCGATGGCCGCCGCAATCGGCGCCGGCCTGCCGGTGTCGGAAGCGACCGGCTCGATGGTCGTCGACATCGGCGGCGGCACGACTGAAGTCGGCGTGATCTCGCTCGGCGGCATCGTGTACAAGGGCTCGGTGCGCGTAGGCGGCGACAAGTTCGACGAAGCGATCGTCAACTACATCCGCCGCAACTACGGCATGCTGATCGGCGAGCAAACCGCCGAAGCGATCAAGAAGGAAATCGGCTCCGCATTCCCGGGTTCCGAGGTCAAGGAAATGGAAGTGAAGGGCCGCAATCTGTCGGAAGGCATTCCGCGCAGCTTCACGATTTCCAGCAACGAAATTCTCGAAGCCCTCACCGATCCGCTGAACCAGATCGTGTCGTCGGTGAAGATCGCGCTGGAACAAACGCCGCCCGAACTCGGCGCCGACATCGCCGAACGCGGCATGATGCTCACGGGCGGTGGCGCATTGCTGCGCGATCTGGACCGCCTGCTCGCCGAAGAAACCGGCCTGCCGGTGCTCGTCGCCGAAGACCCGCTGACCTGCGTCGTGCGCGGCTCGGGCATGGCGCTCGAACGCATGGACAAGCTCGGTAGCATCTTCTCGTACGAGTAAGCGAGCCCCTCTCCATGTCAGTAGCGCGGATCTGGCACACGGCCCCTTGCGGGCCGGTTTGCGTTGTTCGTCACCGGCTGCGCCAACCAGCCGCCGCGCGCTGAGCGCGCGTCCGTCGCGCGCCGCCGTCTCACCCAACTGTTCACGCCCCCGGCGCCGACCATGGAATACAGTCCGCCGCCCCTGTTCAAGCAAGGCCCTTCCGCACTGGCACGACTGCTATTTTTCGTCGTGCTGGCGCTAGCCCTGCTGATCTCCGATGCACGCTTCCAGACGCTCGAAATCGTTCGCGGCGTGCTCGGCGCGGGTCTTTATCCGTTGCAACGCGCGGCTCTGGTGCCGCGAGACATCTTCATGGGCGCTGCCGATCTCGCCGTGACCAGCGCCACACTGCGCAGCGAGAACGACAAACTGCACACGAAAGACCTGCAACTTTCGCAGCAAGCGAATACGGCGGCCGAACTCGCCGCAGAAAACGCCCATTTGCGTGCGCTGCTGCAACTGTCGCAGCGCGCGACCACGCAATCGCTGCCGGCTGAAATCCAGTACGACACGCGCGATCCGTTCACACAGAAGGTGGTTATCGGGCGCGGCGCGCAACAGGGCATCCAGAACGGTTCGCCGGTCGTCAACGAAGATGGCGTGATCGGTCAGGTGACGCGCGTGTTCCCGTTGCAGGCCGAAGTCACGCTGCTCACCGACAAGGATCAGGCGGTGCCGGTGCAGATCGTGCGCACCGGCTTGCGCAGCGTGATCTACGGTACGCCGAAGGGCGACACGCTCGACCTGCGCTTCGTGCCGATCAGCGCCGACGTTCAAACCGGCGACGAACTCGTCACCAGCGGGCTCGACGGGCTGTATCCGCCGGGACTGCCGGTCGCGAAGGTCGTGCGGGTCGACAAGCAGGCCGACACGGCGTTCGCGCGCGTGGTCTGCGTGCCGGTCGCGCCGGTGCGCGGCGCGCGTCAACTGCTCGTGCTGCACTACGTCAACGACGTGCCGCCGCGTCCGTCCGAAGAACCCGACGCGGCCACCACCGCGAAGGAAGCGAAGAAGAAGGGTGCCAAATCGGTGGACGGCAAGGGCGCAGCCGACAAATTTGCGACCAGGCCGGGGGAAAAAGCGGCCGAGAAGGCCGTGACTGAGAAATCCACCGCGAAGCCTGTCGAAAAAACGCCGGCCAAACCGGCCGCCGCGGAAAAGAAGTCCGCCGCCGCAGAAAAGAAACCGGTCCCCGAGAAGAGCGCGAAGCCACAAGCCGCGTCGGGAGCCAAGCCATGAACCGTCCGCAATACATCCTGCAGCCGGTCAATCCGTACTTCATCGCCTTCAGCCTCGCTGCGGCGTTCCTGCTGAACCTGATGCCATGGGGGCGCCTCGTCGGCGTGCCTGACTTCGTCGCGCTCGTGCTGCTGTTCTGGAACGTGCACCAGCCGCGCAAAGTCGGCATGGGCATCGCGTTTTTCCTGGGTTTGCTGATGGACGTGCACAACGCCAGCCTGCTCGGCGAGCACGCGCTGGCGTACACGCTGTTGTCGTACGGGGCGATCACGATCCACCGTCGCGTGCTCTGGATGTCGCTCGGCGTGCAGACCTTCGCGGTGATGCCGCTGCTGGTCGCCGCGCAGCTGGTGCCGTTCGTGATCCGTTTGCTGACGGGCGCGGCGTTTCCGGGCTGGGGTTACCTGATCGACGGTTTCGTCGAAGCCGCGCTGTGGCCGATCGCCAGCGTGCTCTTATTGATGCCGCAACGCCGCCCGGCCGATCCGGACGATACGCGGCCCATTTGATCCCGCATCGGTCTCGCCGGCCGTTCCGTTCCGATGGAACTCATCCGCCGGCCCGCCCGACGCACATCGCTGTTCATGCCTTCCGGTTCCGGCCGGATCAGGCGCACACTCATGATGGCCGTCGTCCGGCCTTTTGCAGAATCGCATGACCGAATTCAAGGACACTCAGCAACAGCTCTCGAAATTCCGCCTGCGCGTCGCGGCGGCGGGCCTGTTCGTGTTCGTCTGCTTCGGGCTGATCGGCTTCCGTTTCCTGTTCCTGCAGGTCTGGCACTACAGCAAATACTCGCTGCAGGCCGATGAGAACCGCATCTCCGTCGCGCCGATCGTGCCGAACCGCGGCATCATCACGGATCGCAACGGCGTGGTGCTCGCCAAGAACTACTCGGCCTATACGCTCGAGATCACGCCGTCGAAGCTGAACGACTCGCTCGAAAACGTGATCGACAGTCTGGCCACGGTGGTGTCGATCGATGCCCGTGACCGCCGCCGCTTCAAGAAGCTGCAGGAAGACTCGAAGAACTTCGAAAGCCTACCGATCCGCACCCGCCTGACCGACGACGAAGTCGCGCGCTTCACCGCGCAGCGCTTCCGCTTCCCCGGCGTCGAAGTGCGCGCGCGCCTGTTCCGCCAGTACCCGCTCGGGGCGACCGCGGCGCACGTGATCGGCTACATCGGCCGGATTTCGCAGCGCGACCAGGACCGTATCGACGACGCCAGCGATCAGAACGACAGCGATCCGGACCACTACGATCCGCGTCTGGACGCAAACAACTACAAGGGCACCGACTACATCGGCAAGATCGGCGTCGAGCAGAGCTACGAGACCGAACTGCACGGCCAGACCGGCTTCGAGGAAGTGGAAGTGACGGCCGGCGGCCGGCCGGTGCGCACGCTGTCGCGCACCCAGGCGACGCCCGGCAACAACCTCGTGCTGTCGCTCGATATCGGCCTGCAGCAGGTCGCCGAGCAGGCGTTCGCCGGCCGCCGCGGCGCGCTGGTCGCCATCGAGCCGGCAACCGGCGACGTGCTCGCGTTCGTGTCGGCGCCGAGCTTCGACCCGAATTCCTTCGTCGACGGCATCGACCAGCAAACCTGGGACGAGCTGAATAACTCGCCGGACCATCCGCTCCTGAACCGGCCGCTGCACGGCACCTACCCGCCCGGCTCGACCTACAAGCCGTTCATGGCGCTCGCCGCGCTGACGCTGCACAAGCGTACGCCGGGCTGGGGCTTCCAGGATCCGGGCTCGTATACGTTCGGTGGCCACACATTCCGCAACGACGTGCGCTCGGGCCAAGGCTGGGTCGACATGAACCGCGCGATCGTCGTGTCGAACGACACGTATTTCTACATGCTCGCGCACGACCTCGGCGTCAACAACATCGCCAACTTCATGAAGCCGTGGGGTTTCGGCCAGATCACGGGCATCGACATCTCGGGTGAGGCGCGCGGTATCCTGCCGTCGACGGAATGGAAGCGCAAGGCGTACCGTAAGCCCGAACAGCAACGCTGGTATGAAGGCGAGACCATCAGCCTCGGCATCGGTCAGGGCTACAACTCGTTCACCATTCTGCAGCTCGCGCACGCCACCGCGACGCTCGCGAACAACGGCGTCGTGATGAAGCCGCACCTCGTGCGCGACATTGAAAATCCGATCACGAAGGACACCCGCGCGGTGGTGCGTGATCCGAGCGACAAGATCGCGGTGAAGCAGTCGGACATCGACATCATCAAGCGCGCCATGGAAGGCGTCGTGACCAACGGTACGGCGTCCAAACTGTTCATCGGCGCGCAGTATCAGGCGGCCGGCAAGACGGGCACGGCGCAGGTCTATTCGTTGCAGGGCGCGAACTACAAGGGTCACGCGATCGCAGAGCATCTGCGCGACCACGCGTTGTTCATCGCGTTCGCGCCGGCCGAGCAGCCGAAGATCGCGCTCGCATTGATCGTCGAAAACGGCGGCTGGGGTGCGGAGTCAGCGGGTCCGATTGCGCGCAAGGTGCTCGATTACTACCTCGTCGGCAAGAACAAGCCGGGCGCCGAGGCGGCGGCCGTCGCGGCAGCGGCATCGGCGACCCAGGACGCGTCCGCGCCGCAGGTCGGCGACGCGCCCACACCGCAGGAAGGCGCGCAGCCGGTCAGAATCGCCGCAGGCTTCACCGCGTTGCCAATGCCCGGAGCGGCTTCGGCAGCGGCGGCAGCCTCTGCGGCTGCGGCGTCTTCTGCTGCGGCGAATGCCGCGTCCGCGCCGGCAGCGGCTTCCGCCGCAGCGGCGGCAGGTGCGTCGGCGGCGGTGCCCGCCTCCGCGTCCGCCGCCGCAAAGAAACCAGCGCCGCGCAAATCCGGCGCTCCGCATCAACCCCGTCCTGCCAGCGACCCGACGCCGACCGCCGTAACGCGCCCCGCCCCGTCGCGGGATGACGCCAACGAGGCCACGTCGCCACGCCAGCCGGTTACCGGCGGCATCGACGAGTAAGGAGAAAGGCATGCAATTCGACAAGCGCGCCTGGCTCGACCGCATCAAGCAGATGTTCGCGGGCTTCGACCGCCCGCTCGCCCTGATCGTGTTCCTGCTGTTGTGCGTCGGCATCGTCACGCTGTACAGCGCGAGTCTGGACGTCCCCGGCCGTGTGGAAGACCAGTTGCGCAACATCCTGCTGACGTTCGTGCTGATGTGGGGGCTCGCCAATGTGCCGCCCACCACGCTGATGCGCTTCGCGGTCCCGCTCTATACGTTCGGGATCGCGTTACTGGTCGCGGTGGCGATGTTTGGCCTCACGCGCAAGGGCGCGAAGCGCTGGATCAATGTCGGCGTGGTGGTCCAGCCATCGGAGATCCTGAAGATCGCCACACCGCTGATGCTCGCCTGGTACTACCAGCGCCGCGAAGGCGTGATGCGTTGGTACGACTATCTGGTGGGGCTTCTGATCCTCGCGGTGCCGGTCGGTCTGATCGCCAAGCAGCCCGATCTGGGAACGGCCGTGCTGGTGTTCGCGGCGGGCTTCTTCGTGATTTACTTCGCGGGCCTGAGCTTCAAGCTGATCGGGCCGGTGCTGATTGCCGGCGTGATCGCGGTCGCTTCGATTGCGGCGTTTCAGGACAAGATCTGTCAGCCGGAGGTGCAGTGGCCGCTGATGCACGACTATCAGAAGCACCGCATCTGTACCCTGCTCGATCCAACCTCCGATCCGCTCGGCAAGGGCTTCCACACCATTCAGGCGGTGATCGCGATCGGCTCCGGCGGCCCGCTCGGCAAAGGCTGGCTGAAGGGCACGCAAGCGCATCTGGAGTTCATCCCCGAGAAACATACCGACTTCATCTTCGCGGTGTTCTCCGAAGAGTTCGGTCTGGCCGGCGGAATTGTGCTGCTCACGCTTTACATGCTGCTGATCGCGCGCGGGCTGTATATCGCGGCGAACGGCGCGACGCTGTTCGGGCGGCTACTGGCCGGATCGTTGACGATGGCCTTCTTCACCTACGCATTCGTCAATATCGGTATGGTGAGCGGGATCTTGCCGGTGGTCGGCGTGCCTTTGCCGTTCATGAGCTACGGCGGCACCGCGCTGACGACGCTGGGGGTCGCGATCGGCCTCATCATGAGCGTCGCGCGCCAGAAGCGGCTGATGCAGAGCTAGCGCAGCGCGGGAGGCCACGCGGCGATGGTCGAAGATTGACGCTGGCTGGGGGGCTGGCCTGAACGAAGGATCAAAGTGCTTGAGGGGCGCACCGTTCACGGCAGCGCCCCTCTTTCATTTACTGCGGCTTCACTTCTTTCTGATCCCGCAACTGCGCGCTGAGCTGCTGATACTTCAGACGCGCCGCCGGATCGCCCTGCGCCGCCGCTGCCGCATAGTAGGCGCGCGCAACGTTCAGATTCTTGTCCACGCCGTCGCCGCCGCGTTCGTAGAACGAGCCGGTCACGTATTGCGCGGTCATGTCGCCACCCTGCGCCGCCTTCTTGTACCAGACGAACGCCTGCTTGTTGTCGCGCTCGGTGCCGCGCCCGTCGAGAAACTGGTTGGCCAATGCGAGCTCAGCCTGCACGTGGCCCTGTTGCGCGGCCTTCAGAAACCAGCGGTGCGCCTCGACCGGATCGCGCCCGACGAACTCGCCATCGTCGTACATCTTGCCGTACACGTATTGCGCGTGCGACATGTTGGCGTCGGCGGCCTTGCGCAGCCACCTTTTGCCTTCGTCGACATTGACCGGGGTGCCTTCACCGTTGAGCAGCATCATCGCGTAATTGAATTCGGCGAGCCGACTGCCGCGCTCGGCGGCCTTGCGAAACTCGGCAAGCGCCGCGCCAAGGTTGCCGGCGTTGTAGTCGGCCACCGCGGTTTGCGTCTCCGGATCGTTCGACTTCGCGACCCGGTCTTGCGCATAGGCGACCCCGCTCGCCACGCCGCTCATCAGCAACGCCGCCGTGACCACTGCCTGCGCGACGACTCCCTGCACCCTGCGCTTCATGACCTCACCTCCTGCAACGCCTGACGGGTCGCGCGCAACATCCACATGACGTCGGCGGCCAGCGCGATGAAACGAAACCCCGCATCGCGATGCTGCTTCGCGCTCGCGACGTCCATCGCGAAAATGCCGGCCGCGATGCCGGCTTTGTCGGCGGCGCTGACGATCCGTGCCATCGCCGCCTGCACGTCGGCATGCTTCGAATCACCGAGATGGCCGAGGCTCGCGGCCAGATCTGCCGGTCCGACAAACAGGCAGTCCACACCTGGCGTCGCCGCGATTTTCTCAACCTCCGCCAAGCCGCGCGCCGACTCGATCTGCACGATGGTCGCGATCTGCGCGTTGGCCGTCTGCACGTAGTCGCGCCGCATGCCGTAGCCCGACGCGCGCACCACCCCGGCGACGCCGCGCTGGCCGTCGAGCGCCTCGGCGGTCGGATATTGCGTGAGACGCACGGCGTAGGCCGCGTCGTCGGCGGATTCGATGTTGGGGAACATCAGCGTGCGCGCACCGGCATCCAGCACACGCTTGACGAGCCAGCCTTCGCTGGCGGGCACGCGCACCACCGGCTCGCTCGGCAGATGCGCGGCAGCAATCGCGCGCAGTTGCGAGGCGACGTCGCCGCTGTCGTTCGGCGCGTGCTCCATGTCGATCAGCAGCCAGTCGAAACCGGCGTGCGCGAGCGCTTCGGCGGCGGCGTCGCTGCCGAGCGACAGCCACAGGCCGAACAGCGGATCGGCTTGCGCCAGACGTTGCTTGAGGGGATTGGTGAAAGTGCTCATTGCCGCGCTCCGTGAGGGCGATCGCACGGATCGCCTGAAACGCGGGAAAACAGGACGGCCTGGTGGGGCCGGCAAGAACAAAGACGATGGCGCAGGCCGGTTCGGCCTGGGTGCCTGCTGCGACGCAATGCGGTGACCGGCATGTCTCGCTCCGTGTGGTTATCGGAGCGATCATACCGTGTCAATAACGCGGAGGTCAGGCCGTCCTCGAAGGGGACTTTCTATGGGCGCGCAACTGCGCCGTGAGGTCTAGTCGCGGACCACGTCGGCCCAGCAATTCGGCGTCTCGTACAGACGCACCTTGTGCAGGCGCAGATTCACGCCGTAGTGCGCGTCGTACACGTTCGCGAGAATATCGAACGCGACAGCGGCGAGGTTTTCCACGGTTGGAATGCGGTCGAGCACTACCGTCTTGTGGCCCGCCATGCTTTCCAGAAAGCCGCGCACTTGCGTGTCACCTTCGTAGACGAGGAACGCATGATCCCACCTGTCGACCAGATGCTCGTTGGCAAGCGATTTCACGTCGGCGAAGTCCATCACCATGCCGCGATCGGGCGCGCCTTCGGTGTCGACCAGATCGCCTTGCAGCGTGATTTCGAGCACATAGCGATGGCCGTGCAGATTACGGCACTGGCTGCGGTGATCGGGGATGCGGTGACCCGCGTCGAATTCGAGTTTTCGGGTAATCGTCAGCACGGCAAATCAGGGAATGTTCAGATACTTGTGGGTCTGCATCGACAGGCGCCATTGCGGATGGCGTTTGCACCACTCGATCGCGAGTTTGGTGTTGATGTCGCGCGACGGGCCGTCCATCGGCTGGACGAGGAAATACTCGAAGTCGAGCTTCGCATAGTCGGACAAGCGTTGGTTGTCTTGCGGGATCACGACCTTCAGTTCGTTGCCTTTGGTTACGACGAGCGGCGCGTCGGCCTTCGGGCTCACGCAGATCCAGTCGATTGTCTCGAGCACCGGCAGCGAGCCGTTGGTTTCGATCGCGATCTCAAAGCCCGCGGCGTGCAGCGCGTCGACCAGCGGCTGATCGATCTGCAACATCGGCTCGCCGCCCGTGCAGACCACGAAACGCTCGCCCTCGCCTTGCGGCCATTGCGACGCGACCATCTGCACCAGGTCTTCGGCGCTGCGGTACTTGCCGCCGTTCTCGCCATCGGTGCCGACGAAATCGGTATCGCAGAAACGGCACACGGCTTGCGCACGATCTTCCTCGCGGCCCGACCACAGATTGCAGCCGGCAAACCGGCAGAACACGGCCGGACGCCCGGCATTCGCGCCCTCGCCCTGCAACGTGTAGAAGATTTCCTTGACCGCGTAAGTCATGCTGCTTTCTGCCTTGTGTTCCTGAAAATGATGGGCTGCATTGCGCTGTTTCGTGCTGCGCCGGCTGTCAGAATGGCGACTCCGTGACCTTTTCGCCGGCCAGGTACGCTTCGTAACCGCGCTTGCGCAACCGGCATGCCGGGCATTCGCCACAGCCGAAGCCCCACGAATGCAGTTCGGCGCGCTCGCCGACGTAGCAGGTGTGCGTTTCGATGCGCACCAGTTCGACCAGTTCGTCGCCGCCCAGCTCGCGCGCAAGACGCCACGTGTCGGCCTTGTCGAGCCACATCAGCGGCGTTTCGAGCAGGAAGCGCGTGTCCATGCCGAGGTTCAGCGCGACTTGCAGCGCCTTCATCGTGTCGTCGCGGCAATCGGGATAGCCCGAGAAGTCCGTCTCGCACATTCCGCCGACCAGCACCTGCAAACCGCGCCGATAAGCAATCGCCGCCGCGATGGTCATGAACATCAGATTGCGGCCCGGCACAAACGTATTCGGCAAACCGTTGGCCGTGGCTTCGATCTCGATCTCGCGCGTCATCGCGGTATCGCTGATCGAGCCGAGCACCGACAGATCGATCATATGGTCTTCGCCGAGCCGCTCGGCCCACGCCGGAAACGTCCGCATGACAGCCTGACGGAACCCCTCGCGGCATTCAAGTTCGACGCGATGGCGCTGACCGTAATCAAAACCGAGCGTTTCGACCGTCTCATAGCGATCGAGCGCCCAAGCCAGGCACGTGGCGGAATCCTGGCCGCCGGAAAACAGCACGAGAGCGCTACGCTTAGCGTCTTTGCGGATCACCGTGAAACTCCGTGAATGATGAGTGCCGCGTCGCGCTGCGCGAGGTGCGCCATGCGAGCAACGCGGCGCGACGCGTGCCAGCACTGCTGCCGGCTCAAAGCAGTATAGGCCGCGCCTTCTGCGCGCAGAGTGGCTGGGCCTTATACCGTTAATCGTCGGGCGAAGGGTTCGGTGCGGATGGCGGCCTGTGCCGCGCGGCATCCAGGCGCGACGCAGGCGACACATTTGCCTGCGCGCAAGTCCTTGAACTGGCGCGATTTTATCACGCGACGCCAAATGCCGCCGAGCGCGCCCTGGCGCAACGTTCGCGCAAGCCGAAGCCACGAATACCCGTCAGAAAAGGAAAAGCCCCAGGAATCTTGCGATTTCCTGGGGCTGAATCCTGGTGGCCTGGGACGGAATCGAACCATCGACACGCGGATTTTCAATCCGCTGCTCTACCAACTGAGCTACCGGGCCAACGAAGAACGAAATGATATCAAGGGGTCTTCAGTATGACAAGCCCCTTCGTGAAAAAATACGTCGAGGGCGGGAGCAACGCGTGAAACGCCGCGCTCACACGCGTCCTCACTCCCCTTTGTTCTTGCCGAGATCGACGCCGAGCTGCTTGAGCTTGCGATACAAGTGCGTGCGCTCCAGACCGGTCTTCTCCGCCACGCGCGTCATGCTGCCGTTCTCGCGCGCAAGGTGATATTCAAAGTACGCGCGCTCGAACGCATCGCGCGCATCGCGCAACGGAATGTCGAACGAGATCGATGCCGTTTGCGCGGCCAGCGCGCCGCTGCCCATGCCGTCCGTGGACAGCATCGGCAACGCGGCCGACGACGCCACCGCTGACGCACTCACCGGCAACACCGGCTTGGCCGCTGCACCGCCGGGCACTCCGGCCGAATTGCCGCGCGCGAGACCCTGCTCGACGGCCTTCAGCAGCTTCTGCAGCGCAATCGGCTTCTCAAGGAAATTGAGCGCGCCGATCTTGGTTGCTTCGACTGCCGTATCGATAGTTGCGTGACCGGACATCATGATCACCGGCATGGTCAGTTGCCCTTGTGCCGCCCATTCCTTGAGCAAGGTGACGCCGTCGGTGTCGGGCATCCAGATGTCGAGCAGCACGAGGTCCGGCGCCTGGCGCAAACGGAACTCGCGCGCTTCCTGCGCATTTTCAGCGGCCTCTACGACATGCCCCTCGTCGCTCAGGATCTCCGAGAGCAATTCCCGGATGCCCATTTCATCATCTACCACCAGGATGGTTGCCATTTACGCTGCCCTTGTCTGCACTGTTGCTTTTGTCTTTCCCTGCGACGCACCGCTGCCGTGCGCCGGTCGCGGCCCTGTACCAGGTGCCGCGGCATCGTCCGCCAGTTGAAGGAAGAGGATCGAAATCTGCGCGCCTTCGATCACGTCGCCTGCTTTCATGCGATTGCGAATGTCGATGCGCGCGCCATGCTCGTCGACGATCTTCTTGACCATTGCAAGACCCAGACCCGTACCTTTGGCCTTGGTCGTGACATAAGGTTCGAATGCGCGCGTGAGGATGCGCGCGGGGAACCCCGGTCCGTTATCCGACACTGTCAGGCGCACCGCGACACGTACTTTGCCTTCTGTGTCGGGGTCTCCGTATTCTACTGTCCTCGTCTCGAGCAACACACGCGGATGCTCGACATCGGCTACCGCATCCTGCGCGTTCTGCAGCAGGTTGTGAATCACCTGGCGCAATTGCGTCGCGTCGCCGCGAATCGCGGGCAATGCGGCGAGCTCCACCTGGATCGCGCCCTTGCCTTCTTCGATACCGTACAGCGTGAGCACTTCGCTGACCAGATCGTTTAACTGCAGATGCGCGAGCACGGCCGGGGGCGTGCGCGCGTAGTCGCGGAAATTGTCGACCATCTGTTTCATCGCGGCGACCTGGTTGACGATGGTGGTCGCGCCGCGCTTCAACACGTCGGCGTCGGACGGTGACAGCTTGTCGGCGAGCTTCATCTGCAAACGCTCGGCGGAGAGCTGGATCGGCGTGAGCGGATTCTTGATCTCATGCGCGAGCCGTCGCGCGACTTCACCCCATGCAATCGAACGCTGCGCGGAGATCACGTCGGAGATATCGTCGAACACCACCACGTAGCCGGAGGTCTGCATGTCTTCGGCATCGCGGTCCGTCGCGGAGACGAGGCGCGCGCCACGCACGAGCAGCGTGAGCGGTTCGGTTTCGCCCGGCACCTGAATCGAGAACTGCTGCTGCCAGTGGCCGCGATCGTCGTGACCGTCGCCGCTTGCCGCTTCGCGATCGGCAAACGCCTTGCGGACCATGCCGCCGAATTCGCTCAACGCGCCGATCTGATCGAGCGACGAACCGAGCACGGTCTGGAACGGCTGACGGAAAATCCGCTCGGCGCCACGATTCGCGGTGGTGAGCCTGAACTGCCGGTCGAACACGAACACACCCGCGGTCAGATTCGCGAGGATGCTTTCCAGATACGCCTTCGAATGTTCGAGCGCGATGCGGTTATTCTCGACCGCCGCGCGCGCTTCGGACAACTGCCGCGTCATCGCGTTGAACGACTGTGTGAGAAAGCCCAGCTCATCGCGCGATTTGATTTCGCGCTTCGGCGTGTAATCGCCTTCGGTGATTTCCTTGGTGCCCTGCGCGAGCAGGAACAGCGGCCGCGCCAGCTGATTGCCGAGCGCGAGCGCCAGCATCATCGCGATGAAGGTGGCGAGAAACAGCGCGAGCGTCAGCGTGCCGATGTACATCTTGCGCAAGCCCGTGCGGCCGAGCGCCTTCTCCTGGTACTCGCGATAAGCGCGCTGCACCGCGTCCGCGTTACGCGCGAGCGACGGCGATACCGGCTGCGTGAGTTGCAGGAAGCGTTCGGCCGGCTGCAACAGCGAAGCGTTCGAGTCGGGGATGCGCTGCACGACGCGCAGGCGCAGCACGCCCTTGCTGCCATGCGCTTGCGGATCGCCGTCCACTTCGCCTTCGATCGCCGCGTAGCCGCGGCCGCGCGCCTGTTCGATCATCAGCGGCGTGGGCAGGTCGTTCGACACGAGCATCGCGTAATTGCCGGAGGCCTGCGCAACCACATGCATGTCGGGTGTCGCGCCCGACATGCTGCGCGTGGGCTCGACGATGATCGCGTCCTGCACGCCGAACTGATCGCGCAGACGCAACAGCGTGAGCGTGGTGCCGGCGGCGTCTGCGCTGGCGATCTGCTCGGACATGAGGCGGCCCTTGGTCTGCAGGTCAGACAGCGACGCGTCGAGCATGCCGCGCCCGAGATTCAGACCGGCCGTGAGCGCGGTTTCGACATTGACGTCGAACCACGATTCGATACTGCGCGACACGAACTGATACGAGACCACGTAAATGATCCCGCCCGGCACCACGCCGACCAACGCCATGAAGAACGCAAGTTTCGCGAGTAGCCGCGTGCCGAACTTACCCTTGCGCAGCCGCACGATGATGATGATGACGAGCGCCGCCACCACCAGCAGGAAGATCATCGCGACCGCGACATTGGCGCCGTACAGCCACTGGTAATAGCGGTCGAAGAATTCGGTATTCGCGCTCGCGGCCGCCAGCAGCACGAGCAGCAGCACGGCCGTCACCGCGACCGTCGACACCAGCACGCGCACGACGATGCTGCTGACACTGGTGGTTGAGCGCACTTTATTTAGCACGTTCGGTCGCCGTGAAGGTAAAGCGCTTCCATTCGGAGGCGAGGTTCCAGTCGCGGTTGTTCACCGCGTCGATCTGGAACGGCTTGGGCATCAGCGCGATGTCGAGCTGCATGCGCACCGACGCGTTGTACGTCTCGCCGACCCGCACCTGATTGCGCTCGATCACATGCCATGACGTGACGTGCTTGATCACGGCGAGCGCATCCTTGAGCGTGCTGAAGGCGAGCTGCAACCCGCCGGACGACACGCTCGAGACCCGGTATTCGCGCGTCAGCGGCTGGAACGACAGGCGAATGCTCTGCGACACGCTCACGGGCTGCTCGTCGAACCAGTACCAGCGCGGCCGGCTCAGTTCGAAGTCGGTCGTGAAATAGAGCGGAATGCCTTTATTGACGGCGTCTTCGAGATTGCTGTTGAGCTCAAAGTCGAAACGCGCGTCGAGACTCCAACCACTGCTGTCGGCTTGCAGCGATGCGCGCTGCACCGCGATCGAATCAGCGTGCGCCGCGCCCGGCGCTGCAAGCCATACGGCCAGCGCGATCCAGAGCACGGCAGCGAGCCGAAGCGGGAAGAAGCGTTTGATGGTCACCGTTTCTGAAAGCGCGCGTAGAAGAATCCGTCGTGGTCTGAGTTCGCGCCGGCGCTGTCTTCAGCGGATTGTCCGGCATGGGAACCGGCCGAGGTATCGGCGGGCGCGCGGGCGACTGAAGGTAAAAGTTGCCCTGGCGCGTCCAATCGTACCGCATCCTGATACTTGTTTCCAAACCACTGCGCCTGCAATTCGCCTTCTTCGGGAAAGATCGAACACGTAACGTAGAGCAACTCGCCGCCTGGCTTCACGAGCGGCCAGAGCGCATCGAGGATGCGGCGCTGTTCTGCGACCAGTGCGGGAATATCGGACGCGCGGCGCAGCCAGCGAATGTCCGGATGACGCCGCACGATGCCCGATGCAGAACACGGCACGTCGGCAAGGATGCGGTCGAACGGCTGGTCGATATCGTCGTGCCACTTCGCGGGCGTGCCCGCATCGCCGATGCGCACTTCCGCTTCGAGCTTGAGCCGCAGCAGGTTTTCGCCGATGCGGCGCGCGCGCGACGCATCGCTTTCGAGCGCCACGAGCTGCAGATTCGCGAGTTCGAGCAGGTGGCCGGTCTTGCCGCCTGGCGCCGCGCACGCGTCGAGCACGCGCATGCCGTCACGCACGCCGAGCAGTTGTGCCGCGAGTTGCGCGCCGGCGTCCTGCACCGAGACGACGCCATCGTTGAAACCGGGGATGCGGTCCACCGGCATCGGCGTGTCGAGCCTGACGGCGTAGTCGCCGGCCCGGCTCGCGGCGATGTGATGGCTCTGCAGCACTTGCAGGTAGGCGTCGACCGTCGAGCGGCGCGCGTTCACGCGCAGCGTGAGCGGGCCTTGCGTGTTGCCGGTCGCGAGCACCGCTTGCCACCCGTCGGGCCATGCGCGCCTGACGGCGTCGATCCACCAGGCCGGATAGTTCCAACGTGCGACTTCGTCGGCTTGCGCGGCGCTCAGCAGTGCCTCGCGCTCGCGCAGGAAATTGCGCAGCACCGCGTTGACCAGCCCCTTCGCGAACGCGAATTCGCGACGCGCAGCGATTGCGCTCACCGCCTGATCGACCACGGTGAACGGCGCGTAGGCGGCGCTCACTTCATCATCGACCAACAGCGCGAGCGAGCAGGCGAGCACATGGCCGACATGCGGCGGCGGCGCTTTCTTCACCAGCTTCGCGATCAGCCATTCGGCGGTCGCGAGACGCCGCATCGTGCGGTACGCGATGTCCTGCACCGCGCCGCGCGCGGCGGCGGCGTTGCCCTCGGGCGCGGACACGAAGACGGATTGCAGCGCGGCCGGCAAGGCCGCGCCGAGACGCACGGCGCCGACAGCCTGGGCGGCGCAGTCGAGCGCGAAACCCAGCGATTCGGGCGCGAGATGCAATATCGACAAACGGGATTCGCGCGGACGTGCCGACGGAGAAGCAGAACGCGAAGAAGGCTTTGATGTCATGAAAGAGGCAAAGGCAGGCCGCGCGGTGCGCGCGGCGCAATCAGCACACATTGTAGCGTGGCGTCG
>NZ_NPIH01000133.1 GCF_012275575.1 Paraburkholderia sp. SG-MS1 | reverse complement strand
CCTGCTCACCGGCTGCCGACAGCAAACCGATCGCCGCTTCGGCGTCGGCTGCGGACACCACTACTGCCATGCCGATGCCGCAGTTGAACACGCGGTGCATTTCCGCATCGGCGACGCCGCCGTGCTTCTGCAGCCACGAGAACAGCGGCGGCAGCGGCCATGCGCGGTGATCCAGCTCGGCCGTCAGACCTTCACGCAGCACGCGCGGAATATTTTCGACCAGCCCGCCGCCGGTGATGTGTGCCATGCCCTTCACGGCGATCTGTTGCATCAGCGACAGCAACGGCTTCACGTAAATGTGCGTCGGCGCCATCAGTGCGTCGGCGAGCGAACGGCCGTCGAAGTCTGCATTCAGATCCGGCTGCGCGCGCTCGATGATCTTGCGCACCAGCGAAAAACCGTTCGAATGAATGCCGCTCGACGCCAGACCCAGCACGACGTCGCCCGGAGCGATCGTGCTGCCGTCGATGATCTTGCTCTTTTCCACCGCGCCGACCGCGAACCCGGCCAGGTCGTACTCCCCGTCCGGATACATGCCAGGCATTTCCGCCGTTTCGCCGCCGATCAATGCGCAACCCGACAGTTCGCAGCCATGCGCGATACCCTTGACGACCGTGGCCGCCGTACCGACGTCCAGCTTGCCGCACGCGAAGTAGTCGAGGAAGAACAGCGGCTCGGCACCTTGCACGAGAATGTCGTTCACGCTCATCGCGACCAGATCCTGGCCGACGGTGTCATGCTTGTTCAGTTGAAACGCGAGGCGCAGCTTGGTGCCGACGCCGTCGGTGCCGGACACAAGCACCGGCTCCTTGTATTTCTTCGGCACTTCGAACAGCGCGCCGAACCCGCCGATGCCACCCAGCACACCGTCGCGCATCGTCTTTTTGGCAAAGGGCTTGATCGCGTCGACAAGGGCGTCACCCGCGTCGATGTCCACGCCGGCGTCGCGATACGACAAACCTTGGGCCGAATCAGTTGAAGGCTGGGCGGATTTCGGGTGATTCATGGGGAAGAGCTCGAAGGTCGGTAAAATGCGATTTTACCCGATGCTGGCCGACTGGCTGGAATTTGATCATCCGGTTCCGACTACACCTGGGAAAACCCGCTTTGCAACAACATTCCTCGATTCTGACGCCCGTTCAGCGCCGCGCCCTCATCTGGCTGGTGATCGCGCTCTGCGTCGGCATTCTGCTCTGGCTGTTGAGTCCCGTCCTCACCCCGTTCCTGCTGAGCGCGATTCTCGCGTACATCCTGCATCCGGGCGTCGCGTGGATGGTGCGCCGGCGCGTGCCGCGCGTCCTCGCGGCACTGCTGATGATCCTGTTCTTCACGCTGCTGATGACCATGCTCTTCCTGCTGGTGCTCGCGGTGATCCAGAAGGAAGGGCCGCAATTGCGGCAGCAGGTGCCGGTGTTCTTCGCGCATGTGAGCGCGTGGCTGCAACCCAAGCTGGCCATGCTGGGTCTGGCCGACTCGCTCGATTTCGCCAGCATCCGCGACCTCGTGACGGGGCAGCTCGAAGGCAGCGCGAAAACGGTTGCACAGTACGCGTGGACCTCGATCCGCACGAGCGGCAATCTGATGATGGCGCTGGTCGGCAACCTCATGCTGGTGCCGCTCGTGCTGTTCTATCTGCTGTTCGACTGGAACCGCATGCTGGCGCGCCTGCAAATGATGGTGCCGCGCCGCTGGCTCGACAAGACACTGCAACTCGCGCGCGACATGGACCAGATGCTGTCGCAATACCTGCGCGGCCAGTTGCTGGTGATGGCCGTGCTGGCGGTGTACTACTCGGTCGCGCTGAGCCTCGCCGGCTTCGAGATTGCGCTGCCGGTCGGCATTTTTACCGGGCTCGCGGTGTTCATCCCGTACCTCGGTTTTGCGACGGGCCTCGTGCTGGCGCTGCTCGCGGCGCTGCTGCAATTCGGCGACTGGTACGGCTTTGGCGCGGTCGCGCTGATTTACGGCTTCGCGCAGATCGTCGAAAGTTTTTATCTGACGCCGCGTCTCGTCGGCGAACGGATCGGGCTGCACCCGCTCGCGGTCATCTTCGCGCTGCTCGCGTTCGGTCAGCTATTCGGCTTTTTCGGCGTGTTGCTTGCGTTGCCGGTCAGCGCGATTCTGTCGGTAGCGATCCGCGAATTGCGGCAAAGCTATCTGGCGAGCGCGCTCTACAACAACTAACCGCTTACTGACGTTTCAGGGCCCGGGGTCCGGGCCGCTACGGCCTTAGCCTCATTTTCGGCAGTCACCTACTGTGCTTCGTCAACTGACGCTCGATCTCGGCACCCCGCCGCCATCGACATTCGACAATTTCTTCGCGGGCGCGAACTCGGAGCTGGTCACGCGCCTGCGTGAGCTCGACAACGCCCTCGCCGCCGGGCCGGTCGCCGATCGCACCTTCTATGTCTGGGGCGAGTCCGGCAGCGGCCGCACGCATCTGTTGCAGGCGCTCGTGCACGAAGCGCCGCCGGGGCACGCGCGCTTCGCCGGGCCGCAGAGCAGCCTGACCGCGTTCGGCTTCGACCCGCGCGTGGCGCTCTACGCGATCGACGACTGCGACGCGCTGTCCG
>NZ_NPIH01000132.1 GCF_012275575.1 Paraburkholderia sp. SG-MS1 | reverse complement strand
GCAGCGCTGGATGTACGATCTGCTGGCGCAGCGCACCGCTGGCGCGCCGCGTTATTTTCCACAGGCCTCGGCGGCGTTGACGCGCTGCGCGTCACAAGCGGATGCCAGCGCGTTTGCGCGCTTCACGCGCACCGTGACGCGTCAGCGCGCCGTGGAGAACCATCCGCTGAACGCGCGGCTGGTGTTCGAGGAACTGTTTATCGGCTACCGCGAGCTGTTCGCGTGAACCGCGCCGGCGGCGAGCGCAAGCCGCTCGCTGTCCAGGCCGGAACGGGCTTTGCGCTGCGCGCTCCGGCCCGGCCATTCGTCCCGTAACCGGTCTTTCATTTCAGATACAAGCACCATGAGCCTTGCCTACCGAGATGCCACGCTCGACGATTTGCCCGCCATCGTCGCCATCTACAACTCGACCGTGCCGTCGCGGCAAGTGACGGCCGACCTCGAACCGGTCACGGTCGAGAGCCGGCTCGCGTGGTTTCACGCGCACGGCCCCCATAAGCGCCCGCTGTGGGTGGTGGAAGACCCGCAGCAGCCGGGCCGCGTGATCGCGTGGCTAAGCTTTTCGGATTTCTACGGCCGCCCGGCCTACCTGCGCACCGCCGAAGTCAGCATCTATCTCGACGAAAGCGCGCGCGGCCAGGGCCTCGGAAAAAAGCTGCTGACGGCCTCCCTCGCGGCGGCGCCCGCGCTTGGCATCGACACCGTGCTGGGCTTCGTGTTCGGTCACAACGACGCCAGCCTGCGGCTGTTCCGCGGCTTCGGCTTCGACACGTGGGGCTCGCTGCCGCGCGTGGCCGTGCTGGACGGCGTGGAGCGCGATCTGGTGATTCTCGGCAAGCGGCTCGATTTGGCTGACGCCGCCGCCTGATCCGCCTCAAGCCATTTTTCGCAGGACCTCATCATGTTTGTCGATTCGCACTGTCACATCAACTTCGAAGGACTCGCCGAGCGCCTGCCGCAAGTGCTCGAGAACATGCGCAGCCATTCGGTTACGCATGCGCTGTGCGTGTCGGTCGATCTGGAGACGCTGCCGTCCGTGCTGGACATCGCCAGCCGGCACGAGAACGTCTACGCGTCGGTCGGCGTCCATCCGGATCACGAGGACATGCGTGAGCCGAGTCTCGCCGAGCTGATCGAGTTGGCCGCGCATCCGAAAGTGGTCGCGATCGGCGAGACCGGGCTCGACTACTATCGCCTCGAAGGCCGCACGATCGCCGACATGGAATGGCAGCGTGAGCGCTTTCGCACGCACATCCGCGCGGCGCATGCGACGAAGAAGCCGCTGATCATCCACACGCGCTCGTCGGCAGACGACACGCTGCGGATCATGGCCGAGGAACGTGCGAGCGAGCCGGGCGGCGTGATGCATTGCTTCACCGAGCCGTGGGCGGTCGCTGAGCGGGCGCTCGCGCAGAATTTTTACATCTCACTGTCGGGCATCGTCACCTTCAAGAGCGCGACCGACGTGCAGGACGTCGCGCGCCGCGTGCCGCTCGAGCGCCTGCTGATCGAAACCGACTCGCCGTACCTCGCGCCGGTGCCGTATCGCGGCAAGCCTAATGAACCTGCGTACGTAAGTCATGTCGGACGCTTCATCGCGCAACAGCGTGAGATGCCGGACGAAGCATTGGCCGCGGCGACCACGCAAAACTTCTTCCGGCTGTTCAAATTGCAGCCCCCACGGGCGCGTAATTTATAAAGCTTAATAATATCAAAAGGATAGGGAAGTTTCCTAATGCAAGATATGAAAAACATTCCGATGTCGACCGCTGCCTTCCAATCGAGTTCCGCCGTGCGTGGCGCGCTGACGTCGGCGCGGCGCGGCGCATCGCGTGCCGCGCTCGCAGCCGCCTTCGCCTGCGCGGCACTGAGCGCGCTGGTCGCGGCGCCGGCGCAGGCGGCGCCGATCGACTCGTTGATCAAGTCGGTGAAGTTCGACGATGTCGACGGCGTCAACAAGCTGCTCGCGAAGGGCATGGACCCGAATAGCGTCGACAACCAGGGCATTCCGCTGCTGGTGATCGCCGCGCGCGAGAAGTCGGACAAGGTGGGCGCGGCACTGCTCGCCAACCCGAAAACCAACCTCGAGATCGAAGACAAAGCCGGCGAGAACGCACTGATGATGGCCGCGCTGGTCGGCGATCTGGACTTCGTCAACCTGCTGGTCGCAAAAGACGCCGAGGTCAACAAGAAGGGCTGGGCGCCGCTGCACTACGCGGCCGCGAATGGCCACGACGACATCGTCAAGGTGCTGCTGGACCATTCGGCGTATGTCGACGCGGGTTCGCCGAACGGCACCACACCGCTGATGATGGCCGCGCGCGGGGGCCATGTGTCGACGGTGAAGCTGCTGCTGGACAACGGCGCGGATCTGACGGTGAAGAACCAGATCGGCATGACGGCGCTCGATTTCGCGAAGACCTACAAGGAGCCGGACGTAGTCGAAGGCCTGAGCGCGCGCCTGCAGCAAATGCAGCAGAAGTGAACGGTGCGGCGACCAGGCCGTTCGCCCGGTTCGCCGCGCATTGGCCTGAAGATGGCGGGGGGCTGCCTGCTGCGCCTGCCTGAAACAGTGCAGAATGACGACTTGGCGCGCCAGGTGGCGCGCCGTCTGGATGCGGCGAAAGACCGCCTGATAAATGACCCTCGAAAGGAACACCATGCTGCGGGCTTTGATTTTCGCCAGCGCGTTTGCCGTACCGCTATCGGCAGCCGCGTTTACGGGGGGCGACCTCAACAAGCTGTGCACCAAGACGGATGTGGCATCGCGTAGCGCCTGCGCCGCCTACATCGAAGGCGCCGCCGACGGCATCTTCAACACCATCGACGCGATCGGCGGCACCACCGGCCCGCGGGTCGGCCAATACTTCTGCCTGCCACCCGACGCGCGCTCGGCCCAATTGACCGATGCGGTGCGCAAGTACATCGCGGAAAATCCGATCGTCGCGGGCTACAACGCCAGCACGGCGATCTCGCTGGGCCTCGGCAAGGCGTTCCCGTGCAAGAGCAGCGACTGATCTGAACGGCCGGGCTGCGAGCCCCGCGTGCCTCATGTGGGCGGGTGGTGCAGTCGGCCAGCATCTTCGGCAATGGGCCAGACTGATGCGGGGTTGAAAACCCTCGCCAAGCCGGCCGCTTCAAAACCGGTTCGGTTGAAAACCGGAGCGTCCCTCCGTGCCAGGGGAACTGGGCGCGATTCGCCACTGCGCGGCGATTGAGACCTAAGATGTCGTTAGTCCGCGGATGCGCCACGCGGGCCCAAGGCGCAAACAGGCCGCCGGGTGAACTCCCGCCGTGAGGGCACGCGCGGCCGGGCGCTGACTCTGCAATGCGCCCGCTCCCGCAGTGCACTGTTGGGTCGTCCGGCGGCCCGGCGCGCAGCGCGCAGCGCGCAGCAGCACGGTACATCGCCAACGGCGCGCCCGCGCGCCGCGGTCCTGTCTACCACTCGAGCCAGGAGGAACATACCCCCCATGTCTACTCTCGACGACTTCAGCCTCGTCGCCGAAGCGCCGCTGCATACGTGGTTCGGCGCGTTGATCGTGTCGGTAATCGTGGCGGCGGTGGCCATCGGCATTCACCGGGTCGGCGCGCGCATCGTGATGCGCATCGCGCGGCCGCATCCGCTCATCAGCGTGGTGCTGCGCTATGTCGACAAGCCGTCGCTGTTCGTCCTCGTGATTCTGGTGCTGGAAGGCGTGTGGTCCGAGGCGCCCGATGCGCTCAGGTACATCGAGCCGATTCGGGACGTCGCCGCGATCGCGCTGATCGCCGCGCTCACGTGGCTGTCGGTGCGCTCGGCGGCGGCCATCGGCGAGGCGATCATTCGCGCCCATCCGCTCGATAGCGCCGACAACCTGCAGGCGCGCCGCATCCATACACAAGCCCGGGTGCTGGCGCGCTCGGTGATGATCCTGATCGTGATCGTCGGCACGGGCGGCGCGCTGATGACTTTCCCGAATGTCCGCCAGGTCGGCGCGAGTCTGCTGGCGTCGGCCGGGGTGGCCGGTCTGGTTGCCGGTATTGCGGCGCGGCCGGTGCTCGGCAATCTGATCGCCGGGTTGCAGATTGCCTTGTCGCAGCCGATCCGGCTCGACGACGTTGTCGTGATTCAGGGCGAGTGGGGGCGTATCGAGGAGATTACCGGTACGTATGTGTCGGTGCGGCTGTGGGACCAGCGCCGGCTGATCGTGCCGCTGCAATGGTTCATCGAAAATCCATTCACCAACTGGACGCGCAGCAGCTCGCAGATCATCGGCACGGTGTTCCTGTTCGTCGATTACCGGATGCCGCTCGCGCCGTTGCGCGAAGAGCTGGCGCGCATCGTGGAGAGCGCGCCCGAATGGGACCGCCGCGTGCAGGTGCTGCAGGTCACGGACGGCACCGAACGCGCGATGCAATTGCGCGCGCTCGTCAGTTCGCTCGATTCCGGCCTGAACTGGGATTTGCGCTGCCGCGTGCGCGAAGGGCTGCTCGATTTCATCCAGCGGCACTATCCGCAATACTTGCCGCGTACGCGTGCCGATGTGTCGGCGGAGCTGGAAACCAGCACGAACGAGCAGATCGACTGGGTGCCGCGCAGCGCGCAGGCGCCGGCCGGCAGCACCGCCGCGCATACCGAGGCCGATCCGGTGGCCAGCCGGTTTGGACGGCCCGGTGCGGCGGAGGCTGCGCAGAAGGCGAAGGAGAAAGTGTAGCGGGCACGCGGGTAACGCATACTTTGATGAGTGCGTGAGCAGGCGCCGTGCCCCGCTCACATTGCGTGCCTGAACCGATCAGCCCCTCTAGCGGTCGAACCGTCCACTCACTCACGAACCTGGCGCGGCAACGGCATGCTTCAGCGTGCTGCGGGCAACAGCGGCGCAACTCCCAACACCACCGCCGCCATCGCCAAAGCACACCCGCCCGCGCCGTGCCAACCAAGGAGGACATGCAACATGGGCCGACTGATCGTCGTGTCGAATCGCGTCGCTACACCAACGGAAACCAAGGGATCGGCGGGCGGCCTCGCGGTCGGCGTGTTCGGTGCGCTGAAGGACGCGGGAGGCGTATGGTTCGGCTGGAGCGGCGACGTGGTCAGCGAGACCGTCGCCAACGCCGGCCCTACGCTGGAACAGGACGGCGCCGTGACCTTCGCGACCGTCGGACTGACGCGCAAGGACTACGACCAGTACTATCGCGGCTTTTCTAACGCGACGCTGTGGCCGGTATTCCACTACCGCAACGACCTTGCGCGCTACGAGCGCGAGGAGTATGCGGGCTACCGCCGCGTCAACGCATGGCTTGCGCACAAGCTGATCAAGCTGCTCGAACCCGACGACATCATCTGGATTCACGACTACCATCTGATCCCGTTCGCCGAGGCGCTGCGCAACGAGGGCGTGACGAACCGCATCGGCTTCTTCCTGCATATTCCGTTTCCCGCGCCGCAGATCCTGCTCAACATTCCGCCGCACGAAGAGCTTGTGAAATCGCTGTCCTGCTACGACCTGCTGGGTTTCCAGACCGCCACCGACGAGCAGGCGTTCCACGACTACGTGACACGCCACGCGCGCGGCACGGTGAGCGCGGACGGCCTCGTCGAAGCGTTCGGGCGCAAGCTGCGCACCGGCGTCTATCGCATCGGTGTGTTCCCCGACGAAATCGCCGAGCAGGCGAAGCGCTATGAAAGCCGCCAGCATGTGCTCGACCTGAAGCAGAGCCTCGAAGGCCGCAAGCTGATCATGAGCGTCGACCGACTCGACTACTCGAAGGGACTCGTCGAGCGCTTCCGCGCGTTCGAACATCTGCTGGAGCGTTCGCCCGAATGGCGCGGCAACGTCACGCTCGTGCAGATCGCTCCGCCCACCCGCTCGGACGTCGCCACCTATCAGAAGATCCGCCAGGATCTCGAATACGAAGCAGGGCGAATCAACGGCCGCTACTCGGGCCTCGACTACACGCCGATCCGTTATCTGAACCAGCAGTACGACCGCTGGAAACTGATGTCGCTGTTTCGCGAATCGCAGATTGGCTTCGTGACGCCGCTGCATGACGGCATGAACCTGGTCGCGAAAGAATACGTCGCTGCCCAGAATCCCGACGACCCCGGCGTGCTGGTCCTATCGGTATTCGCGGGCGCGGCGGCGGAGTTGAGCGGCGCGTTGCTGGTCAATCCGCACGATGCGATCGGCATGTGCGAAGCGTTGCAGCGCGCCTTGCAGATGCCGCTCGACGCGCGTCAACGGCGGCATGAGATCAACATGGCGGCGCTGCGCAAGAACGATCTCGGCGTGTGGCGCGACACCTTCCTGAGCGATCTGCGCAAGGTGCCGGCGCAGAAACCGGCCAAGGGGGACGGCCACAAGTGATGGCGCATGGGGATGAAGTCACGGCGGCGCACCTGCCGCTGCTCGCGTTCGCACGCGGCACAAGCGCATGCTGAGCGCGCTGGCCATCGCGGGCTACCGGTCGTTGCGCGAGTTGATCGTGCCGCTCGGCCGCCTGAACGTGATCACGGGCGCGAATGGCAGCGGCAAGTCGAGCGTGTACCGCGCGCTGCGTTTGCTGGCGGAGACCGCGCGCGGCGGCGTGATCACGTCGCTCGCGCGCGAAGGCGGTTTGCCGTCGACGCTGTGGGCCGGCCCCGAGCGCTTTTCGCGCGCGATGCTGGCGGGCGAGTCGCCCGTCGAGGGCACGCGCCGCAAGGAGCCGGTCAGTCTCAGGCTCGGCTTCGCCAGCGACGAATTCAGCTACGCGATCGATCTGGGCTTGCCGGCGCCGCGGGAGTCGAGCAAATTCCAGCTCGACCCGGTCATCAAACGCGAGTGCATCTGGAGCGGACCGCTGCTGCGGCCTTCGGCGTTGCTGGTCGACCGCCACGGCGTCGCCTTGCGCACGCGCGACGGCAACGGCGACTGGCAGACCGTTCCGCAACCGGTCGCCAGTTTCGACAGCATGATGACGGAGTTCTCCGACCCGCGCAGCGCACCCGAAATGGTGACGGTGCGCGAGCAGATCCGCTCGTGGCGCTTCTACGATCATTTCCGCACCGACGCCGAAGCGCCTGCGCGTCTGCCGCAAATCGGCACGCATACGCCGGTGCTGTCCGACGACGGCACGGACCTCGCGGCGGCCTTGCAGACCATCCGCGAGATCGGCGATCCGGCCGTGCTCGACGCGGCAATCGACGACGCCTTTCCCGGCTCGCAACTGGACGTCACGACGCACGACGGCCGCTTCGAAGTGGCGATGCGCCAGCACGGTCTACTGCGGCCGCTGAAAGGCGCGGAATTATCGGACGGCACCCTGCGCTATCTGCTGCTGGTCGCGGCGTTGCTCACGCCGCGTCCGCCCGCGCTGCTGGTGCTGAACGAACCGGAGACGAGCCTGCATCCGGACCTCTTGCCGGCGCTCGCGCGTCTGATCGCGCGGGCATCGGCGGATTCGCAGGTGCTGGTGGTGTCGCATGCGGCGCGCCTGATCGCGGCACTCGAACGCGAGGAGGCGAGCCAGTCGATCGTGCTGGACAAACACTTCGGTGCGACGCGCCTCGCCGATGCCGACGGCCTTGAATTGCCCGCATGGAAATGGCCCGCGCGCTAGTCTTTCGGGCCGAAGAGGAGCGGCTTGGATGTAAGCCGACTGTAACAGCGCAGAGCAAATGCAAGGTCGGGGGCTTTTTGCCGGACGCCAGGGAATAATGCTCCGATGCCGGTGGTGCACGCGTGCTTGCGTCACCCTCGCGCCATTGCATTGATCGGAGTGAACGGCGCTGTCATACTCGGCGTCGCTGACGCGCACCGCCACGAGGCGCAAGCCGTCAGTCTATGGAGACACATAATATGAAGATTGCGCAGATCGCCCCCTTGACCGAATCGGTGCCGCCGAAGCTGTACGGCGGCACGGAGCGCGTCGTGTCGTACATCACCGAGGCGCTCGTCGAGCTCGGCCATGACGTGACGCTGTTCGCGAGCGGCGACTCCGTCACCAGCGCGAAACTCGAAGCGGTCTGGCCGCGCGCGCTGCGTCTGGACCCCGGAATCCGCGACCGCATCGCACCGCACATGCTGCTGATGGAACTGGTGCGCCGCCAGGCCGATGAGTTCGACGTGCTGCACTTTCACCTCGACTACTACTCGTTCTCGGTGTTCAAACGGCAGGAGACGCCGTTCGTCACGACGATGCACGGCCGCCTCGATTTGCCCGAGCAGCAGCCGGTTTTCGACACCTTCAATACCGCGCCGGTAATCTCGATTTCGAACGCGCAGCGTCATCCGCTGCCGCAGGCGCGCTGGCTCACCACCGTCTATCACGGCTTGCCCGAGCGGCTCTATACGCCGCAGCCGGTCGAGCAGAAGTACCTCGCGTTTCTCGGCCGCATCTCGCCGGAAAAGCGCGTCGACACGGCGATCCGCATTGCCGGGCGTTGTGGGATGCCGATCCGCATCGCGGCGAAAGTGGACGCCGCCGACCGCGAGTACTTCGAACGCGAGATCCGGCCGCTGCTGGACTTGCCGTACGTGGAGTTCATCGGCGAGATTGCGGATAACCAGAAGGCCGAATTCCTGTCGGGCGCGCATGCGCTGCTGTTCCCGATCGACTGGCCGGAGCCGTTCGGTCTCGTGATGATCGAGGCGATGGCGTGCGGCACGCCGGTGATCGCGTTCAATCGCGGCTCGGTGCCGGAAGTCATCGAAGACGGCGTGACGGGTTTTATCGTCGAGGACGAAATCGGCGCGGTGGCGGCGGTCAACCGTCTGCACAAGATGCCGCGCGCGGCCGTGCGGCAGCGCTTCGAGGAGCGCTTCACCTCTCACCGGATGGCACAGCAGTACGTGGATGCGTATCAGTCGGTGATTCGCGCGCAGAAGCGTTCGCGCTTCAAGGTGATCGATACGTCGTCGGGAAGTTGACGCGGCGGATTCGACTTCCTTTGCGTCGGGCTGCGGACTCACCTGCGGCACGGTGAAAAAAAGAACGGCGGTGTGCGATGCGCACCGCCGTTTTTCATTGCTGCTTCATGCTGAACGATTGCCTTGGCTGGGCGCCGGACTTATGCCGCACAGGTCCTGAAGGGCAGTCGGAATGCGAGGATGAGCGGCGGCCGGAAGCCTGAACGAACCTGCCGCCGCGACGCTCCCGCCAGCCGCCCCGCCACCGCAGATCGCGCGGGCCCACGTCCGACCCGGCCTCCGCGGCTCACGCAAGCAGGCGGATCAGACGCTTACCCCGCAGACCTTTCCACCGGATAGCGCGCGTTCAGATCTTCAGCCGCGATACCTTGGTGCCCTGCAGTGACAGGTCGCCCATCAGGCCGGCATTGGTCAGCACGAATACCTGGACCGGGGCAGTTGCCGTGGTCGTGTCGATTGCGCCGTTGGCGCCGACCTTTACCAGCGCGACGGAGGCGTCGCCGCCGACCGACCAGCCATCCGCATTGCGGAATTTGTCGAGCGAATCCTGCGTCATGAACAGGAAGATGATGGCCTTCGATTGCGCGCCCGCCTGCAGGCCGAACGACCCGGAAATCGTGCTGTAGTAGCCGACCGAGGCGCCGCCCACGCGCAGCGCGCCTTCGCCGTACTGACCACCGACGATGAAGCCCGCTTGCAGAACTGACGGGAACACCAGCACGCCGCGCGCCTTCGACACCAGTTCGCGGGAACCCTTCACGGTCGTGAAGAGGCGTGACAGCGTGCCGTCGACGGCGGCGTCGATCGACTGGCGCTTCGAGGAATCGGTGGAAGGCGTGGCGTTGTTGCTGCTGGAAGACGTAGTCGTACAGCCAGCGAGTGCAATGCCTCCGAAAGCGAGCGCAGCGGTAGTCTTCAACATGAAGTTTCGTCTTTGCATCGTTTTTCTCCGTGTAGTTCCGGGGCGCAACATGAGGGCGATGTCGCCGCGTTGCCTTTGAGTTATATCACAGGCGAGCGCAAACGCGCACTCCGCCGGCAGGCGAGAAGCCTTGTGTGACGGGGCTTTGCGGCTGATCGCAAGACGTTGTGATGTAATTTTGACCTGCCTCGGCGCGGACCCCGAAAGGCCTGTGTGGCGTTTTGATCGGGCTTCCCACAAGGCCGGCATGGCGCGCGGCCGCGCGTGGGTCAAACGCTCGGCGTCCGCCAGAAAAGTGCTTTTTACCGATTTTTGGGCCCGGCTCAGGCGTTGAAAATCGAAACGGAAGTGTTGCCCGGACGCCGCATTCGACGAAGGGTTGGGAGGGACGCCGCCACGACGCCAACCTCATCCATGATTCGCCGGACTCTTGACCGGCGGCGGGCGCCGCAGTGCGCGGCGCACCATGCCGATCACCATGCCGATCAGCAGCAGCACGATCGCCGGCACGACCCAGTACCCGACGAACGCATGCCACAGATACCCGATCAGCGTCGTGCGGCGCACGCTGTATTCGTTGCGCGCGTCTTGCTGGCGCGGCGCATTGGCGGCCAGCACGTCGACGGGACAGCCCGCGGCCTGGGCCTCGTCGGGCTTGCCGTGGCAGCGCGCGGCCGCGCCGGCCGCGCGTTGTGCCGTGGTGAAATTCCAGGTGGTCAGCGCGCGGTCGAGGTCGACGGCGTTATACGCCATTTCCTCGCGGATCTCGCTGACCGCGACGATCGCCACGGGCACGGCCCAGAAAACGATGACGAGCAGCCACCGCCTCAACCAGCGGTTTTTATGCTTCGATACCATCCTTGCCTCCAATCGATGCTCAGCAGCACCAACGACAAGATGGCGGCCCGTCTAATGTTTGTATAGGGGGGCCGTCTCCGCAGCCATCATAGAAGAAAACGGCGGGTTCAGG
>NZ_NPIH01000131.1 GCF_012275575.1 Paraburkholderia sp. SG-MS1 | reverse complement strand
CCATCCCCGCCACGACGCCGACCACCGGCACGTGCCGGCGCAACGCGACGATTGCGGCCTGAATCTCCGCGATCACCGCGAGACCGAGGTTCGCCTCCTGCAGCCGCACGCCGCCGGTTTCGAACAGCACGACGGGGCGCACGCGCTTGCCGCGTTCGCAGTCGCGCAGCGCCATTTCGAGCGTCGCGGCGATCTTGCTGCCCGACACTTCGCCGATGCTGCCGCCCTGGAACGCGGACTCGATTGCGGCGATGACGGCGGGCTCCCCGTCGATCGTGCCGCGCGCGATCACGCAGCCGTCGTCGGCTTGGCAGACGACGCCTTGCAGCGGCAGCCACGGCGACTCGATCCGGTCGAACGGGCCGAGCAATTCGCGGAAGCTGCCCGCGTCCAGCAGCGAGCGCGCGCGCTCGCGCGCGGGCAATTCGATGAAACTGTCGCGCAACAGCGGCGCGCAATGGGTGCTTGCACTCGTGGTCATGCGTCGTCCCCTTCTTCGGCGGCTTCGACCGCTTCCGCGAGCCGCAACGCGACCACGCCCGGCGTCGCGCCGAAGTCGTTGATTTCAATTTGCGCGGCGCCGTCGTAGCGGGTGAAGAAACGGTCGAGCACGCTTTTCCAGATGTGGCTGTAGCCGTCGACGCTGGTGCGCACGACCACATGCGCGGCGAGCGAGCCGCTGGGATCGGTGGGCGAGAGCAGCACTTCCAGATCGCCCGAACCCACCACGCCGACATGCGCGCGGGTCGTGACGGCGCGTTGCGCCGGATAGTCGAAGGTCAGATGTTCCATGGGTCTGGGCTCCGGCCGGCGTGGTGGTGCGCCAGCATGTCGAGAAAGAGGGTGGCGGCGAGCAGATCGGCTGCGCCGCCGGGCGATGCGTTGAGCGACAGCAACTCGTGTTCGAGCGCGGCGAGCGCGGCCCGGCCCGCGCGCGTCGAACTGCCGCCGGCTTGCAGCACGCGGCGCGCGCCATGCTGTCCGGCGTGCAGGCCGGGCAAGCCTGCGCGATGCAGCAGACAGGTGTCGTCGAGCGAGGCCATGATCGCGAGCAATGCATCGACGCGCGCGGCGTTTTCGTCGATGCCTTCGGCACGCGCCGCGAGCAGCGCGGGCAAGCCGACGTCGATCACGTGCGGGAAACCGTCTTGCGCTTCGCGGCGTGCGCCGCCGACCTGGTAGCGCTGCCTCGCGCGTTCGCCGTGACTGTCGGAGGGCGCGGCGAAGCGGTCCGGGAAGCAGGCAATTTGCGCGGCACGCGTGCAGATTTGCGATGCGTCTGGATGCTCGATATGACCGCCGGTCGAGCGAGGATCGGACGCAGCCGCAAAAGTACTCACGGGCGAAACCGCGCGGGCGTCCATCGCCGCCCCCGCGGCCAGCAAGCCGACGATCCAGATCGCGCCGCGATGTGCATTGCTGCCGCCAGTGGCCCGCAACATGTCCTGCTCGCCGGCGCGGCCGATCTGCGCGAGCTCGGTGCGCAGCAGCGCCGACGGTTCGCCACGGCGGCGCGCTGCGCGCGCGAGCGCCGCGAAGGTCGGTTCGAGTGCCTGTGCGGAACACAGCATCGTCGCGAGATCGAGATCGCGATGCGCGCCGCTGCCGCGCTGGTCGACCAGCGCGGGCTTGGGCGTGAGCTGCGCTTCTTCGATCAGCGCGGTGGTCGCATAGCCGGCCAGTTGCGCGTCGGACGGCGCGGCGCGGCGCGAATCGGCGCGCGTGGCATGGGCACCCGCGCGGGGCGATTGCGCGTCGCCCTCCAGCGCGGACGAGCGCTCCTGCGCACGCTTGAGCGAGGCAGCGGGCGCCATCGTCACCAGCTCCTGAAGCGAGCCGGCGGCGCATACAGACCGCCCGACCACGTCACCAGATCGTCGATGCTGCGTGCGGCCAGCAACGAACGCTTGGCTTCGCCGCGGCGGATGCCGAGATCTTCCGGATACGCGACGATGCCGCGCCGGCGCAGCTCGGCCGTCTTTTCAGGCCTGGCGCGCAAGCCGATCGGCGTGACGCCGGCCACGGCGGCGACTGCCGCGCGCCGCTCCTCGATGCCTTCGGCCTTGTGCAGATGCGCGATGCCTTCCTCGGTGACGACGTGGCTCACGTCGTCGCCGTAGATCATTACCGGCGCAACCGGCATGCCGTTTTTCGCGCCGACCGCGACCGCGTCGAGTTCATCGACGAAAGCGGGTTCACCGCCTTTCTTGTACGTCTCGGCCAGTTGCACGACCAGCTTCTGGCCGCGCGACACCGGGCCCTGATCCTTGAGCAGCTTGAGCCATGCTTCGCTCGAATGACGCCGGCCGCGCGGATCGTGGCCCATGTTCGGCGCACCGCCGAAGCCGGCGAGACGCCCACGCGTGACGGTCGACGAATTCGCGTCGGCGTCGATCTGCAAAGTCGAGCCGATGAACAGATCGACGCCGTATTGCCCGGCCAGTTGGCACAGCACGCGATTCGAGCGCAGGCTGCCGTCGTTGCCGGTGAAGAACACGTCGGGACGCGCCTCGATATAGGCCTCCATGCCGACCTCGCTGCCGAAGCAATGAATGCTGTCGACCCAGCCCGATTCGATCGCGGGGATCATCGTGGGATGCGGATTGAGCGTCCAGTTGCGGCAGATCTTGCCCTTCAGTCCTAACGATTCGCCGTAAGTAGGCAGCAGCAATTCGATCGCCGCGGTATCGAAGCCGATGCCGTGATTCAGCGAGCTCACTCCATAGGGCTCGTAGATGCCGCGAATCACCATCATGGCGGTGAGCACCTGCAGGTCGCCGATGTGGCGCGGATCGCGCGTGAAGAGCGGCTCGACGCCGAATGGCCGGTCCGCCTGCACGATTACGTCGACCCATGAGCCCGGGATGTCGACGCGCGGCAATTCGTCGACGATCTCGTTGACCTGCACGATCACGATGCCGTGCCGGAACGCGGCGGCCTCGGCGATGGTCGGCGTGTCCTCGGTATTCGGGCCGGTGTACAGATTGCCGTGGCGGTCGGCCTTTTCCGCGCACAGCAGCGCGACGCGCGGCGTCAGATCGACGAACATGCGCGCATACAGTTCGACGTACGTATAGATCGCGCCAATTTCCAGCTGGCCGTCTTCGAGCAGTTGCGCGACCCGCAAGCTCTGCGGCCCGGCAAACGAAAAATCGACCTTGTGCGCGATGCCGCGCTCAAACAGCGTCAGATGCTCAGGACGACTGATGCTCGAAATCAGCAGATGCACGTCATGCAGCTTTTGCGGATCGACCTTGGCGAACGAGCGGGACAGAAAGTCGGCCTGCTTCTGGTTATCGCCTTCGAGCGCGACGCGGTCGCCGGGCTGGATCAGCGTTTCGAGCGCATCGACGATGCGGTGGGTCGGCAGGATGCCGTCTTCGAGCCACGGAGCGATGGCGGCGAGGCGACGGTTCTTCTCGTCGCGGCGCGTGGTCCATGAACGGGCGGAGGGTAATGACGCAGCGGCTTCGGCGGGGCGGTTCATCGGCTCGGTCAACTCCCGGTGGTGGTGCGCGCGCGTCTGCCGCGCGGCTTCGGTTGATTCGCAAGCGCGGCTTCCGCCTGCGCCCGTTCGGTCAGAAAACGATGGAGCAGCTCGCCGGTGCCGAGCAGATGCGCGACAACGAGCGACTGGGCCATCGCGATGTCGCGCCGCTGCACGGCGTCGAGCAGCGCGGCGTGCTCATTGTCGGACTCGCCCTTGTACGCGGGCAAGCCGAACTTCAGGCGCAGATACCGTTCGCCGCGCCGATGCAGCATGCCGATCATATCCGCGAGTTGCGGACGCCCGGCGGGCGCATACAGGCTCATGTGAAACGCGGCATTGCGCGCGACGTACAGCGACGGGTCGGGCTCGCGTTCGGCGGAGTGGCACAGGTTCGCGGCGTCGCGCAGCGTCACGGCGCTGTGGTTGGGAATTGCAAGGCCGATCGCGAGGCTCTCGAGAGCGGAACGGATCTCGTAGATCTCGCGCGCTTCATCCGCCGACAACGGCGCGACTGTCACGCCTTTGTGCACTGCGGCTCTCACCCAGCCTTCGCTTTCGATCTGGCGCAGCGCCTCGCGCACCGGAATCGCGCTGACGGAGAAGTGCCGCGCGATCGCATCTTGGCGCAGCGGCGCGCCCGGCGCCAGCGTGCCGTCGACGATCGCCGCGCGCAGGGCCTCCGCGATCACACGCGAAGTGCTCTCGCGCGGCGCCGCAGCGGGCAAAAGCGGCCCGCGTGCCGGGGCGTCCAGGGGAAAACCATCTATTGCTTCGCTCATGGTATCAAATATTATATATAAAAAGACGCGCTTTACACGCGGGCAAACCCGGAAAGTTTTTGCCGGGCCTGCCCCGCAGGCCACGCCTCCGCCGTACAAAGGTGGCCTGTATCTGTCGATCTGCGCGCGCCATTCCATGTCGTCGTTCCCGGTAGTTCCGATTACGTACGCCCATCGCAGGGCCGGAGGAGCATGATGAATTCACTGACCGACAGTACACCGGTCGCGCGGCGCCGCACGCCGCTCAATCGTTCGCAGATCGTAGGTTTTTGGGGAGCATGGGCCGGCTGGACGCTCGACGGGATGGACTCGTTCATCTACGCGCTCGTGTTGACGCCGGCCTTGACCGAGCTGTTGCCGCGCTCCGGTTTTGCGGCCACGCCGGCGAACGTGGGTCTCGCCGGCTCGATCCTGTTTGCGCTGTTCCTGGTGGGGTGGGGGCTGTCGTTCATCTGGGGGCCGCTCGCCGATCGCTTTGGGCGCACCAAGGTGCTGGCCGGCACCATCTTCACGTTCGCGATTTTCACGGGGCTCGCCGCGACGTCCTCGAACGTGTGGGAACTCGGCATTTATCGCTTCATTGCGGGCGTCGGCATCGGCGGCGAGTGGGCGCTGGCGGGCACCTATGTGGCCGAAGCGTGGCCGGAGGATCGCCGCAAGATGGGCGCGGGTTATCTGCAAACGGGCTACTACGCGGGCTTCTTTCTCGCGGCGGCGCTCAACTACACGATCGGCGTGCACTTCGGCTGGCGCGCGATGTTCCTTACCGGCGCGGTGCCGGTGGTGGTCGCGATTCTGATTCTGCTGCGCGTGAAAGAGCCGGAGAAGTGGCAGAAGGCCGAAGCCAACGCCGTGCGGAGCAAGCCCCTGCGCGAAATCCTCGGGCCGGCCTATCGGCGCCGGACCTGGGTGGCGTGCATCCTCTTGACGATCGCGATCATCGGCTTGTGGGCGGGTGCGGTGTACGAGCCGTCCGCGGTGATTCAGCTGGCGACCCGCGCCGGCATGACGAAGGCCGATTCGATCAGGATGGCGTCGGTGGCGACGGGGCTTTTGTCCATCGCGACGATCATCGGCTGTCTCGCATTGCCGCCGCTCGCCGAGCGCATCGGCCGCAAGAAGACACTGGCGATTTACTTCACCGGCATGGCGGTATCGATCGCCGGCAGTTTCGGCTGGGCGTTCTATCTGCCGAACGGGCTCGCGCCGTTTATCGCGTGGCTCTGCGTGTTGGGCTTTTTCGGCGGCAATTTTGCGTTGTTCAGCCTGTGGCTGCCGGAGCAGTTCGAAACCCGCGTGCGGGCCACGGCGTTCGCGTTCTGTACGTCGTTCGGGCGGTTTGTCGGCGCGGGCGTCAACTTTCTGCTCGGTGCCGCGGTGCTGCGCATGCATACGCTCGGCGTGCCGGTCGCGTTGACGGCGCTCGCGTTCGTAATTGGTTTGTTCGTGATTCCGTTCGCACCGGAGACGAAGGGGGAGGTGTTGCCGCAGTGAGTTTGGCGGGGTGGCGCGAACAGGCCTTCAGCACGAATTAGGCAGGCCAGCCCAGGTGAATGGATTCAGCACAGCGTTGTCTGAATCCATTTTTTTGCAATCGGTTCGTTCTCCGGATGACCTTGCGCTCAGCCAGTACCTGCCAGTACCGCAGTGATAACGGCATTTGTCACTATTCGCGCCACTGTTTTTTTGAGTACACCGGGACGGTGCTTCTCCGAGCCTGTTAGCAATGAAGACTTTCACTTTTGAAGACCGGTTTGCCTGCTACGTGCGGCAGGCGAAGAAGCTGCCAGCGGTAGCGCGGAGCAGACGTCGTGACTGTTGAGTTCCGCGAAGAACGCGCGGCGACGCGGAAGCCCCCTTGCGAGTGGCGTGCTGACGGCGTGATGCCGCGCAAACTGTCGAACGCTGGATCACCGGAACATCAGAAACAATGAAGCGCGAAATCTGGCGCCACTTTTTTGCCGCAGTGAGACAGGATCTCAATCCGCGTGCCGCCGCGCCTGTCCACGAGGCCGCAGCAGCGACAGCAGCGGCCAGCCCAGATTGACGCCGAGGCTCGCCACCACGATCAGCGTCATGCCTGCGAGTTGCGGCAGCGACAGCGCCCGGCCGTACACCACCGCATCCACCACGATCGCGGTGAGCGGATAGACGAACAGCAGCACCGCGATCACCGGCGTGCTTAGCCTGGGCAGTGCGCCGTAGATCAGCACATAGGCCAAGCCCGTATGCAGCACGCCCATGCCGACCAGCCAGAACCACTGCGTCGGGCCGATATGCACCGCGGTGAGCGGCGCGATGAACGGCAGACACACCACGCCGACCGCGCATTGCGCGAGCGTCAGCAGATGCGGGCGCAGATTGCCGAGCCCTTTGGCGATCAACGTCACGCTCGCATACAGCAGCGACCCAACTAGCGCCTCGCCGATCCCGATCAGATAACCCGTATGGCCCTGCAGATGCTCCGTGGCCGCGACGCCCGAGGCGAGCACGAGCCCGACAAACGCGGTCGCGATCCAGCCGAGCCGATCCATACCGAGCCGCTCATTGAACAGCGCCGCGCCGATCAGCACGACCCAGAACGGCTGCACGTGAAACACCACGGTCGCCACGGCAATGCTGGTGCGATGGATCGCGTCGAAAAAGCCAACCCACTGCGTGACCATCAGCACGCCCGAGAGCAACGCGAGCGCGACGGTGCGGCGCGTGAAATGTGATCGCTTGAAAAAGCCCTTCCATGCGCAATACGCGGCAAGCGCCAGAAACCCGAACAGGCAGCGAAAGAACACGAGCGTCAGCGCGCCGAGCCGCGCCTCCTCGACGAAGACGCCTAGCGTGCCCATCAGCAGCCCGCCGCTCGCGAGCGTGATCGCGCCTTGTTGACGTTGGGTGAGGGACATGCGAAGCGGCTCCGAAACGTGATATCCCGAGTATTGCGCGGCTTGCGTGGCACCGACAAACGAATTAAATTGAGTAATTCCATCAGCCGGATTGATAAATCATGCACCCCGAATTCGACGTCGACCTGTTGCGCAGCTTTGTCGCGGTGGTGGAGACGGGCAGCTTCACGAAAGCGGCGACCACCGTGCATCGCTCGCAGGCGGCCGTCAGCATGCAGATCAAACGGCTCGAAACCATGCTCGGCACCACGTTGTTCGCGCGCAATACGCGCAATCTGTCGCTCACGCGGCCCGGCAATACGCTGCTCGAATACGCGCGGCGCGTGCTCGCGCTGCACGAGGAGGCCTGGTCGGCGATCGTGCGGCCCGAGGTGACGGGACGCGTGGTGCTCGGCGCGCCGGACGATTACGTCTCGTCGCTGCTGTCGCCGGTGTTGCGGCGTTTCTCGAACCTGTATCCGCATGTGGAGATCGAGATCGTCTGCGCACAAAGCACGTCGCTCGCACCGATGCTGGCCGATAACAAGATCGATCTCGCGTTCGTCACGCGCGACCGCAAGTTGCGTGGCGAATTCGTGCGCAGCGAGCCGATGGTGTGGGTGGGGGCGTCGGTGGATACGCCGGTGCTGGCGGCGTCGCCGTTACCGGTGGGACTCTACGAGCCCGGCTGTGTCGCGCGCCGGCACACGCTGGCCGCACTGGACGGCGCGCGGATCCGCTATCGGGCGGCGTTCAGCAGCGCGAGCCTGATGGGACTGGTGGCGACCGTGGATGCGGGGTTGTCGGTGATCGCACTCACGCGTTGCAGCGTGCCGGCGCGGCTCGCGATTCTCGGCGAAGCGCAAGGCTTGCCGAAGATCGCGCCATTGGAAATCGTGGTGGCGCGCAGCGCCAAATCGGACCGCCCGACCTGCGATTATCTGGCTGCGCAGATGGTGCAGGATCTGTCGTTGCGCGCGCCGGCGCGTGGGGTCGGCGTGTAGGTGAAATTCGCGAGCGTTTGCGTGCCGAGCGGCGAGAGCAGCGGCGCGAACCTCCGTGCCTGCGCACAAAGCGGCGGTGTCGGTCATGACCGGAAGCACGGGTTCTGGTTTATCGGTAGCGTACGGGGTCGGGCGCGAACGGCATCAGAAATTGATGTTGGTCCGCACGCCGATGACGAACGTGTTGCGCAGCGGCTGCGTCGGGTCGTTCGGATTCTGGCCGGCGCCGGCATTGAACGTGTATTGCGCGTCAGCTTGCAGTTGCCACCACGGATTGACCTTGTACTGATAGGTCGCCTCGAGCGTGGTTTCGCTGGTGCGCACGCCGTAGGGCCCGTTGGTGAAGGCCCGGAAATCTTCATCGAGTCCGTGCACGTGATTGCCGACCTTGATGTAGGTGAGCGCGAGGCCGACGCTATCGTCGTCGCGGCCGGCGAATGGTGCTTTCAGCACGACCCCGAGGTTGGCCGCGATGCTCACCAGGTTGCGGTCGCCGGGGCCGCCCATCACGCGCGCGAACACACCGAGACTGCGCGGCTCGTCAGGATCAGGACGCCAGACCATCTGGTCGGCTACCGCGTAGATGCTGTAGTTGCCGCGATGATTCGCGGGCACGCCGGTCGATGCGGGATTCGCCATTGACAAGCCGTTGTTGTCGTAGCGCTGGTCCGCGAAACTGTTGTTGTTGTACCAGACGCCGATCTTGTAGGTGCCGGGCAATGCCTTGCTGCCGGTGCGGGCCATTTCGCCGTCGGCCGGCTGGTTGATCGCGTATTGCAACTCGCCGATCCACAACGTGCCGTTGTGCAGATTGAAGTTGGTGCCGCTCAGGTTGTCCGGGTTGTTGCCGAGCGGGTCGCCGGAGAACACGCCCGCCAACGCCGTCAACGAAGGCGTGATCTGGCCACGCACGCGCACGCCGAGGCCCGCCAGCGGATACGCCGGACCGCCGGACGGCATGTTGTACGAGGGCAGGGCGGGCCAGCCGAACATCGTGTTCAGGAACAGAGCCGAGTACTGGCTCGTGATGAATTCCTGGTCAATACTTTGCTGACCGATCTTCACGTCGAGACGTTTGTTCAGAAACGACTGCTGATACCACAATTCCCACAGGCGAGTGGTGTCCTCGGCTTCGATGCCGCTTGCGGTATTCAGTGTGCCGAGCTTGTTGGCGCTCAGGTTGGCGCCGTGAATCTGCAACGCGCTGACGTTGAACAGGCCGCCGGGCAGCCCGAACGCTTTTTGCGTATCCATCTGCACAGTGGCGGTCGTCAGACCGTCGTAGTCCGCGCCGCGCGCGAGGCCGCCGCGCAGATTGGCGAGCACTTCGCTGGTCTCGGTGAGCGTGAATGTCACGCCGTACTTGCCGAGCCAGGGGCGCAGGCCGCCGATGTCGCCGAGCATCTGCTCGCGGTTCCAGAAGCTGGTCCACTGGCCCGTCTGGGCGGCCTTCATCTTCAGATCGGCTTCGGGGGCTTCCGGTGCGGCATCGGGATTGGCTTCGGGATTGGTTTCGGCCATCGCGGCAGAGGCCGTCAACGATGCCCAGGCGAATGCGGTGCACAGGGCGACGCGCCGCATCGAAGGCAAGCGGGTACGATAAGTTGCGCTGGCCCGCACCGCGCTATCGCGAACGGAACGTGCCTGCGCGACGGCGCCATTGAGATGGGCGAACTTCATCGAAATCCTTATTGGTTTTGTTCCGACTGATTACTCATCACGGGAACTGGCGATGTTGCCAGCCCACGATTTGCCTAACAGCCGGCGACGTCGTGCAGCAAATTAGCGCGAATCGTACCCACGCGTGGGGCAGGCGTCAATTTAGATGAGAACGGTTCTCATCAATATTGATGGCATGTCATTTTGTCCGTTTCGTGCAGCTACTCATTGATAGTTGTACGTCATTTGAACCGAATGAAAAGGTCATTGAATCGCATGGGTGTGGTCAGGTCGAACGTCCTCGCACGTGACATGTCGAAGCGCACGATCAACCCCGAAGCCCTACACAGTAAGGAGAGAAAGATGAAAACCCGCATTCTTTTAATGTCGATGCTGATCGGCGGCAGTGTGCTTGCGAGCGGCGTGGCAAGCGCGCAACTGAATCTGAAGCAGTTCGGCCTTGGCGGCGGCAATAGTTCGGCGGGTACCGCGCCGGCTTCCGAAGGCGGCATGTCGCAGCTGCTGCAAACCTATGCGGGGGCGAACCAGCAGGTGCTGAGCGGCCAGTCGAGCCTCGCGTCGGCGATGGGCATGAGCAGTGCTGCAGGTGAGGCGCAGCAGGCCGCGGGTCTGCTGAGCGGCGGAACGCCCTCGGTGAGTCAATTGACGCAGGTGGGCAGCACGCAGCAGTCGCTCTCGCAGAAGCTGACGGATGCGTTCGCGAGTCATGCGAGCGGCAGCGCGTCGGCGGCACCGGTCGACAAGCAGGCGTTCACGGACGGCCTGTCATCGCTCGGCAAGGGCGTGAGCCAGTATTCGAGCCTGCAGTCAGGACTTGGCAGCATCGGTCAGATGAGCCCGTCTTCGCTGTTGCAGTCGGGGCTGAATCCGCAGACGGCGCAGAGTGCGTCTTACATCGCACAGTCGGCGCCGGGCCAGTTGCAATCGCTGATGTCCACGCTGAATTCGGCGGTGCAGTTCGCATCGAGCCACGGCATTACCGTGCCGTCGATCGCGACGTCGGCATTGAAGGGAATGCAGTAGCGGGCGGTACACGTGTCGGGCGCCGCTCATGCAGTAGGGCCGCGCCCCACGCGGTGACGGAAAAGCGGCGAGGCGCGCGCATCGGGCAAGCGGCAAGCAGGCGTGGCAAATGCGGCTATGATCTTGTCCCGAAACCGTCGGATCGCGTACCGGGCCGAGTGTGCAGGTCCGTCAGCGTCCAGCTCTGTAACCTACCGGACCACGCCGATGTCATACGTCGTCAATCTGCCACACTACTTTGCCCGCATCGGCTACGAAGGCCCGCGCGCGGCCACGCTGGAAGTCCTTCAGACGATTCACAGGCTGCATCCCGCAGCGATTCCGTTCGAGAATCTGAACCCGCTCACGCGGCGGCCGGTGAAGCTGGACCTCGAATCGGTCGAGAGCAAACTCGTCACCGCACGGCGCGGCGGTTATTGCTTCGAACAGAACGCGCTGTTCGCCAACGTGCTGATGCAACTGGGTTTCAAGGTCACGCCGCTGCTCGGGCGCGTAGTGTGGGGGCGCGAGTCCGACGCGGTTCCACCTCGCACGCACATGGTGCTGCGCATCGACATTGGAACCGATGCGTGGATCGCCGACGTCGGCTTCGGCAGCGTCACGCTGACCGCGCCGCTGCGGTTAACCACGGGTCTCGCGCAACCGACGCCGCTTGGCACGTTCCGCCTCGCCGATGCATCGCGCGACGCGCTGTATCTCGAAGTGCAGGCTCTCGACGAAAGCTGGGCGCGCGTCTATCGCTTCGACTTGCAGCCGGTGGAGTGGATCGATTACGAAACCTCGAACTGGTACACGTCGACGTCGCCCGATTCGATTTTCGCCAGCAACCTGATCGTGTGCCGCGTGTTGCCGGAAGCACGTCTCACGCTGTTCAACGATCAGCTGAACGAGCGCGCTGGCAGCGGGCAGATGATTAGCGAGCGGCAACTCGTCAGCGCCGACGAACTCGCCGTATGCCTGCACGAGCGCTTCGGTCTGGACACCGGCGACATCGACATCGCCGAGGTGTTCGAACGCGTGCGCACGCCGGCGCAAAGCGCATAACGTGTAGCGTTAAACGTGCAGCGCCGCCGCGATGATCAAGCGCCTCGTCCTGCAAACGGTGGTCTGGCTGGCGGCGATGGGCGCGCTGCTGTTCGGCGCGGCGGGCAGCTTCGCGTGGCCGGCCGCCTGGTGGTATCTGATCGAACTGGGCGCATTGAGTCTGTGGATCGGCCTGTGGCTCGCGCGCCATGATCCAGGCCTTCTCGCTGAACGTCTCGCACCGTTCGTGCAGGCACAGCAAAGCCGCTGGGACCGTCTCTTCATGATCGGCGTCGCGCTCGTGTGGTGCGCCTGGCTCATCGCGATGGGGTTCGACGCGATGCGCTTCCAATGGTCCGCACCGCTGCCTGTCTGGCTGGTCAGTCTCGGTTCGCTTTGCGTGTTCCTCTGCCTCTTCATGTGCCGGTTCGTGTTCGAGGCCAACAGTTATGCCGCGCCCGTCGTCAAGATTCAGGCAAGCCGCGGCCATAAGGTGATCGACACCGGCCCTTACGCGCACGTCCGGCATCCGATGTATGCCGCCGCGCTGCTGCTGCTCGTCGGTACACCGTTGCTGCTCGGGTCATGGTGGGGACTCGCGTTCGTGCCCGTGATGGTGTTTGGCATGGGTTGGCGCGCGGTGCGCGAGGAGCGCGTCCTCGCGGAGCAACTCGAGGGTTATAGCGAGTACATGGCGCGCGTGCGTTATCGCTTCGTGCCGTTCATCTGGTAGTGCGAATTGGTCTTCAGGCGTGAACCTGTCTAGACAAAGTGATTGGCGCGTCATGCACGCGGCAGCTTCATTACGCGACGTCCGGCCACTAACCCCCCCCTGAAGAGCCTTATCGCACGGCGTAAAGTAGGGGTTTGCCCGATGATCGCGGCCATTTCCATTGAATCCACTTGCAGCCGCTTTTTGACTCGTGCAAGCTTGTCTATACAAATCAACGTGAAAAAAAAGCTCAAGCACCCAGCTCGACGGTTTCCTCAATCAAAAGGAGTTTCGACGTGAAAGTGAAGCGCAGAACGGCAGCAAACGCATTCATGGGCGCCGTTCTCGGCGCCGTGGCGATGTTCGCGGCCCCGGTGCAGGCCAAAGACTGGAAGACGGTGACGATCGCGCTGGAAGGCGGCTACGCGCCGTGGAATCTGACCTTGCCTGGTGGCAAGCTGGGCGGCTTCGAACCCGAACTGGTCGCCAATCTGTGTGAGCGCGCCAAGCTGCAATGCAATCTCGTCGCGCAGGATTGGGACGGCATGATTCCCGGTCTGCAAGCCGGAAAGTTCGACGTCCTGATGGATGCGATCTCGATCACGCCGGAGCGTGAGAAAGTCATCGCATTCTCGCGGCCCTACGCCGCGACGCCTGCCACGTTCGCCGTGGCCGATGCGAAGATCTTGCCGAAGGCTGCGCCTAGCGCCGCCCTCGTCAAGCTCTCGGGCGACCCGAAGGCCGACCAGCCGGCCATCGACGCGCTGCGCAAGCAGTTGAAGGGCAAGACCATCGGCATCCAGTCGGGCACGGTCTACACCAAATTCATCAACGACGGTTTCAAGGACGTCGCCAGCATTCGCGTCTACAAGACCTCGCCTGAACGCGATCTGGATCTGGCCAACGGCCGCATCGACGCTTCGTTCGACGACGTGACCTACTACGCCGCCAACATCGACAAGAAGGAAACCGCGTCGATCACGATGGCCGGACCGAAGATCGGCGGCCCGATCTGGGGGCCGGGCGAAGGGCTCGCATTCCGCAAGCAGGACGCCGATCTGAGGGCGAAGTTCGACACCGCGATCGGTGCAGCACTCGCCGACGGCACCGTCAAAAAGCTTTCCGAAAAGTGGTTCAAGACCGACGTCACGCCTTGATGCGTCGAGCGCTCGGTAGAGGCGGCGCGCGCAACGAGCGTGCGCATGCCGGCTGGTTCGATCCGCGGTCATAGACGAGGAGTAGGGAATGGCTCTGATAGAAATGCTCGGCTTCGGGCCGGAAGGCTGGGGCGGGGTGTTGCTGCTCGCGGCGTTGATGACGGTCGCGCTCACGCTGGCCGCGCTCGCGGTAGGCGCCGTGCTCGGCGCGCTGGTGGCGGCGGCCAAGCTATCGCGCTTTCGCACGCTGCGCGTGATCGGCGATATCTACACGACGGTGTTTCGTGGCGTGCCTGAGCTGCTCGTGATCTATCTGTTTTATTTCGGCGGCTCGACGCTCGTGACCACCGTCGGCCAGTGGTTCGGCGCGGAAGGTTTCGTCGGCGTGCCGCCGTTCGTGGTCGGCGCACTGGCGGTCGGCATGATTTCGGGCGCGTATCAGGCCGAGGTGTATCGCGCGGCGGTGCTGGCCGTGGCGCGCGGCGAACTCGAAGCCGCGCGCTCGATCGGCATGCCGACGCTGACGATGGCGCGCCGCATTCTGATTCCGCAAGTCCTGCGCTTTGCGCTGCCGGGCATCGGCAACGTCTGGCAGCTCAGCCTTAAGGATTCGGCGCTGATCTCCGTGACGGGGCTCGCGGAGCTGCTGCGCACGAGCCAGGTGGCGGCCGGCTCCACGCACCAGTACTTCACGTTCTTCGTGGTGGGCGGCGCGCTGTATCTGCTGATGACCAGCATCTCGAACCGGGTCTTCAACCACGCCGAGGCGCGCGTGGGCCGGTCCTTCAAGCGCAACTTCGCGCGCAACTGACGGGAGCGGCCACCATGCATTTCGATTTCGACTTTCTGCTCGACACGCTCAAGCAACTGATCGCCGCGGTGCCGACCACGCTCGGGCTGTTCTTCTGCTCGCTGATACTCGGCGGCCTGCTGTCGCTCGTGATCGTAACGATGCGCGTCTCGCCGCACTGGTTGCCGAACCGCTTCGCACGCGCTTATATCCTCGTGTTTCGCGGCTCGCCGCTACTGATCCAGATGTTCCTCGTCTACTACGGCATGGGCCAGTTCGGCGTGATTCGCGAGAGCTTCCTGTGGCCGGTATTGCGCGAGCCGTACCTGTGCGCGGTTTTATCGCTCGCGCTGTGTACGGCGGGATACACCGCCGAGATCATTCGCGGCGGCCTGATGGCCGTGCCGGTCGGGCAGATCGAGGCGGGTCATGCGATCGGCCTGTCGGGCTTCGCGCTGCTGCGCCGTGTGATCGGTCCGATTGCCTTGCGCCAGTGTCTGCCCGCGTATTCGACCGAAGCCGTGCTGCTCGTCAAGTCGACCGCGCTCGCGAGCCTCGTCACGGTGTGGGAGGTGACCGGCGTCGCGCAGCAGATCATCCAGCAGAGCTATCGCACGACTGAAGTGTTCATCTGTGCGGCGCTGATCTATCTGTTTCTGAACTTCCTGATCGTGCGTGCGCTCGGGCTGCTCGAAACGCGTCTGTCGCGCCATTTGCGCGCGGCGCCCGCGCAGCGCGCACCAGGCCCTCCGGTCTCGGGCACCACTGAAACCCGCCGCGCCGCGTCCTGAATGACCGGCCCGTCCGGCTTGAATCTGGATTGAACCTGGAGAATTACATGAACCCTACGGCACCCGTCGCACTGTCGGTCAAGAACATTCATAAATCGTTTGGCGAGCATCACGTGCTCAAAGGCATTTCGCTCGATGCGCACCAGGGCGACGTGATCTCGATTCTCGGCGCGAGCGGCTCGGGCAAGAGCACGTTCCTGCGCTGTCTGAACCTGCTCGAAACACCCGACGACGGTTCGGTCGCGCTCGCTGGCGAAGAATTGAAGATGAAACGCCGCGGCGACGGCAAGCTGCAACCGAGCGACCGCCGCCAGGTGGACCGCGTGCGCTCGCAACTCGGCATGGTGTTCCAGAACTTCAATCTCTGGTCGCATATGACGGTGCTGGAGAATCTGATCGAAGGGCCGATGCGTGTGCAAAAGCGCAGCCGCGCCGAGTCCGTCGAAGAGGCCGAGGCGTTGCTCGCGAAAGTCGGTCTTGCGGAGAAGCGCGGCCACTATCCGGCGCATCTGTCGGGTGGTCAGCAGCAGCGCGTTGCAATTGCACGCGCGCTCGCGATGCATCCGAAGGTGATGTTGTTCGACGAACCCACTTCGGCGCTCGATCCCGAACTGGTGGGCGAAGTGCTGCGCGTAATGCGCTCGCTCGCCGAAGAGGGTCGCACGATGCTGGTCGTCACGCACGAGATGGGTTTCGCGCGTCATGTGTCGAACCGCGTGATGTTCCTGCATCAGGGGCAAGTGGAAGCGGACGGCACGCCCGACGAAGTGTTCGTTCAATGCAAGTCTGAGCGCTTCCGGCAATTCGTGTCGAGTCATCAGGACCGCAGTACCCACTGATCACTATCACCAGGTAATTGACCGAGCAGAGCACTATCATGGCCGTGATCCGTTCCGAACGTCCTCTCGACTGGTCTCAGGTGGCGGCAGTCGCCGCCGGCGAGCCGCTCGAACTTTGCAGCGATGCCCGCGCGCGCATGATGGCGGCGCGTGTGCTCGTCGAGCAGATCGTCGCGCGCGGGATTCGCGCGTATGGCGTGAATACCGGCGTGGGCGCGCTGTGCGACGTGATCGTGTCGCCGGCCGAGCAGCGCACGCTGTCGCGCAACATTCTGATGAGCCACGCGGTCGGTGTCGGCGCGCCGCTCGGATCCGCCGAGACGCGCGCGATCATGGCCGCGGCCGTCAACAACTTCGCGCACGGGCATTCGGGGATTCGCCTCGAAGTCGCGGAGCAACTGGTGGCCTTGCTCAACGCGGATTGCTTGCCCGAGGTGCCCGCCTTCGGCTCGGTGGGTTATCTGAGCCACATGGCGCATATCGCACTGGTTTGTATCGGTGAGGGACATGTGCGTTATCGCGGCGAGCGGCTCAAGGGGCGCGACGCTTTGCACATGCTCGGGCTCGAGCCGCTCGTGCTCGAAGCGAAGGAAGGGCTGAGCCTGATCAACGGCACGCCGTGCGTCACCGGCCTCGCGGCGCTCGCGATGGCGCGCGCGGCACGTCTGCTCGACTGGACCGACATGGTCGCCGCGATGAGCTTCGAGAATCTGCGCGGGCAGCTCGCGGCCTTCGACGAAGACTCGCTCGCGCTGCGCATTTCCGCCGGCCTCAATCTGGTCGGCGAGCGGATGCGCATCACGCTCGCCGACAGCGGCATTCTCGCGGCGGTGGTCGGTCAACGTACGCAAGACCCGCTGAGCATGCGGACCATCCCACATGTGCACGGCGCCGCGCGCGACGTGCTGGCCGCAACCGCCGACGTGGTCAATCGCGAACTCGCGTCCATCACCGACAACCCGATCGTCGCCGGCACGCCGGACGCGCCGCGCGTCCATTCGCAGGCGCATGCGGTGGGCGCGTCGATCGCGCTGGCCATGGACAGCCTCGCCACCGCGATCGCCCAGGTCGCCGCGATGGCCGAGCGGCGCCTCGACCGTCTCGTCAATCCGCTGGTCAGCGGCTTGCCGGCGTTTCTCGCGGAACCGGGCGGCACCTGTTCGGGCTTCATGATCGCGCAGTACACGGCGGCCTCGCTGGTGGCGCAGAACCGGCGCCTCGCGATGCCCGCGAGTCTCGACGGCGGCATCACGTCGGGCCTGCAGGAGGATCACCTGTGCCACGCCACGCCTGCCGCGCTCAAGGCACTGGAAATCATCGACAACGCCGGGCGCATCGTTGCGATCGAATTGCTGGCGGCGGCGCAAGCCTACGATCTGCAGAGTATCGACGCGCCGCGCGCGCCGCATACCGAAGCGCTGCGGCAACGCGTGCGGTGCGTCGTGCCGACATATCGCGACGACCGCCCGCTCGCCGACGACATGAGCGTCGCGTTCCGGATGATCGCCGACGAGGCGCCGCCGCCGTTGCCGAACCCCGGTAACCTTGGGCCCAGGTCGGCCACCTCCGTCGACGGTGCGCAGCAGCTCGCGCGCGTGACGGTGACGAATCTGGCGGCCGCGGGCAACGTCCGTGCAGCCGCGAGCGCCGCGATCAATGACGGGCACGCCGCCGCCCACATGGCATGATGGACCACCATGCCGGTGAGCGGGCTGACCTGCCGGCGAACCGGCTTCGGTGCACAACCCTGTACCACCGCGTACCACCCACGAGGTCGGAGTGAACACAACCACAAACGCGCAAACCGCACCAAACGCACCCGCCGCGCCGGGCGCCCAGACGCAGAACCACGGCGAGCGCCACCGCGAGATGCCGGTCAGGGCAATGCCTGCCTATGAGCAGATCAAGCGCTACGTGATCAAACGCATCAGTGAAGGCGACTGGAAGCCAAACGGGCTGATCCCATCCGAAATGGAGCTGGTCAAGGAGTTCGGCGTCGCGCGTATGACGGTGTCGCGCGCGCTGCGCGAGCTGACCGCCGAGCGCGTGCTCACACGCGTGCAAGGCTCCGGCACGTTCGTCGCGCCGCAGCGTTATGAATCGACGGTGCTGGAAATCCGCAATATCGCCGACGAAATCGCCGCGCGCGGCCATCGTCACGCCGCGCGCGTGCTCACGCTCGAACCAAGCGACGATCCGCAGGCGCTCGAAGCGCTCGGACTCGCGAGCGGCCCGGCGTTTCATTCCTGCATCGTGCACAGCGAGGAAGGCGAGCCGATCCAGTACGAGGACCGCTACGTCAATCCGAAAGTATTCCCCGAGTATTTGCAGCAAGACTTCACGGCCGAAACGCCGAATCACTACATGGTGCGGCTCGCGCCGATCCAGCGCGCGGACTTTCGCATCTATGCGCAGAAGCCCGACGCCCATGTGCGCCGGCATCTGACGATGGATATCGGCGAGCCGTGCTTGCAGCTCTGGCGTCGCACGTGGGTCGGCGACGATGTGGCGACGTCGGTGCGCTTATGGCATCCGGCGTCGCGCTTTCATCTGGCGGGGAACGTCTAGCGCGGTTCATATCAAGGCATCGGCGCGGCAGCGTGAGGGGCGTCAGCCCTGACGCTGCGACATGTCCGGCGAAAAGCGGCAACCTAGCCGATAACGCGAGCCCGGATGCACGAAGCGCGCGAACGTCACCGCCACGCCGCTGGTCCACGTGCGGCGCATCAGCGTGAGGCAGGGCTCTTCCGCGCGAATTTCCAGCAGCTCGGCTTCGGCGCGCGTCGGCAGCGCCGCGTCGACGACATGCTCGACGTCGTGCGCGGGCACGATTTCGAGCAGATACTCCGACGGCCTGACCGCCGAGAAATCCTGTTGCAGAAAGTCCGGCGCGATTGCCGGATTCACATAGCGGTCTTCCAACTGCACGGGGCGGCCGTTCTCCCGGTGCACACAGGTCACGTGAAACACCGACGCGCCAGGCACGAGTCCCAATGCGTTCGATACGCTCACCGACGCCGTCTCGCGTTGCGACAGCACCGTATCGCAACGGTATTCGTGCCCACGCGAGCGAATCTCGTCGCCGATATGCGCGATCATCAGCAGCGTGGATTGCGGCTTGCTTTGCGCGACGAAGGTGCCGACGCCCGAGACTCGCGTGACGAGCCCCGCGTCGGCCAGTTCGCGCAGCGCGCGATTGACCGTCATACGCGACACGCCGAGCGTCGCGACGAGATCCAGTTCCGATGGCAAACGGTCGCCCGCCTGGCGCGCGCCCGATTCGATGATCTGGCGGATGTGGTGCTTGACCTGTTCGTAGCGCGCAGCGGGGATCTCGTCGGCGGCGCGCGCGGTTTTCAGCGCCGCGGCGGCAGGCGGTTTGTCGTGAGCCTTGCTGCGAACCGTAGAGGTCATCGGCGGCGCTCGCTAGCGATTGTGTGATGCGGGCGTGGGCACGGGCGGACGGGGGCGCGTATTCATCGCGGCGGCGCGTCGTTGGCTTCACGCGTCCAGAACGCGTTGCGATCGAAGTAGTTTTGCAGGAATTGCCGCAGACGCGGCTGCCCGGCATCGTGGAACACGTCACGCGGTCTGCCTTGCACGGCGATGCGGCCCTGGTCGATGAACATGACCTTGTCCGCGACTTGTGCGGCAAATCCCATTTCGTGCGTGACGACCGCCATCGTCATGCCGTCGCGCGCGAGCTGTTTCATCACTTGCAGTACTTCGCCGACCAGTTCCGGATCGAGCGCCGAGGTCGGCTCGTCGAACAGCATGATGTGCGGCTCCATCGCGAGCGCTCGCGCTATCGCCACCCGTTGCTGCTGGCCGCCCGAGAGCTTCGCCGGATACGCGTCACCCTTGTGCGCGAGACCCACCGTGTCGAGCATCGCGTTGGCGCGGCGGCGCGCTTCGTCGCGTGACAGATGCCGCACGCGCAGCAAGGCCTCCATCACATTGCCGAGCGCGCTCATGTGCGGCCACAGGTTGAACTGCTGAAACACCATGCCGACGTTGCGCCGCACGCGATTGATTTCGCCCTGCGACGCGCGCACCCGTTTGCCGTTGCGCTCGCTATAGCCGAGCAGTTCGCCTTCGATGCGCACGTCGCCCTGATCGTACGTTTCGAGTGCGGCGAGGCAGCGCAACAGCGTGCTCTTGCCGGAGCCCGACGGGCCGATGATGCACACGACTTCGGAGCGCGCGATCTGCAGATCGACGCCGCGCAGCACCTCGACGTCGCCGAAGCGTTTGCGCAGATCGCGCACTTCGACCAGCGGTGCGCCGGGCACCGCGGTGGCACCGGCGGCGGGCGCGGAGGAGGGCAGGTCGGTGATGGCGTTCATAAAGGCTCCGGTTTCATGCGATGAAGCGTGCGATGCGGGTCTCGGCCCACATGCCCGCGCGCGAGGTCAGCTCGACCAGCGCGAGGTAGCACACGCACAGCACCAGCAGCGTTTCGACGAAAGCAAAGGTGGCCGAGCCGATGCCGGTCAGCACGAAGGTCAGCTCAGGCACGGTGACGATGGACAGCACCGCGGTCTCCTTGCTCAGCACGATGATCAGATTGGTCAGCGCCGGCACGATCAGCACCAGCATTTGCGGCACCTGGATGCGCAACACGGCTTGCCAGCGCGTGAGGCCGAGACACGACGCCGCTTCGAGATGTCCGGGCGGCACGGACTGGAAGCCGGAGCGGAATGCTTCGGCAAAATAGGCGCTGCCGTAGAGGCCGAGGCCCAGCACGCCGGCTGTCATCGGTTCGAGCGTGAGGCCGATTGACGGGCCGCCGTAGTACAGCAGAAACAGTTGCACGAGAAACGGTGTGCCGCGAAACAGTTCGATATAGATGCGCAGGGCGCCGCGCACCCAGCGTCCGCAGAACAGTTGCAGCACGGCGATCAGAAACCCGATGACGAGGCCGATCGCGACGCCCGCGGCCCAGGTGCCGAGCGTCGTCGCGAGACCCGCTGCGATCGGCTGCAGGTTGTGCGTGATGACGGTGGGATCGAGCGTTTGCATGGCGTGGTTGATGTAGGCGCGAAATCAGGCGTGTTGCAAACGATATTCGGCGGTATGCGCGACGAGCGCGAGCGTACCGCAGATCACGAAGTAGATGAGCCCCGCCGCGAGATACGCTTCCAGTGGCCGGTACGTGCTGGCGGCGATGTTTTGCGCGGTGCGCGTCAACTCGGCCACGCCGACCACCGAAATCAACGACGAAGCCTTGATCAGCAGCACCATTTCATTGACAAGCGACGGCAGCGTCAGGCGGAATGCCTGCGGCACGAGGATGCGCCGCAGCATATCGAACGGCGAGAGCCCGAGCATGCGTGCGGCTTCGAGATGACCTGGTGGAATGCTGAGAAAACCGCCGCGCAAAATCTCGGCGATGTATGAGGCGGAACATAGCGACACCGCGCTGATCGCCGCGACGACCGGCGATACGTTGATGCCCGCGAACGGCAGCAGGTAGTACACGAGCAGCAACTGCACGAGCATCGGCACGCCGCGAAAGAAGAACACGTAAGTGCCGCCGAACATGCGCGCCGCGCGCTTCGGCGAGAGCCGCGCCGCGCACACGCCGATCCCGACGAAGAAGCCGATCACGAGCCCCGTGAGCGAAATGCCGATGGTGGCGAGCGCCGCGTGCAGCAGCAACGGCAAGCCCTGAACGAAGACGGTCGTGCTGAACATAGGCGGAGCACTCGCTGGACCGACGGGGGGCGATGTGATGCGATGCAACGCGTCGCGGCGCGCATCGCGTGCGTCAAACGCCGCGTGAGACGATCAATAGTTCGGGACGGGCATCGTGGTCGGCGCGTCCATCGCGACGCCGAACCATTTCTTCTGCAAGGCCGCGAGGCGCCCGTCGTTGTGCATTTTCACGAGCGCGGCGTTGAACGCGTCGGCGAGCGGCTTGCTGTCCGCGTCCTTGCGCAACGCGTAAGCGAAGTAGACCTTCGCGCCGAACGGCGGCTGCACGACGGCGAACGTCTCCGGGCGCTGCTTGGCCACGTACGCGATATTGGTCATCGAGTTCGCGACCGCCGCGATGCGGCCAGCGGCGAGATCGGCGTAAGCCTGATTGTTGTCGACGTATTCGCGGATTTCAGGCGGCTTCGGCAACGTGGCCACGTAGGCCTTCAATTGATCGAGCTGCGCCGAGCCCTTGCCCGCGCCGACCGTCTTGCCCGCGATATCCGCCGATTGCTTGAGCGATGAATCGTTCGCGCGTTTGAGCAGCGCGTCGGTAGCGTCCGCGACCGGCAGCGTGTACGTGTAGCGTTCCATGCGCGCCTTCGTGACCGTCAACGGGCCGCCCACCATGTCGAATTTGCCCGCTTCGAGACCCGGCAGCACGCTCGGCCAGGGCAGGTCGATGAAGCGCACCTTCACGCCCATTTCCTTGCCGACCTCCGCGAACAGGTCCTTGTTGAAACCCGCCTGCTGACCGTTTTCGAGGAAGTCGAACGGGGCGAACTGCATCTCGGTGCCGACCACCAGTTCGCCGGCCTTCTTCACTTTGGCGAGCTGGTCTTCCGCGTGGGCGGCGACACTTGCCGCGCACAACGCGACCATGACCAGACGACACTTCCAGCCTGCAAGGATACGCATGGGATTCTCCGGTTGGCAAAGCGGTGTCGCGCGAAAACGGTGCGTTCGTCGGGGTCGGCGCGAGTCATGCGAGGCAGTATATACCGCGTTTTTGGCGCAAAATAAATAAACGTTCAGCTAGAGAAAAGCCCTGATATGAAGGGATGAAATGCAGCTTGCGGGTACGCTTTTGGCGGTATATACAACGGCAATGCACCGGGCGCGCGATGCTTCGGCGCGCTCCCGACGCGGCGCAGTGTGCGCGTGTTTCGTCAGTCGATTCAACCGGCCTTCAGGGAGCAACGCGATGCCCGTCACCCGCATTCCGATCATCGATTTCGCCGGCGTGCGCGCGGGCGAGCCGCAGGCCTTGCAGCGAGTCGCGGCGCAAATCCGTGAAGCGTGTACCACGATCGGCTTCTTCTACATCGTCAATCACGGCGTGCCGCAAGTGTCGATCGACGCCGCCGCCGCCGCGGCGCGCCGGTTCTTTGCGTTTCCACCGGAGACCAAGCGGCGCGCGGCCGTCAATCATCGGCATCGCGGCTTCAATGCGCTTGGCGATGCCACCATGTATCAGGCGAAGCGGCCCGACTACAAGGAGTTCTTCAGCATCGGCCTGGAGTTGCCCGAAGACGATCCCGACGTGCTCGCGGGCCAGGCCCTGCGCGGGCCGAACAACTGGCCGGACTTCATGCCGGAGCTGCGTCCCGCACTGTATGGCTACTATGAAGCGGTAGCGGCGTGCGGCGCCGATCTGCTGCGCGCGGTCGCGGTAAGCCTCGGCGTCGACGAAAACTTCTTCGCGCCGCGTTATACGAAACGGATGCAGCGCACGCAGATGGTCTACTATCCGCCGCAGCCTCCTCAGTCGGACGAAGATCAGTTCGGTGTCGCGCCGCATACCGACTATGGCTGCATCACGTTGCTATGGCAGGATCAGGTGGGTGGCCTGCAGGTGCGCGAGATCGCCAACGGCACATGGGTCGAGGCGCCGCCGGTCGAAGGCAGCTTCGTCGTGAACGTCGGCGATCTGCTGGCGCGCTGGACCAACGACCGCTTTCGCTCCACGCTGCATCGCGTGATCAATGCGTCGGGGCGCGAGCGCTATTCGATCGCAACGTTCTATGATCCGACCTACGGCGCGATGGTCGATCCGCGCGAGCTTGGCGCGAGCGACGCCGAACTCAAGTATCAGCCGGTCGCCGCAGGCGACTATATCCTCGGACGCATCAACGATTCGATGGGCTATCGGAAGAAACACGCTGTTCAAGGAACGCAAGGAACCCCTGCATGACAGATCTCGGCAGCACGCATGGCACAACGCATGAAGACACTCACGGCGCCGCGCCGCTCGCGCAGACTCTCGACGCACTGCGCACCGCCTTGGGCAACGACTCGGTGCGCGTCGGCGAACAGATCGGCGAACGCGCGCTGACCGACTGGACGCGTCACGACCCGACGCGTCCCGCTGCGCTGCTCTTGCCGCGCACCACCGAAGAGGTCTCGCGCGCGCTCGCTATCTGTCACGCGGCGCACCAGCCCGTGGTACCGCAAGGCGGCATGACCGGCCTCGCGGGCGGCGCAATCGCGCGCGCCACGGATATCGCGCTGTCGCTCGAACGGTTGAGCGGCGTTGAAGAGATCGACACCGCATCGGCCACGCTGACCGTGCGCGCCGGCACCACGTTGCAGGCCGCGCAGGAAGCCGCCGCCGATGCCGGCTTCGAACTCGCACTCGATCTCGGCGCACGCGGCTCATGCCAGATCGGCGGCAATCTCGCGACCAACGCGGGCGGCAATCGCGTGATCCAGTCGGGCACCGCGCGCGATCAGGTGCTCGGTCTCGAAGTCGTGCTCGCCAATGGCGACGTGCTGACGTCGCTCGGCAAGATGGTCAAGAACAACACCGGCTATGACCTGAAGCACTGGTTCATCGGCTCGGAAGGCACGCTCGGCGTGATGACGCGCGCGGTGTTGCGGCTGCATCCACAGCGCGCGGCGCGTCATACGGCGCTCGTCGCACTCGATCATTACGACGCCGCCGTGAATCTGCTGCGCCGTTTGTCGACTCGCTTCGGCAACGACATCGGCGCGTTCGAGATCATGTGGCCGGACTTCTACGACTTCGGCGTCAAGCTGACTGGGGCGCGTTCGCCGTTCGCCGACGCGCATCCGCTCTACGCGCTGATCGAACACGCGAGCTTCGATGCGAGCGACGACGGTGAACGCTTGTCCGCCGCACTGGCCGACGCGCTCGATGCGGGCGCGATCCGCGATGCGGTGATCGCGCAATCGGTGGCCGACGCGCGCGCGCTGTGGGCGATTCGCGAATGCACCGCGGAGTTTCCGGTGCGCCTCGACGCGATCAACTTCGACGTGAGCCTGCCGATCGGCGAGATTGGCGCGTTCGTCGAACGTTGCCGCGCGGCGCTCGAACGACGCTGGCCCGGCAACGCGTCGTATTTCTTCGGGCATATCGGCGATTCGAATCTGCATGTAACCGTCGACGGCCATTCGATCGCTGGTGTCGATCATCATGCGGTTTACGCGTTCGTCTATGAGATGCTCGGGCCGTTGCACGGCTCGGTGTCGGCGGAACATGGTATCGGCTTGCTCAAGCGCGAGTTTCTGCCGATCTCTCGGTCGCCGGCGGAGTTGGCGGCAATGGCCGCGATCAAGCAGGCGCTGGACCCGCATGGCATTCTGAATCCGGGAAAGCTGTTCTGAGCGCGGGGGCCCTTGTTGACGAGAGATGCAGGAAAGCGCACGGCGCGTTGCGAACACACCCTAGGCATGCCCGACATGCGCCGCGTGAATCGTCAATGCGTGCTGACGGAGTCGAGCCCGGTCGAACGGACGGTGGCCTGCGCAGCCGGCGAGGCGAGATAGTCGAGCAACGCCTTCGCTTCCTTCGGATGCTGCGCGCCGACAGGAATGCCCGCTGCGTATCGCGTAACCGATTGCACCGACTCCGGGATTTTCCCGACGAAGGTGGCGCCCTGTACCGGCAGCAATTCGCTGACCTGCTGGAAGCCCACTTCGTAGTCGCCGCTGGCGACGACCGACGCGACCGGGATCTTCGGCACCATCGTCGCCTTGGCCTTCACCTGATCTTCGATACCGAGGCGTTTGAACAATTCGCGCTGGATATACACGCCGCTCGCGCTGTCCGAGTAAGCGATCGATTTCGCATGCAGCAAGGTCTCTTTCAACGCCTCGACCGAACCGATGTCCGGTTTCGGCGCACCGTCGCGCACCGCCATGCCGATGCGCGAATCCGCGAGTTCGACGCGCGAGCCCGGGATCACCTTGCCCTGTTTGATCAGGTCGTCGAGCGCGTAGCCGACCATGATGACCACGTCAGCAGCTTCGCCGCGTTCGAGTCGATTGGGAATGGCTTCGGGCGCTTTGCCCATCGACGGCCCGAGGATGGTGTCGAGCGTATTGCCGGTCGAGGTCGCGAACTGCGGGCCGAGCAGCTTGTAGGCGGCGGTGAAGCCGCCTGAACTCATGACGCGAAGCTCCGCCGCCCGCACGTTGGGGGCGGCGACCGCGCTGCCTAGCAGCCCAGCGGTCAACATGGACAGAAAGAAGATTTTCATCGGAATAGGTAGGGTAGTGCGAAAGGTGATGAAAGCGGAATGAAACGCGGCGCGCAGCCTGCGGCCGCTGATGCCGCGCAGGATGAACCATACCTGAACGGAAGCAGCAGGAGAACCCGTGCACGGCGATCAGGCGGCGTGCATGAACGAAACAGGCCGGGTTGATGCGGCGAACGGCGCTTCGCCCGAACGCCGTCAGTGCGCGTCGAGATACCGCGCAATCAGCGGATAAACATCCACCGACGCGTTCTTGCCGAAGATACAGTCGATGTGCCCATAACCGGAAATCAGGTGCCGCTCGTAGGGCTGCTCGGGAAAGTGCTTCACGAGCAGGTCGAAAGTCAGCGCAGTGCTTTGCGGCAGATAGGTTTCGTTTCTGTCGCCGTGGATGAAGCCGATCGGCAGGCGCATGCCCGCGAGCCCCTTCATGCCGTCGGTTCCTGTGAGGTAGACATCCTTGCCGTCGGCATCGACGACCTTGCCCGCGCGCACCATCGTCGCCAGATGTTTGAAGACCTCGACGTCATGCACGCCAAACAATTCCTGCAGATTCGCATGCAGTGTCTCGTTGAGTTTTTCATGCTCGTAGAGCAGGCCGTACAGGAAGGTCGCGCGATGGCAAATCGGGTTGCTGCAGCCCTCGTCATGATCGATCGGGTAAAGCCGCAGCGCTTCGTCGAGCAGGTTCGCGGGCCACGTGTCGTCCTGCGCGTACGCGGTGAGATCGCGTACCTTCAGATGCTGCATGATGTCCGGGATATGCAGGCCGGCCTTGATCTTCTGCAACGTGCCCGGCACCGGATGCGTCGACACCTGAGAGATCACTACCGAGCGCACCCCTTCGAGTCCGGACAGCAACGACATGCTCAACGCGAGGCCGCCGAGGCAATGGCCGACCGCCTGTATCTGCTGCGCGCCGGTCAGCTCGCGGATTTTCGCGACCGCGGCGGGGATATCCTGGCGAGCCACCTTGTCGACGTTGGTCGGCGTGAGCACGCTCGGCATTTCGATGCTGACGCGCAGATCGACGAGCCACACGTCGTAGCCGGCCGCGCAAAGGTACTCGACCATGTTGGTCGCGATCAGATCGGTCGAATAGATACGGCTCGACACGCCCGAGCCGTGAATCAGCAGCACCGGTCGCGCCGTTTTACGCGCAGGGTCGACGTAGCGCGTGAGCCGCAGCGTCGTGCCGTCGGGTGTATCGAAGAAAAAGATTTGCGGCGCCGGCGCGCGCAGCGCACGCTTCGGGCGCGGCGTCGTCTTCGGGTCGAAGTATTGCAACGGTGCGGCCACACCGCCGTATTCGGTGAACAGCACGCCCGCGAAGAATCTGCCGAACTTCAGCGTCCATTCGAGACGGGTCTCCAGATCGGGCGCATGGGTCACTTCGAGCGTGCGTTGCTGCTTGAGGAAGTTCTCGGGCGTGATGATCAGCGTGGCTTTGCCTATCACTGGCGCGTCGGCTTGCGGCGCAGCGCGAAGCTCCGCATAGAGCGTGTTGGTCTGCTCCCACAGATTGACCGGTGACGTGCGCGTGATGATCTTTTGGCCGGTGAGGTAGTAAGTTTTCCCATCGACGGCATTGAGCGTCATACGGTAGTTCATGTCGCGCTCGTCCACGTCCGAACCGTCGACGACGAACAGGTTGAACGTGCCGTCTGTGATCGTCATCGGTTGAGCCGAGAGCGCGGCACAGGTCAGCGTGCCGGCGGTGTGGGCGAGATGCTGCGGATTGCCAAGCATATCGGCGAGGTCGTCCGATTCGACGGTCAGCGTGAACCCGATCGGACTCGTGGCGGCGTCGCCTGTGAGGCCGGGGCCGACCGGCGTGTACGTGCCGACCATCGTTTCCGTGAATCGCAGGCCGATTTTTTCGGCAGGTGGCGTCGCGGCGCTGCCTTTGGACTGATAGTCGATCGACCAGCCGTGCGCGGCCGCGAGCAGCGCGCAATTGCGTTCAGCGAGCGCGGAAATGGTCAGCAGCGGATTGACGCCGAGCGACATCGGCATCACCGCGCCGTCCATCACGTACAGGCCGTCGTGCACCGCGTTGCCCGCTGCGCCGCTGAACACGCGGCCCATGTGATCGACCACGCCGCGTTCGGCATCCTCACCCATGCCGCAGCCGCCGAGCGGATGCACGGTGACGGTCCGGTTGCCGACGATCTCCGTGGAAATCGGATTGCGAAGGTACTTGCCGCCGAGCGGCACGGTCGCCTGTTTCAGCGCGTCTTCGATCGTTTGAAAGATCGGCTGGCGGCCCGCGTTTTGCCACGCGATGCGCGCGCGGCCTCTGTCATCGATGCCGATCTGGCCGCTTTCGTCATCGTGCGCCATCACCAGATAGCTTTGCGTGTGATGGAGCGCGCCGTGGTACGGGCCGCGCAGCAGGCCCTCGATCACGCGCGCGTCATAGGCAAGCCGCTCATGCAGTGAGCGCGGTCCGCCCACGTCCACGCCTTCGAGCGGCGCGGCCGCGCCGAGCATGCTGACGAGCGCCGCGCCGACCGGGCCCGCGAGCGAGCCTTCCTCGATCACGTAGCCGTCTTTCACGTTCGCGGTGTTGCGATTGTCGATCAGGCCTGTGATGGTCGGCCCGACCGGCGCAATCTCGCCTTCTTCGTGCGAGCCCCAGCCGACACCGTTGATCGGATCGTCGGTGTTGTAGGCGAAGGCGAGCACATCGCCGTTGCCGGTGAAGTGCCGGCCGAGCATGTCCGAGCTGCTCAGGCCTTCCTTGCGCGAGCGCAGCAGCAGCGCCGTCGAACCGATCGTGCCGGCGGCCACGATGACGATGTCGGCGCTCACGAACAGATCGGGCGCATCGTAGCTTTCGCGTCCGAGCGCGACGAGCTGGAAGCCGACTTTCCATCGCTGCGCGCCGGGCTCACGCGTCACCGCATGCACCGCGGCACCCGTGAAAATCTGTGCGCCGTGCGCGAGCGCATCGGGCAGATAATTCATGTGGGTCGAGTTCTTCGCTTCGTAGTTGCAACCCGAATTGCAATCGCCACAGCCCACGCAGGCTTTCTGAGCGACGCCTGCGGCGTTCGCGCCTGTCGTGAAGGTGACGGTGATCGGCGGGCGGCTGAAGCGGTCAGCCATGCCGAGTGCCCGCGCCGATTTCTCGAGCGCCTGCAATTTCGGCAGCGTGGGAAATGTGGCGGGCACCGCCGACGGTTGCAGCATCGCGCGGGCCAATGCATAGCCGTGATCGCGGGCCGTCTTGTCGGCGCGCAGCGCGGCCGGCCAGCGCGGGTCGTCCCATAGGCGCGGGTCGGCCTCGAGCGCGACGTTCGCGTTGATCAGCGAGGTGCCGCCCAGACCGCAGCCGACCACCGCGTTCACGTCTTCGTTGACGTGCACTTCGAGCAGCGCGAGCGGCGAGCCGATGTGCGCGGCGGCGGTGTTGTACTGGATCTGCGCGGCGCCCTGAAACGGCGTGCGCGGAAATTCACCGGCCATGAATTCGCGCCCGCGTTCGAGCACGCACACGCTGCGGCCGGCGCGCGCCATGCGGCTCGCGGCAATCGCGCCGCCGTAGCCGGAACCCACCACGACCACGTCGTAATGGTCTTTCAGCGCCGTCGGCGCGCTCGATAAGCGGTTCATCAGGACCACCTCGTCTGGAATCGAATGCGGGAAGGGAGCGCCGGACTTCGGAAGGAAGACGGTGCGCGGCCGCGGCTTTTTTATCGTACGTGGTGCGGGGGGACAAAAAAAGCGTGGCGTGCGCAATGCGCGATGTGAAGGGCGTGTCGCGTGCGGCCGACGCCGCTCACTTCGTCTCTTTTATGCGGCCACTTCATTCATTTCGCTGTCGCTCGATTCGGCGGCGAGCAGATTCAGTGCGAGCAGAATGGCCGCGCGATTGTCGATGTCGATGGTGATCCCCAACACCTCGGTGAGCCAGCGGCCGATCCTGGTATCGGAAAAATCCTCGGCGCCAGCCGTCTTTTTCATCGTGACGCCGAGTTTGACGGCGCGATAGTGATAGGAGGGCACCCGATGCTGAGCCGCGACCGCCGACAGGCCGCCTTTGCCTTCCGAGCACCAGCCGAGGCTGCCAGCCAGCACGATGCGCTCGGGCTCGTCGAGACCATCGATGAGCTCGCGCGCGGCGAGCCGCACGCGCTGTTCGTCGAGGCCATATTGCAGCAGCACGCTTTCCACCGGGTCTTCGAGTGCATGAGCGCGCAGATCGATTTCCTGCGCCATGCCTTCGCTTTCCATCGACACGTTGCGTTGATGGCCCGCGCTGCGCAGACAGTCGATCAGATAGCGGCGGAAATACGCGCACACCGCGTAGCCGTTCGACGGCGCGCTGTCGGCACAGGCACGGGTCTCGGTGTGGCCCGGCGCGAGCCGCAGTACTTTCGCGTAGATGAACTGCGCGACGAGTTCTTCCTTGTCCTCACCGAGCGCCTGCAGTTCCAGCGGGTGATAGGTGCGCAGCGCCCGCTTGACCAGCTCGACCATCGACACCATTTCGTGCGCGGACAGGCGGGTGCGCCGGCGCCATAGATCGGGCAGGATCGCATCGTCGAGATTGCGGACGAACTCGTCGCTCGGAACTGCGCCCATGAAAACCTCCGTCAGGGGTAAGGCGAGGAGCGCGGTGAGCCTTGGCTGCGGGCTGGCAAGTGAAGGGTGGAGTGGAGAAGCCGCGCTGGAACGTGAGTCCAGTATGGGTCGCGGCAACCGCTTCGCCTATATGGATTAAGTGGTAGCCGATGGGTAAACTGCCGGGTAAACCTTCTGACGAGAAACCAGTCATTCGTCTGACGAGAGGGCGCTCAGCAGCAGCGGAAAACCGACTCTCGCAACCGCCGTACCGTGTTGCATGACCCTCTGCCGTGCCCGCAGCGTTTCCTGCGGCGCGCCTCGCCCGGCCTGTACCGCTGGGGCTGCCCGCGGCGCCGGGCTCGCGCGCCCTTCACCGAAGTTGCCGTGCCCAAGGAGACCGCGCAATGCGGGCCGACCCGATCCAGCGTGCCATCGACGAAGACCTGGTGCGCGTGCTGTACGCGCAAGACCCGATCGCCTTCTTTTCGCATTGGTTTTCTATCGCGGTGCTGGTGGCGGTCTACTGGCCAAGAATTCCGTCGCCGCCGCTGTTCGTCGCGTGTTTTGGCTTTTATGCGGCGGCCAATTGCGGCGGCCTCGTGCTGTGGATTCTCAATCGACGTTATCCGCAGTTTTTCTCGCCGCGCGACTGGATCTACCTGCACGCGTTGCGTGGCGTGTTGTTGTACAGCGCACCCGGCCTTGCGGTGTGGTTCGCGTTCCAGGTCCCGCAGAGCGATTTGCCGCTGCTGCACACCGTCCTGCTCGTGACGCTGGCGGCCGGGGTGTTCATGTCGAACGGATTCGACCTGCTGAACTTCTCGACCGCCATTCCGTTCCTGCTGTTTCCATCGATCGTGCTGCACTTCGGCTCGCATACCTTCGACCGCACCATACTCGCGATCGTCCTCGCGTTTTTCTTCTGCGCGATCAACGTCTACGCGATGAGCTATCGCAAGCTGTTTCGCCAGGTCGTGCAGGCGCGGGTCGATCAGCAGTACCTGGCGCAATCGCTGGCGGCGCAGAAACACGTCGCCGAAGAGGCGAGCCTCGCGAAGACGCGCTTTTTCGCGGCCGCGAGCCACGATCTGCGCCAGCCGCTGCACGCGATCGGCCTGCTCGCGGCGTCGCTCAACGACGCCACCGCCACCCCCGCGCAGCACGCGAAGACCGCTGAGCACATCGTCTACAACGTCGAGGCCTTGAATCAGCTCTTCAATCAGGTGCTCGATCTCGCGCGGCTCGAAAGCGGCGCAACGCAGGTGATCCGCCTGCACTTCCGGCTCTCCGAACTGTTCGAGCGGGTGGGTAGCCAGTACCGCCCGCAGGCTGCAGCGAAGGGGCTCGCGTTACGCATTGCGCCAACCACGATGGTCGTCCACGACGACCCGGTGCTGCTCGAGCGCGTGCTGAGCAATCTGCTGTCGAACGCGGTGCGCTATACCGAGGACGGCGCGATCTGGCTCGGCTTTCGCCGCGCGGGGCGGCAGACGGGCGGCTATATCGAGGTGCGCGATTCGGGTATCGGCATTCCGGCCGACGAGCACGAGCGCATTTTCGAAGAGTTCTATCAGGTCGCCAATCCACAGCGCGACGCGCGCCAGGGCCACGGTCTCGGCTTACCGACGGTGAAGCGTCTGGTCGGGATGCTCGGCGGCGAGCTGCAACTGCGTTCCGCGCCCGGACGCGGGTCGGTGTTCCGCATTCCGGTACAGGCGGGCGACGCCGGCGGCATCGTCGCTAGCCTGAACGAAGCGGTCGCGGGCGGTCCGTCGGCGCAAGGGCGGCGCGTGCTGTGTATCGACGATGAACCGTCGATCCTCGAAGGCCTCGCGAGTCTGCTGGGGCGCTGGGGTTGCGACGTGCTCGGCGCGCGTGACGAGGCCGAGGCGCTTGCAGCGCTCGCCAGCGGTTTCGTGCCGGATGCGGTGCTGTGCGATTACCAGCTCGCGCATCACCGCACCGGCGCGCAGGCGCTGACGGCGGTGCGCGGCGTGCTCGCGCGCGCAGGCCATGAGAACGTGGTGACCCTGCTGATTACCGGCGACATGGCCTCGGCGGAATTGGCGGCGCTCGCGTTGCAAGGCATTCCGGTGCTGCATAAGCCGGTGACGCCCGCGCGTTTGCGACGCACGCTGGAAATGCTGTGGCAGCAGGCGGAGCTGGATCGGGGACGGGCGGTGGCGACGCCTGCGTTGCGCGAGGGCGGGGCGGGTGGCGATGCGGGCGTGGCGCATGACGCGGCAGGCGATGCGGGAGGTTCATCGCGAGGCGCGGCCGGCGGCTCGCAGCCGCGCTCCAGGAGCGAACCGCAGAAGTAGGAAGACGGCAGCGTGAGTCAGCCCGGGCCTACAAAGTCTTCCCCGCTTCCAGCCAGCCGTTGACCACCGCAATCGCGGTCGACCGGTTGTGCACGCCGAGCGCCCGGAAAATCACCGACAGATGCACCTTGACCGTGCCCTCGGCGACGCCCAGGTCGCGAGCGATCATCTTGTTGGTCCAGCCGCGATGCACGAGCCGCATGATGTCCTGCTGACGTGGCGACAGGTTTTCCAGCAGATGCTGCTGATGCGGCTGCAAGGCGGGCACCTGGGTGAGCGGCTCGGTCAGCGCGGCGCCCCCCTGACCGGGCGCCGCCTGTGCAGCGGATGGCGCAGCCGAACCGGCGCCTGCCACCGCCCCCTGCGCATCACGCGAGCCGAGCAGGCTGAGCGCTTCCATCGGCACATAAGCGCCGCCCGACAGCACGAGTTCAATCGCCTTGAGCATCACGCTCGCGGGCTGCCGCTTCGGCACGAAGCCGAGCGCGCCTGCGGCTAGCACCGCGCGCATTTCGTCCGGCGATTCCTCGGCGGACAGCACGACCACCGGTAGCGCCGGGTTCGCCTTCAACAGCACTTCAAGCGACGACGCGCCGGTCATGCCAGGCATGTGCAGATCGACGATCGCCAGATCGTGATCGGCGTCGGGCCGTGCGGCGGTGGCGAGGGTTTCCCAGCTATCGGCTTCGTCGAACTGGGCGTCGGGATCGAAACCGCGCAGCATGCCCTTGACGCCTTGCCGGATCAGTTCATGGTCGTCGGCCACAAGAAACTTCATGATGTCTCCGCGAGTCGGGCCTGCCCGTTGTGGACTACCGCCGTTGTGGGATCTCGTTTTACTTCTGTTCTCGTGAACCGCATCATGGTCGGCTACCCCGCGTTTCCTGCGCCGGTCAGGGGCGCGGCGCGCCTTCCGGCTGGCCGCGTTGGTGGCGCGCTATGGGTACTCGCCGGCTGGTTCGATGCGCCACGTGATGTGTAAGGCAGGTCTCCCGCGCATAGGTTCCGGCTTGCTACGTAGACGAGCCGCGCGAGCCTTTTTTTGAATCTCTCGCGCAAGATCGAACAGGCTATGCGCGGAGGATGAAAGGGCGTGCCGGCCGCGTCTATTTGACGGCAAATAACGTCGCATTCATCAGCAGTTTGAAGGCGAAACCGAGCGACATCGCCGAGGCCACGCCGAAGCACCACAGCGCGATGAACCACAACCAGCCAGGCAGTTTGCGCCGCCGCGCCGGGGAGCCGGCCAGCGTGCCGTTCGGGCCAAGCCCGCCGGTTTGCTTAGTGATAGTGATGTTGGTCGTCATGGCGCACCTTGCCTCGGAATACCCAGTAGCCCATCGTCGTATAGGCGATGATGATCGGCAGAATCACCGCCGCGCCGACCAGCGTGAAAGTCTGGCTCGCGCGGGGCGCGGCCGCTTCCCACAGCGTCATGCTCGACGGAATCGCATACGGCCACAGGCTCACCAGCAGCCCCGCGTAGCCGAGCAGCACGAGCAGCAGCGCGAGCACGAACGGCGTGTTGTGATGTCGCGCGCGCACCGCGCGATGCATCAGGAACGCGCAGACCGCGACGAGGAACGGCACCGGCAACAGGCGGTAGAAGAGGTTGTCGTGGAACCAGCGCTGCGCGATCGTCGGGTCCTGCAGCGGCGTCCACAGGCTGACCATCGCGATGAAGCCGAGCAGCACCAGCGTGAGCGGCCAGACCACGCGGTGCAGCCGTCGTTGCAGATCGCCTTCGGTCTTCGCCACCAGCCAGCAGCAGCCGAGCAATGCATACGTGACGACGAGGCCGAGGCCCGTGAGCAGGCTGAACGGCGTAAGCCAGCCGAACGCGTCGCCGGCATAGCCGCCGTCGATCACCGGAATGCCCTGCAGGAACGCGCCCAGCACGATGCCCTGAAAGAATGTCGCGCCCGCCGAGCCGCCGATGAACGCGAGGTCCCACAGATGCTTCGTGCGATTGGCCTTGGCGCGAATCTCGAATGACACGCCGCGAAAGATCAGACACACCAGCATGAAGATCAGCGGCAGATACAGCGCGGACAGCACGGTCGAATACACCACCGGAAACACCGCGAACAGCGCGGCGCCGCCGAGCACGAGCCAGGTCTCGTTGCCGTCCCACACCGGCGCGACGGTGTTCATCATCAGGTCGCGTTCCTTCTCGTCGGGGAAGAACGGGAACACGATGCCGATGCCCAGATCGAAGCCGTCCAGCACGACGTACATGAAAAGGCCCAACGCGATGATCGCGGCCCACACGACGGTTACATCCATTTTCTTTCTCGCAAGTGGTTCGGGTGAGGGTTGCGCTTACGCGGCGTCGATCATCTGATCGGCGGCGGACAGTGGACGGCGCGCGGTTTGATTCGGCTCGTGGCGCGGCACGCCGTGCGGCGTGTGTCCCGGCAACGCCGGGCCCGAGCGCATCAGCTTGAGCATGTAGTAGATGCCAGTGCCGAAGACGAGGAAGTAGACGACCACGAAGGCCATCAACGAGATGCCCACCTGCTGCGCGGTCAGCGGCGACACGGCCTGCGAGGTGCGCATCACGCCGTACACGACCCACGGCTGGCGGCCCGCTTCGGTGGTGACCCAGCCGGCCAGCAGCGTGATGAACCCGGTCGGGCCCATCGCGACGGCAAAGCGCTGGAACCACTTCGATTCGAACAGACGTCCGCGGCGGCGCAGCGCCCAGGCGGCGAGCGACATCGCGATCATCAGAACGCCGAGCCCGGCCATGATGCGAAAGCTCCAGAACACCACCGTCGAGTTCGGACGATCCTGCGGCGGGAATTCCTTGAGGCCGCGAATCTCGCCGTCCCAGCTATGCGTGAGGATGAGGCTGCCCAGGTGCGGAATCGACACCGCGTAGCGCGTGGTCTGCGCCTTCATATCGGGAATGCCGAACAGGTTCAGCGCGGTACCGCCTTTTTCGGTATCCCAGAGACCTTCGATCGCGGCGATCTTCGCCGGCTGATATTCGCGCGTGTTCAGACCGTGCTGATCACCGACGAATGCCTGGATCGGCGTGAGAATCAACAGCAGCCACAGCGCCATCGAGAACATTTTCTTCACTGCCGGATCGCGCCGTCCGCGCAACAGATGCCATGCGCCCACGGCCGCCACCACCAGCCCCGCGACGATGAACGCCGCGAGCGCCATATGCGCGAGCCGGTACGGGAACGACGGGTTGAAGATGATCTTGAGCCAGTCGAGCGGCACGACGTGGCCGTTCACGACTTCGAAACCTTGCGGCGTTTGCATCCAGCTATTGGAAGCGAGAATCCAGAAGGTCGAGATCAGCGTGCCGACGGCGACCATCAGCGTGGCGCCGAAGTGCGCGCGCGGACTCACGCGCTGCCAGCCGAACAGCATGATGCCGAGGAAGCCCGCTTCGAGAAAGAAAGCGGTCATCACCTCGTACATCAGCAACGGCCCGGTGACGGGGCCCGCGAAACTGGAGAAGCCCGACCAGTTGGTGCCGAACTGATAGCTCATCACGACGCCGGAGACGACGCCCATGCCGAAGGCCACTGCGAAGATTTTCGACCAGAACAGGCAAAGATCTTTGTAGTACGCCTTGCCGGTCTTCAGCCAGCGCCATTCGAGGACGGCGATGAAACTGGCGAGACCGATGCTGAGCGCCGGAAACACGATGTGAAAAGAGACGGTGAACGCGAATTGAATGCGGGCGAGATCGAATGCCGATATTGCGGAGTTCATGAGCGTGTTTGTGCGTGATGGCCGCGAGAGCGGACTACGCGCGTCGACCGGTGTCGGTGCGCACTGCGGCTGCAGATGGCGCAAAGGGTAGGGGATCGGGAACAATTTTGCTGCGCCGCGACGTGCGTCAAAAAACCGCCTTGTTTTAAGCCGTTTTTGTGTTTGTAAGCGACAAACCATTGATGGGTATCAAGTTTTCCTGACTGTCTTCGCGCGTGAACTCTGCGCGTGCGCACCTCGACTGCGTCAATCGACCGCGCCGCAGCAATGGGCCTCGTCGCCTTCGCACGGGCTCGGCCCTGGTGTTTGCCCGCGACCCGCTTGACTTCGGTATTTCCTGAGCATAAAGTTTTATTCACATACAGGAATTAAAAGCCGCTGCTTCTTCAGTCGGCCCACAGGAGACAAGCCTTGCTCAATCTCACCCCAGGTTCGCTCGCGGGCCTTCGCATCGTCGATCTGTCACGCGTGCTGGGCGGTCCGTATTGCACGCAGATCCTCGCCGACCACGGCGCGGACGTGATCAAGGTCGAGCCGCCCCATGGCGACGAAACCCGCACCTGGGGCCCGCCGTTCGACGGCGACACGGCGTCGTACTTCCTCGGCGTGAACCGCAACAAACGAGGGGTGGCGCTCGATCTGGCGCAGGAAAGCGAACGTGCGAAGCTGCTGCATCTGCTCGACACGGCCGACGTGCTGGTCGAGAACTTCAAGATCGGCACGCTGGAGCGCTGGGGGCTCGGCTACGACGCGTTGCAGGCGCGCTTTCCCCGGCTCGTGCATTGCCGCGTGTCGGGCTTCGGCGCGGACGGCCCGCTGGGCGCATTGCCGGGCTACGACGCGGCGGTGCAGGCCCTCACCGGGCTGATGAGCGTGAACGGCGAAGCCGGCGGCGCGCCGTTGCGCATCGGCGTGCCGATCGTCGATCTCGTCACGGGCCTGAACGCGGCGCTCGGCATTCTGATGGCGCTGCGAGAACGGGAGACGAGCGGACGCGGCCAGTTCGTCGAATCCACGCTGTTCGATAGCGCGTTGTCGATCCTGCATCCGCATACACCGAACTGGTTCTACTCGGGCGACGAGCCGCAGCGCAGCGGCAACGCGCATCCGAACATCACGCCGTACGACATGTTCCATACCGGCAGCGTCGATATTTTTCTGGCGGTCGGCAACAACGCGCAGTTCGCGCAACTGTGCGCGGTGATCGACACACCGTCTCTGCCCGCCGATGTGCGCTTCGCCAGCAACCGGGAGCGCAGTGCGCATCGCCGCGAATTGCGCGCGGAGCTGGAGGCGCGCTTTGCCGAATGGGAGGGCGAACTGCTCGCCGATACGCTGATCCGGCGCGGCGTGCCGTGCGCACCGGTGCTCGGCCTCGGTGCGGCGCTGGAGCATCCGCATACGGCGCATCGCGCGATGCGGGTCGCGTTGGGCTCGTACAAAGGCATTGCGTCGCCGATCAAGCTAAGCCGTACGCCCGCCACCTATCGCAGTGCGCCGCCTGCGCTGAACGAGCATGCCGGGCAGGTGTTCGGCGCGCCGCCGGCGGACGGCTGACGGTTGCCATCGGTTTGAGTCGGCCTGGGGCGCTTGCGCTTCATCGGCTTTCCATCTCGCTACAACACAGCGCGGCCCATGCCGCGAAGGAGACAGCATGTGCATGAATCATGCAGGACGGCGCTCGCCGGCAACGTTCGCAGCATCCGCCGATGACGAAAACCACCGTGCACGAGGAGCCTTCCCATGCTCGCGCTGATCGGCACGGTCGCGATCGTCGCGCTGTTCGGCCTGATCATCACGAAGCGCCTGTCGCCGCTCGTCGCGTTGATCGTCGTGCCGATCGTGGCCGCGCTCGTGGCGGGCTTCGGCCTTACGACGGGCAAATACATCGTGCACGGCGTGCAGAATATCGGTCCGGTGGCGGGCATGTTCGTATTTGCAATTCTGTTCTTCGGCATCCTGACGGATGCGGGCATGCTCGATCCGATCATCAATGGCGTGTTGCGGGTGGTGGGCTGTCATCCGACACGCATCGTGATGGGCTCGGCCTTGCTCGCGCTGCTGATTCATCTCGACGGCTCCGGCGCGGTGACCTTCCTCGTGACGCTACCGGCGATGTTGCCGCTGTACACGCGTCTCGGCATCGACAAGCGGATTCTCGCTTGCGTCACCTCGATGGCTGCGGGCGTGAATTTTCTGCCGTGGGTGGGGCCGATGCTGCGCGCGTCGGCCGCGCTGCACATCCCCGGCACGGTGATTTTCTATCCGATGATTCCGGTGCAGATCGTCGGCCTGATCTTCGTGTTCGGCACGGCGTACATGCTCGGCAAGCGTGAAGAGAAGCGTCTCGGCCTCGATCGCGCGAGTGCCGCGTCGGTCGCGGTAACGCCGCGCGAGCTGAGCGCGGCGGAGCAGGCTTTGCGGCGCCCAGGCCGTTTCTGGATCAACATCGTCTTGACGCTGGTCGTGCTGGTCACGCTCGTGTGGGGCATCGTCGATCCGATGGTGATGTTCATGCTCGGCACCGTCGCGGCGCTGATCATCAACTATCCGGATGTCAGGCAGCAGCGCGAGCGCATCGACGCGCACGCCAAGGCCGCGCTGATGATGGCGAGCGTGCTGCTCGCAGCGGGCGCGTTCACCGGCATCATGTCCGGCACCGGCATGCTCACGGCGATGGCGCAGGTCATGGTGCAGCACGTGCCGGTCGAGCATGCGCGCCACATGCCGTTCGTGCTCGGGCTCGTGTCGATGCCGCTTAGCCTGCTGTTCGATCCCGACTCGTTTTATTTCGGTATCCTGCCGGTTCTCGCGGAAAGCGGCAAGCTGCTCGGCGTGCCGCCGATCCAGATGGCGCAAGCCGCCTTGCTCGGGCAGATGACGACCGGTTTTCCGGTCAGCCCGCTGACGCCCGCGACCTTTCTGATCGTCGGGCTGACCGGCGTCGAACTCGCCGAGCATCAGAAGTTCACGATTCCGTTTCTTTTCGCCGCCACCGTCATCATGGTTGTTACCGCGGTGCTGGTCAGCGTATTTCCGTTATGAGCGCGCGGCGTGACGCGCGGATATTCCACAGGACATTGCCATGAACTTCGAATTCACCGACGACCAGCAGTCGATCCAGGCCGCCATCGAAAAACTCTGCGAACGTTACGACGACGAGTACTGGCTCGCGAAAGACCGCGAAGGCGGTTTTCCGCACGACTTTCACCGCACGCTGGCCGAGGCGGGCTGGCTTGGCATCGCGATGTCGCCGGAGTATGGCGGCGCGGGGCTCGGCATGACCGAAGCCGCGCTGATGATGCGCACGATCAGCGGCTCGGGCGCCGGGTTGTCGGGTGCGTCGGCGGTGCATATGAACATCTTCGGTCTGAACCCGGTGCAGGTGTTCGGCAATGACGCGCAGAAGCGGCGCTTTCTGCCGCCGCTGATCGAGGGCCGCGACAAGGCCTGCTTCGCGGTAACCGAACCCGACGCCGGTCTCGACACCACGCATCTGAAGACCCAGGCCGTGCGCGAGGGCGACCATTACGTGCTGAGCGGCCGCAAGATCTGGATTTCGACCGCGCAGGTCGCCAACAGGATGCTGATCATCGCACGCACCACGCCGCTCGATCAGTGCGCGAAACCAACCGATGGCCTCACGCTGTTTTATACCGACCTCGATCGCGAGCGGGTGGAAGTGCGCGAGATCGAGAAGATGGGCCGCAAGGCGGTCGATTCGAACATGCTGTTCATCGACAATCTGCGCGTGCCGCTCGAAGACCGCATCGGCGACGAAGGCGCGGGTTTCCGCTATCTGCTGCACGGGCTGAATCCGGAGCGGATCCTGATTGCCGCCGAAGCGGTCGGACTCGGGCAGGCGGCGTTGCGGCGCGCGACGCAGTACGCGAATGAGCGCGTCGTGTTCGGCCGGCCAATCGGCCAGAACCAGGCGATCCAGCATCCGCTTGCGCAGGCGTGGATGCAGCTCGAAGCGGCCAACCTGATGGTGTTCAAGGCGGCCTCGCTGTACGACGCCGGCAAGCCGTGCGGCGCCGAAGCCAACGCCGCCAAATACCTCGCCGCGGAAGCCGCGTTCCAGTCGTGCCAGACCGCGATCGCCACGCTCGGCGGGATGGGCTACGCGAAGGAATATCACGTCGAACGGTATTTGCGGGAGTGTATGATTCCGAGGCTCGCACCCGTGAGTCCACAGATGATTCTGTGTTTCATCGCGGAGAAAGTGCTGGGCCTGCCGAAGTCGTATTGACGTATCTCCCGACCGCCATGGATGTCAAACTCGTTGCCCGCACGCTGGATCTGTTCGAATTGTTCGCCGCCGAGCAACGGCCGCTGCCGCTGACCGAACTCGCGCGTCTGCTGAACGTGCCGGTGTCGAGCTGTCTCGCGCTGGCGCGCACGCTGGTGAGCCGCGGCTATCTGGTCGAGGTGAGAAAGCGCGGCGGCTACTATCCGACGCGGCGCTTGCAGATGCTCGCCAGTGCGATCAATGCGGTCGATCCGGTGGTCGAGATCGTGCATCCGCGCCTGATCGAGTTGCGCGACGCGAGCGGCGAGACCGCGGTGCTCGGCAAGATTCAGGGCGCCGCCGTGGTGTATCTCGACGTCGTGGAGTCGACCAAGGCGATTCGCTACACGCGCGCGCCCGGCGAGTTGCGGCCCTTGTATGCGAACTCGATCGGCAAAGCGATTTTCGGCGAGTTGGACTCGAGCGCGCAGCAGGCGCTCGGTGCACAACTGTCGTTCGAACGTTTTACGGCGGCGACCGTGGCCGATCTGCCCGCGCTCGTCGCCCAAGCGGCGGCGGCGCGAGCACAGGGCTGGTGCGCGAATCTCGGCGAGAGTGCGCCGGAGCTGTCGGCGATTGCGGTGGCGGTGAGGGTCGGTGGCGAGTGGTACGGGCTGTCGGTGGTGGGGCCGACCGAGCGCATCCAGAAAGATCAGAAGGCGCATGCCGCTCAATTGCTGCGTGTGAAGCAGGCGATCGAAGTGCAGGAACAGCAGGAGCAGGTGGAATAGCTTGTCGGCGCTGGGGTGGGTTTCGGCAATTGCCGGTCTGCCGACCGTTCGATCGCCCGGTGTCCCTCAGCAACACTGAACGCGCGCGGCTCGCGTGCAACGCCCGCATTCAGTGCGAGCAACCCCGCACACCTCACGCCGCAAAGGGCCCATAGGGAGCGCCTGCCCAACCCGTCATCAACCGACAATTAGCCGATCCGGAACCGACTTCCACCGGGTCACCGGCTAGCCAATGAATCGCTTTGCCTCTACCATGCAAGCAGCCAGTTGTCGGCGTTCTCGAGCAAGCGCACGCTCGAGCGGCACGCGCGCCGCGTAGCCATCAAGTCGTCATTCCCGTTATTCGTTTCGAATAGTCACGTTGACACGCCCGCGAGCCAGGCCGCGGAGCGCGTCGCGAATCCGTCATGAACAGGCAGTGCAGGGCAGGCCGTGCTGAACGGGCGTCCCGTCATGCGCCGCGTCATGGTTTCACGACAGGCATCATCCACCTGCCGGCGACGGCAGACTTCACCCACCAGGAGTCAACAGATGAGCACGATCAAGACGAAAGACGGTACCGCAATTTTCTACAAGGACTGGGGCAAGGGTCGCCCGGTCGTGTTCTCGCACGGCTGGCCGTTGACCGCGGACGCGTGGGACGCGCAGATGCTGTTTCTCGGCAGCAAGGGCTTTCGGGTGATCGCGCACGACCGTCGCGGGCACGGCCGCTCGGAGCAGCCGTGGGACGGCAACGACATGGATACCTATGCCGACGATCTCGCCGCGCTGATCGAACAGCTCGACCTGAAGGATGCGACGCTCGTCGGCCATTCGACCGGTGGCGGGGAAGTCGCGCACTACATCGGCCGGCATGGCACGCAGCGCGTCGCGAAGGCCGTGCTGATCGGCGCGGTGCCGCCGCTGATGCTGAAGACCGACAATAATCCGAACGGCACGCCGATCGACGTGTTCGACGGGATCCGCAAGGGCGTGGTCGATGACCGTTCGCAGTTTTTCAAGGACCTGGCGCTGCCGTTCTACGGCTACAACCGGCCGAACGCGAAAGTCTCGCAAGGGGTGATCGACTCGTTCTGGGCGCAGGGGATGGCTGGCTCGATCAAAGGCCTGTACGACTGCATCAAGCAGTTCTCCGAAGTCGACTACACGGAGGATCTGAAGAAGATCGACGTGCCGACGCTGGTGCTGCATGGCGACGACGACCAGATCGTGCCGATCGATGCAGCGGGCCGCCAGACCGCGAAGATCGTGAAGGACGCGACGCTCAAGGTCTATGCGGGCGGCCAGCACGGCATGTGCACCGTCGAGGCGGACAAGGTGAATGCTGATCTGCTGGAGTTCATCGGCTCGTGACGATGCGATGACGCACTTGAGTGCGTGAGAAGAGGCGGCGCGGGCGCGTGATGAACGGCGCGCCGCGCCGCGAAAGCCTCAACTTCCAACCTCCTTCACGCAGTCGGCCAGCCCATGCGCGCCGCTCGACGCAATGCCGAGCGCACCACCATCCGGTGGAACGGCGCGATCGCGAGAATATAGAAGCGCCCGAGCCCATTGTGGCAATGCACGACCGTGGACAGCACCAGATAGCGCGAACGGCCGTCCCGCGTCTCACGGGTTTGCTGCAGCACCGACACCCGGAAGTCCAGATGACTGTCGTTTTCACCGAGGATGATTTCGTGCGCACTGCGCGTGTAGATCCTGAAGATGTCGACACGCTCCCGCGAGCTGACAGCTGCTTCCGTGCGCAACTGCTTCGCCGTCTTGAGTCCGAAGCGCGCGACCAGCGCATCGCGCAACCCCATCAGTCTGCCGACCCATCCCGCCTGATGCGCGAAAACAAAGCGCGCCAGCAATTCCGGATCGTCGATGGCGTTCTCGGGCAGGCGGACCGCGTACGCGTCGGCGAGATCCGGCGCGTGGTACAGACGCGTGACCGCGGATTCGGCGGGCATGGCGACGG
>NZ_NPIH01000130.1 GCF_012275575.1 Paraburkholderia sp. SG-MS1 | reverse complement strand
CAAACGCCGCGCGGCCTCGTCCATTACCGTGGTCGTGCGGTGCAGGTCGCGCGAGCCGAACAGACGAATCGCACGGTCGCGCAGATCGTCGCGTTGCAGCAGGATCACGACCATCACGACAAATACGATAAACGCTGTTTCGAGCGGACTGATGGCCGGAGACAGCACGCGCCGCGCGAGTTCGAATGGGGTGGGCACCGGCTCACGCACTTCGACGGGTACGGCGGCCGGTACATGAGCGCCGGAGGCGACCGCCGCACCGCGCGGCGCGTCAGGCTGCGGCGGTTCGACGGTCGCGCGTTGCAAGGCCTGACCAGCCGCGCCGGCGATGCGGTCGAGCTTGCCGATCGTCACGCTGTGCACCGTTTCCATCTTGCGTTCGATGGTGGCCTGATAGCGCGGCATGCCGGCGGCGAGATCGGTCAATTGCGTGGCGATCACGGCGGCAAGCGTCGCGATGACCGACACCGACATGACGACGGCCGCAAACACGGACGCGACATGGCCGAGCTTTAGCCGCGCCAGTGCATCGACCAGCGGCGCGACGAGAAAGCTGAGCAGGATCGCGAGCGTGATTGGAATCAGCACGGCGCTCGCGAAATACAGGCACGCGACCACGGTGACGCCGACCCCGAGCGCGACCAGTCCGTCGAGGCCGAATGCGGCGGGCGGCGCCTGAATGCGCGTGGCGGGTCTTGTGCCGCGCGGGTCGGGTAAGTCCTTCATGTTGCGGATCTGTCCGGTTGCGGGGAATTCGAAACGCTCAGGAATCCGGCGCGCGCCGATGGCTTCCCGGCGTGCAGGGCGCGGGAGCATCGGCGTGACGATTGACTAACGGATTTCGGCGCTTCGTCAGCTGTTTCAAGGCCGGCGATTTCGTGTGACATGACTCGCGCGCAATGCCTGGGGCGAGCGCATAGTCGTTACTGCTTACCTCCCACGTCCGGTTTTACGCGCCGCATTGTCCCGCTCGTCACCTACTAGCGTGCGGGGTCTTCGGCAATGGGCCCGCTTTCAACCGGCGGCGCTTCCTTCTCTATCTCGACGCGTGCCTGCTCCCAATATTCGTCGGGCGTGCCCTTGGGGTCCGTAGCCTGTTGCCACAGATAGTAGGCACGCGTGCGAATCTGTTCCTCTTGAGCGGTTGGTTCGTGTTCCATTTGATCACCCCTGGTTAGACCTCGCGAAGACCGACATCGGCTGTGCCGCGCGCTCGTCGCCGTGGCAATTTCGCGCACAGCATCAGCGAACGAGCAAGCCCTATACCTGGCAATATCTGGCTCTCTGCCTATCGCGGCAGCGCCCGCGCGATGCAGGCGCTTCGTCAACGGTCATCAGGAACTGACGGGCGATTCGCCTTCGTCGGTCGTCAGTTGCTCTTCGAGCCGGTCGAACACGCGCTGCGTCGCGCGGCTCGGCGCTTCGAGTGCGAACAGCAGGAGCGAGCGCCCTGTCACCTGGTACGCGTCGCCCGCGCTGAACTGCGGCAACTCGGCGCGCACCGGCATATTGGTGTCGAGCAGACAGGTCCAGTTCGCGCCCTCGGGCACGTCGGGGAGCGTGAAATTGACCACGTCGTGATGCGCGTTCAGCACCAGCAACAGGGTCGCGTCAGAGGCGAGGCGGCGAATGCCGCTCGCCTGCGCCCGTCCGTCGATCACGAGGCCGAAGCAGCGCATCGACGGATCGTCCCATTGTTCGGGCGAGATATCCGTGCCGTCGGGCGAGAGCCAGCGTGCGTCCGTTACGTCCAACGCTTCGTTGTATTCGCCGATCAGAAATCGCCCGCGCCGCAACACCGGAAGACGGTGACGCAACGTGGTGAGGTTCCTCACGAACTCGGCGAGTGCGCGGCCGTCGTCGTCGATTGCTTCCCAGTCGACCCAGCTGATCTCGTTGTCCTGGCAATACGCATTGTTGTTGCCCCGCTGCGTGCGGCCGAATTCGTCGCCCGCGAGCAGCATCGGCGTGCCTTGCGACAGCAGCAGCGTGGCCAGCAGATTGCGTTTCTGCCGCTCGCGTTGCTGGCGGATCTCGGGGTCGTCGGTCGGCCCTTCCACGCCCATGTTCCAGGACTTGTTGTCGGAGTGGCCGTCGTTGTTGTCCTCGCCGTTGGCTTCGTTGTGCTTGTCGTTGTATGAGACGAGATCGTTCAGCGTGAAGCCGTCGTGCGCGGTGATGAAGTTCACGCTCGCCCACGGACGCCGCCCGCGATGATTGAACTTGTCGCCCGACGCAGTCAGGCGCGTGGCCAGATCGGCGACCTTGCCTTCGTCTCCTTTCCAGTATTCGCGCACGGTGTCGCGAAAGCGGTCGTTCCATTCGGCCCAGCCCGGCGGAAAACCGCCCACCTGGTAGCCGCCGGGGCCGCAATCCCATGGCTCGGCAATGAGCCGCACGCTGGAGAGCACGGGGTCCTGCCGGCAACTGTCGAGAAAGCCGCCGCCTTCGTCGAAGCCGTGTATTTCGCGGCCGAGAATCGTCGCGAGGTCGAAACGGAAACCGTCGACCTTCATTTCCGTGACCCAGTAGCGCAGGCTGTCGGTGACCATTTGCAGCACGCGCGGATGCGACAGGTTCAACGTATTGCCCGTACCCGTGTCGTTGATGTAGTAGCGCGGCTCGTCAGGCATAAGCCGATAGTACGAGGCATTGTCGATGCCCTTGAACGAAATCGTCGGTCCACGTTCGTTGCCTTCGGCGGTGTGGTTGTACACGACGTCGAGAATGACTTCCAGATCTGCCTGATGAAAGCGGTCCACCATCTCCTTGAACTCGGCTACCGAGTCGGTCAGGGACGCGAAAAAGCGCGGATCGGCCGCGAAGAAGCCAATCGTGTTGTAGCCCCAGTAGTTGGTGAGGCCTTTGTCGAGCAGATAACTGTCGTTCACGAAAGTCTGGATCGGCATCAATTCGACCGACGTCACGCCGAGGTTGCGGATGTAGTCGAGCACGACCTGCTGCCCGAGTCCTGCGAATGTGCCGCGCAGATTCTCGGGCACCCCCGGATGACGTTTCGTCAACCCGCGTACATGGGCTTCGTAAAAAATCACCCGCTCCCACGGCAACGCGTTGCGTTCGGGATGGCTCCATGAAAAATTGGCATCCACGACCTTGCACTTTGGCACGAAGGGCGCGCTGTCGCGTTCATCGAACGACAGATCGCCCTCTTCCGAGTCGAGCGTATAGCCGAATATTTCAGGCGCCCATTTCAGTTCGCCGATGTGCGCTTTCGCATACGGGTCGAGCAGCAGCTTGTTCGGATTGAAACGATGACCGTTTTCCGGCTCGTACGGACCATGCACGCGGTAACCGTAGATCGCGCCCGGTTTGAGATTCGGCACGAACACGTGCCAGACCTCGTCGGTGTATTCCGGCAGTTCGATCCGTTCTGTTTCGTTCTCGCCGGTTTCATCGAACAGACACAATTCGACCCGCGTTGCATGCGCCGAGAACAGCGCGAAATTGACGCCGCTTCCGGTCCATGTCGCGCCAAGAGGAAACGGCGTGCCTTCTGAAATGCGCGTTGAGTAGTTGGCCTGGGTTGACATAGGGGTTCCTGTGGAAGCAAGGGCGCTTGCGCGCATCTTCTAGTGTAGGCAGTGGACCGGGCATGCGGGACGCGCGCTCGAGCGGCGCCCGGTCAACGGCCTGTCCGTTTCTGCCGACGAACAATCGGCCCGCTGAATTAGCAAAATCCGGACCTGAGGTGATCAGCGCGCAGGCATGGCGGTGCGGCGGCATAACCGTCCAGCCCGCGGCACGACTTTTGCAGCCTGCAACGTGAAAGCTGACCCGACTCGTGCGCTGATCCATGGACTAGCAATGGGCATGCGCCACCATGTCGGACACAACCGGGAGAACATCATGCGCAACATGCCGATCAAACCGTTCGTCGCAACCGCCTTGCTTCTTGCCGCGCTGGCGTCGAACGGCAACGCGTATGCACAGGGCGCCCCTCAGGCAATTACGGAAAAACGCACGGACGTGGTTCAACTCGCGAGCGGTTACCGTGCGTCGAAGCTCAGCGGCGCCGACGTGTACAACAGGAACAAGGACACCATCGGCACCCTGGACGATCTGATCGTCTCGCCGGGTGCCGATCGCGGCACGTATGCGATTCTGTCCGTGGGTGGTTTTCTCGGCATCGGCAAGCACCTTGTCGCCGTGCCGTTCAATGATCTGCAAATCACTAACCGCCGTGTCGTCTTACCCGATGCGACCCAAAAGTCGCTCGCCGCGCTGCCGGAGTTCAAATACGCGCCGGATTAAGCGAGCTTTATTGCATGGAGGGGAACGCCTCGCATTTTGAGCAGACAAGCTTGAGGTTGATTCACCGGTCTCGCTATATCCAACGATGACTATCGCCGCCGGGTGCAGATAAAAATGGAATGGTGTGAAAAAGGCACTTTCCGAATCGGAAGTTGCAGGCGGGAATTGAAAAAAATAACGGGCACGTATGCCCAATTCGTTGACTTCACGCATACCAGGCGATGCGTTGAAGAGGGGCGTCCACTGCGTTAAGTACTTGTGCAACTGCCCCGCAAGCGTTACGGCGGTCCGGCAACGTGCAACGCGGCTGCCGATTCGAGCACGCGCAGCAGGCGCTCGGGCGTCAACGGCTTGGCGCAATGCGCGTCGAACCCGGCGGCTCTGGCTCGTGCGCGGTCGTCCCGCGAGGCGAACGCCGTACAGGCGACGAGCAGCATATGTGAAGTCGCCGCATGAGCCCGCAGACGGCGCGCCAATTCGAGCCCGTCCAGCCCCGGCATCTTGATGTCCAGCACCACGGCGAACGGTTGCCACTCGCAGGCCACCTCACACACAGCAAACGGATCGTCGAGCGCACGGCATTCGAATCCGTCGGCGGTGAGCAGCATCTGCAAGGCATCAGCCGCTTCCCGATAGTCGTCCACCACCAGCACACGGCGATGCGAGGCCATCGCATACTGGATAGCCCGCCACACCACGACATCGTCGTTTTCGTCCATTCTGTCGTCGACCTTCACCCTGTTCTCCTTGGCTTTTCGTGTGCCACCGATGAGCACCTCGGCACGCGGCGCAAGATCCGCTCCCACGGCACGAATAAAACGCATCGCTTGCCGCGCGAGAGTCGCGATCGATGCCGCGCTGTCATCCTGGCGCCGCTGCAGAGGGCTTCGCGCCCGTCATCGCTCATGATGCCTGGCAGCGCTTGACAATCCGATCCGGCCCATCCGGCGCGAGCAGACGTCAATCTCAGGTGCGCACCGTCGATACAGCGCACTTCTCTCGTGCATGCCGCCCTTGGCGCGTGCATCGCACGACACTTCTTCTGCCGTTTGATTTTTTCGGCTGAATGCGACGCTGCTGCCTCTACGAAAATTCGCTGTGTGCTTGACGCTCACAGCGGCAGCGTCGGCATATACACAGAATAAGCGAGGAAGCGCGCCGAAAAAGCGGCAACGTTTTAGGGGTTTGCGCTCAGCGGGTTATCCCGCACGATCGTCGATGAAGCCTTTGAGCATGCTCAATGTATCGGCATCGTCGATCTGTTTATCGGTACGCCAGCGCAGCATGCGTGGAAAACGCACCGCCACGCCGGACTTGTGGCGTGAACTTGCCTGAATCCCTTCAAAGCCGATTTCGAACACGAGCGTGGGCGTCACGCTACGCACCGGGCCAAACTTTTCGATGGTGGTCTGACGGACAATGGCGTCGACCTTGCGCATCTCTTCGTCGGTGAGACCCGAGTAAGCCTTGGCGAATGGCACGAGAGTGCGCACGCCATTCGCTTCGTCCCACACCGCGAACGTGAAGTCCGTGTAAAGACTTGCACGGCGGCCGTGACCGCGTTGCGCATAAACCAGCACCGCATCGACCGCGTAAGGATCGACTTTCCATTTCCACCACGTGCCCGATGCCTTGGTGCGACCCACGCCGTACATCGATTCGCGCTCCTTCACCATCAACCCTTCAACGCCGCGTGCGCGGCTTTCTTCACGCAACGCCGCGAGCGTCTGCCAATCCGGCGCGCTGACGAGCGGCGACACCCGCAACAGATCGCGCGCAAGCGTGCCGTCGACGGTAGCAGCCAATGCATCGAGTCGCGCACGCCGCCCGGCGAGCGGCGTCATGCGCAAATCCTCGCCTTGCGCTTCGAGCAGATCGTAAGCAAGCAACGTGGCGGGCGAATCCGCGAGTACTTTTTTCGTCAGCGTTTTTCGTGCGATGCGCGGTTGCAGACGCGCGAACGGCAATGGCGCGACGGCGCCAGGCTCCCACGCGAGAATTTCGCCGTCGATCACATAACCGTCCGGCAATGCTTCTCCCAATGCCGCGACTTCGGGAAAGCGATCGGTGATCAGATCCTCACCGCGCGACCACAACCAGACACGCCCACCGCGTTTGACGAGTTGCGCGCGAATACCGTCCCACTTCCATTCGATCAACCACTGCGACGGATCGCCGAGCGTCGCCGGATCGGCCTGCAACGGATGCGCAAGAAAAAACGGATACGGCAAGCCGAGATCGCTGTCACGCTGCGCGAGGGCATGCTCGCCGGTTGGCACGTCGTGCTGATTGCCACTACCGGCTTCCGGCGCGATGAGTCGCAGATAACGCGCCGCGTCCGGCTTCTGCTGCGAATCGGTCCAGCCGACCATGCGTTGCGCGATCCGTTTGTGATCGACGCCCGCTACTTCCGCGAGAGCCCTGACCACCAGTTGCCGCGCGACGCCGACCCGGAATCCGCCGCCGATCAGTTTGGTCAGCAGAAAGCGGCCGCCCCAATCGAGTTCGTCCCAGTAGCTGAGTAAGCGCGCGCGCAACTCTTCCGGCGCGACGCCCCGCAAGGTCAGCACGCGCTGCTCGATCCATTGCGTGAGGCCTAGCTCCGACGTGCGTTGCGCGGGCGGCAGGATATGCGCGATGGTCTCCGCCAGGTCGCCCACCGCGTGATACGACTCTTCGAACAGCCATGGCGGCAAGCCGGCGCGCTCGCGGGCAATCTCGCTTAGAAGGCGCGTAGGCACCGACTGACGCGGCTTGCCGCCCGCGAGGAAATACGACGCCCACGCGGCGTCTTCCGGGTCGGCCACGGCGAAGTAGCTGGTCAGCGCTTCGAGTTTGTCATGCGTGGACGTGGTGGCGTCGAGCGCGGTATAGAGGGCGGCAAAGCGTTTCATGGGCTGCTCGCCGCGGCGGTTTCGTCAGCGCCCGCGGCATCGGCTTCGACCGTGTCGTCGCCGTATTGCGTGGCGAACGCGCCCGCTTCGAGGCCTTGCTCGCGCAACCACCGCACCATCGGTTCGACCGATCCATGCGTGACGATCACGCGTGGTGCGCCGCTCGCCTGAATCGCGGTTTGCAGGCTCGGCCAGTCCGCATGATCCGACAGCACAAAACCGCGATCGACGCCACGTCTGCGCCGCGCGCCGCGCAAGCGCATCCAGCCTGACGCGAACGCATCGCTGTAGTCGCCGAAGCGTTTGAGCCACGCGCTGCCTTGCGCGGAAGGCGGCGCGACGATCAACGCCTGCCTGAACACCGCCTTGTCTTTGGCGGGGATCTCGCCGACCAGACCGACCGGCGGCAAGCGCACACCGGCCGCGCGATACGCGCGATTGAGCGGCTCCACCGCGCCGTGGCAAAAGATCGGCCCAATTGCCGCATCGACGCTCGCCAGCACGCGCTGCGCCTTGCCGAACGAATAGCAGAACAGCACTGAGGCGCGTCCTTCGGACGCATTGTGACGCCACCATGAATCGACGCCGTCAAACACGGTTTGCGGCGCGTCCCATCGATAGATCGGCAAGCCGAAGGTCGATTCGGTGATGAAGGTATCGCAACGCACGGGTTCGAACGCATCGCAGGTCGGATCGGCATCGAGCTTGTAATCGCCCGATGCAACCCAGACGCGCCCCGCATGTTCGATCCGCACTTGCGACGAGCCCAGCACATGCCCGGCTGGATGCAAGGACACGCGCGCGTCGCCGATAACCAGCGCCTCGCCATACGCGAGCGTCTGCAGCGAGATGCCCGGCAAACGCGACAGCAGCACGTTCGCCCCCGCGTGCGAGGCGAGGTAATGCCGATGCCCGAAATGCGCGTGATCCGAATGCGCATGCGTGATCACCGCCCGCTCGACCGGCCGCCACGGATCGATATAAAAGTCGCCGGCCTCGCAATAGAGCCCCTCGGGCCGCGACACGACGAGGTCCGTTTTGTTCAACCCGATGTTCGATTGATATTCCGGCAGGTTCATCGAGCAGTTCCTGAAGTCCGGCGAGTGGCTGGCCGGTCTCTGGCCGAGAAAATGAGCAATCAGCGCGATCGCGCGCGTCGACTCATGTCCGCTCACGTTGGCCCGAACACCAAGCAAACTGTATTCCTGGCACCGGCGCGGCCCGCGCACGGTTTGCGCTGCGTGCCGGCTTACGGTATATAAAGCAAGCAGGCGCGTCGATACTGGCTGCCAGCCGGCAGAGCCCGACTCGCACCGCGAGGCCCCATGCGCATCATCCACGACCCGCACGCGCTGTATATCGCGAAACACCCCGGCCGCTTCATCCTGCAAACGCTCAAGGCATTCCGGGCGAACCAGGGTTTGCTGCTTGCGGGCGCGGTCGCCTATTACGCCTTGCTGTCGATCGTACCGCTGCTGATTCTGATCGTCATCGCGCTCTCACGGGTGGTGCCGCAACGCCTGCTGCTGGCGTCGCTCGCCCATCTGCTGCGATGGCTGGTGCCCGGGCAGTCGAATGCGCTGGTGCAGGAACTGGCCAATTTTCTCGACCATCGCGCGGTGATCGGCTGGGTGCTGTTGCTGACCATGATCTTCTTCAGCTCGCTCGCTTTCACCGTCCTCGAAAATGCGATGTCGCTGATCTTCGTTCACCGCGTCGTGGTCCGGCGCCGGCACTTTCTGATTTCGGCGCTGCTGCCGTACTGCTACATCCTGTTTCTCGGCATCGGGCTGCTGATCGTCACATGTGTCTCAGGTGCGCTGGAAACGCTCGGCGCCGAGGGCATCGAATTGTTGGGCCTGCATGTCTCGTTGCAAGGCCCATCGCGGGTGGCGCTGTATCTGCTCGGACTCGCCGGCGAGATTTTCGTGCTGACGTCGATCTATCTCGTCATGCCAGTCGGGCGGCCTTCGGTCAAACACGCGCTGCTAGGCGGCGTGGTCGCGGCCCTGTTGTGGGAAATTACGCGGCACGTGCTGGTCTGGTACTTCGCGACACTGTCTCAGGTCAGCGTGGTGTATGGGTCGCTGACCATGGCGATCGTACTGCTGCTCAGCCTCGAATGGCTGGCTACACTGCTGTTGTTCGGCGCTCAGGTGATTTCGCAATACGAACGATTCGGCCGCGAACCGCTTGAGGCGCCGCAGCCGAAAATCGAAACCGGTTGAGTCCGCGCCCGCCTGCCAGGAGCACCGTGCGCAGGGCGCCGCGAAACGCATCCCCGACGCCTTTCACACTGGGTCTGACGGCGAGACTGCGGTAACATCCACCGATGCGGGCGCGGCGCCATCGCGACTCCCTTGCCGCGTCATTCCCCGCAGACTTCAGGACTCGACAATGAGCATCATCCAGCGCAACAACGTACGTATTTCGGGTCATGGCAAACGGGTCATGGTGCTCGCGCACGGCTTCGGCTGCGACCAGACCATGTGGCGATACCTGGTGCCGTCGTTTCATGACGACTACCGCACGGTGCTGTTCGACCATGTCGGCAGCGGCTCGTCCGACCTGGCCGCTTACGACGTCGACAAATACGACTCGCTCGATGGCTACGCCGACGACCTGATCGAGGTCATCCGCGAAGTGGCCGACGAGCCGGTCGTATTCGTCGGTCATTCGGTGAGCGCGATGATCGGCCTCGTCGCAAGTCTCAAGGCACCGCAACAGTTTGCCGCTCATGTGATGGTCGGCCCGTCGCCCTGCTATGTGAACGACGCCGACTACATCGGCGGCTTCACGCGCGACGATATCGACGACCTGCTGCACACCCTGGAGAGCAACTACCTGGGCTGGTCGAGCACGATGGCGCCGGCCATCATGGGCACGCCGGAGCAACCGGAGCTCGGCATCGAACTGACCAACAGTTTCTGCCGCACGGACCCGGAAATCGCACGGCAATTCGCACGCGTCACGTTTCTGTCCGATCATCGCGCGCTGCTCGCGCGCAGCACTGCGCCCACGCTAATCCTGCAATGCAGCGACGACATCATCGCGCCGCAGGCGGTCGGCGAATACATGCATCGGGTGATGCCGCGCAGCACGCTGCATGTGATCGAGAACGTCGGCCACTGTCCGCACCTCAGTTCGCCCGGCGCCAGTTCGGCGGCCGTGAGCGCCTTTCTCGAGCCGCTGAGCCTGTAACGCGATGCACCGCACGGACCACCTGCAGCCGTCAGCCGACACGCTCTACGAGCACGCCGCGTGCGGCCTGCTCGTGACCGACGCCAACGGCCGTCTGCAACGCGTCAATGCGACCTTCTGCGGCTGGCTCGGCTATAGCGCGACGGAACTCGCGGGTGTCAAGCACATCCAGGATCTCCTGAGTGCGGGCGGCAAGGTGTTCTATCAGACTCACTGGGCGCCGCTGCTGCAAATGCAGGGCTCGGTGGCCGAGGTCAAGCTGAACATGATCCACCGCGACGGCCAGATGGTGCCGATGCTGCTCAACGCGGTGAGCCGCCGTCATGGCGAGACGAGCTACTTCGAAGTGGCGGTGCTGATCGTCGCGGATCGTCACAAGTACGAACAGGAACTGCTGCTCGCGCGGCGCAATGCCGAGGCGTCAGTGGCCGCGCATCAACTGGCGCAGAAAGCCCTGCAGGAAAGCCGCGACGTGCTCAGTCTCGCGATGCGTGGCGCGCGCATGGGTGCGTGGTCGCACGAGCCGAAGTCGGGCAAGTTCTGGTGGAGCCGCGAACTGGAAGCGCTCGCCGGTTACGCCGAAGGCCGCTTCGCGAACATGGCCGGCGGCTTTTTCGAACTGATCCATCCGGGCGACCTGGCCGGACTCAACGAAGCTGTCGATCATGCGGTGGCGAGCGCGGACGACTACGTCGCCGAATTCCGCTTCATGCACGCGAGCGGCGACTGGTGCTGGATGGAAGGCCGCGGGCGCGCCACCTACGACCGCAACGGCGAACCGCTGACAATCTTCGGGCTCGGCCTCGACATCACCGAGCGCAAGGAAGCGCAGACCGTGCTGCTGCGCCAGGCCGCCATCTTCGAGCATTTGAGCGACGCGATCGTCATCACCGATCTGCGCGGCAATATCACCGACTTCAACGTCGGTGGCGAGCGCATGCTCGGTTATCGCACGCGCGAGATTCTCGGCAAGCCCATCGCCATCTTCCATCCGCCGGAAGACGCGCTGCGCATCCGCCGCGAAGCGCTTGCCGCACTCTCCGCCGACGGCACGTGGCGCGGCGAACTCACCTTCGTGCGGCGCGACGGCACGCGCGGCGTGTGCGACACCGTCGTCAAGCCGCTCGCGAACGCGCGCGGCGACATCTACGGCGCGGTCTGCGTGAGCCGTGATATCACCGAGCGCCGGCGCGCCGAGCGGCAATTGCAGCGGCTCAATCTCGAACTTTCGAAGGCCGACCGGCGCAAGGACGAATTCCTCGCCACGCTCGCGCACGAGTTGCGTAACCCGCTCGCGCCCATGCGCAACGTGCTCGAAATTCTGCGCCTGAAGGAATTCGCCGATCCGCAACTGAGCTGGTCGCGCGACGTGTTCGACCGGCAATTGCAGCACATGACGCATCTGGTCGACGATTTGCTGGAAGTGTCGCGCATCACCCAGGGCAAGCTCGAACTGCGCAAGCAGCGGCTCGAACTTGCACGCGCGATGCAGTCCGCGATGGAAGCGGCGCGCCCCACCGTGCAGGCGTCGTCACACCACTTGAGCGTGACGTTGCCGCGCGAGCCGCTCTATCTTGACGCCGACCCCACCCGTCTTTCGCAAATGATCCTGAACCTGCTGAACAACGCGGCCAAATACACGCCGGCCGGCGGCAACATCTCGCTCGCGGCCGAGCGCGAAGGCAATGAAGCCGTGATCGTCGTGCGCGATTCCGGCATCGGCATTCCGCGCGAACACCTGAACAGCGTGTTCGAGATGTTCTCGCAACTGGCGCCCGCGCTGGATCGTTCGCAAGGCGGTCTCGGCATCGGCCTCGCGCTGGTGCGCGGATTGGCGGATTTGCATGGCGGCAGCGTCGCGGCATTCAGCGCTGGGCCTGGCACGGGCAGCGAGTTCATGATCCGGCTGCCGCTATCGACAGCCGCGGCGGCGCCCGCCGACAACCCCGCGCCCGAAACCACGCACGCGGCCGGCATGCGTGTTGCGATCGTCGACGACAACGCCGATGCCGCCGACAGCCTCGCGATGGTGCTCGAACTCGAAGGCCACGAAGTGCGCACCGCGGGCGACGGCATCGCCGGTCTGGCGTTGATCGCCGAATTCGCGCCGCACGCGGTGATTCTCGATATCGGTTTGCCGCTCCTGAACGGTTATGAAGTGGCGCGGCGCGTGCGGCACGATCACCACGAGGCCGGCATTCTGCTGATTGCCGTCACCGGCTGGGGGCAGCAGCAGGACAAGCAGACGGCCATCGACGCCGGCTTCGATCATCATTTCACGAAGCCGGTCGATCCGCGCGATTTGCAGCGGGTATTGAGCCGGCAGCAGGTTTGACGGCGGAGGGGCGTCTGCGGACCTGGCTGCTAAAATGGCGCGCTCATTGCCCGCCGCCACGTCATGCTCAACGACATCGCCGTAGTTTTTCGATCACCCGCCGCCACGCGGCTGTGCGCGCCATTAGCCGCGCTGCGCACCGGCACCCTCGCCCATGCTTGACGAAGCCCGGATCACACGCAAGCTGGCCGCTCGCGGCATCATGCCCGACGCTCGCCAGCGCGACGCGATGGCGGCGCTCGTCTCGTTAGCCGGCACTCAGCGAGCACCGCACGCGAAGCCCGGCGGTGCATCCGCGCGACAAGGCGTCTATTGCTACGGACTGCCAGGACGCGGCAAGAGTCTGGTCGTCGATACGGCGTTCGAGTTGGCGAACTGCCGCAAGCGGCGACTGCATTTTCACGAATTTTTGCGTGAGATGAACCGGCGGCTCGTCAGCGAACCGCGCGGCGACGACCGCCTCGGTTCGGTATCGCGGCAATGGCTCGACGGCGTCGAGTTGCTGTGTTTCGATGAATTCCACGTGCACGATATCGCCGACGCGTTCCTGATGGGCCGCTTTCTCGATACCGCGATCGCCCAGGGCACACGCATCGTGCTCACTTCAAACTACGCACCGGACGCGTTGTTGCCCGACCCCGAGTTTCACGAGCGTTTCCTGCCGACCATCGCACAGATCGAACGCTGCTTCACGGTGATTCATTTCGACGGCGCGCGCGACTACCGCTTCGGTGGAGAAGAGGCCGAGGTGCCGCGTTTTTTCGCGCCGCTCGACACGACCAGCCAGCACGCGCTGCGCCGCATTTTCACGCACTACGAAGGCAACCGAACTGCCAAGCCGGTCACGCTGAGCGCGGCGGGCCGGCCACTCGCGGCACGCGCGGCGGGCGCGGCGCTGCTGTGGGCGGACTTCGATACGCTGTGCGTGGCGAGCCGCTCGCACCTCGACTACCTGGACCTCGCCGAACAATGGCGCGGCCTGATTCTCGACAATCTGCACACCTCGCGGCTCACGCAAGCGCACACGCTGCAGCGGCTCGTCTGGCTAATCGACATCTTCTACGACCGCAAACGCGCGCTGTTCGTCGCGTCCGATCAGCCGCTCGCGGCGGCGCTCAGCGGACTCGAAGGCGCGCATGATCTGTCGCGCACGCTGAGCCGGCTCGCGCAAATGCAGTCGCGCGCGTATCACAGCACGCTCGACGCGGGCGATCACGCCGCGGCCGACGACGCGATCAGTTCGTGATGCGAAGACACGAAATCAGGCTGCTTCGCACCTAATACACCCGTTGCGCTCTCAAATCCCGCTTCACCGCGCGCGCCATCCGAAGAGCATTCGTGCAAATCTTGCACACCGGCGGCAACGCCTGCGCGGCGCCTCATCTGCCGTATGAGAGCGCGAATCGCCTGTTCATCGGCTCGAACGGAAAGACGGCGCCGCGCGCCGCTCACGCGGGAATGCGATCTGCTACCGCCGTTGCGGGCTCATTCTTCAGCGGATTGCGGTCCGCCTTTCTCGCCGCCATGATCAGATCAGCTTCCGTCGCCGTTGCGTTGTGCGCCGCGTGCCTCAGTTCCGCATGCGTGCACATCGGACCCTCCCGGCTCAAGGCCGACCAGGTCGACTACGCACGCGCGCTCGGCGATGCGAAAAAACGCACGATACTGGCGGCCGTGATCGGCCTGCGTTACGGCGACGCGCCGGCCTTTCTGACTGTGAGCAACATCATCGCCGCCTATACGTTCGACACCACCGGCGGCGCCACCGCCAACGCCGGTTCCGGCAGTATGCCGAACTATGCGCTTGCGACCGGCAGTGTGTCCTATTCGAACCACCCAACCTTCACCTTCACGCCGACTACCGGCGAAGCGTTCGCGTCCGCGTACATCCGGCCGCTCGCGCCGGCGCTGGTGCTGCCGCTCGCCGAAGGCGGCATTCCGATCGATTTGCTGTTGCGCATCACCGCCCAGTCGGTGGGCGGGCTGCAGAACGGCAATGCGCTCGGCGGCGAGAACAGTGCGGGCGCGCCGGGCTTCTTCGAATTGCTGCAGGCCCTGCGGCGTTTGCAACTGGCGGGCGAACTGAACGTCGAGTCGCGTCAGGCGGAAGGCAAGGACGGCAAGAGTGGCCCGATGGGTGTGTTCCTGGTGATGGGCGCGACCACCAGCGGCGAGTCGTCGCAAACCGCCGCGGACGTGGCGCGCGTGCGCAAGCTGCTGCGGCTGTCGTCGAATACGCGCACCTATCAGATCGTGTATGGGCCTTCGTCGACCTCGCAAAAGGGCGACCGCATTCCGATGGTGACGCGCTCGGTGCTCGGCATCCTGACCGATCTCGGCGCGCAGGTGCAGGTGCCGCTCGAACGCATCAGCGACGGCTCGACCAAGCCGACCGTCGGGCTGATCGGCGGCGAGACCCGGCCGACGATCATCATCCACTCCGGCAAGAACGCGCCCGACAATGCGTATGTGACGATCGCCTATGGATCGTCGATGTATTGGGTCGAGCGCAACGACTTCGACTCGAAATATGCGTTCACCGTCGTCCAGAATCTGATGGCGCTGGCGGAAGCCGATACGAGCAGCAAAGCGCCGGTGGTGACGATTCCGGCGAATTGACGGGGTGCTGGATGCACAGCGGGTCGTGGAGCTGAGCGCGCGATAGGACAAGTTCGGCTGCGGGCGGCGCCAGAATAAAGACCCGGCGGTTCGCTGGTCGCACACCGCCGGTTCTTCTCACCGCCCATCCCGCTTCATGCACCCGCTCGCACGTTACGCGGAACCGCGCTTCGACTGAACCCGCGCAATCTGCTGCTTCGCCGCCTCGTACACCTTCTCCGGCGTAAAGCCGAACTTGTTCTTCAGGTCGGCAAGCGGCGCGGAGGCGCCGAACGTATGCATCACCACCTGCGCGCCGAGCCGGCCCGCATAGCGATCCCAGCCGAGCGTGGCCGCCTGTTCGACGGCCACCCGCGCGTCTACGTCGGCGGGCAGCACCGACTCCTGATACGCCTCGTCCTGACGCTCGAACACATCCCACGACGGCATCGACACCACGCGCGCCGCGATACCCTCGCCAGTGAGCTTCTCGTACGCGTCGACGCACAGCGACAGTTCGCTGCCTGTCGCCATCAGGATCACCTGCGGCTTCTGCCCTGCCGGCGCATCGGCGAGTATGTAGGCGCCCTTGCGCACGCCGCTTGCGGCGGCATAGCGGCTGCGGTCGAGCGTCGGCAGCGGCTGACGCGATACGACGATGCACGCGGGCCGCTTCGGATCGGACAGCGCCACGCGCCATGCTTCGGCCACCTCGTTCGCATCGCCCGGACGCAACACGGTCAGCCCCGGCACACCGCGCAGCGATGCCAGTTGTTCGATCGGCTGATGCGTCGGACCGTCTTCGCCGACGCCGATCGAATCATGCGTGAATACATAAATGGCCGGCACCTCCATGATCGCCGAGAGCCGGATCGGCGGCTTCATGTAGTCGCTGAAAATCAGAAAGGTCGAGCCGTATGGCCGCAGGTTCGACAACGCGAGCCCGTTCACCACCGCGCCCATCCCGTGTTCGCGAATGCCGAAATGCAGATTGCGGCCGCCGTAGTTATCGGCTTCGAAACTGCCCGCCCCTTCGAATTTCAGATTGGTTTTGGTGGACGGCGAGAGATCGGCCGCGCCGCCGATCATCCACGGAATGCGCGCGGCAATCACGTTGAGCACCTTGCCCGACGATTCGCGTGAGGCGATACCTTTTGGGTCCGCGTCGAAAGCCGGGATGTCGCTGTCCCAACCCGCCGGCAATTCATGTGCTTCCATCTGCGCGAATTCGCGCGCGAGGTCCGGATACTTTTTCCTGTACGCGTCGTACCGCGCCTGCCATTCGGCCCGCGCCGCCTTGCCGCGCGCACCGATGCCCGCGGCGAAACGTTCGTGCACGCTGTCGGGCACGTAAAAGAATTTGTCCTCGGGCCAGCCGTAGGCTTTCTTCGCGAGTGCGACTTCCTCGACGCCGAGCGCCTCGCCGTGCGCAGCCGAGGTGTCCTGCTTGTTCGGCGCGCCCCAGCCGATGATGCTGTGGACCACGATCAGCGTTGGCCTGTCGGTGATGCGCTTCGCTTCGACGAAGGCCGCTTCGAGCGCGGCGGCGTCGTTCGCGTCGTCCACATGCAGGGTGTGCCAGTGGTAGCCGCGAAAGCGGCTTTCCACGTCGTCGCTATACGCGAGGTCGGTGTGACCTTCGATCGTCACGCGGTTGCTGTCGTAAATCCAGATCAGGTTCGACAGTTTCAGATGACCGGCCAGCGACGCCGCTTCATGCGAGATGCCTTCCATCATGTCGCCATCGCCGCACAGCGCATAGACACGGTAGTCGAATAGCGGCGCATCCGGCTGGTTGAAATGGCTCTCGTGCCAGCGCGCGGCCATCGCCATGCCGACGCTGTTGCCGAGCCCCTGGCCGAGCGGACCGGTGGTGGTTTCGACGCCGGTCGTCATCCGGAACTCGGGATGGCCCGGCGTCCTGCTGTCGATCTGGCGGAAATGCTCGATGTCGTCGAGCGAAACGGCGGGCGCGCCAGTCGGCCTGCCGTCGTGGTCCACGGCCTTGACGCTCGCCAGATGCAGCAGCGAATACAGCAGCATCGACGCATGTCCGACCGACAGCACGAAGCGGTCGCGATTCGGCCACAGCGGCTCATCCGGGTCATAGCGCAAATGGTTCTGCCACAGATGATAGGCAACGGGGGCCAGTGCCATCGGCGTGCCGGGATGTCCGGAATTGGCCTTCTGCACAGCGTCCATCGACAGCGTGCGGATCGTGTTGATGCACAGCTGGTCGAGGGCGGGATCGTTTTGCATGGAACACTCCTTGTTCGGCGGTTAGGAAGAAGGCCGCGACGCACTGACCGAGCATGCCGGCGAACCGTGGGGATGGAACAGGATGACGCATGAGGAACCGCAGCGAGGCCTACCGATGATGCACCGATGTACGCAACTCTGCACGGGGCTTTACATGCGGATTCGTGTATGCGGTTGCGCGGGCGGCGGCGGATCTTTCAGGGGGCTTGCGCGGGCGGCTCGTTTAGCGCGCGTGTTGTCGACCGCATACGCGCTTTGCCTCGCGGCGCAGGCGCAGCAAAACGCGTACTGAAAGCGTACGCGCGCAGCCCTTCGCATCGGCATCGAACCTCAAGCCGCATGCAGCCAGTGTTCGACGAGCGGTCCCTGCTTGCCGTCGATCGGATCAAGCGGCGGGAATGGCAATGCTTCCATCGTCCGGCGTTCTTCCGGTGACAGCGCTTCGCGACGAATGTCCCACTGCTGCCCGTCCGGATAACCGGCCACCACCTGAAAATGCCGCTCGAACGATTGCAGACAATGGCCGGTGCCAGCCGGCAGCAATAGCGCGTCGCCCGCCGATATCGTCACCACTCTGCCGCCCGGCCCGCCGACGATCACCTGCGCGGAACCACCGCATACGCCAAGGACTTCATGCGCGGTCGCGTGGAAATGGTGGTAATCGAAAATGCCGTCGCGCCATTGCGGCGGCCAGTCGTTACGCTCGAACAGCATTTCGAACGCATCGGCCAGATTGCCGCTGTCCGGCGCCAAGGCGCGGCGGTAAACCACGACCGGCAGCTTGGAGTTGTTCGGCACCCAATCGTGCGGCTCGAGCATGAACACTTCGTACCGGGTCTGAGCCTTATCGAATCCGTGTTTCGAATCATTGAACATGTTGGCTCCTGTGCTTGATGAGACGTGCGGCGCCGAGGGCGAGGGTCGCGTGTGGGGCTGGAGGATGAGGCTGTCGCCGAGGGGTCTCGTCGTGGCCGTGGTGGAACCTCGCGGACGGGATGGGCATGCCTCGCGGCCCGCGGCAGCGTCAGTGCATCCTGACGTGATGATCGAGCATAAAGCGCGCCTGCCCGGCGCGAGCGGCTTCGCGCGGACTGACGTGCATCGCCATACACGTGCCGGGCGCGTGCTTTACGCACCACGCTGCTGGTTCGCTTAGTGCGCGTCACGCATCGCGCATCACGCAAGGTATCGCTGGATGTATTGGTTGCGACGAAGCGCTACGCCCTCAGTGGACGCTCAACCGCCGCCGATTCCTTGCAGCACCTTGCCCGTGCCGCCGCAAACGGCGCAACGGCTACCCTCCACCTTGCCCGTGCCGTGGCACGCTGCGCAAAGATCTTCGCCGACTCCGGGCGCGTCCGGCGGCCCCTCGTCGCCGGGATTGGTTGCTTCGTTATCTGCTTGCATACGGTTCTCCTCGTTTCGGTTTCCACATTCACTGCGGTATGAACGCGAGCGACGTGCGCGCCGCGTCAGCCTTTACGCTGCGATTCGCGGCCGCCACCGCCCGGAGGTTCCGCATGCGCCCCCGTGCCGAGCGGCACTTCGGCGGTTTGCGCCGGCCGTTCGCTCGACCGAGGCGGATGGGTTTGCTCGTCCACGCCGGTTTGTTCCACCGGCTCGATACCGAGCGGACTTGGCTCGACATAGTGCGTGCCGCTTGGCTTGTTGCGCGCCTTCGTTTCCGGCGACATAGTCGATGCATCGTGGCTTTCGGCGGGTTTGGTGTCCGGCATGGCGCTCTCCTTGATTGGCGGCATAGGTTTCATGCAGCAACATCCGGTCCCTCCGTGCGGCAGACCGCATTGAGCGCCCAGGACAGGGCGCCGGCCGCGCGAGCGACGCCCGGTGGGCACAGCCGTTGCGGCGCGAACGCTGCAGGTCTGAGCCCGTTTTTTGTAAAAAGGAGAACGTCATGACAATCACGACAATTCGTGTGTCCGATACGGAAGTGCAGGTCGAGCGCACGCGATACACCTTTGCGCAAAAGAGCGACGCGGACGCGTTCCAGCGCTGCCTCGTCGATACGTCGATCGATAGCTGCTATCGCTCGCACCCGCCGTTGTCGGCCGAACCCACGGTGCCCGACGAGCATCCGGACGACCCGGGGCGCGGCAGCACGATTTCGCCGTCGCTCGGCGGCATGCCTTGAGGCGCGGGCGCGAGCGGGATGCGCTCAGCCGCACAGCCTCGATGGGTCTGCCCTTTCCCTACCGGCGGCGCCAGGAAAGCAGCTGCGGTCGCTCCGTCCCTCACTTTTCCGGCGACGCACGATCTGCCGCCACTATCTCGCGCCCATAGTCGATCGCGGCCCGCCGCGCCTCGTCGGCGGTCGCGTAGGGGCCAATCTCCGGGGCACCGTCGAAGGGAAACAGAAGTTTCCTGTCCGCTTTTCTGACTACCTTCAGTCCACCTACGTAACGGCCGTCGCCGGTTCCGTGATAGCTCGCAAAAATCTCGAAGTCATCGTCAGCGACGTCGGCCTTGTGTCGCGCCATGGCTTGTCCTCGTTCCTGCACGTCAGTGCGCCAGATGGGTCGTGTGCAATGCGCCCCCCGGTGTATTGAGCGGCGCGTGTGCCGGAGCCGAGCAATAGCCGTTCCACGCGACGCGATCCCGCGCCTGGCATGGCGTCATCGGAGGAGGCATGAGGATTGCGCGCGTGAGCGTCAGATGATTGACCTGGGGAACAACGCGATGAATTTATTGAGTACGCCGATTCGTCTTCGTGACGCCCTTCACATGGGCGTCATGCGGGGGCTGCGCATGCATACGCCGATGCCGCCCGAGATCGAGCCCGACTCACCGGCGCCGCCCGCCACTGATCCCGATCCGGAGCCCGACGATCCGGCGAGCGATCCGTCTCACGAGCCGGAAGGCGATCCGCCGGTGAAGCCGCCGCCGGTGCGATCTGCCGGTCGAGGGTTCAGTGAAACGCGCAAGCGCCCATCCAACCGCCGCGCGAGTTGACGATGTGATACCGACAGGGCGGCATTCGATGTAGGGGACAGCGTGTCGAAAACGTTGTTCGCTTGGCCGGGGAACCACCGTGCATTGCCGCTGACAGCCGCACGCCCAGGCGCACATTCACCTTTTACAACCGCGCGCCTCGTGGTCCCCTTGTGCCATGTCGCCCGCCTCACCCGCAGCGCCGCCCAACCGGCAGCGATGCGCTGAGAACGCGCGTTGACCCGCATCAGAACTGATGCATCATCCCGACATAAGCACCGGTTTGCGACTCGCCGACGAGCGGATTCGTGTTGCTGGTCGAATCGCGCGGCGCGGCTTCGAGCGAGAAATTCGAATTGCTGCCGTTACGCACATACCCGACCGTGCCGTACAGGAAGGTCCGCTTCGACAGGTTGTAGGTGGTGCCGAGCACATACATCATCGCGTGCCCGGACGGATCGTGCGCGACGTCGCCTCCACCATCGCCGACCTTGATGTAATAGCCACCCGCCGTCACCGCCCAGCGCGATTGCGCGTTGTAGGTAGCGCCCAGCCAGTAGTGATCCGCGGTGTCGGCGACGCCGGCCGGCGAATCCGGCGCAGAGTAATGCGTATAGGCGGCCTGAATCTTCATCGCGTCGAAATGCACGTTTGCGCCGACGAAATATTCACGCGACGCCTGGAAGATATTGCTGAAGTGGCCGTTGCTGTCGCGCAGTTCGTCGTAGATGCCGCGCACGTCGAAGAGCGGCGAGTGATACGTGAGCATGATGCCGTCCGAGCGGCCGAATTCGCCCGGCGCGCCGCTGTTGAACGCACCCGGCTGATTGCCGAGCGAATATTGCCCCTGCACGTCGAAGCCCCAGAACACCGGGCTTTTATATTCGATGTTGTTGCTGGTCTGCTGCCAGTTGCGTCCGCGCACGAGCGAGGCCGACGAAAACGCCTGCTGCACGAACGGATCGAATTCCCACACCCCGTCACTGTCGATGAACAGATTGCGCCCTGCCTGCAGCGTGCCCCACTGCTCGCTTTTCAAGCCGACGAACGCACGCCGCGACCACAACCGCCCGCCACTGGTCGTGCCGTCCATCACCTGCAAACCGGTTTCGAGGTTGAAGATCGCATTGAGCCCGCCGCCCAGATCTTCATTGCCTTTCAGGCCCAGCATACTGGTGCCCCAGTTGCCGCCTTCCGCGCGCCAGCGGCTCGCACTGCCGCCCGCACCATCGTTGATGTGATTCAGGTATTCGACGCCGCCGTCGAGGCGGCCGTATAACGACACGCTGGTTTGACCATATGCCAGCGGGCTGACCAGCGCCAGGGCGGTCACTAATCGGGTGGAAAGTGTCATTGTTTTGCCGTGGTTTTTTCTGTCGCGATAGGGGCTAAAGCGGTGGCAAAGCGGACTGCGGGTGAATCAAACCTACATGGTGCGGGACGCACCTTCTCCGTGAGAACCGCGAACGGGCATGCCTGAAACATCGTCGTCATTTCGCTGCGCGCGCATCACCGTTCGTTCCAGTGTCTCCGTCTGTCCGGACAACCACTGCATGCCGCGGATTTACACGAAATCCGCGCCCGCGATGTTGTCAAACTACACACGCCGCGCGTCGGAACTATAGGGGATACGCGCGAGGCAGCCTATCCGTTTGACGCAATAAATATTTGCGAGCCGCAGCCGTGACATGCGAAGCCGAAAGCACCTCGCACGCCGTTCACGATACTTCACAGGAGATCGAAAGCCGCCCAAGATAAGATAGTCGGTCATTCGGTTTGAGCCAAATCGAAATGCAATTCCATTTATCGACTATTCCTCTATGCCATGGACGACGCGCCCGACCTGACTCAATACGACAACGAGGACGAACACCTCGGCCTCTATCAACGCGCGACGGAAACCGGCGCGCAATGGTGGCGCGTCAGCTTGGCCGACCGGCCCGAAACCTATCGCCTCGAACATGGTTCCTACGCTGCGGGCGCCGCGGGCACGGTCGATATCGATCTGGTAGTCGACGCGGAGAATCTGCGCGCGAAGTTGAAGAAATGGCGTCGTGAAGGCTTCGTGATCGACGCGGACAATACCGCGAACGATTGCGCCGCGAATGCGCGCATCGCCTTCATGCCGGAGTTGCAGCGGGTCGCGGCGCTGATGTCCGCGGCGAAGCAAAGGCCGCGCGAAGGCACCGGCGAGACCGTGCGTATTGCCGAGGTCGAGGTGCCGTGCGGCGTCGGCGGTGCGCTGGTGCCGCCGGTCAATCCCGCGTATCTGTTCGCGGCGCGCTTTAACGACATCGTCGAAGACATCGCGGAGAATCGCCGCGTGATGCTGATCGGCCACACCGGCGCGGGCAAAACCAGTCTGCTCGAACAGATCGCGGCACGCTCGCACCACGGCGTGTTGCGCTCGAACATGAACGGGCAGACCACGGTCGGCGATTTCGTCGGCTTCTGGACCGTCAAGGGCGGCGAGACCTTGTGGGTCGACGGCGTGCTGCCCACGGCGATGCGCGAAGGCCTGTGGCTGATCGTCGACGAAATCGATTTTGCCGAGCCCTCGATTCTTGCCGCCCTCACCGCCGTGCTCGAACCGCACGGCCGACTCGTGCTGAAGGAGAAAGGCAACGAGATCGTCGCGCCGCATCCGTCGTTCCGGCTCTTCGCGACGGCGAACGCAGTCGGAGCGATGAGTCAGTTCCGTCATCTGTATCAGGGCGCGAATCTGATGAACGAGGCGTTTCTCGATCGCTGGCGTGTGTACCTGCTCAACTATCTGACGCCCGCCGAAGAAGCCGACGTGCTGATGCGAACGCTAGCGCCGAATATGACGCGCGCACTCGCCACGACGCTCGCCGCGATCGCCGCCGACTGCCGCGCGGCGTTCGCCCGCGAGGACCTGTCGAGCGCGTTCTCGACGCGCCGCCTGCTCGACTGGGCCGAGCTGATGCTGCGCACCGGCGACCCCGAACGCGCCGCCGCGCCGGCGATCTACGCGAAGGTGAGCCCGGAAGACGCCGCGTTGATTCGCGGCATCGTTCGCCACCACATCGCGCCGGCCGGCTGAGCGGGAGCGCACACATGAATGCGAGAACGCACCTGTTACACGCAGCACGCGACACGCGCGGCTTCGCGTTCGAATCGACGCTTGGCAAGGTGGCGCGCGTGCTCACCGGGCAATATGGCGTGACGGTCGTGTTCAGCCCCGATGGGCCGCGCGTCGAACCCGGCCGCATCGTGATTCCAGACTATGAACTGAACGGCGGCGTCGAACGCGACGTGCTGATCGGCTATCTGGATCTGCTGGTGGCGCGCGCGAAGCATGCGTCGCTGGCGCAACTCGACGCATTGCCCGCGGGCGTCGTGTCGAGTCTCGCTCAGGTGATCGAAGACCGTCGCGTGTGCGGCCAACTGCTCGACGAATATCCTGGCGCGCACTGGTTCATCGGCAAACTGCGCGCGCATGCCGCCGAGCGGGTCGCGCAACGGTGGCCGACACTGCATTGGCGTGAGCGGCTCGTGTGGCTGATCGAGCGCGCACTGTGGGACGAGCCGCCGAGCCGCGCTGAAGCGAGCCATTCGCTGCTAGCTGCGCTGCATGCCGCGCAGGACCTGCTGCAGCAGGCGCGTGCGAGCGGCTCGACCGCGCGGAGCATTGCGACGGCGCAAGCCCTGGTGGCACGCGTGCGCGCCTTGTCGGCGGGCGACATCAACAGCATGATGTTCACCGCCGATCCAGCCGGGGACATCGAGACGGAATCGGCAGAGGCCGAGGCCGTGTCCTCATCCTTCGACGACGACACCGCCGCGCCCGATCACGGCAACGCGGCCGCGCCGCCCGCCGGGCGAAACGGTGGTGCGCAGGCCGACGACGCGCCCGGCATGGGGCACTTGCTCGCCGACGCGCAACAGCCGTCCAGCGACGCCGACGGCGCAGCGGGCACGGCGGCCTCGCACGCCTCGCCAGCCACGCTGTCGATTCCGCTCGCCAGCGAATTCGACGTGATCACCGACCTCACGGGCCAAGGCGACAGCGCCGCGTGGCGCGCGCTGCGCGCGCAAGCCCGCGCCGACACCGCACCGCTGAAGGAGAAGCTCGAACGCGCGCTGAGCGCCGACGAACGCATCCGCTGGCGCCGCGAGCAGGAGCGCGGCGAAATCGACCGCACCGCGCTGGCCAGACTCGCGACCTCGCCTGGCTACCGCACGCCGTTTCGCACGCAACGTGCGGCCAAGGGGCGCGACGTCGCGGTGACGCTGCTGATCGACCGCAGCGGTTCGATGGCCGGGCGCAAGATCGAACTCGCGCGCCTGTGCGCGAGCGCGCTGTGCGACGCACTCACGCAGCTTTCGTTCGATTGCGAAGTGCTCGGCTATTGCTCACTCGAATCCGCGCCGATGCGCGAGCTCTACGAACGCCAGCTTGCTGCCGGCACGGATCTGCGGCGCTATAACCGCTTCGTCGAGCGGCTCGATCTGACGGTGTACAAACGTTTTGGTGCGACGGATCTGAACGGCATCACCGCGCTCGACTGCGGTCACGAAAACCCCGACGGCGAAGCGCTCGCGTGGGCCGCGACGCGGCTCGCCGATCATCGGGCCGCGCGGCGCATCCTGATGGTGTTTTCCGACGGCTATCCATCGACCGGCGACGGCGACCCGCAGGTATTGCGCCGCGATCTGCGCGAACGTGTGGCGGCGATCGGCAAGCGCGGCATCGAACTGGTAGGCGTCGGCGTGCTGACCGACGCGGTCGAGGACTTCTATCCGCGCAACGTGGTGGTGAGCCGTCTCGCCGAATTGCCATCGATCGTGTTCTCGGTGTTGAGCTCGATGCTGCTGACGCGCTGAGCCGCGCGCCCTCACGGCGCCGCCTCAAAACGCGTTCAACGGAATCTTCAGATAGCGCACGCCGTTGTCTTCCGGCTCCGGCAACGCGCCCGCGCGAATGTTGACCTGGATCGCCGGCAGGATCAGCGTCGGCATGCCGAGCGTGCGATCGCGCGCGGTGCGCATCGCAACGAATTCGGCCGCGCTCACCGCGTCGTTCAAATGGATGTTGTCGCGGCGCTGCTCGGCCACGGTGGTCTGCCAGCGCGGCTCGCGCGACGGCGGCGGGTAATCGTGGCAAATGCACAGCCGCGTGTCCGGCGGCAAGGTCAGCAGCTTGCGCACGGACTCGTACAGCGCGTGCGCATCGCCACCCGGAAAATCGCAGCGCGCCGAGCCGAGGTCCGGCATGAATAGCGTATCGCCGACGAACACCGCATCGCCGATCCGGTACGCCATGTCAGCGGGCGTATGGCCCGGCACATGCAGCGCCTCGCCGCTCAATTCGCCGATGCTAAAGCGCTCGCCGGCGCAGAACAGATGATCGAACTGACGGCCGTCGGTCGGCAGATCCTCGCCGAGATTGAAGATGTCCTTGAACACGCCCTGCACGATGCGAATACTCGCGCCGATCGCGATCCGGCCGCCCAGCGTCTCCTTCAGATAAGGTGCCGCCGAGAGATGATCGGCGTGCGCATGCGTTTCCAGCAGCCACACCACGCGCAAGCCATGCTCCCGCACGAACGCGACGACGCGCTCGGCACAAGCCGTCGATGTGCGGCCGGACTTCGGATCATAGTCGAGCACCGGATCGATCACCGCGCAGGCCGAACCGTCGCCCGCGTGGACCACGTACGTGAAGGTGCCGGTGGTGACATCGTAGAACGCTTCTATTTGGGGTGTCATGGTCGTCTCCAGGTCGGTCCGCAATCCTGCATCAGAGATGCCGGCGCTGCGAGACGATACAACGCACGCGCTCCTCGTTGCGGGCCATCGGCTCCCTCAGGTACCGCTGTTCGTATGTTGGTGAACGCCATCCCCGCTACGCCGCTCAGGCCAGTTGCGGCTTGAACGGATAGTGCTCGATCTCGCCGCCGCGCGCGACCACCGCCGTGCTCTCCGGAATCTCCTGCCACCAGCCGGGCAAGTCCGCGAGCGGCTCGGACAACACCAGAAACGCATCCTCGCCGGCCGCCTTGATGCGCGGATCGTCGGGATACAAATCCAGCAGGTGACGAAACGACGCGCTGTGAAAGAGCGAACGCGATTGCCCTTCGCTCGAATAGCGCACGGCGACGATCTGTTCACCGTCGGTCGCGCATACGGTCATGTTCAGCGGCTCGTCGACGCCGTGCTTGCGGCCGGTCGCCTCGACGAACGCGACCATCCGTTCGAGCGCGGTGACGGGCGCCAGCTCCAGGCCGAAGCTCAGCGCGAGAAAGAACAGCACTTCGGAATCGGTCGAGCCTTCGATGGACGGGAACAGGTCCGCGTCGATCGCGACCATCAGATCGCGGCGCACCGCCGGATAGTTGCGCACGAGGCCGTTGTGCGCGAACAGCCAGCGGCCATGACGGAACGGATGACAGTTGGTTTCCTGCGACGGCGTATCGGTCGCGGCGCGGATGTGCGCGACGAACATCGGCGCCCGAATCGCCCGGGCGGCTTCGCGCAGATTTCGGTCGCTCCACGCGGGTTGGATGCAGCGGTAGCGAAACGGGATGTCGGTCGGATGCCCATACCAGCCGATTCCGAAGCCGTCGCCATTGGTGGTGGTGTGGCCGAGCCGGGAATGCAGGCTCTGGTCGATGAGCGAATGTTTGGCGTTGAACAGCACCGTTTCGAGTTGAAGCGGGTTGCCGGTATAAGCGAGCCAGCGACACATGAATGCTCTCCTTTGTCGACCAGAGTTAGCGCTTTAGCGCTTACTCTGGTCCCATGCAAGCCATTGCGGTCGACCAGAGTTAGCGCTTTAGCGCTTACTCTGGTCCCATGCAAGCCATTGCGATCGACCAGAGTTAGCGCTTCAGCGCTTACTCTGGTCCCATGCAAGCCATTGCGATCGACCAGAGTTAGCGCTTCAGCGCCTACTC
>NZ_NPIH01000013.1 GCF_012275575.1 Paraburkholderia sp. SG-MS1 | reverse complement strand
CGCGACGCGCGCTTCATCGATTTCGTCGAAGAAGACATCAAGAACTACAGCGACGCCGACATCGGCGCCGCCGCGCGCCTCGTCCACGACGGCTGCCGCGCGACGCTGCGCGAGCACTTCACGATCCGCCCGGTGCGCGACGAAGCCGAAGGTGCGCGCGTCACGCTCGCCGAAGGTTTCGACGCGAGCTCGATCCGCCTGACCGGCAACGTCGTCGGAAAAGCGCCGTTCAACGGTAGCATCAGCCATCGCGGCTGGCGCGTCGACGAGGTTCGTCTGCCGAAACTCGCGGGGAGCCACAACGCCAAGGTCATCGCACCGGCGGAGGTGGAACTGTGAGCGACGCACGCTATTCGATCGGCATCGACCTCGGCACCACGCACTGCGCGCTGTCCTACGTGGACACGCATGCGAGCGACGGCGAAAAGACCGCCCAGGGCGTGCTGCCGATCGCCCAACTGACCGGCCCCGGCGCCATCGACAACCTCGATCTGCTGCCCTCCTTCCTCTATCTGCCGCATCCGGACGAACTGGCCTCGGGCGATCTCTATCTGCCGTGGACCGGCCAACGCGAGTTCGCGGTCGGCGAGTTCGCCCGCAGCCGCGGCGCGGCCACGCCGATCCGGCTCGTGTCTAGCGCGAAGAGCTGGCTGTGTCATCCGGGCGTCGATCGCCGCGCGGCGATTCTGCCCAATGACGCACCGCCCGACGTCGCGCGCGTTTCGCCGTTCGAAAGTTCGGTGCGCTATCTGACGCACCTGCGCGAAGCCTGGGACCACGCGCATCCGGACGCGCCGTTCGCCCACCAGGACATCACGGTGACGATCCCCGCCTCGTTCGATCCGGCCGCGCGCGAGCTGACCGCCGAAGCCGCCGAGGCCGCGGGCTTCGGCCGCATGACGCTGCTCGAGGAACCGCAAGCCGCGCTCTATAGCTGGATTCAGATGAGCGCTGGCGGCTGGCGCAAGCAGGTCAAGGTCGGCGACATCATCCTCGTGGTCGACGTGGGCGGCGGCACGACCGACCTCTCGCTGATCGCGGTAATCGAGCGCGACGGCAATCTCGAACTGCATCGCATCGCGGTCGGCGAACACATCCTGCTCGGCGGCGACAACATGGACCTCGCGCTCGCCCACGTGCTCGCGCGCAAGCTCGCGGCCCAAGGCACCCAAGCCGACGCGTGGCAACTGCGCGCCCTCACCTACGCGTGCCGCTCGGCCAAGGAAACGCTGCTCAGCGACCCCGCCACCGATGCCGTGCCGCTCGTCGTGCCGAGCCGCGGCTCGAAGCTGATCGGCGGCTCGATCCGTACCGAACTGACGCGTGCGGAGTTGACGCAGACGATCCTCGAAGGCTTCTTCCCGCAGGTGGACAGCGCGGCACGGCCGGTCAGCCGTGCGCGCGTCGGTCTGACGCAACTCGGCTTGCCGTACGCGCAGGACGCGGGCATCACGCGGCATCTGGCGGCGTTCCTCGGCCGTCAGGTCGGCGCGCTCGCCGAAATCGAAGGTTTGCGCGATCACGCGGTCGAAGGCGCGAGCTTCCTGCACCCCACTGCCGTGCTGTTCAACGGCGGCGTGTTCAAGTCGCCGCTGCTGGTCGAGCGCATCATGGGGACGCTCAACCAATGGCTCACGGCGGAAGGCGCGGCGCCGGCGCGCCTGCTCGAAGGCGCGGACCTCGATCTCGCGGTCGCCCGCGGCGCAGCCTACTACGGCTTCGTGCGACGCGGCCAGGGCGTGCGGATTCGCGGCGGCACGGCGCGCGCGTACTACATCGCGATTGAATCGGCGATGCCCGCCGTGCCCGGGCTCGAACCGCCGGTGCAGGCGCTGTGCGTCGCGCCGTTCGGCATGGAGGAAGGCACCGAGGCCGAATTGCCCGCGCAGGAGTTTGGTCTCGTGGTCGGCGAGCCGGTGCACTTCCGCTTCTTCGGGTCGTCGGTGCGTCGTCAGGATCAGGTCGGCACGCTGCTCGACTATTGGGGCCCCGAGGAGCTGCAGGAACTCGAGGAAATCCAGGCGACGCTGCCCGCGGCCGGCCGTACCGCCGGCGAAGTCGTGCCGGTGAAGCTGCATGCGCGCGTCACTGAAGCGGGCACGCTCGAACTGGAAGCGATGCCGCGCGGCTCCGACGAACGCTGGAAAGTCGAGTTCGACGTGCGCGGCAGCGCGTCGGCATAACACGCCTGCGTGAGCGAGATGAAGCGCTACAGCGTCGGCATCGATCTGGGCACCAGCAACACGGTGCTCGCCTATGCGCAGGCCGGCGCGCAGGGCGGCGCTGCGCCGATCCGGGTGTTCGAGATAGAGCAGCTGGTGAGTCCCGGCGAGGTCGCCGCGCGGCCGCTGCTGCCCTCGGTGCGCTATCACGCGGGCGCGGGTGAGCTGAGCCCGGGCGATCTGCAATTGCCGTGGTCGACGGCGGATCGCGCAGCCGCCGACGCGGCGCCGCCCGTCGTGATCGGCCAGCTCGCGCGCGTGCTGGGCGCACAGGTGCCGGGGCGGCTCGTGGCCAGCGCGAAAAGCTGGCTGTCGCACGCGTCGGTCGACCGTGTGGCGCCGATCCTGCCGTGGGGCGCCGCCGACGACGTCCGCAAAGTCTCACCCGTCGAGGCGAGCGCGAGCTATCTCGCGCACGTGCGCGCCGCGTGGAATCAACGCTTTCCCGACGCGCCGCTCGAACAGCAGGACGTCGTGCTCACGGTGCCGGCGTCGTTCGACGAAGGTGCACGCGCGCTGACCGTCGAAGCGGCGCGTCTCGCTGGTCTGCCTGGGCTGCGGCTGCTCGAAGAGCCGCAGGCGGCGTTCTACGACTGGCTGTTTCATCATCGCGAGCAGCTTGCGAGCGAGCTCGCGCACACGCGCCTCGTGTTGATCTGTGACGTCGGCGGCGGCACCACCGACCTCACGCTGATCGAAGTGGGCATGAAGAATGGCGAGCCGCAGCTCACGCGCATCGGCGTCGGTAATCATCTGATGCTCGGCGGCGACAATATGGACCTCGCGCTCGCGCATCTGGTCGAGGCGCGGCTGCCGGGTGGCGATGCGCGCACGCCGAATTCACGTTTATCGGCGGCGAGCCTGTCGCAGCTGGTCGAGCGCTGCCGGAGCGCAAAAGAACAACTGCTCGGCCTGCGGGCGCCCGATTCGGCGTCGATCACGTTGCTCGGCGCGGGGTCGAAGGTGATCGGCGGTGCCCGTACCGCACAGGTGACGCGTGACGAGGTCGAGCGCGTCATCGTCGATGGTTTTTTTCCGGCGGTGGCGTCGCACGAACGGCCAGGCAGGCCGCGCGGCGCGATCGTCGAGTTCGGCCTGCCCTATGCGACCGATGCAGCGGTCACGCGGCATATCGCGGCGTTTCTGGGCCGGTTCGCGGCGCAGTCGCGCAAGGCCCTGGGTGGCGGAGCGCATGGCGAGCGCACGAGTTTTAGCGCAGGCGGTGCCCCTGACGCCGCCAGTGCATCCGGTGAAAACAGGGCAGCGAGCGGCAGCGCGGGCACCGACGACACGCTCCCCATCCCCGACACCCTGCTCCTGAACGGCGGCGTCTTCCGCGCTGAAGCGCTCACGCAACGTCTCGCCGATACCCTCGGCATGTGGCGCGGCGCCCCGCTCAACGTGCTGCATAACGACAATCCCGACGTGGCCGTCGCGCGCGGCGCGGTCGCCTATTCGCTGGCGCGCGCGGGCAACGCGCCGAAAATCGGCGGCGGCTCGCCGCGCAGCTACTTCCTCGTGCTCGACGACGGCGCCGACGGCAGGTCCGCCGCTGAACCCGCGCCACGCGGCATCTGCCTGCTGCCGCGCGGCACCGAAGAAGGCCACGAGATCCTGATCACCGATCGCACCTTCGCGTTGCGCCTCGGACATCCGGTGCGTTTTCACCTCGTGTCGTCGAGTGCGGACACGGTATATCGAGCCGGCGAGCTGATCGATCTGGCGGACGGCGACTTCGTGCGCCTGCCGCCGATCGCCACCGTCGTGCAACCGCGCGGCGAGCGCACCGCGCGCGAAACCCTCGTACGGATCGCCACGTCGCTCACCGAAGTAGGCACGCTCGAGGTGCACTGCATCGAACGCGACGATCCCGCGCAGCGCTGGCTGCTCGAATTCCAGTTGCGCGGCAAGGACACGCGCGTGGGTCGCCCCGCCGACTCCGCATCGGCCCGTCATCCGGCGGCCGACCGCGCGCTCGAACAGATCGACCGCTGCTTCGGTTCACGAGCGCAAAACGTCGACCCGAAAGAAGTCAAACGGCTGCGCTCGCAACTCGAACAGTTGCTCGGCCCGCGCGAAAGCTGGAACAGCGCGTTGCTGCGCGAACTGTTCGGCGCGCTGTGGGAACGCGCCCGGCGTCGGCGTCGCTCCGCGGATCACGAACGGCTCTGGCTCAATCTCGCCGGCTATTGCGTGCGGCCCGGCTTCGGCTATCCGCTCGATGAATGGCGCGTCGAACAGCTGTGGTCGCTGTTCGACGACGGCATTCAATACGTCAACGACAGCCAGGTCTGGTCGGAGTGGTGGACGCTCTGGCGCCGTGCCGCGGGCGGCCTCGGCGAAAGCGCGCAACTGCGCGTGCTCGATGCGATGGCATATCTGCAGACGGCCGCGCAGTCGCGTCACAAGCTGCCGTTCGATGTCGCGAAAACAGGCCTCGCCGATATGGTTAGATTGAGCGCGTCGCTCGAACGCATTCCGGTCGAACGCAAGATCGAACTCGGCGAGTCGATGCTGACGCGGCTGAAGAAGCCCGCTGAGAATCATCAGAGCTGGTGGGCGGTCGGGCGCATCGGCGCGCGGCGGCCGTTCTATGGCAGCGCGCATGGCGTCGTGCCGCCAGAGATCGCCGGACCATGGCTGATCACGATCCTCGCGCTCGACTGGAAGAAAGTCGACCCTGCGGCGTTCGCCGCCGTGCAGATCGCGCGCATGACCGGTGACCGCTCACGCGATCTGCCCGACGATTTGCGTCAGACGGTCGTACGCCGGCTCGAAGCAGCCAGTGCGCCGCGCGCGTGGCTCACGATGGTGAGCGAGAGCGTCGAGCTCGACAACGCCGACGAAGGCCGCGTGTTCGGCGAGTCGTTGCCGGTGGGGCTGAAGCTGGTCGCAAGTTGAGGCTCGCGGCTTTCTCGTGGCGTCATGTCCGCATTGGGGCAAGTTGAACGCGTCGGTTCGGCTGCCTCCCCCTCGCAATCAGCAGGGCTCAAAACTCAGGACGGCCTGCGCCGCCGGCAGATCGTTGCGCTGCTTCAGGCTTTCCGCCAACAGTTCGCGAAAGATGTTCACCGTGGCGGGACCGTATCGCAGGTGAAATTCCTGAAACACCTCGGTAATCGCGATGCGTTGCGTCGCCGCAGTGCGCGTACTGGCAATGTACGAACTGCCGCGCGCCAACTCTATCTGGTAGATCGATTTGTAAAGCGTCTTTTCGGCCTGCAAGTTGCGCTTGCAGCCGGGTTTGCCGCCACGCTTTCTCTCGTTGGGCATCGTTGTTTTTCTCCGCCGTTTTCGATGCGCGTTCACCGACCGATGCCGCGCTCCCGCCGACTATGTAAGCAACCGCACCTTAAGGAAACCTTATGCGTGACCGGAAAACGGCATGACGAGTCCGTCATTGTCTTGCACCCATTGCACGCGTTGCCGATTTCGGTCGCTCCTGCCCGATCCGGCCGTGTTGCGCCTGCCCCCGCATGTAAAAAAGGCCGGTTGTCCCGGCCTTCTTCACGCTATGTCGATCCCGTGTTGCGCTGCGGATTACACCTGCACCATCCCACCGTCGACGAACAACTCGATTCCCGTGATGTAGCTCGCGTCGTCCGAGGCGAGGAACGAGACGGCCTTCGCGATTTCGTCCGGTTCGCCGACGCGGCCGAGTGGCGTGGTCGCGCTGACATGCTGCCGGTACGCGTCGATCTGCTCGTCGCTCATGCGCAGTTCCGACTTGTACGCGGGCGTGACCACCACCCCGGGCGCGACCACGTTGACGCGAATATCGCGGCCCTTGAGATCCGACGCCCAGGTGCGCCCAAACGAACGCAATGCCGCCTTGGTCGCCGCATACACGCCGAACGCCGGAACGCCCTGGATCGACGTGACCGAACCCGTGAGCACGATCGCGCTACCGCGCGGCATCAAGGGCAACGCTTTTTGCACCGTGAACAGCGTGCCTTTGACGTTGATGTCGAAGTACTTGTCGAACTGCGCTTCGGTGATTTCGCCCAGCGGCGAAAACTCGCCGCCGCCCGCATTCGCAAACAGAATGTCGAGCCGCTGCTGCGCGGTCTGCACCGTGCTGAACATCCGGTCGAGATCGGCGGCCGACGAGATGTCCGCGCGAATCGCGAGCGCGCCGTGCCCGATGCGCTCCACTGCTTCGTCGAGTTCCGCCTGACGCCGGCCGGTGATGTAGACCGTCGCGCCTTCCCGGGCGAAACGGGTCGCGGCAGCGAGGCCGATGCCGCTGCTGCCGCCGGTGACCAGTACGATCTTGCCCGCGTGTTTGGTGGTGTGGATATTTGCTTGCGTGGATTGATTCATGGCTAGCTCCGTGATGGTGTGAGGTCGGCTGACCCGGTGACGACAGCTTATTTCACACATAGCCGGAGATAAATATGTATCCTGTGGTTTCTTTATTCACCGTTGTGGATAATCACCCGAAACCAGAGGACTCATGGATCACCTGCAAGCCATTCGCATCTTCGCGCGGGTCGTGGAAACCGGCGGATTCAGCCGCGCGGCGCAATCGTTGCAGATGCCCAACGCGACCGTGAGCAAGTGGGTCCGTTCGCTCGAAGACCACCTCGGTGTGAAGTTGCTCGAACGCAGCACGCGCAGCGTCAACGTGACGACCGAGGGCGTCGCCTACTACGAGCGCATCCAGCCGTTGCTCACCGAACTCGACGATATCGAGGCCACGTTGGGACGCGACCGCGCGAATCCGCGCGGCACGTTGCGCGTGGACAGCGGCGGTTCGACCGCGAGCGGCATTCTGATTCCCGCACTGCCGGCCTTTTGCGCGCGTTATCCGGACATTCAGGTGCAGTTGAGCGTGACGGACCGCACCGCCGACCTGATTGCCGAGAACATCGATTGCGCGATTCGCAGCACCGCGGACGACCCCGCGCTCGTCACGCACGCGATCGGCACGCTGCGCTGGACCACCTGCGCAAGCCCGGCGTATCTGGCCGCGCATGGCACACCGTTGCACCCGCAGCAGATCGTCGATGACGGGCACGCGGTCGTCGGTTACTTTTCCGCAAGCAGCGGCGTCACGCAACCGCTGCGCTTCGAGAGGCACGGCGAGTCGATCGTGCCAGGCGGCGTGCGCAGCACGGTGCTGGTGAGTGAAAGCAACGCGCATCTCGCGACTGCGCTGGCGGGCCTCGGTATCGTGCACACGCTCGATTTCATGGTGCGCCCGGCGATTGCACGCGGCGAACTCGTGCCGATTCTCACCGACTGGCGGCCCGCTGCGCTGCAGGTTTATCTCGCGTATCCGCCGAGCCGGCGCTACAGCACGAAGGTGCGTGTGTTCGCCGAGTGGGTAAGCCAGATTTATGCCAATCTTCAGGATGGCTGACGGAAGTGCCGCTCGCCTCGTGCGGTCGTTCACCGAACGCCGTTCGCCAGCGAAATGCTGCGCCCTACGCCATCGTCACCTGGTTCCTGCCGCCATGCTTCGAACGATATAACGCGCGGTCCGCGCTCGCGAAGCCATCGCGATGCGGGGGCCGCGCGTGCTCGCTGATGTGTGTCAACGACGCCCCCACGCTCACCGTCACCACGCCGAGCGGCGAGGCACGATGCTCGATCGCCAGATCGACGACGCCCTGCCGCAGCGTTTCGAGCGTATCGGCGAGCGCCGCAGCCTCGGCGTGCAGCACCAGCAGCCCGAACTCTTCGCCGCCCATGCGGCCGACGACGATGCGTTCGCCATCGGCCGCCGCCTGCATCACCGACGCCACTTTGCGCAGACAATGATCGCCGGCCTGGTGGCCGTACGTGTCGTTGTATTGCTTGAACCAGTCCACGTCGACCACGACCGAGCCCATCACGTCGCCGTCGAGCGCTTCCTTCCAGCGCCGCGCGATGCTCTCGAGCAGAAAGCGCCGGTTGTACAACTGCGTGAGCGGATCGATCGCGGTGGCCGTGCGCATCTTCAGGTCGTTTTCGATCATCGCGCGCAGATGGTGGAACACGCCCTGCTGCCCCGCGTCGAGCCGGCCGGGCGACGGGTCCATCGCGCACAACGCGCCGACGATCTCGCCATTCGGCGCGCGCAGCGCGATCGCCGCATAGAAGCGCACGAACGGATAGCGCTGCACCAGCATGCATTCGCCGAAGCGGCTGTCGTCGTGCGCGTCTTCGATTACGAACAGATCTTCGTCGCGCACCGCATAGTCGGCCAGCGACCGGGCTCGCGTGACGAGCGGCATCGCCATGCCGACCTCGGCGCGGTAATGCTGGTGCTCCTCGTCGAGCAGCGTGATCGCGGTGATCGCCGCGCCGGTCACGCTCTTGAGAATTTCCGCCGCATGGGTAAAACACTCGCGCATCACCTGGTCGTCGTGCAACAGCCACTCGATGACCGAAGACTCCACCACGGGTTCGCCGGGGGCGAACGGATCGACGGTCATCCGGCTGGAGAGACGGTCGTTACTGTGAGCGAGTTGCACGGCGGGGTCCCAGAATGTGATCAGCCTATGTCAACGGCATAAACATACGAAACTTGAGCGCTTTGGAGCGCGCGCGATGCGCGCTTTCGACGGCGGACCGGACGACGGTCAACCCGTCGGCGCCGCTCGGCGCGCGGCCACGCGAAGTACAATCACACGCCAGCGGCGCGCCATCTTCGTTTGCCTGCCGATCGGGCAGCGCGCCTCATTCAACTGACAATCGCCTGCGGCGCAGCGCGCGCTGCGCTTGTCCGTGCTGCCGTCAACCTGCTCATGACCACCACCGCCCCCTCCCGTACGACGAACGCGACGAACGCCTGGCTCATCACGAATGTGCGCCGGACCGATGGCGCACGCGTGGACGTGTCGATTGCCGACGGCCGCATCGCGGCCATCGGTCCGGACCTCGCGCGCGAGCCCGGCATCGTAATCGAAGATGGTGCGGATGCGCTGCTGCTGCCCGGTTTCGTCGAAGGCCATACGCATCTGGACAAAACCCACTGGGGCATGCGCTGGTATCGCAACGAGGTCGGGCCGAAGCTGACCGAGCGCATCGAAAACGAACGGCGCTGGCGCGCGCAGAGCGGCCACGACGCGGGCGCGCAGTCGCTCGCGCTGGCCCGCGCGTTTCTGCTCGCGGGCGCGACGCGACTGCGTACGCACGTCGATATCGATACCAAGGCGGGTCTGCGCCACCTCGAAGGCGTGCTGGCCACGCGCGCGGCGCTGCGCGACGTGCTCGACCTGCAGATCGTCGCGTTCCCGCAATCGGGACTGCTTGGCCGCCCAGGCACCGACGCGTTGCTCGATCGCGCGTTGAGCGCGGGCGCCGATGTGCTCGGCGCGCTCGACCCGGCGCTGATCGACGGCGATCCGGTGGCGTCGCTGGACCTGACGTTCGGACTCGCGCAGCGTCATCAGAAGCCGATCGACATTCATCTGCACGAGCCCGGCGAAATCGGCGCATTCACACTTGGTCTTCTGCTCGACCGCGTTGCGGCGCTCGGCATGCAAGGCCAGGTGGTGGTGAGTCACGCGTTCTGTCTCGGCGCGCTGCCTGAGCGCGAACGCGATGTGCTGCTCGCGCGCCTCGCCGGGCTGCGCGTCGCGCTACTGACGACCGCCCCGCCGTCGACGCCGGTGCCGCCGCTGCACGCCTGCATCGACAAGGGCGTCACGTTGTTCGGCGGCAACGACGGCATTCGCGACACGTGGACGCCGTACGGTTCGCCGGACATGCTCGAACGCGCGATGCTGATCGCCATGCGCTACAACCTGCGCCGCGACGACGACCTCGCGCTCGCGTTCGACTGCGTGAGCGGCACGGCCGCGCGCGGTTGCGGATTCAGGCACTACGGACTGCAGGCGGGCGCACGCGCCGACCTCGTGCTGGTGGACGCCGACACGCTCGCCCATGCGATCGTCGCGCGACCGGCCCGCCAGCTCGTGGTGGCGAACGGCCGGATCGTCGCGCGCGACGGCGCCCACGCGCAGCATGAGCCGGGCTGCTGAAATGCGCGACATGGCGCAGGCGGGCGCGCTCGCCCACAGCCATTGCCGCGCCGGCGCCTCACGCTACACTCCACGCCGGTGGTGTCCACGAACACGCACGAACCCGCACGAACACGTTTCCCGCACTCACATGATCAATCTCTTTCAGGCCATGCAGGCATTCGTCAAGGTCGCCGACGCGGGCAGCTTCGCGCAGGCCGCGGCGCACCTCGGCGTCTCGACCTCGGTCGTGACGCGCCACGTGTCGAGCCTCGAACAGCATCTCGGCATTCGTCTGTTCCAGCGCACCACGCGCAAGGTCGTGCTGACCGAAGCCGGCGCGGAGTATGCCGATGGTTGCCGCGTCCTGCTTGCCGAGCTCGAAGAAGTCGAATCACGCGCGAGCACGACCTCGAAGGAAGTCGCCGGCGATCTGCGTATCGTCGCGCTGGGCAGCTTCTCGCTATTTCGCCTCACGCCCTTGTTCGCGGAGTACCAGGCCAGGTTTGCGCACGTGAATCTGCGTGTCACGTTGACTGAAAAGCGCGTCGACTTGCTCGAAGGCGGTTTTGACGTGGGGATCGTGACCGAGCATATGATCCGCTCGGAATCGCTGGTGGTCCGGCGCCTGCTCAATTCGCACGCGGTGCCGGTGGCGTCGGCCGCCTACCTCGCGCAGGCCGGGCAGCCCGAGAGGCCTGCCGATCTTGCGAGGCATCGGGTGATCGCAGCGCCACCCGACGCGAGTCCGCCAAGCTGGATCTTCAGCAAGGACGGCGGCAACGACGAGAGCGTCGCGCTCGATGCATCGTTCACGGTAAACAGCATGATCATGCAGAAGCAGGCGGCGCTGGGCGCGATGGGCATCGCGTTGCTGCCGCTCGAGATGGTCGCCGACGAATTGCACGCCGGCACGCTGGTGCGGATACTCGGCGACTACACGATGCTCAATGGCGACGTCGCGGTGTCGCTGGTTTATCCGAGCCGCGAGTTCGTGCCACGCAAGGTGCGGGAATTCATCGATCTGGCGGTGGGGTATTTCGAGTGAGCTGACGGGCATGGCGCGCGGCTGCGCGTTTCATCCCGGTCAGCTGGCGTCACCGCATCAAGGCCGCTCGCCTCGCGCGAGGCGCGTGTCGATCTCGTACGCCACCGGCATCAGATCGGCGACGCTGTCGATCACATAATGCGCGCCCGCCGCCTGCAACTTCTCGAATGCCGCGTGACGGCGCGACGCAAACTCATCGGGCGACAACGCCTTGACCTGCGCTTCGGTCATCCCGAACGCATTGCCGCTCACCGCGACGCCGACCGTCCACGTTCCGGCGTTGAGCCCCTCCTCGATCCCGACCGCGGTATCGTCGACCTTGATGACCTCCTTCGCGCGCCAGACGCCGAGTGCCGGCAGCGTCCTGTAAATCATGTACGGCGACGGCCGCCCTTCGGGCGTATCGCCGGTGCAAACGATGCTGTCCGGCGAGAATCCCTGCGCCGCCGCGCCCGGCACGATCTCGTCGATGATCTCGCGCGTGTAGCCGGTGGTCGTGCCGATGCGGACGTCGTCCTCGCGCAGCGCGCTCACCACTTCGGCCACGCCTGGAATCACCGTGCTGTAGCTCGCCGCCACCGCGATGTTCTTCGGCACGAACACGTCGTAGATGGCGTCGATATCGGCGTCGTTCGGCGCGTGCCCGTATTTGTCGGTCCAGGCTCGCGCGACGCGCGGCAACGCCATCAGCGCGGCGATATGCGGACGCTTGGCCATGCCCATCGGCCCGCGCGCTTCGTCGATCGTGATCGGAACGCCGAACTGCTCGAAAGTCTCGACGAACGCACCCATCGGCGCGAGCGAACCGTAGTCGACCACCGTGCCGGCCCAGTCGAAAATCACCGCTTTAACGTGTTTCATTGGTTTCAATCCTCATGAGGTGGCCTCCTCGATCATTCCGCTTGCGCCAATGCCTTGCGTTCTTCGAGCGCCGCCGCCGGCGGCGCCGCGTGGTCGACGCCGAGCGTCTGCAACGACGCGGCGCAGGCCAGCACCACGCGGCGCATCACGTGCTCATCGACCTGACCGATGCAGCCGATGCGAAAGCTCTCCACCACCGTCAGCTTGCCCGGATAGATGATGAATCCCTGCTGTTTCATCAATTCATAAAAGCGCGCGAATTCGAACGACGGATGCGCTGGCGCAAAAAACGTCACGATGATCGGCGAGCGCCAGCGTGCATTCAGCAGCGGCGCGAAGCCGAGCGCCTGCATGCCCTCGACCAGCACGTCCCGATTGTTCGCGTATCGCGCGAGGCGCCCAGGCTGGCCGCCTTCGAGCTTGTGCAGACGCAGCGCCTCGATAAACGCGGCCACCGTGTGGGTGGGCGGCGTGAAGCGCCACTGCCCGGTGCGGTTCATCACGTCCCATTGATCGTGCACGTCGAGCGCGAGCGAATGGCTGCGGCCCTTCGCTTCCTGCAACGCGCGCTTACGGGCGATCACGAAGCCGAAGCCGGGCACGCCCTCGATACATTTGTTCGCCGACGATACGAACGCCTCGCAGACCGTCTCACGCACGTCGAGCGGCACCGCGCCGAACGCGCTCATCGAATCGATCAGCAGCTTGCGGCCTTTCTTCGCGGTGGCCGCGGCGATCTCCGCGAGCGGATTGAGAATCCCCGAACTCGTTTCGCAATGCACTGCGACCACGTGCGTGATGCGCGGATCGGCATCCAGCATGCGTTCGATTTCCGCGCCGCGCGGCGGCAGGTAGTCGCCCTTATCGAGCAGCGTGTAGGCGCGGCCCAGATAGCCGAGGGTGGTGGCGATGCGTTTGCCGTACGCGCCGTTCGCGAGCACGAGTGCGTGGCCATCGCGCGGCATCAGACTGCCGAGCATCGCTTCGACGCAATAGCTGCCGCTGCCTTGCAGCGGCACGCAGTCGTAGTCGCCGGCGGGGTTGTCCGCACCGGCGCCCGCGATGTCGAGCAGGCTCGCACGCAATTGCGCGGTCATGGCACGGAAATCGCCGTCCCACGAGCCCCAGTCGCGCAGCATCGCTTCCTTGGTCGAGCGCGCGGTGGAGAGCGGCCCCGGCGTCAACAGATACGGTTCGCCGCTCGTCGGCGCGGCGCATGGCAGCGTGCCGGGCGCGGTTGAAGAGGCTGAATGACCGATCGCGCTTTCCATGTGCGGAACTCCGGTGTCGCTATGTCGATGCGTGACACAGTACCGAACCGGTTGGCATCGGTAAAATCGATATAATCGATGACGATATCGTCTAAACTTATTGCTCGAAACGAGCGGCGAGGCACACATGCAATACGCGCAATTGCGGGCGTTTCATGCGGTCGCGGAACACGGCGGGTTTTCGAAAGCGGCACAGGCGCTGTCGCTGACGCAGCCGGCGGTGTCGGATCACGTGCGGCGGCTGGAGCAGGATTACGGCGTCAAGCTGTTCGAACGCGGTCCACGCGGCGTCGAAACCACCGAACTGGGCTTGCGACTGTTTGCCGTGACGCGCCACATGCTCGGTTGCGAGCGCGACGCGCGGCAACTACTGGAGTCGGCGGGCGGGCTGGAGTCCGGCTCGCTCTCGCTGGCCGCCGATGCGCCCGATCTCGCGGTCACGCTGATCGGCGCGTTTCGCCGGCTGCATCCGGGGATCATCGTGACGCTGTCGGTCGCCAATGCGGCGGACTGCATGCAGCGCGTGCTGTCGAGTGCGGTCGACGCGGCCATTACCGCCGCGCCGCAAGTGCACAGCCGGCTGACGTCGCGCGTGTTGCGGCGCGACCCGCTGGTGGCAATGGTGCCGGCCGGCGATCCGGTTGCGAAGAAACGCAGGCTGAGCTACGCGGAACTGGTTAAACAGCCGATGATTTTCCGCGAGTCGCAATCGGTCACGCAGCAACTGCTCGAGATCGAGCTGGTGCGCGAATCGCTGCAGGTGGAGCCCGTGATGTACGTGGACGGACGCGAGGCGTTGGAAGAAGCGGTCGCGCAAGGCATCGGCGTGGGCGTGATCGCGCGTGCCGAATTCAACGAGTCACGGCGGATCAGGATGATCCCGCTGCGCGATTGCCGGGTGCAGATGATCGAATCGCTCACGCGGCTCGCCGAGCGGCCAGGGTCGAATCTGCTGGATGCGTTGTTCGCGGTGCAATTGCCGGGCGCCGCTGCGGTTGTGGCTTGATGAAGGTATGAGGTACCCGGCACGTGACGGCTGAGGCGTGGTGCGCGTCACTTGCCGGGTGCTTCTAATTCATTGCTGCTGTACTGCCCGGCATGCGGTTGCGACCACCGTTTTGGCAGTCCGCGCACCGCACACCATCGCACTACCAACCCGCTCAGCGCGAGCCGCCGCTGGCAATCAGACTTTCTCCCGTCAGCCAGCGCGAATCGTTGGAGGCGAGGAACACGACGACATCCGCGATATCGTCAGGTTGGCCGATGCGTCCGAGCGGCGTCGTGCCGAGCGCCCACGTTTCGAGATCCGAACCAATGATCCCCGCGCTATGCGTGCCTTCGGTCGCGACCATGCCCGGATTCACGGAATTCACGCGAATCTTGCGCGCGCCGAGTTCCTTCGCGAGTACGCCCGTAATGCCGTCCACCGCGCCTTTGGTCGCCGTGTACACCGCGCTGCCCGGCGGCGTGATGCGGCTCACCACCGAGCTGACGTTGACGATGCTGCCGCCTTCGCCGAGATGCTTGACCGCCGCCTGCGTGGTCAACAGCAGGCCCAGCACGTTCACATTGAAATGCTTATGGAAGTGTTCTTCGGTGATCGCCTCGATCGGCGAAAACTCATACACGCCCGAGTTGTTGACGAGGATGTCGAGGCGGCCATAGGTTTCGACCGCCGTGTCGATAATGCCTTGCGCGTCGGCCGCCTTGGCGACGTCGCCGCCGACCGCGATGGCCTTGCCGCCCGCCGCCGTGATCGCTTCGACCACGCTCTCGGCGCCTGCCTTGCTGGACGCATAGTTCACTACCACCGATGCGCCCTGTGCCGCCAATGCTTTCGCAATGGCCGCGCCGATGCCTTTCGATCCGCCGGTTACGACCGCGACTTTACCTGTGAGCTTGCTCATGATCATGTCCTTTCAATGGAATTTGCGCCGACGCGCTGTCGCGAACATTCGCGGGATTCACGTCGATGAAGCTGGATTTGCAGTGGCGCTGTCACTGGACACAATGTAGGCATGTCAGCGTGAGGGATAAAGCGGCTGACGGCGAATAGATACGTCGGTTGAGCCGAACAATCGGCAATCTGCTGCAGCAGCCTGCGTGCACGTGCGTGCTCGCGAGACGATGGCGGCCCGCATTGCGCGGCCGGCCAGACGATGACGGAAAATGAACTCAGCGCTTACGTATTAACGCAATCTGCGCGCTGACACTTGCCAGCACCGCCAGCGCACCGAGCGTATCCAGAATGACGTGCAACACGATATCCCTCCGTTGTCCGCTGCCATCACATTGTCATTAAACGAATGCGCGCGCCATCAATTGAAGGCCGAGTCCGAGCAGGCAGATGAAGAACCAGCGGCGAAAGCTCGCCGCGCTGATGAGTCCGCGCACGCGCTGACCGATCCACATGCCGATCAGCGCCGGTACGACGGCGGCGAGCGAGACACCCAGCTCGTCGGCGGCAAATGCGTGCTCGCTCGCGAGGCCGATGGCAAGCGCGATGGTCGACACGGCGAACGACAGTCCGAGCGCTTGCACCAGCTCCTCTTTCTTCAGCGCGAGCGACTGCAGATAAGGGACTGCCGGTACGACGAACACGCCGGTGCCCCCTGTGACCACACCGGTAAGGGCGCCGATCGCGGGCGACAGCCAACGCTCGTGCCGCGCCGGCACCGGGAAGCGCCACGCCAGCAAACCGGCCGCCGCATACAGCGTCAACGCGGCGCCGAGTCCGACGACCGCCCACGTACCGCCCGCCCCCGCAATGAACGACGCCGCCGCGAGCGTGCCGCCGACG
>NZ_NPIH01000129.1 GCF_012275575.1 Paraburkholderia sp. SG-MS1 | reverse complement strand
TCTTTCCTGTTGCCTGTTTTCCTGAAACACAGCGATGTGGCCGGGCGTTCGGCGCCTGAGGCACATCACTTGCTACGTGTCTGCAAAGGCAGCGGCCGGCCAACGTCCGCGCGCAGCAGATTCAATCGTTTCAGGGAGGCAGAATGCTCGATACGCGTGACCAGAGGGCGGGTGCGGCTGGCGTCAAGGCGGCGCGGCGCTCGCCGGGGCCGGGCGGAAGCGGCGAGCGTGACTCGCCTCTGACAACACGGGCGCCGTGCCATCCGCAGCCCGGCCGGCAAACTGCCACCTCGCTTGAAGAATTTCTGCACACCACGCGTTTCGATCCCAACGACCCTGCCGCGCTCGGCAACATGTTGCGCACACTGGTCGACTGCGGCTATGACCGCGCACCGTCGCTGCCGTTGCCCGCGCATGGCCAGACGCTGGAGCGCTGGCGCGCGTTGGCGGCGGTGGCCGCATGCGATCTCGGCCTCGTCAAACTGTTCGAGGGCCACACCGACGCGCTCGCCATCCTCGCCGAATTGCGCGGTCCCACGCCACCGGCGGCGAGCCGCTGGGCCGTCTGGGCCGCCGAGCCGCCCGATGCACGGGTAGAGGCGGTCAATACGGCTAAAGTAGGAATCCGAAGCGATGAAGGGCAGGTTCGATTGACCGGCACCAAGGCCTGGTGTTCGGGCGCGGGAAGCGTCAGCCATGCGCTCGTGACCGCATGGCTGGATGAGGCGCCGGTGCTGGTTGCCGTCGCGATGGACCAGGCGTCGATCGCGATCGATACGTCGAAGTGGCAGGCGGTCGGCATGCAGGCCACCGCGAGCGCCGACGTTTGTTTCGATGGCACGCAGGCCACGCTGGTCGGCGCGCCGCATGCGTATGTGCGCCGACCAGGCTTCTGGCACGGCGGCGCAGGCATTGCCGCGTGCTGGTACGGCGCGGCGGCGCAGATTGGCCGCACGTTGCGCGACGCCAGCGCCCAGCGCGCCGATCCCCATCGTCTTGCGCACCTCGGCGCGGTCGAGGTCGCATTGCAAGCGGCGGCTGCCGTATTGCGCGAGACCGCCGCTCATATCGACGCGCATCCCCTTGCGGATGCGCAACGCGAAGCGATGCGCGCGCGCCTCGTCGTCGAAGAAGCGGCAACGGCGGTCATGCATCACGCGACGCGCACGCTCGGCGCGGGGCCGTTGTGCCGCAATGCACGCTTCGCACGCGCACTCGCGGACTTGCCGGTGTTTCTGCGCCAAAGTCACGCCGAGCGCGATCTCGCGGCGCTCGGCGAACTGGTTGCCTCGGCCTGTCGCAACGACGCCCCGATGCACGCAGGAGATGCGTCGTGGACACTCTGATCCCATGCCCGGAGGGTCGCTGAGATGAACTCGACGGCGTTGTACTTCGATCATCTCTACCAGCAGAGCGACGACCCGTGGAATCTTCGCGAAGGCTGGTATGAACGCCGCAAGCGTTCGCTCACGCTCGCCTTGCTGCCGCGGCCACGCTATCGGAATGCCTTCGAACCCGGCTGCGCGAACGGCGAATTGACTGTCGAGCTCGCGATGCGCTGCGACACGCTGCTCGCCGCCGATCTGCACGAGCGGGCTGTGGCGCTCGCGCGCGAGCGTGTGGCCGGTGCGCCGCAAGTCCGTGTCGAGCAGCGCACGGTGCCGCGGGAATGGCCGACCGAAGCGGGGCCGTTCGATCTGATCGTCATCAGCGAATTCGCGTATTACCTCGATGCAGCCGAGCTGGAAACGCTGGCCGCGCGGATCGCCGCGTCGCTCACGACCGACGGCACGCTGCTCGCCTGTCACTGGCGCCGGCCCTTCGCCGAAGCGCTCGAATCCGCCGACGCCGCGCATGCGTTGTTCGATGCGCGCTGCGGCCTGTCGCGTCTCGCGCATCACGACGAAGCCGATCTGCTGATCGACGTCTGGTCGCGCGACGCACGTTCGGTAGCGCAACGCGAGGGGCTCTTATGATCGGCGTGATCGTTCCGGCACATAACGAAGAGGCGTTGCTGGCGCCTTGCCTCGCGGCGCTGATCGAAGCGTCGCGCCACAAGGATCTCGCGGGCGAGGCGGTGCGCATCG
>NZ_NPIH01000128.1 GCF_012275575.1 Paraburkholderia sp. SG-MS1 | reverse complement strand
GTTGCGCTGGATCATCGGTCATTCACATGAATGGGAAGCGCGCGCGGGCACGGTCGTCGCCGGATGCGACAGCGAGGCCGCGAGCGGCGCGCAGGATCAGGCGATCTGGATTCTGCTGGACGGCGGCTGGCAGATCGAAGCCGCCGGTCATGCGTACCCCGCCGATCACGCGAGCGCGGGCAAGTGGTTCAGTGCGGCGGTGACGGACCGGCCATGCCGTGTCGTCACGACCGAACACAGCTACCTGATGAAAATCGAACGCGCCGACTTCGACGCGATGCTCGCGCAAGGTTTTGCGTTCGGCCCGCATATCGACGCGGGCCGCCGCTACTATGGCGAACTCTTCGCGGCTCCGGCCGGACTCGCGCACTGAGGCCGAAGCGGAACGTATCGCTACAGCACGGAAAACGGCGCGCTCACACCGCCTTCGGATTACGCTCTTCGAACCCTTCCTGGTGCCAATAGGGATAAGCGGGACGCACGGCGCTCGCCGCGTCGAGTTTCGCAACCTGTTCGGGCGTCAGGTTCCAGCCGACCGCGCCGAGGTTCTGCCGCAATTGCTCCTCGTTGCGCGCACCGATCAGGACCGTCGACACCGTCGGCCGTTGCAGCAGCCAGTTCAGCGCGATCTGCGGCACCGTCTTGCCGGTTTCGGCGGCCACCTCGTCGATCGCATCGAGCACGCGGAACAGATACTCGTCCGGCACCGGCGGGCCCATGTCGGCGGTCTTGTGCAGCCGGCTCGAATCCGGCAGCGGCTGGCCGCGCTTGATCTTGCCGGTCAAACGCCCCCAGCCGAGCGGGCTCCACACCACCGCGCCCACGCCCTGGTCGATGCCGAGCGGCATCAGTTCCCACTCGTAGTCGCGGCCGACCAGCGAATAGTAGGTCTGATTCGCGACATAGCGCGGATAGCCGTAGCGGTCCGCGACATCCTGCGACTTCATCAAATGCCAGCCGGAGAAATTCGACACGCCGGTGTAGCGGATCTTGCCGGCGCGCACGAGATCGTCGAGCGTCGACAGAACCTCGGCAATTGGCGTTCTGGCGTCGAAACCGTGCAACTGGAACAGGTCGATATAATCGGTTTGCAAGCGTTTGAGCGCGGCGTCGACCGCCTGGATCAGATGGAAGCGCGACGAGCCGACGCTGTTCGGGTCGTCGTCGAAACGAAAGGTCGCCTTGGTCGAGATGATCGCCTTGTCGCGCTTGCCCTTGAGCGCTTCACCGAGCACCGACTCGGATGCGCCCTTCGAATAGATGTCCGCGGTGTCGAACATCGTGACGCCCGCGTCGAAGCAGATGTCGATCAGGCGGCGCGCTTCGGCGACGTCGGTGGCGCCCCACGCCTCGAAAAATTCGCCCTTGCCACCAAACGTGCCCGTGCCGAAACTCAAAACCGGCACCTTGAAACCGGACGCACCCAGATGTCTGTATTCCATTGTTGAATCTCCCGTGGCATAGCCGTCGATAAACGGACGTTCAGTCTACGCGTGTCCGGGTAAACGCGTCGGTGGGATGGCTGGGGATTGGCGCCAACGCGATGCACGACGAGCGAATCAACCTCCGCATCCACGAACAGGCGCAACCGCTTCCCTACCCTCCCCCTCCTGCCGACGCGCTCAACGCTTCCCGCGTGGCCCGCATCACGCTATCCCAATCCCCCAACGCCGGCTGCCTGAACAGCCGCGCGCCCGGGTACCACGGCGTATCGCTGCGCGCCAGCAACCAGCGCCAGCAGGTGTCGAAGCGGTTCAGAATCCAGACCGGCTTGCCCAGCGCGCCGGCCAGATGCGCGGTCGACGTATCCACCGAAATCACCAGATCGAGGTTGGCCACCAGCGCGGCGGTATCCGCGAAATCGTGCAAGTCTTCCGTGTAATCCACGACGCGCCCGCTCAGTGCGCTATCCGGCAACTGAGACGCCGCTGCGCCTTTCTGCAGGCTGAAAAAGCATACGTCCGGCGCTTCTAAGATTGGCGCGAAACGTTCGAGCGCGATCGAGCGGCGCTCGTCGATCCTGCGCAATTCCGCGACGTGCGAGCGGTTTTCGCCCGCCCACACGAGGCCCACTTTCAGACGGCGCCCGGCCTGCGCTTCTATACGCTCGCGCCAGGCGCGCGCGGCCTCGGTATCCGCGAACAGATAAGGCGTCGACGCCGGAATGCTTGCCGCGTCGGTCCTGAACGCGAGCGGCAAGCTCAGCAGGGGACAGTGGCAATCGAACCTCGGCAACGGCTGCCCCGCTTCGACCAGTTGATCGACACCGTCGAGCGTGGTCATCAGGCGCTTCAGCGAGGACGGCACTTCGAGCACGACCTTTGCGCCGAGCTTCGACACCAGCGCGGCATAGCGGCAAAACTGCAGCGTATCGCCGAGCCCCTGCTCCGCGTGCAACAGAATCGTCTTGCCGTCGAGCGGAAAATCGCCGAGCCACAACGGCTGCGCGAAACCGCGCCCCGCCCCCTTGATACGAGTGCGCTCCCAGCGCGATTCGTATTGCCGCCAGCCGGCTTCGAACTGCCCCATTCGCAGCAGACACAGCGACTGGTTCCAGCGCGTTTCCACCGATTCGGGATCGAGCGCGAGCGCGCGCTCAAAACTGGACAGTGCTTGCGCGTGCTGATCGAGATCGGTCTGTGCAAGGCCGAGATTGTTCCATGCGTCGACGAAGGCCGGCGCCAGTTCCAACGCGCGCCGGTAGCTCTGCTCCGCGTCCTGCGGCCGGTTCATGTCGGCGAGCACGTTGCCGCGATTGCTCCACGCCGCGGCATAGTCGGGGCGCAACGCGAGTGCGTGATCGAGGTTCGCGAGCGCGTCGCCGGCGCGGCCCATGTCGCGCAACAGGCACGCGCGATTGTTCCAGAAAGGCGCGGCCTCCGGCATCGCCGCGATGGCGCGATCGAAAGCGGCAAGCGCATCGAGCGGCCGGTTCAGACCGGCTAGCGCATTGCCGCGATTGTTCAATGCGTCGGGGAAATTGGCCTGTAATGCGAGCGCGCGATCGGCGCTGGCAAGGCCTTCGGCGTAGCGCTGCAATGCGTTCAGCGCGCAGGCCAGGTTCGAATGAACCGGCGCCTGTTTCGCGTTGACGGCCAGCGCCTTTTTGAGCAGATCGCTGCCCTCTTGCGGTCGGCCCGTTTGCAGCGCGAGTTCGCCGAGCCATTTCAATGCATCGACATGGCGCGGCTTGAGTTCGAGAATCTCGCGATAGAGTTCTTCCGCCTCGACGATCGCGCCGTTCTGTTGCAGCGCGACGGCTTGCCGAAGCATGTAGTCCAACTGTTGCGGCAGATTGCCGGGCTTGTTCATACGGTCAGCTTCGATGGGATGCACGAGAAATCGCCGGTGCGGTGCCGCTTCGTAAGGCGTCAAGCGAGACGCTGCGGGTAGCACGCAAGAAAAGAGCGATTATCGTCGAAAGCACCGCTTCGAACCACTGCTGGCGTGCGGCGCGCATGCGCGGCACGCCGATTTTGCAGCGGGCCGGACATGGCCACCGTCCGGCCCGCGCCGCGCATGACGTGTTACGCGTCACACAGGCGACGAGACATGACGCAACAGCGTCACACCCCTTACTGCGCCGTGCCCGAAAGATGCTTGCGCTTCGCGAGATCCTGCGCCATCGCGTAGTGCTGCTGAATGGTCGGCAACGCCTTCTTCGCCGCGTCTTTCAACGGCTCGTCGCGGCCCGAGGCGATTTCCGCCTGGAACGCCGACAACGTCTTCTGTTCGCCGGCAAGCGCGACCTGTTCGATATACGTCTTGTCGAACTCCGCGCCGCGCAGATTGTTGATGCTCGCGAGCACCGCGGCATCGGGATCGTTCTTCGGCACGTCGACGCCGCGCGGGCTCGCTGCGCGCAGCGCGTCCGAGATCTTCGCGTTATCGGTCGAGACGCGTTCGGCAAATGCCTTCACGTCGCGGTCGGTGGAACGCGACGTGGCGATGCGCGCGGCGTCGCGCTGCGTCGCGATGGCCTTGGTGCCGTCCGCGATGAATGTCTGGTCGGCGGCATGCAGACGGCCCGTGTCCGCCGCTGCCGGTGCGGCTGTTGTGGTCTGAGCGCTAGCCGCGGTGGCGACAGCCAGAAGGCCGGTCATGCAGGCGCTGGCGATGGTGGCGAGAGGCAAGCGGATCATACGTTCTCCTTGAGGTGGAAGCGAAACAACAGCGATGCGTGTGCGCGTCGAACATCACACTGCGCAAAAACTGCAGCCCCACTTGAGGGCCGCCGACGGCGCCACGCTTTTATCGCTGTCGATTCTAGGAGGCACGTGAAAGACCATGTGAAACGGTGCTGTCGCTTCTGTAACCTTAGGTAACCTGCATGACAATGCCTTGACATGCCTGCATTGCACGCACGTCCAGCGCTCCCGCCCGACGCGTGCGGTTGACCAGACGATGTGATTAAAACAGCCAGAAACCGCTGAATTTTTCTCCGACGGCGCCGATAACCGGAAGGTAAGCCACGCGCCAGGGGCCGACGCAACACTGAATGGCGCACGACACACGGCGCAATCCTGGAGAGATTCGATGGCGGAAGCACAGCGAGCCAATCATGACCGCAGCAACCTGACCAGTTCCAATAAATTCGAGTTGTTGCTGTATCGCCTCGGCAGCGTGCCGGGCAGCGACGCGCACGAGCTGTATGGAATCAACGTCTTCAAGGTGCGGGAAATCTCGACCATGCCGCCGGTCACGCCGATCGCCGGGTCGTCTCCGTTCGTGATGGGCGCGGTGGATATTCGCGGGCAGATCATTCCGGTGATCGACTTGCCGCGTCTGATGGGCTGCGAGCCGACGCGCGGTCTGAACATCCTGCTGGTCACGGAATTCGCGCGTTCGACGCAGGCGTTCGCAGTCGAGGAAGTGGACGACATCGTGCGGCTGGAGTGGAACCAGGTGCTGTCCGCCGACGGCACCGCGGGCGGCAATCTCGTCACCAGCATTGCGCGCATCGACGGCAATACGGGCGATTCGCGGCTCGCGCAGGTGATCGACGTCGAGCAGGTCTTGCGCGACGTGTTTCCGTCACAGCATCCGAGCGTCGATCCCACCTCGGTCGGTGAGGCGCTGGGCATCCGCCCTGGCGCGAAGATTCTCGCCGCCGAGGATTCCGGTTTCGCGCGCAAGCTGATCGAGCAGGCCCTGAGCGCGATCGGCGCGGACTACGTGATGACCAAGACCGGCGAAGAAGCGTGGAATACCTTGCAGCAAGTCGCGCGCGAAGCGCAGTCGAGCGGCGCGCGGGTCAAGGACCACATCGCGCTCGTGCTGACCGACCTCGAAATGCCGGAGATGGACGGCTTCATGCTGACGCGCCAGATCAAAGCCGACGAACGGACCCGCGATATTCCGGTGATCATCCATTCATCGTTGACGGGCGCGGCGAACGAAGCGCACGTGAAGAATGCCGGCGCGAATGGGTACGTGCCGAAGTTCGCAGCGGCCGAACTGGCCGATGCGATTCGGCATGCGCTGGGGGCGGTGCCGGCGGCTGCTTGAGGTTGTGAGCGGTTGCGCGAGGTCGATTAAGCGCCTCGAAGCACGCTTATGTTCGGCCCGACGCGAACCGCATCGAGATCGAGCAGTCCGCGCCATGAAGGCAAAACAGCGCCGCCTCTATCGACGCTCCGCGCGTTCCAACGAGAAAGCGACACGCCCCGTTTCGACGCCCATCGTGTTGAGTCGCTTCGGCGCGTGAAAGACTTCGAGCTTCGCACGTTGCCTGGCCGTGCCGATATCGAGCAGCGCAAGCAGCTCCGCGGCCACCGCATAGAGCATCGCGAGATTGCCGTCTTCGATCTTCACCGCGATGCCGAGCGCGCCAGCCGCGCCGAGGCGCATCGTCTGCTCTGACGCGCGCACGCCGAACGCATAGCTGCCGTCCGCGCCGACCTTGCCGACCAGCGCGCCGTCGAATGCCTGCATCAATACCGTACAGAACCGGTCCGCGCCACCCACCAGTTCCGGATACGCCGTCATCGCGCGATAAATGCGTGCGAGCGCGGCCGTGCGCGACGACACCGATGCGCCCTGCGATGAGGCCACCTCGTCCTGCGCGGCAGCCAGCTTCGCGAACAGACGCGCGAGCCGGTCGAGCGGAAAAGCAGGCGTCGGCAGATTGCAGCCGTCGGTCGACCACAGCACCGCGTCGGCGGGCAGATCGCATACATCGGCGACGGTCTGCTTCACGCGCGTTTGCATCGGATGCTCGGGCCGTTCATAACCGTCGAGCGCCGCGCCGATCGCCCGCGCGCCGGCCAGCATGCCGGCGTGCTTGCCGGAGCAGTTGCTGCACACGCCGTCTGGCCTGAAATCGCGCTTGAGCCAATCGATGTACACCGCATCGGATAACGGCGGATGGCCGCCGCAGCGCAAATCCGTTTCGCTTGCCTGCGCTTTCGCCAGCATGCTGCGCGTGCGCTCGATGTGACGCGCCTCGCTGCTGTGCGACGCGCACATCAGCGCGAGATCGGCTTCGTCGAAACCAAAACGTTCGAGCGCGCCGGTTTCCAGCACCGCCAGCGCTTGCGCCGGCTTCGCCGCGGAACGTGCGAGCGTCACGCGCGACGGATCGCCGAACGAATACAACAGGCGGCCGCTCGCGTCGACTACCGCGACGTGCGCGAGATGCGTGTTTTCAATCGCGTCGCCGCGATAGACGGTCGCTGCGACGGGCGCGCTTTCGTGCAGGGTCATGCTCGTTCTCCTCGTGAGCGCCGCGGCAGTGCGAGCGCACTGAATCGTCGGCGGCGCGAGCGATTCTACGTTCGTTTCGCGGCCCGAACCAGGGTGCCGTCACGTCGCATCAGTTTGCATCGAGGCGCTCGCGCAGATGCTCGACCAGGTAATCGATCAACGCCCTCACCTTCGGCGGCAAAAAGCGGTTCGGCGGATACAGCAGCCACACCGTGCCCTCGTACGCGCGCGCTTCGAGACGCCACTCCGGCAGCACCCGCACCAGCTCGCCGCTCTGCAACGCGCGCACGGCGGCAAACTCCGGCACGCTCGCGATGCCGAAGTCCTGCTGCGCGGCTTCGAGCCGCGCGAGCGCGTGGTTGGCGATGTAACGCCCCTTCACATCGACGCTTTGCGTTTCCGTGCCACGGCGAAAGCGCCAGCGGTTGTCGTCGGCGGTTTCGCCGAGATAGATGCAGTCGTGCTTCAGCAGATCGCGCGGCTGCGCAGGCGCGCCGCGCTCGCGCAAATACCCGGGCGACGCCACCAGCAACCAGCGCACCGCGCCCAACCGCCGGCCCGCCAGACCTGGCGGCGGATGCTCGGTCAGACGGATCACCAGGTCGATGTCGTCGGCGAGCGGATCGACGTCGTGGTCGGTGAAGAGCAGTTGCAGATCCACTTCGTCATACGCGCGCAGGAAGCCGGCGATTAGTGGATGAATCACCGCTTTCGCGAACTGGGTCGGCGCGCTCACGCTCACCTTGCCTTGCGGCCGCCCGGCCAGTTGCCCGGCGGCATCGACCGCACCCGACGCGGCGCTCACCATGTCGCGACAGAATCGCACCACCTGTGCCCCCGATTCCGTGACCCGCACCGTGCGCGTGGACCGTTCGAGCAGACGGGTCGCGAGCGCGTCCTCGAGCCGCCTGATCTGGCGGCTGACCGTGGACGGCGTGCTGCCCAACTGACGCGCGGCGATCGAGAAATTGCCGGCATCGACGACGCGTGCAAATACCGCCATGTCCGGCAGCAGCGCGAAAAGCTCGGTTGGGGTCATTGAGGCGACTCTCTCGGCGGGGATCGATTAATGCGTTTACGACATATAAGCTGTGCATGGCGACCCCATTATCGCCTCGTGCGCAAAGCTCGACAATACGCGCTCCGTCGCTCGTGGTCGAGGTCTTTCAATGTCGAAACAAGAACGTGTGCTCCTACTGTCCGATCTGATGCTGCTCGCGGTCGCGGTGGTATGGGGAACCAGTTACGGTGTCGTGAAGAGCGCGCTGGTGTTTTATCCGGTGCTGGGTCTGCTGGCATTGCGCTTCGGCATCACGTTCCTGATCCTGTCGCCCGCGTTGCGCCACCTGCGCGCGGCGGACGCCCGCACGCTGCGCGGCGTGCTGATCGCTGGCATGCTGCTGCTCGGCATCTTCCTGTGCGAAACCTTCGGCATCCTGATGACGCGCGCGGCCAACGCCGCGTTTCTGATCAGCCTGTGCGTGGTGCTGACGCCGCTCGTCGAATGGTTGCTGCTCAAGCGCCGGCCGAGCCGAATCGAATGGGCCGCGGTGGCGCTGTCGCTGCTCGGCGCGTGGCTGCTGGCCGGCGACGGCGCGGTGAGCTTCAATCCGGGCGACGCACTGATTCTGCTCGCCGCGTTGCTGCGCGCATTGACCGTGTGCGTGACCAAACGCGTCATGCGTGATTCGGCGCTGCCGCCCTTGTCGGTGACTGCCGTTCAGTCGGGTGTCGTGGCGTTCGGCAGCGCGGCGGCGGCGTGCTTGTTTGCGCCAAATCAGCAATGGCAAGCGGTGCCGACGCTGAACGGCCACGCGCTGTTCTGGGCCTACGTCGCGTATCTGGTGCTGGCCTGCACGCTGTTTGCGTTCTTCGCGCAGAACTTCGCGATCAAGCGCAGCAGTCCGACGCGCGTGTCGCTGCTGATGGGCAGCGAGCCCGCGTTCGGCGCGCTGTTCGCGTGTATCTGGTTAGGTGAACGGATTTCGGCGACCGCGTGGATCGGCGGCGCGCTGATCGTCGCCGCGTCGATCCTCGCGACGGTGCGCTGGAGCGCTTCGCGCGCGAGGGTCGCGCGGGCCTGACGGGGAACTGCCCCGGCGCGAGACTGGCGACGACGCGTCTGGCGCTCTGGCGCTCTGGCGCTCTGGCGCTCTGGCGCGTCTGGCGCACGAACGCCCGCGCGCGTGATGAGAAACTGACGCGGCGCGCCCGCAGCGTCATCGTGGCGCGAGCGTGCGATGCCACGGCCCGCCAGGCACAGCTTGCGCGACGCCGCGCCCGAGCGCGAATCAGCGCGACGCGACCACGCCCCGCTCGCTCACCACCTCGCCTCGCTGCAACACGTACGCGAGACGCTCACCCTGCCCGGTCAGCACGCCGATATCCTTCAGCGGATCGCCGTCGACCACCAGCACGTCCGCAATCGCGCCCGCCTCGATGACGCCGAGTTTGCCCTTCAACTCGACGATGTCCGCGGCGATCGTGGTGGCCGAGCGCAGCGCTTCCAGATTACCGAGCACTTCGGCGCGAATGCGCAACTCGTCGCTCTGGAACGTGTGCATCTCCCCAAGCAGGTCCGAACCGAAACCCATCGGCACGCCCGCATTCGCATAGATCTGCAGCGAAGCACGCCCTGCCTCGCGCACGGTTTCGATCTTCGCGATCGAATCGGCCGGCAAGCCGGAGTCGGCGCCGTGTTTGGCCAGCGCGTCGTAGGTGACGAGCGTGGGCACGACGAACGCGCCATGCTCGCGCATCAGTTGCGCGGCGGCTTCGTCGACGAGGTTACCGTGTTCGATCGTTCGCACACCGCAGCGAATGGCCCGCGAGATCGCGCGGCCCGTGTACGCGTGCGCCATCACGTAGGTGTTGGCCGCTTGAGCCTCGGCGACGATCGCGCGGATTTCGTCCTCCGAATACTGCGTGTTGCTGATCGGATCGGTCGGCGACGCGACGCCGCCCGACGCCATGATCTTGATCTGCGTGGCGCCCTTCTGAATCTCTTCGCGCACGGCGAGCCGCACTGCGTCCACGCCGTCGACCACGCGCGCAATCGCGCCCGCGCGAAACGCGCATGAGCACGGTTCGAGCACGTCGCCGCGCGGCCGGAAATCGCCATGACCGCCGGTCTGCGACAACGCCTTGCCCGACGGGAAAATTCGCGGACCTGGAATCAGGCCGCTTTCGAGCGCCTGCGTCAACGCCCAATCCGCGCCGCCCGCATCGCGCACGCTCGTGAAGCCGCGCCCGAGCATCGCCTTCAGAATCGGCAACGCGCGAATCGCGGTGACGATGTTCGGCTGCGCCGCGTTCACGCCCAGGTTCGCGCGTGAAGCCAGCACGTGCACGTGACAGTCGATCAGGCCGGGCATCACCGTCTTGCCGCGCGCGTCGATCACGCGCGCGTTCGGCAGGTCGACGGGACGGTCGGTGACTTCGACAATATGGCCGTTTTCGATCACGACATGATGATGTTCGAGCAACGCGCCCTGCGCCAGATCGAGTACGTTGCCGCCGCTGATTACCGTAATGCTCATTGATATCTTCCTGACTGGATGAAGGAAACCGCCCGGCCCTCGACGGGCCGGACGCGCCGCTTCAGGCGCGGCATTGGCGCGAATCGCGCACGAAGAAGGTGCCGGTGAGGCTGATGGCCGCGGCGATCATCACGTAGATCGCGGGCGCCATGTTGCTGCCCGTCGAGGCAATCAGCCACGTGATGAAGAACGGTGCGAAGCCGCCGAAAATCGTCACGGCGAAGTTGTAAGCAACGGACAAGCCGGTCGACAGCACCTTGGTCGGAAAAAGTTCGGAGAACGCAGCGAGAATCGGGCCGGTGTACGCGGCGATCAGCAAGCCGAACACGCCCTGGAACACCATCAGCGACGCGAGGCCCGGCGCGTGATTGATGTAGGCGAACATCGGCCATGCGAGCAGCAGGATCGAGACGGCCGCGCCGGAGAGGAACACGCGGCGGCCGAAGCGGTCGGCCAGCTTGCCGACCACCGGCGAGAAGCACATGATCATCAGACCGCCGAACATGCCAGCGAAAAAGCCGGTGGATTGCGGCAGATGCAAGGTGCGCACCGAGTAGGTCGGCATATAGAACAGCAGCACGTAGGTGCAGACGGTCCACAGAATCACCATCGAAAAGCTCGCAAACGTTTCGCGCGGAAAGCGCTGGAACACTTCGGCGAGCGGCGAATCGTTCTTCGCTTCGTCGGCCACTGCGCTGAACGCCGGCGTTTCATCCATGCGGCTGCGAATGAAATAGCCGACCGGTCCGATCAGAATGCCAATCAGGAACGGCATTCTCCAGCCCCACGAGTGCAGCGCGTCCGCGCTCAGGTTGGTGGTCACGAAAGTGCCGACCGCCGCGCCGAGCAGCACGGCGAAGCCGATGCTCGACTGAATCCAGCTCGAATAGAAAGCGCGCTGATTGGCCGGCGCGTATTCCGTGAGGAAGGCGGTGGCGGTGCCCATTTCGCCGCCGGCCGAGAAGCCTTGCAGCAAACGCGCGATCACGATCAGCACCGGCGCCCACAGGCCGATCTGGTCGTAGGTGGGGGCGAGGCCGATCAAGGCGGTGCCGCCCGCCATCAACAGAATGGTCAGCGAGAGCGCCGCCTTTCTGCCGACCTTGTCCGCATAGACGCCAAGCACGATGCCGCCCACCGGCCGCATGAAAAAGCCCACGCCGAAGGTCGCGACCGCGAGCAGCAGCGAGCTCAGTTCATTGCCGGTCGGAAAAAACAGCTTCGCGATGATGACCGCGAAAAAGCTGTACACGGTGAAGTCGAACCACTCCAGCCCGTTGCCGAGCACGGTGGCGATGATGGCGCGGCGACGTTGCCGCGCGAGCGAGTCGACGGAGAGTGCGACGTTGGATGAAAGCGTTCCCTGCATGGTCTCTTTCCTCATCTGGCTGCCCTGTCAGGCGAAAGTGTCGGCAACGCGCCGCGCCATGATCGAGCGGCGCTTTCACAGGCATGACACCGATCCTAGAGACACCGGATTTGTTTTCGAAACGAAAGATTCGCATGCACGCATGCGCGTAGCGCATGCGAAGCGGGATTCAGGGGATTAAACGGCCGTCCTGCCCATCTGCGCTTCGGCCTGCTCGAACAGCCAGCGCGTGAAGAGGCGCGCCGCCTGGTTCTGCGAGCGGTCGTTCGGCGACACGACGTAATAGCCGCCGCCGTGACTCGCCGACGCCTGCGTCGCGCGTACCAGCAGCCCTTCGCTCAGGCACGCGTCGATCATATGCCGCCAGCCGAGCACCACGCCCTGGCCGAGAATCGCCATCTGCACAAGTTGCGGATAATGATTGACGACGACCGACTGCGGCGCGGCTGGCATCTGCACGCCGTTCAGACGGAACCACTCGGACCAGGACATCCATTGGCGCTGGCCGTCCTCCTGCATCAGCAGGGTTTCGTGCGCGAGGTCCGCGGGTTCGAGCACACGCCCGGCGAGATAGCCGGGCGAACATACCGGGTACACCTCTTCGTCGAAGATGCGGCGCGCAGTGAAATGCGGTTCGGCACGCTGACGGCTGTAGTACAGACCCACGTCGAATTCCGCGGGCGACAGCGACGCGAGACCATCGCGCACGATCATTCTGATCTTGACGTTCGGATGCGCGGCACGAAACGCGCCAAGCCGGGGCGTGAGCCACAACACCGCGACGCCGGACGAGCACGCAATCGTCAGTTCGAGATCGCCGTAGCGCTTCATCACGTCGAGCGTGGCTTCCGAGCAGGTGGCGAGCAGCCACTGCGCGTGCTTTGCGTAGCCTTCGCCGGCGATCGTCAGACGCAACGCGCGATGCTCGCGCACGAATAGCGAGCGGCCAAGAAAGTCTTCGAGCTGGGCGATCTGCCGGCTCACCGCGCTTTGCGTCAGATGCAGTTCGGCGGCGGCCTTGGTGAAACTCGCATGCCGCACGGCCGATTCGAACGCGACCAGACATTGGAGCGGAGGTAAAGGGGCGATGCGCATGATGATGATGGCCGAGTGACGATCGCACCATCATAGCGGGTGCAGGCATCGGCTCGATCATGCGGATGATGAGGGTCGTCGTTGTGCGACGATGGGCAGGTGGGTAGGCGCGCCACACCGGCTCTGTTGCCTTTGTGGCGCTCATGCAGAGCGTGCAGGTGTCACGCGCATGGATGCCGGGCGACATCGTCGCGCGTCATGCGGCCGTGGTGCGAACCCGAGGTGGCCTCAATCGCGCCAGGCGCGCATTTGCATTCCACGCGGCCGATCCCGCTGAACGCTGTCACTCCTCCCGATCAGCGGCTTGGCGCCAGTTCCTCTTCGCGCTCGAGCGAGCGGGTGTCGCGCAGTGCCGGAAACAGCTTCATCCACAGCAGGGCGACCGAGATCGTCGCGATGCCGCCGACCAGCACCGCCGTCCGCGCACCCCACCACCCCGCCGTCACGCCCGATTCAAATTCGCCGAGTTGATTCGAGGTGCCAATGAAAAGCGAATTGACCGCACTTACACGGCCCAGCATTTCGTCGGGCGTGCGCAATTGCACGAGCGAGAGGCGCACCACGACGCTGATGGTGTCCGACGCACCCAACGCCATCAGCGCAAACAGCGACACGAAGAATTGATGCGACAGACCGAACACCAACGTGGCCAGACCGAACGCGATCACACCACCGAACATCGCCGCGCCAGGCCGGTTGCGCAAAGGGAAATGCGCGAGCCAGATGGTGCCCGCGAGCGCGCCGATCGCAGTGCCCGAGCGCAGCAGACCGAGACCGAGCGGGCCCGTGTGCAGCACGTCGCGCGCGAAGATCGGCAACAGCGCGGTCGCGCCGCCGAACAGCACGGCGAACAGATCGAGGGAGAGTGCGCCGAGAATCACTGGCTCCTTGCGGATAAACGCGATGCCCGAAAAGATCGACTCGAGCGTCACGGGCGCGCGGCTCGCGGGTTTCGTTTGCAGCGGGATGCTCCACACGGATGCGGCGGCAGCCGCGAACGACAGCGTGCACGCGAGGTAGGCAGCGCCTGGACCGATGCCATACAGCAGACCACCCAGCGCGGGACCCGCGATCTGCGCCGTCTGATTCGCGGACGTGGCCCATGCGGTCGCTTTCGGCAAATAGCCGCGCGGCACGACGGCGGGCAACAGCGAGGCGACCGCGGGCGATTCGAACGCGCGCGCCGCGCCGACGCAGGCGGCCAGCACATAGATGACCGGCGCGCTGATCCAGCCGCCGAAGGTGCCGAAAGCGAACAGCAACGCAGCGACGCTTTCGAGGCTTTGGCAGATGGCCGCAATGCGGCGGCGGTCGTAGCGGTCGGCGACGTGGCCGACCACCAGCGTCAGCAGGAACATCGGCAGAAATTGCGCGAGGCCGACGAGGCCCAGTGCGAAGGCGCTATGCGTGAGCGCGTAGATGTGCCAGCCCATCGCCACGGCGAGCATCTGGAATGACAGCGACGAGAGGATCCGGGTGCACCAGAAG
>NZ_NPIH01000127.1 GCF_012275575.1 Paraburkholderia sp. SG-MS1 | reverse complement strand
GAAAATTTCCCACGTGGTCCGGTAGCACTGGTTGACGAGCCAGCGCACCGCGTTCTGCGTCAGCTCCGCGGTCGGGATGTGCACCGACGTCAGCCCGGGCGCAGCGTAAGCGGCCGAGTAATCGTCGTCGTAGCCGATCACCGACATGTCGTCCGGCACGGCAATGCCCGCCTGGTGCAGGCGCGCGAGCGCGCTCACCGCCATCGTGTCGTTCGCGCAAAAGAGGCCCGTCACGCGCCGCTTCGAATCGAGCACTTTCTGTGTGGCCGCGTAGCCGCCCTCCGGCGAAAAGTCCGATTCGATCAGCGTGACGTCGTCGCGCGTGATGCCGCCACGCGCCAGTTCGGCGAAGAAGCCTTCGAGCCGCGCCTGGTTGTCCGACGCGCTGAACGGCCCCGAAATCACCGCGATGTCGCGGTGCCCGTCATCGAGCAGCGTGCGCGCCGCCAGTTCGCCGCCGCGCCGGTGATCGGCGCAAAACGACGCCTCCGGCAATTGCTCGAACGCCCGGTTGAGGAACACCATTTTCGGGTGCATGCGATGCAGCATGTTCAGGTCGTCGTCGTGCAGATCGTGGCTGATCACCACCACGCCGTCGCAATCGCGGCCGATCAGAAAGCGCACCGCCTCGATCGCCTGCTCGCGCGGCGACGCTTCCCCGCAGCCGGTCGCCACCACCACGTGACGGCCCACTGCGCGCAGTTCGGCATCGGTCTGCTTGAGAATCGTGCCGTAGTAAGAGCCGAAGAAGGTCGGCACGAAAATGCCGATCATGCCGAGTGACTGCGTCGCCATCGCGCGGCCGATCGACGACGGGCGGAAGTTCAGCGCCTCGATTGCCGCCTGCACGCGAGCGGCGGCATCGGCCGAGATCGGCCCTTTACCGGAAATGGCGCGCGACGCAGTCGACATGCCCACGCCGGCCAGTGCCGCGACATCCTTGAGAGTAGCCACGCGGTTCTCCGTCAAACCATGTTGATTCCAACGACACTTTCGCCAGCGCTACAAGCGCGCGCCGCCTGCGTCGTCGAACAGCGAGACATGCGCGGCGTCGAACGAAAACGCCACGCTGTCTCCAGGCGCGAGCGGGGTCTTGCTCTGGTCGATCGATGCGATCTGCTCGCCATGATAGTCGAGCCAGATGACCCGGTGGTTGCCCATCGGCTCCACCAGCGAAACCTTTGCACGCTCGCGCAGCCCCTCGCCCACCCGCACGTCTTCGGCGCGCACACCGAGCACGCATGGCTGCCCTTGCGGCGGCGCGCTTTTGAACGCATAGGCCGACACATCGAGCCGCCAGTGCGCGGTGCAAAACTCGATCGAGCCTTCGCGCGACGCCAACGTGCCCTTGAGCAGATTCATCGCGGGCGAGCCGAGGAAGGTCGCTACGAACAGATTGTCGGGGCGCGCATAGACTTCGGCGGGCGTGCCGAACTGCTGGATCACGCCGCCGCGCATCACCGCCATGCGGGTGGCGAGCGTCATCGCTTCGACCTGATCGTGCGTCACGTAGATCATCGTCGCGCCCAGACGCTGATGCAGTTGCTTGAGTTCGCGACGCAGTTCGGTGCGCAGTTTGGCGTCGAGATTCGACAGCGGTTCGTCGAACAGGAACACGTCGGCTTCACGCACGATCGCGCGTCCGATCGCCACGCGCTGCCGTTGCCCGCCCGAGAGTTGCGCCGGTTTGCGCTTGAGCAGCGGGCCGAGCTGCAGCATCTCGGAGGCCCGCGCCACGCGCCGCGCGATCTCCGCCTTCGGCGTGCCGTTGATGCGCAGCGCGAACGACAGATTGCGCTCGACGCTCATGGTCGGATACAGCGCATACGACTGGAACACCAGCGCGATACGGCGGTCCTTCGGATCGGCCCAGGTCATATCCTCGCCCGCGATTTCGATGCTGCCGTCGCTCACGTCGATCAGCCCGGCGATGCTATGCAGCAAGGTCGATTTGCCGCAGCCCGAAGGGCCGAGCAGCACGACGAACTCGCCGGCGCGCACGTCGAGATCGAGATTCTCGATCACGGTGTTCGCCCCGAGGCGAATGGTCAGATTGCGTACCGCCACGTTGGCCGGGGTCGTGAGGCCCGCCGCGTCCGCGACGCCGGGCGCGCTTGCCGCGTCGGCATCCGCGCAGGTTGCCGCATTCGCCAACGGGTTGCCGAGCGCATCGCCTACCGCATTGCTCACATCAGCCGCGTTTGTCATGCCCTTGCCCTATCCCTTGACCGCGCCCGACGCAATGCCGCGCACGAACCAGCGACCCGAAATGAAGTAGACCGCGAGCGGCACCATCGATGTCAGAATGGTCGCGGCCATGTTGACGTTATAGAGCCGCTCGCCGGTCGTCGTATTGATGATGTTGTTCAACTGCACCGTCATCGGCAGGTTTTTGGTGCCCGCGAACACGAGACCGAGAATGAAGTCGTTCCAGATACCCGTCACCTGCATGATGACCGCGACCACGATGATCGGCGTCGACATCGGCAGCATCAGTTGTACGAAGATGCGCCAGAAGCCGCCGCCGTCGATGCGGGCCGCCTTGAACAGCTCCTGCGGAATCGACACGTAGTAGTTGCGGAACAGCAGCGTCATCACCGGCATGCCGAAGATCGTGTGAATCACGACGATGCCCGGCAGCGAGCTGAACAGATGCACGCTCGCCAGCACGCGCACGAGCGGATAGACCATCACCTGGACCGGAATGAACGCGCCCATCAGCAGCACGCCGAACAGCAGGCCGGCGCCGCGCGGCCGCCAGAACGACAGCGCGTAGCCATTCACCGCGCCGATCGCGATCGACAGCACCGTGCTCGGCACGACGATGCGCACCGAGTTCCAGAAGCCGACCCGGATGCCGTTGCAATCGAGCCCGGTACACGCGGACTGCCACGCGGCGCTCCATGCGTCGAGGGTGAAATGCGCGGGGAACGCCAGCAGATTGCCGAGCCGGATCTCGCTCATCGGTTTGACCGAGGTGACGAGCATCACGTAGAGCGGCAGCAGAAAGAACAGCGCCGCGCCCAGCAGAAACGCGTAGACGCCAATGCGCGCGGGCGTGAATGCCGTGCGCCGCCGTTTGTGCGCGCGGCTCGGCGTGCCGCTTTTCAGCGGCGGACTGAGCGTGTTCATCACACCTCCTTGCGCAGCGCCGCGCGGCTGCGGGCATAGAAGAACGGCGCGAGAATCGCGAGCACCGTCGCCAGCAAGACGATCGAAGCGGCCGACGCGAGACCGATATTGGCGCGCCCGAACAGATAGTCCATGATGAACTTGGCCGGCACTTCGCTCGCAGTGCCCGGGCCGCCCTGGGTCATCGCCACCACCGCATCGTAGAGCTTGACGACCATCACGAACAGCAGCACGAACGCGGTGGAGATCGACGGTCCGAGCATCGGCACGACGATGCTCGCATACACGCGCCAGCGCGGAATGCCGTCGATGCGCGCGGCTTTCCACAGTTCGTCGTCGATGCCGCGCAAGCCCGCGAGCAGCAGCGCCATCACCAGACCCGAAGCCTGCCACACCGTCGCGATGACGATCGTGTAGATCACCCAGTCCTGATCGACGATCCAGTCAAAGCGCGCGTGCGCGAAGCCGAGCTTGTGCAGCACGGCCTGCGCGCCGAGTTCCGGATTGAGAATCCATTGCCACACGAGCCCGGTCGCGACGAACGACATCGCATACGGATAGAGAAACACCGTGCGCAACGCGCCTTCGGCGACCACGCGCTGATCGATGAAGATCGCCAGCAGCAACCCGATCACCATGCACGCGACGATGAAGCACGCGCCATAGATCACGATGTTCTGCAGCGACAGCAGCCAGCGGTCGTTATGAAAAAGCCGCACGTATTGCGTGAAGCCCACGAAGGTATCAGAAGGAAACGTGCGCGAATTGCTGAGCGACACGCGCGCGGTCCAGACCATCGTGCCGACATACGCGAACACGACGGTCAGGATCATCGGCAGCAGCGCAAGCCACGCGGCGATCGAAAAACGCTTCCGTAACGGCTTCTTGCGAGGCCCGTTATGGAGCCCGTTACGGGGCGTCTCGCCCGGTTTGGAACCGGCGGCCGGCAGCTTGAGCGCGTGCATCGCCGGCACCTAGCTCTTCAACGCGTTGGCAAACGCTTTCTGCGCGTCGTCGACCGACTGGTTCTTGTTCCAGAAGTTCGTCACGACGTCGATCAGCGCACCCTGCGTGTCAGGCGAGATCAGCATTTCCGCATTCGGCAGCTGACGCGACTTGTCCTTCATGATTGCGATGCCCTCCTTCGCGCAGATGTCGAGACTGCTGGCGTCCACGTCAGGGCGAATCGGAATCGAACCTTTCTTCGCGCTGAACGCGACCTGCGCGGACGGCGAGGTCATCACCGTGGCGAGCAGATTCTGCGCCTTGATCGCCGAGGGGTTGTCGGTCTTCGGGAACACGAACACGTCGCCCGTCACGAGATACGGCGAATGCGGACCGAAGCCGGGGAAGCAGCCGAAGTCCTTGCCCGGGCTCTGGTTGGCCGCGGAGAATTCGCCCTTGGCCCAGTCGCCCATGATCTGTACGCCTGCTTTGCCGGAAATCACCAGCGCGGTTGCGTCGTTCCAGTTGCGGCCCGGCGAACCCGCATCGACGAAATCGTGCAGATGCTTGAACGAAACGAGCACCTTCTTGAACTCGTCCGAATTCACCGCCTTCGTATCGCGGTCGCGGTACACCTTCATGTAAAGGTCGGTGCCGCCCACTTCGGCGAGCACCGCGTCGAACGTGATCTTCTCCTGCCACGGCTGGCCGCCGAGCGCGAGCGGAATCACGCCCGCGGCCTTCAGCTTGCCGAGATCGGCGATGAACTCGTCGTAGGTCTTCGGCTCGGCGGTGATACCGGCCTTCTGGAACACCGGCTTCGAATAGAAGAACCAGGCCAGCATATGGATATCGACCGGCGCCGCGTAGTAATGGCCCTTCACCCTGATGCTGTCCACGATCGACGGCGGGAGGATGGCGCTCCAGTTCTCTTTCGCGGCGACGTCGTCGATGTTGTTCAGCAGGCCCTGATCGATCAGGTCGTGAAACTGCCTGGACGTATTGAATTGCGCGGCCGTGGGTGGATCGCCGCCGACGATCCGGTTGATCGCCGTGGAGCGCGCCTGATCGGCTCCCGCGACCGCATTGTCGACCCACTGGCCGCCCGCCTTGTTATAGGCATCGGCAAACTGGCGAATCGCGGCCGATTCGCCGCCCGAGGTCCACCAGTGAATCACGTTGGCCTTCAGAGGCTCCGCCTGCGCGACGACGCCATACAACGCCAGTGCCGCAACCACGCCTCGCAAGACCATTTTTTTGCTGTTCATTCCGTCTCCTCCAGGCTTTGCGCCCGTGTTTCAAGTCGACATGCCCACCAGCTTTACCTGCTGCTCCGTCAATCGTTACGTCCTCTCTCCCCGCTCCTTCAAAAACTTCGCGACCAGCTCCGCGCTGCGTTTGAGCGTGCGCTTCTGCGTGGCGTAATCGACATGCACGATGCCGAAGCGCCGCTCGTAGCCGAACGCCCACTCGAAGTTGTCCATCAGCGACCAGAGGAAATAGCCGCGAATCTCCACACCCGCCTTGATCGCCTCGTCGACCGCGGCGAGATGGCGCTTCAGGAACGAGATGCGCTGGCTGTCGTCCACCTTGCCATCGGTCACCTGATCATCCGAGGCCATGCCGTTTTCGGTGATGTAGATCGGCGGCAGGTTGGCGTAAGTCCTCCTGAAACCCGTCAACAGGTCGCGCAAGCCGTCGGGATGCACCTCCCAGCCCATCTGCGTGCGCTCCACGCCTTCGAGCGGCACTTCCTTGAAACCGTGCGCGCCGTCGCTCGCGACGTTCGTGCGGAAATAATAGTTGATGCCGAGGAAGTCGAGCGGCGCGGAAATCGTTTTCATGTCGCCGTCGAGCACGAGCGGTTCCGTGCCCGGCCACAATTCGAACAGGTCCTGCGGATAGTCGCCCTTGAGCAGCGGATCGAGAATCCACGCGTTGTGCTGGACTTCGAACAGATGCGCAGCGCGCTGGTCCGCAGCGCTATTGCTATTGGCCGTGCCGCGGCCGATGTTGGCGACGATGCCCTTTTGCGAGCGCGGATCGTTGGCCCGCAGCACCGGCACGGCAAGACCGTGCGCGAGCAGCAGATGATGCATCGCCTGCGTCGCGAAGCGGCCGTTGGCGAGGCCCGGCGCGTGATGGCCGTTGCCGTAGCCGAGATACGCCGAGCACCACGGCTCGTTGAGGGTTGCCCATGCGTCGACCGAGCCGGCCAGTTCGCGGCTCATCAGGTCGGCGTAGTCGGCGAAACGGTACGCGGTGTCACGATTGAGCCAGCCGCCGCGATCTTCCAGATGCTGCGGCAAGTCCCAGTGATACAGCGTGACGAAGGTCGTGATGCCCTTCTCTTGCAGGCGCGCGAGCAGGCGCTTGTAGAAGTCGATGCCCTTGCGATTCGGCGCGCCCGCCGCGTCCATCACGCGCGGCCATGCGATCGACAGCCGGTAGCCTTCGAGGCCGAGCCCCGCCAGCAGATCGACGTCCGCTTCCCAGCGATGGTAGTGATCGCAGGCCACGGCGCCGGTGTCGCCGGCCAGCACCTTGCCGGGCGTCGCCGAGAAGGTGTCCCAGATCGACGGCAGGCGGCCGTCTTCGTGGATCGCGCCTTCGATCTGATACGCCGCGGTGGCCGCGCCGAGCAGGAAGTTCTTGCGCCACAGCGACGAGTCCGCGGGCGGCGTGAACGGATCGGCGAGCGAATGGGGGGAGACCGGATCCAGTACTGCGGATGTGTCGTTTGCCATGGATTCTCCTGCGCTGAGGTCGTTGAACCGGGTGTGGGGGAGCCCTCCTTCGACCCATGTAAATGCTTGGGTGGAAGCGCTTCCACACTGACCAGCGAACGATAGCAGTGGCGGATTCACCGTCGCAATCAGGGTTTGTCTGGAGCGGTCGTGGCGTTTGGGTTCACGGGGTTCCGAAGCCTCTTCAGCCGCGTCTGCTGGTGATTCTGACTACTCACCCAACCGCGAAAACTGGCCGCATGATGATCTCGATTAAAAGCATTTCAAGTGCGTGAAATTGGATAACTACCGATTCAATCCCATTGCATAAAGTGGGGATATGAGACGACAGTGCTTGCGCTTCTTCCCGCATGTTTCATATGGCCTGCATGATCCTGCCACTCGGTTTTTAACCGGATTTAGCCGCCCATTGCACCACGAGCATCGAGAGGCGACATGATACGATTGACGCCTCAATCGCTGCGTTTCGCCCGGAATCCATGCGCACCCTCACCTGTCTGCTCGTCTCGCTCACGCTCGGCTCGCCGCTCCCGGTCCTGGCGCAAGGCATCGGCAATCCAGACTACGATCAATGCATCCTGCAATCGCTGAGAGATAGTCAAAGCAGCGTAGCGGCAAACGCGATCAGACGCTCGTGCGAAGCGCTTTACAGAAACGGTGCGCTCTTATTGCCTCGGGAAAGGTCGTATCACGTGTGCGTCCTGCAGAATTTGCAGACTGTAAGAAGCCAATCGGCGATTCAACAGATCCTGCGAGCATGCCGGCGCCAGAATCAGATGTGATCCATGGTTCGTTACCCGGTAGGCCGACGCATTCGCGCGACGAGCGCATGAGTCTCACACGATTGGGATATGAACGGCGGCAAAAAAAATTCAAAGCGTGCCGATTCTCCCAGGCGCACCCCGGTCATTACAAAACAAAAATAGCCGTCCTTGTTTTTCGCGTATAACGCAGTCAAGCCGGAACGGCGAATGACCGCGCAGGATCCCGCTGGTCCTTTTCATTGGCGCGCGCAGAAATCGTCAATCGTCTTTGAGCAGGCATTCAACAAAACAGGAGGTCGAACCGATCCCTCATGAATAACCGCCCAATGAAGCTCTACTTCAGCCGCAACTACAATCCGCGCCTCGCCGTTGCCGTGGCGCGCTATCTGAACTCACCGGTCGAGTTTGAATTCGCTTCCCCCTTTTCCCCGGGCGAGACCGAGAAGTTCCTCAAGCTCAATCCAAACCAGGGGCTTCCCATTCTGGTCGAGGGGGAAACGTCGCTGTGGGAAGCGGACGCGATCGCTTGCCGGCTCTCGCGCCTCGCCGGGTCCGACTTCTGGCCGACGGGTGACGCCATGCCCGATCTCATCCGCTGGATCAGCTGGGGCTACTGGAATTTCGTGCGCGCCTGCGATCAGGTTCATTTCGAACGCGTGACCAAACAGCGTTACGGCCTCGGTCCGATCAGGCACGAGCTCGTCGAGGCGGGCATGAGCCGGTTCGCGTCCTCGGCCGCGATACTGGAACAGCATCTCGCGGACCAGGATTGGCTCGTCGGCGGCGAGCCCACCTACGCCGATTTTCGCCTCGCCTGCGTACTCCCGTTCGCCCAACTCGCCGGCCTGCCGCTCGCCGATTTCTCGCGCGTCGAAGCCTGGCATGCGCGGCTCATGGAGATCCCCGCCTGGCGGGATCCATTCGCAGGGCTCGACGCGCCTGAACTGCCCCCGCTCAGAGCGCAAGCGCAATGACTCTCGGGGCGTTCGTTCTGGCGACGCCGCAGCCGCGCAACACGCGCTCCACGACTCGCGCTTGAGGGTTTTCCTTAGGCTCAGGCACGGCAACATGCTAATGGTTGGCCGTCGATGGACATGCTAGGATTTCTTCAAACAACTCCGGAAACTGCCATGCCGTTCATCTGCGAAAACGTTGAATGTCGTGCCGTGCTGGCTCGCGGGCAAGTCAGATCCACCCACGAGGACGAGAGGTGGTACTTCTACTGCCCGGACTGCAAAGCCAGAAACGAGTTGAAAAATATCGGCATACCTGGCGGTCCTGTCGAGTTGATTCAACCAGAAAGATCCGACCTTCCGCATAAGGTCATAGCGACTGCCCGGCCATTGGAAGACGGCAGGTACGCAGCGCAACTGCGCGTTCAAAGGGCACTCAGTATGAAAGGCGTTTATGCGGCCGAAGAGCACTGGGAGCAGCTCGGTGTATTCCTCGACGCGCAAGAGGCCGTCGCGCACGCGAAATCCAAGGCAGCTGACGTGCTGGAGCGAAAAGCCTAGTCTCGAGTGGGCGTTTCATTGCGCCGCAGGGATGAATGCGCGGATCTTCGCGGCCCATCACCGTAGATCCGCGCGCCACTGTCGTGCTGTACGGTGCACATGCCGTGCAGAAGCGGTTCAGCTTTCCGCACGCGCCGCCAAGCGGCATAAACGAATTGCGCACTTCTGCGAGACACCATGTGAGCAACTCGGATCGGCCCACGTTCACTCACGAAGCACCACTAACAGAAAGCTTGACAAATAGCCTTGCCGCTTCGTTGCCGTGGGACAAGGCGCGCAATGCAAGGGAGAGCGCTAGCTGTGCGTCGTGAGAGACCGCGCTACGGTCCTGATCGAACAGCTTGACGGCGTGGCGCATGTGCTGCGCCGCCTGCGTGTGAAGCTCCACGGCCGCCGCATGATGGTTTGCCACGTCCGCGGCACTGACGCTCGTGCCGCTCGACGGCGGCGCTATTGCGGGCGTATTGGTGTTGTGCGCGCCTGCGTCGTGAGCCTGATCGATCGCATGCAACGTGTGCCCGTGGGCCATCATCGCCTGATGTGCGGCGTGGGCAAAGTCTCGACCGTCTTCAAAATGACGCGCCGCCTCGCGGTGATGTCGCGCGGCCTGCTCGTGATGTGACGCCGCGGCTTCGAGATGACCCTTCTTGCTGTGCTTCGTGTTCATGCCGGCTCCTGTGCAAATCAGGACTGACTCCAATGGCGACCGGTTCGAAGACACTCGCGGGTCGCAAACTGCAAGCCCCTAATCTACACGCACCCACGCTTTCTGTGGCGCTCGCGTGCCGCGGAAAATCGGCATGATGTTGTGTCTGCGGCTAGCGCCCTGTCCACGAACAGGCCGGGGTGTACCCGGCCTGTTGGGAGGCTGGATGCGCTCCGCGTTGCCTGTAGGCTGCGCGAGCGCTGCGACTTCGATCACACGGCCTTGACGAGTCCAAGTTGTTGCAGCGCGGTCAAGCCATCGTCCAGCCCGATCTCTTCGACTATCTTGCCGCCTTTGAGCCGTAGCACGGTCGTGCCGGTGAAGCGCATTGTCCGACCGGTCGCAGCCGGCAGCGATCCCATGAGGAAATCGCTGAATGCCGGACCGGTATGTGTGCCACCACCTTCCCAGCGGCCCACGACGTATTCCCCCTCGGCGATGAGATCAGCGGTGCCCCAGAAATGAAGATCCGGGAACGCTTCACGGAAATCGGTCATGAAGGCCTTGATGTCTTCGCGGCCACGACGCGGTTCGTGCAGCGAGTATTGAAGCAGCATGTCAGGAGCAGCAAGCTCATCGACGATGTCGAGGTTGCATGTCTTGCCCCAGAAATCAGTGAACCAGCGGCCCACGACGGCCTTGTTGTCATCTTCCATGGACATGGTGAACTCCTCGTTGACAGTGGGTGAGAGAGGGAAACGCAATCGCTTCGCTCTGCATGAACCCTATCGGCGCAGGCAATCCGCCGCCCCCCGTTTCTTGCTGGAATACTCGCAAACCAGCATGCGGTCGATGCCGACGAGGGTGACGTGCCGCTTCGGCGCTAGTGCATCGCGCACGAGCAGGCAAGGGCGACACGACGGCATATCTATTTGCGTTAGGCATCCTCTGTGTTCACAGCAATTAGACAGCAAGAATCGGAGTGCCGGCATCGATTCGCTGCCCTATCCTGTTCATGCGATCGCACCATAGACCAGGCCGTCGGACGAAGAACGGTGCGCTCGAATCCCATGTATCTCGCGGACGTCCGGTCGCCAATCCGGAGTTCGCGCAGAGCGTGCCCGTCCTTCATTGACTGGAGTTCGACAATGTTGCCCTTTCTCTCGCTTCATGCGCTCGCAGCCCGACGCGGCGATGGACTGCGCCCTGAACTCCAAGCCTTGTTCGAACACCATGCCGGGCTGGCGACCGGTCTTACTGCTGTTATCGAGCCTGTCGAGACAGCGTGTCTTGCTCAGCCGACAGGCGATGCCGGCGACGTTTCTGTGAAGGAGTGCGGAGCCGACGGGCCGCCGGTGAGCGCCTCATGCCTGCCTAAGAACGGACAGTAAGGCACGAACTTCTCAACGACCTGAAAGGGCCGACGGCAACCAGTCGCCGGCTAGAACACGTAGCGGGTATATGCGGTTCAAAAGAAGCGAGGACCCGGAGGGGTCGCGCCGACTTTGCTGCATATTGTTTCGCTGCGCTTTTCGGTGCATTTGACTTCGCAGGAAGAATGCTCGACGCGGTGTGCCGGATGCAACGCATCAATGCCCCTCAGCGCTTCCCCTGACTTCGAACCCACCCTGATCGAAAGCGTCGCAATACACCTTCCAGTCATCCCCGACCTGCGCCGCGCATTGCGTCGCAAGATCGATCAGCGGCAACTGCCAGTCTTTACGATTGCCGAACACAATCAGCTCGTCGGCAATCGACGACTTCTGCCGTCCGCCGCTGCGCAGATGTGCCCATGCGCTCAGTTCGGCCATGCTGTTGATTACCGCTTCGAGCCGCGGCAGTTTGCCGTTCCAGTCGCCCAACGCGACCCGGTCTTCCGACGGCTGGAGGCTACGCAACACGTACGAACGCTGATTGAAATCGACTGCATGCAGGAACGCCTGCGAGACCGCCTGATTGCGCCGCTGCACTTCGACGACGCGCTGCGCCTCGGTCTGCCACTGCGGTTGCGGCGTGTGCAGATGCGGCGTGACCGACGAAGGCAGCGCCTCTTTCAGATCGATCAGATAGTTGCCATCCGGTGAGCCCTTGCCTTCGACGAGAATCACATAGCGGTCCACGCCGAGACTGCCTGTGCCGGCGATCCGCCGCGCCACGTCGAGGATGCGATAGAAGTCGGGATTGGGCTCGCTCGCGGCGAACCGCTGCATGAATTGCGAGACGGCCGCGCGCTGTTGGTCGCTCACGGGCAGTGCTTTCTTGCCGTCCACTTTCAGCACGCGTGTCTTGCCCTTGAGCACCGTGCGCCGCTCCAGATGCGCCACGCGCGTGCGGCTCGCCAGTGCAACGAACAGATCGCGCACCATGCCGACCGCGGTCTCCGCTTCGATCCAGCGCGACTTGCCCACCGCGAGCGCCGCGCCGTACGCATCCACCGCCGTATGGCAGAGCGCCAGCGCCTGCGCACGGCTCAGCTTGAGATCGGCGGCGCCGACCAGCACGCTCGTCAGCAGACGCACCAGTTCGTAAAGCGCGGGCGCGAGACAGGCTTCGTCGAAATCGTTGTTGTCGAAGTAGATCAGGCGATTGTCGGCCTTGTAGCTGCCGAAATTTTCCAGATGCATGTCGCCGCAAATCCAGACCGGCGGCGCATCGTCGAGCACCTTCTCGCGCGGCAGACGTTCATAGAACAGATGACAGGTGCCGCGCAAGAATACGAACGGCGAACTGCGCATGGCTTTGTATTTCATCGCGAGCCGTTCAGGATCGCGCCCGGCGTTGAAACTGCTGATGATCTTCGCGATGTCGGGCATGGGCGTTCCGTTCGTTGAGCACAACGCGGTCAGGTGGGAGGGAAAGCGGCTCGATCCGGGTTCATGCCGCTCGATGCGGATTCAGCGCATGCTCGATGCCCGCGCAGCGAATCATGCCGCCGCGTGGGATGGATCCCCTTGTGCTCGTCGCCGGCTTGGGTCTCGATTTGGCAGAGACACCGGGTCGCCGCCACCCCACTCGCAGGACCATCGCATGATAAGCGCCACCTATGCGGTCGCGCTACCGCCCCGTCATCAGATAGTACCGCCCGTCGGCACTCACGTTGAAACCGAACCCACACGCCGTCGGCGAGCCGCGCGTACGCACGTCGAGCGTTTCCGGCGCCGACAGGCTGAACTCGATCAGGCATTTGTCGCTACGCTGCTCGTACGGCGCGAGTGTGCCGATCTTTGCCGTGGCGTCGATCGGCCCGTTGCCGCCGGCCTCCGTCATCGGCACGCGCGCCACGCCGTCGAAGAAGCGCACATAGGCCGACATGCTGCCCATATTCGCACTGGGCTCGCCGTCCGGGCCCACGGTCGGATAGACGAAATCGCCGTCGATCCGGTAGACACCGCGCCGCCCTTTCACCGGCTTCACGTCGATGCTGTTCCAGGCGCCGAAGAACATGTATCGGCTAAAGCGCGCGCCGGACGGCGGTATGCCCGTCACCACCGCTTTGTTCGAAATCGCTTCGAGACGCTGACGCGCGGCGGCCACCGCGCGGCCGAGCAGCGCGTCGCTCGGATAGTCGTCGCCACGGCTCACCGCGCTGCGGTAGTAGGCGCGCGCGTCGGGGTACGCGCCGAGCTTCTGTTGCACGTCGCCCTGATGGACCATGGCCATCGCCACGCGCGAGCGCGCCGAACTGGTCGCCTTCGGCGAGTTCTCCTCGGCGGCCCGCATCGCGGCGGCCTCGGCGAGCGAGATTTCCATTGCGACGAGCGTCTGCGCGTCCTTGATGCGCCCCGCTTCGAGCGCGGCCACGCCGAGCGCCGCGCACGAAGCATTCGTGCGGCACGCAATGTCCTTGCCCGCCAGCAGATTGCGTCGATACAGCTCGGCGCGCGAATCGGCCTGCTGCGCCTGCGCCACGGCAAGCGCCGGTATGAGCGCGGCACTCGCACCCAGAACGGCCAGCATAGCCACGGCGAACACAGTTCTGACGTTCATGAGCAGGGGGATATGATGGGGATCATGTGTTTCGGCCTTCCGTTTCGATGTGGCGCTTCGAACACATGTTTTGCGCCCGGGATAGGCACGACTCACACGATACGCGCTGGCGCGGCCACTGGCCGTGATGCTGACAGAAAATCGGCGCCGGCGCGAATCCGTCCGCACCGCCAGTCGGCCGCCTCGTATGCGACGGGCCGGAAAACCGCGGCACGCCGCGCTCCAGGCCGCGCGCATCGAGCGCCGATTTTGCGAACGCGCGCCTGCCCCCTACTTTGCCTGGTGAATGGAATGCTCGCCAATATCCGCCGTCTATCGCACACGACGTAAGCGCTTTTTCAGACACGCTCGTGCGTGCCGAACTTCTTGCGATACGCCGCCGGACTCGTCAGCGCGACGCGTCGAAAATGGCGCCGCAGTGATTCTTCGGAACCGAAGCCCGCGACTTGCGCGACGCGCGCCATCGGCCACGAAGCCTGTGCTTCGAGCAACTCGCGCGCAATCGCGACCCGTTCCCGCACCACCCACTCGAAAAGCGCCATGCCGGTCGCGTCGCGAAATTGCCTCTGCAGCGTGCGCGGGCTCATCGCGGCGCGTTCGGCGAGCGAACCCAGCGTGTGCGGCTCGGCCGGATGCGCGCGCACCCGGTCCATCAGTTTCGCCAGCCGCCCGCTCTCGTCCTGCGGCATCGGGCGCGGCACGAACTGCGCCTGGCCGCCCTCGCGATGCGGGGGCACCACGAGCCGTTGCGCGACCCGATTCGCCACCGCGCCGCCATGATCGCGGCGCACCAGGTGCAGCAACATGTCGAGCCCTGCCGCCGATCCCGCCGACGTGATGATCCGGCCTTCGTCGATATAAAGCGCATCGGGCCGCACGCTCAACTGCGGATAACGCTGCTGCAATTTGTCGGCGTAGCGCCAGTGGGTCGTGACGGTCTTGCCGTCGAGCACGCCCGCGGCCGCTAGCACGAACACGCCGGAACAGATCGAACACAGACGCGCGCCGCGTTCATGAGCGGCGCGAATCTTTTTCAGAAGCGGTGCGGGCGGCACTTCGTCCGCGTCGCGCCAGCCGGGAATGACGATGGTGTCGGCACGCTCGAGCAGCTTGAGCGTGTATGGCGCGGCGATCGTGATGCCGCCCGCCGCGCGAATCGGACCGGCTTCGCCCGCGCACACCGCGAAGCGATACCAGTCGACGCCGAGTTCGGGACGTTCGAGCGCGAACAGTTCGGTCACGCAGCCGAATTCGAAAGTGCAGAGCCGGTCATAAGCCAGCGCGACGACGAGGTGATTGTGCATGGCGCAATGTTACTGGAGATTGTGATGACGCCAATCAGAATGACGACGAGGTTCGATTTCCGCCCAATCCGGGCAAGCATTTCCGGACAAAGAAAAATCAAGCCGCCGTCTACGCCATCAAAGACTCGAAAAGGCCGACCTGCCGACGCAAACCCGACATTTGTATTAAAATGTACGGACTAGTTAGTTTTAAATATAAGCACTACGCTGCCGAAGCCCCGTAAAACGCCAGCCGGCCGCGAACGCCGCGCGCATGCGCCCCGTTCCGGATACCCATTGCGCGCAGCCCTTCTGCTTCGTGCCCAACGCAATACGCTCAGGGACATCTGGAAATCGAAGGCGCTCGCCCGTCTCGCGCCGGTGTCGGCACGCAGGCGCCGACGGGGTGCTAACGCAGCGTAAGACCACGTCGAAAGCCTTGACGGGCTTTTTATCCGAGCCGATTCACCACTGCCGGAGCCAGCGCGCGCCGGCTTCACGACCCGGCACATGCACGCCGCCCGCTTCAGGCGGCCCGTATGCATGGGCCCAATTTGCGTACCTATGAAGACAAGCAATGTCCAAGCAAACTCAAACTAAGCCACCATCGACTGCGGCTCGCGTCGCTCTGTCCGTCGTGGGTGCGGTGGGCCTTCTGCTCGGCCTCTATTTCGTGATCGGCGGCGGCATGCTCATCGCCCGCGGCGGCTCGTGGTATTACCTGTTGATGGGCCTCGCCACCAGCGCGACGGGCATTCAGCTCGCGCGACGCCGCTCGAACGCCTACGTGCTCTTCATCATCGCCGTCGTCGCGACCGCGCTGTGGGCCGTTTGGGAAAGCGGCATCGACTTCTGGCCGCTGCAAGCGCGCATCTTCATGTTCTCGATGATTGCCATGCTGCTCGCGCCGGCCTATCCGGTCCTGCGCCGCCTCGAGGGCAAGACCCCCGCGAAGGGTGCGGCGTGGGCCGTCGGCCTCGTGCTGCTGGCGTGTAATGCGCTGTTCGTGTACGGCATGTTCATTCCGCATGGCACCTTCGGCACCGAGTCGGACGCCGGCCTCTCAAGAAACCATACCGGCACCGGCGACTGGTTCGCATACGGCCACTCGGCGGGCGGCGACCGTTTCGTGGGCTTCCCGCAGATCAATCGCGACAGCGTGAAGAACCTTCAGGTCGCGTGGACCTACCACACCGGCGACGTGCCGCTCAGCCCGACCGGCGGTGGCGCGGAAGACCAGGAAACGCCGCTGCAGATCGGCGACACGCTGTTCGTTTGCTCACCGCACAACACAGTAATCGCGCTCGATGCCGCGAACGGTCACGAAAAGTGGCGCCATGAATTTCCGAGCAAGACGACCGTCTGGGTGCGTTGCCGCGGCCTCGCGTACTTCGACACGACGAAACCCGTGCAGCAGCCGAGCGTGAGCGGTTCGACGCCCGTCACGCCCGTTGCTCTGCCGGCCGATCAGGCCGCCTGCCGTCGCCGCATCTTCATGAATACGATCGACGCGAAGCTGGTCGCACTCGACGCCGACACCGGCAAGCTCTGCGCGGACTTCGGCGAGAACGGCGTGATCGACCTGAAGGCCGGGCTCGGCAATGCGACCGATCCGCTCTACGAACTCACCTCGCCGCCGACCGTCGCGGGCACGACCATCGTTGTCGGCGGACGCGTCGCCGACAACGTGTCGCTCGACATGCCAGGCGGCGTGATCCGCGGCTTCGACGTGATCACGGGCAAGATGAAGTGGGCGTTCGATCCGGGCAACCCGCAGGACAAGGCGGCACCGGCAGCCGGCAAGACTTTCACGCGTTCGACGCCGAACGTGTGGGCGCCGATGTCCTACGACGCGGCCTCCAACACGGTGTACATGCCCGTGGGCAATGCGGCGATCGACCTGTGGGGCGCAAAGCGCACGCAACTCGACGAGTCCTACGGTGCATCGATTCTCGCGCTCGACGCTACGACGGGCGCCGAGAAGTGGCACTACCAGACCGTCCATCACGACCTGTGGGACTACGACGTGCCGATGCAGCCGACGCTCATCGACTTCCCGGTCGACGGAAAGAAGGTGCCGGCGCTGGTCGTCGGCACGAAGATGGGCCAACTGTTCGTGCTCGACCGTCTGACCGGCAAGCCGCTCACCCAGGTGATCGAGCAGCCCGTGAAGACCGCGACGATCCCGGGCGAGCCTTATTCGAAGACCCAGCCGGTGTCGGTCGGCATGCCGCAGATCGGCGCGCAAGTGCTGAAGGGCTCCGACATGTGGGGGATGACTCCGATCGACCAGATGATGTGCCGCATCATTTTCCACGGCATGCGCTATGACGGCCAGTTCACCGCGCCGGATACCGACACGTCGCTGAGCTTCCCCGGCTCGCTCGGCGGGATGAATTGGGGCGGCCTGTCGTACGACCCGGACGCGGACATGATCTTCGTGAACGACATGCGCCTCGGCCTGTGGGTGCGTCTCGTCAAGGAAGCGCGTCGCGGCGGCGAATCGAACGGTAATGAAGCCGTGAACGCGGGCATGGGCGCGGTGCCGCTCGGCGGCACGCCGTATTCGGTGACCAAGGACCGCTTCTTCTCGCCGCTCGGCATTCCTTGCCAGAAGCCGCCTTTCGGCAGCCTGACGGCCATCGACCTGAAGACGCGCAGCGTCGCATGGCAGGTGCCGCTCGGCACGGTGCGCGATACGCGCCTCGCGGGCGTGCAGATGCGCATGCCGACGCCGATCGGGATGCCGACCATCGGCGGCTCGCTCAGCACCGGCGGCGGTCTCGTGTTCTTCGCGGCCACCCAGGACTACTACCTGCGCGCGTTCGACAGCTCGACCGGCAAGGAAGTCTGGAAAGCTCGCCTGCCGGTGGGCAGCCAGGGCACGCCGATGAGCTACGAGCTCAACGGCCGCCAGTACATCGTGATCTCGGCGGGCGGCGCGCGTCAGTCGCCGGATCGCGGCGACTACGTGATCGCGTACGCGCTGCCGCAATGACACGCGACGCGAGCACCTGAAGCGCGGTACATTCGTCCGCGCTTCAGCGGGGCTCTGTATGGCGTCAGCGTGCGCACCCTCGCAATGGCATGCCGCCGACGCAGCTTCGCGTCGGGCATGCCGTTTTCATTCGAGCTTCCCGTGCCCCCGTGGCGCTCAGCGTGCGGTATTCTCTTTTCCCTTATGAAACATTCAGCCCTCGCCCTACTTCATTGCCATGACGCCTCACGCGGGTCACCGCGTGCGTTCGGCCGGCGTGCGCGGCGTACCTCGGCGGCGCTGGCCGTGTTCGCCGCGCACGCCGTGACCGCGCACGCCCAGAGCTCCGTCACCCTCTACGGCGCGCTCGACACCAGCATCGAAATCACCAACCCCGGCGCGGGCTACGTTGCACGCATGGATTCCGGCGCCTATCGTGGCTCGCGCTTCGGCTTGCGCGGCGCGGAAGACATTGGCAACGGCGTCAAAATCCTGTTCGACCTGGAGAACGGCTTCAATTCGGGCAACGGCTCGCTTGCCGTCGCCGACACGATGTTCAACCGCCAGGCATGGATCGGCGCGTCCACGCCCTATGGCACCGTGCGGGTGGGCCGTCAGTATTCGCCGATCTACATCCCGTTCAAAGGACAGCTCGACGCATTCGGCGCCGGAACGATCGCCTCGGGGCTCGACAATCTGTCGAAGATCACGCCGTATGAGAGCAACGCGATCACGTATCTTTCGCCGGAATTCCACGGCTTCTCGACGACGCTGATGGCCTCGCTACGCGAGCCCGCCGACGGCGACGGCAACGGGCTCGCCGGCCACATCGAGACGGTCGAGTGGCACAACGGTCCGTTCCGCATTTCCTATGCGCACCAGCAGACGCACGGCGACGGCGCGTTGCGCGCCAATCTCGGCGGCGTCTCGTACGTGTATGGGCCGCTCACCGGCTTCCTGTCGTTCTTCAATGGCGATGGCGGCACGCCGCGCTATCACAACGACGGCGCATCGGTATCGGCGCGCTACGCGATCAGCGGACGCTTTCGCGCGTCGCTCGGCTATACGTATCTGCGTGACCGCTCGGGCGGCGACAACAATGCCGACCAGTTCAGCGCCGCCTGCGAATACGATCTCTCTAAACGCGTGCTGCTCTATGCGAGCGCGGGCTGGCTGAGAAATCACGGCGACGCCGAATTCACGCTCAAGGGCGTGAACGTGACCGGGCTCACGCCTTCCTGGCCCGGCGCCAGCGTGCGAGGCGTGCAGTTCGGCATGATCAACCGCTTCTAGACGACGCGCAACGCGTGCGCAGCGCGCGAAAAAAAGCGGGCGGCCTGCACTGGCCGCCCGCCCACACCCTCTCATAGAATCGCGCCGCAACGCCCTAGCGCACCTTCCCCTGCCTCCACGCCGTCAGCAACTGGTCGTACTTGACCGTTTCGCCCTTCGGCTTCTCGTTCCCGAGCTTCTTCCAGGGCGCGTGCTGATCCGACAACCATTTCGCCGGATCGCTTTCCGCATTCAACTCAGGCGCGCACACCTTCATCCCGGCGCGCTGCAAGCGGCCCAGCACCTGGTCCATTTCCTTCGCCAGATTGTCCATCGCGGCCTGCGGGGTCTTTTCCCCGGCCACGGCCGTCGCGACGTTCTTCCACCAGAGCTGCGCCATCTTCGGATAGTCGGGCACGTTATTGCCGGTCGGCGTCCACGCGACGCGCGCCGGGCTGCGATAGAACTCGATCAGGCCGCCGTACTTGTCCGCGTTCTTCGTGAAGAACTCGCTATGAATGTCGGAGTCGCGAATGAACGTGAGCCCGACGATCGACTTCTTCAGCGACACGGTTTTGGACGTGACGAACTGCGCGTAGAGCCATGCGGCCGCACGCTGGTTCGGTGGCGTCGACTTGAAGAACGTCCACGAGCCGACGTCCTGGTAGCCGTTCTGCATGCCGTCCTTCCAGTACGGACCGTGCGGCGACGGCGCCATCCGCCACTTCGGCGTGCCGTCGGGGTTGGTCACGTTGCCGGGCTTGAGCATCGACGCGGTGAATGCGCTGTACCAGAAGATCTGCTGCGCGATGCGGCCTTGCGCCGGCACCGGTCCCGCTTCGTTGAAGGTCATCCCCGATGCTTCGGGCGGCGCGTATTTCTTCAGCCAGTCGATGTATTTGGTGGTCGCGAAGACCGCCGCCGGACTGTTCGTGCCGCCGCCGCGGCTGACCGACGCGCCGACCGCATGGCAGCCGTCGGGCGTGACGCGAATGCCCCACTCGTCGACCGGCATGCCGTTCGGGATGCCCTTGTCGGCTTCGCCCGCCATCGACAGCCACGCGTCGGTAAAGCGCCAGCCCAGCGACGGGTCTTTCTTGCCGTAGTCCATATGGCCGTAGACCTTCTCGCCGTCGATATTCTTGACGTCGTTGGTGAAGAACTCGGCGATGTCCTCATACGCGGACCAGTTCACCGGCACGCCGAGATCGTAGCCGTACTTCGCCTTGAACTTGTCCTGCAGATCCTTGCGTGCAAACCAGTCGGCACGGAACCAGTAGAGGTTGGCGAACTGCTGGTCGGGCAGCTGATAGAGCTTCTTGTCCGGCGCGGTCGTGAAACTCGTGCCGATGAAGTCCTTTACGTCGAGCCCGGGGTTCGTGTACTGCTTGCCTTCGCCGGCCATATAGTCGGACAGCGGCATGATCACACCATAGCGGTAGTGCGTGCCGATCAGATCGGAGTCCGAAATCCAGCCGTCGTAAATGCTCTGGCCGGATTGCATCGAGGTCTGCAATTTCTCGACGACGTCGCCCTCCTGGATGATGTCGTGCTTGACCGGAATGCCCGTGATCTCGGTGAATGCCTTGGCGAGCGTTTTCGATTCATACATGTGCGTGTCGAGCGTTTCGGACACCACATGGACCTCCTTCACGCCCGCCGCCTTCAGCTTCGCCCCGGTGTCGATGAACCACTTCATCTCGTCCATCTGCTGCTGCTTCGACAGCGTGCTCGGCTGAAACTCGCTGTCCACCCACTTCTGCGCCTCCGCCGTACCGGCCATCGCCGCATGGCCCGTCAAGCCCGTCGCGACGACGCCTGCCACGGCGAGCGTGACGATCCGTCTCCTCTGTTGCATGGCTGTCTCCAGTCTCTGAGCACCCCTTGCATCAACTGCCGGCGTCCGCCCGGGGCATCAACGGAACCGGTCTGTCCAGATACGCAAGTCTTCGGAACGCAACGCCGTTCAACCCTTCCACATGACGATGAGCAGCACGAGCATCGACACCGCGAAGCCCGGCCACGCACTCGCGTTTTCCGCGCTGATGCCGATCCACGCGAGATTGATGTACGCGGCAATCAGCAGCCCGATGAAAAGCCGGTCGCCACGCGTGGTGGAAATCGGCAGGAAGCCTTTTCGTTCGATGGTCGGCGAGCGGATTTCCCACACGGTCATGCCCGCGAGCATCAGCACGATGCAGCTGAAAAAGACCGCCACCTCGGGGGTCCAGTACATCCACGTGAGCATCAGACTCTCCCCATGGCAAAGCCCTTCGCGATGTAATTGCGCACGAAGTAGATGACGAGCGCGCCCGGCACGATGGTCAGCACGCCCGCTGCCGACAGCACACCCCAATCCATCCCCGCCGCCGACACCGTGCGCGTCATCACCGCGGCAATCGGCTTCGCGTTGACCGTCGTGAGCGTGCGCGCGAGCAGCAGTTCGACCCAGCTGAACATGAAGCAGAAAAACGCCGTCACGCCGACACCCGACTTGATCAGCGGCAGAAAGATCTTCACGAAGAAGGCAGGGAAGGTATAGCCGTCGATGTACGCGGTTTCGTCGATTTCACGCGGCACGCCCGACATGAAGCCTTCGAGAATCCACACCGCGAGCGGCACGTTGAAGAGCATGTGCGCGAGCGCGACCGCGATATACGTGTCCATCAGACCGACGCTCGAATAGAGCTGGAAAAACGGCAGCAGGAACACGGCGGGCGGCGTCATGCGGTTCGTGAGCAGCCAGAAGAACATGTGCTTGTCGCCGAGAAAGCGGTAGCGCGAAAACGCGTAGGCCGCCGGCAACGCGACCAGCACGGACATCACCGTGTTCATCAGCACGTAGATGATCGAATTGATGTATCCCCAGTACCACGATGGGTCGGTGAAGATGACCTTGTAGTTGTCGAAGGTCACATGGTGCGGCCAGACGGCGAACGCCGACATCGTCTCTTCGTTCGTGCGCAGCGAGATCGACAGCATCCAGTAGAGCGGGACCAGTGCGAACAGGATGTACACCGTCAGCACGACGACGCGCATCCAGCGGTTATTGCCCATATTCGTCTCCCCCGCTTGCCGGGCCGCCCTTACCGACGCGTTCCATCCAGTTGTAGAGAATGAAGCACAGCAACAGGATGATCAGGAAGTAGATCAGCGAGAACGCCGCCGCCGGTCCCAGGTCGAACTGGCCGACCGCTTTTTGCGTCAGATACTGCGAGAGAAACGTGGTCGAGTCGCCCGGGCCGCCGCCCGTCAGCACGAACGGCTCGGTGTAGATCATGAAGCTGTCCATGAAGCGCAGCAGCACGGCGATCATCAGCACGCCGCGCATCTTCGGCAGCTCGATATAGCGGAACACCGCGAAGCGGCTCGCGCCGTCTATTTCGGCGGCCTGATAGAACGCGTCGGGAATCGCGCGCAAGCCGGCATAGCAGAGCAATGCGACGAGCGGCGTCCAGTGCCAGATGTCCATTACGAGCACCGTGATCCACGCGGCGGCGGGACTCGCCGTGTAGTTGTAGTCGATGCCCACGCGATTCAGCGCATAACCGAGCAGACCGATATCCGGCCGCCCGAAAATCTGCCAGATCGTACCGACCACGTTCCATGGAATCAGCAGCGGCATGGCGAGCACGACCAGCGACGCCGACGCGCGCCAGCCGGACGCGGGCATCGCCAGCGCGAGGCCGACGCCGAGCGGGATTTCGAATAGCAGCACGCACGCGGAAAAAATGATCTGCCGCCCGAGCGCGCCGCGCAGATCCGCGTCGTTGATGATCGCGCGAAACCACTCGGTGCCGACGAACACATGCTGCGTCGGGCTGATGATGTCCTGCACCGAATAGTTGACCACCGTCATCAACGGCAGGATCGCCGAAAAGGCGACGCAGATGAACACCGGGATGACCAGCAGCCAGGCCTTCTGGTTGACGGGCTTGTTCATCGCACGATCCTTTCGTCGTTCCTGAAGAACACGGTTTCCGCCGCGGCGAGCTTCAACCAGACCGCTCCCTCGCCAACCCGCCAATGCGATTCGAGCTTGGCGCGGAAGGTGTGGCCGTCGCATTGCGCGGTGACCAGCTGATAATTGCCGAGCTGCTGCACGCGCAATACATTCGCCTTCACCGCACCGGGCTCGCCGTCGCTCACCACGCGCACGAACTCCGGGCGAATCCCGAGCGTCAGCGTGCCGCTCGCGTGCTTCAGCGTATCGAGCGTGTGCGCGTCGAGCCGCAGGTGCTGCGTGCCGATCCTGATGCCGTCGGCGTCCAGATCGACCGGGCAGAGATTCATTCCCGGACTGCCGATGAAATAGCCAACGAACGCATGATCGGGCCGCAAAAACAGCGCGTCCGGACCGCCCTTCTGCACGACGCGGCCGTTCGTCATCACGATCACTTCATCGGCGAAGGTCAGCGCCTCGACCTGATCGTGCGTCACGTAGATCAGCGTCAGCTTCAGTTGCTGATGGATCTTCTTCAACTGCCGACGCAATATCCACTTCATATGCGGATCGATCACCGTCAAGGGTTCGTCGAACAGAATCGCGGCGACGTCCTTGCGCACGAGCCCGCGCCCCAGCGAAATTTTCTGCTTCGCGTCCGCCGACAGATTGTTCGCCTTGCGCGGCAATTCCCGCGTCATGTCGAGAATCTCCGCCACCTCGTGCACGCGGCGCTCGACGTCGCGCGCCGCCATCTTGCGGTTGCGCAATGGGAACGCAAGGTTGTCGAACACGCTCATCGTGTCGTAGATCACCGGGAACTGGAACACCTGCGCTATGTTGCGTTCGCGCGGGCTCAAGCCGGTGATGTCGCGTCCGTCGAACAGCACCCTGCCCTCCGACGGCCTGACGAGGCCCGATACGATGTTCAGCAGCGTGGACTTGCCGCAACCGGACGGCCCGAGCAACGCATACGCGCCGCCGTCTTCCCAGACCATGCTCATCGGCTGCAACGCGTAGTCGTCGAGCGTCGCGGGGTTGGGGGCGTACGCGTGCGCGAGATTCTGGAACTCAATGCGCGCCATGAGCCGCCTCCGGGCCGGATAGCAGCTTCGCGTCCGCGCCGAACACGAACAGTTCGTCGGGGTCGATGTATACGTCGAGCTGCGTGCCGAGATCGATCTGATGCACGCCTTGCAGTTGCGCGACCAGATCGACCCCGCCTTGCTGCGTGTGCAGATGCAGGTAGGTTTCGGAGCCGCTCAATTCGGCCAGTTCGAGGCGGCACGGCACCGCGACGGAGCGCTCGGTGCGGGGCGCGAGCCGCAGATGGCCAGGGCGGATGCCGATGCGGAACGTGTCGTTGCCGCGCACGGCGCGCATGCTCGCCCGTTCGAGCGGTACGTCGATGCCGATCGGCAGGCGCGCGGTGCCGTCAGCGGTGAGATCGCTCACCAGCATGTTCATCGGCGGATCGTTAAAGACAGCCGCGACGTCGACGGTGGCAGGCGCGTTGTACACGTCGAGCGTCGGGCCGTGCTGCAGCACGCGCCCTCTGTCGACGATCGCCGCATAGCCGCCGAGCAGCAGCGCTTCGAGCGGCTCCGTGGTCGCGTAGACGACCGTGGTTTTGCCGTCCGCGAACAGCGTCGCCAGTTCGACGCGTAATTCTTCGCGCAGCTTGTAGTCGAGATTCACCAGCGGCTCGTCGAGCAGCACCAGCGACGAACGCTTGACCAGCGCCCGCGCCAACGCGCAACGCTGCTGCTGGCCGCCGGACAGTTCGCCGGGACGGCGTTGCAACAGATGATCGATATGGAGTTTGGCGGCGACTTCGTGCACGCGCCGTTTGACTTCGTCGGCGGGCAGCTTCTGCAGTTGCAGCGGCGACGCGATGTTGTCGAACACCGTCATCGCCGGATAGTTGATGAACTGCTGGTACACCATCGCGAGGTTACGCTGTCTGACGCTGACGCCGGTCACGTCGCGGCCGTCGGCCAGCACGCGCCCAGACGCCGGGCGATCGAGTCCGGCCATCACGCGCATCAGGGTGGTCTTGCCGGCTTGGGTCGGCCCGAGCAGCACGTTGATCGCGCCGGGGACGAGCCGCAGATCGACGCCGTACAGATGCGTTTGGGCGCCCGAAACGACTGTCACCCGCTCCAGTTCCAAGACCAAATCGCTCTCCTTTGTTCTAAGTGCGTCTCCGGTGCTGCGGGTGCCTGGCGCGGCTCAGGCGTGGTGCGTGATGGTGTTACCGATGGCTTGCGCCGTGGATCTTTCCGCGAATCTTCCGTGGTTCTTATCCTTCCGGGCGCACCCTCAGGCAGGCCCCATTTTTTCCGAAAGGAATTAAAACAACAGAATCGATGTTCCTTTTTGTTCGTTTACGGATAAATTGGTGTTAACCATACAATCTTGAGACAGTGGCGTTCCTGACTCCTTGCCCTATGCCGCTTGAATTCTTTCGCCGCCGGTGGTTTTTCACTCTTGTCGTAAGAATCGTGTCAGCGTAACAGAAAGGTCATGGCCGGACGAGGCGGCCGCGAGCGCGCCACAGCGACGGCGGAACCGCTATGCTGTCGCGCATCGACCCAATCCCTGACCTTCGGGACCGCATGCAAAAAATGGCGGTCGCGACGAGAGCCGCCATGAACATTGAACCGTCCGTTGTCGCCGCCTTCACGCCCACCGGCAAGCTGCGCGCGTCGATCAATCTCGGCAATCCGATTCTTGCCAACCGACATCCCGAATCAGGCGAGCCGTTCGGCGTGTCGGTCGACCTTGCACGGGCGTTTGCCGCGAAGCTCGGCGTCGAACTGGAACTGGTGGTTTTCGATGCCGCAGGCAAATCGGTCCAGGCCGTGACCGAGGAGCGAGCCGATTTGGGTTTCTTCGCCGTCGATCCATTGCGCGGCGAGACCATCGCTTTCACGGCGCCGTACGTGTTGATCGAGGGCTTCTATCTCGTGCGCGACGACTCGCCCGTGAGAACGAATCAGGACGTCGACGAGGCGCACAACCGGGTCGCCGTCGGCAAGGGCAGCGCTTACGACCTGTTCCTCACGCGCGAACTGAAGGCGGCGCAAATCGTTCGCGCGCCGACCTCGCCGATTGTCGTGCAAACGTTCCTCGAACAGAATCTCGAAGTGGCTGCCGGCGTCAAGCAACAGCTCGAAGCCGATGCGTTAAAAACCTCCGGACTGCGCCTGCTGGACGAACGATTCATGGTGATCCAGCAGGCAATGGGCACGCCCAAAAGTCGCGGCGCCGTTGCGGCGAACGCGCTGAGTCAGTTTGTCGAAGCAATGAAGGCGTCGGGCTTCGTGGCTGGGTCGCTGGAGCGGCATGGGATCATTGGCGCGTCGGTTGCGCCGGCGGGCTAGCTGCGAGCACGGCGCAGTGCGACGTGTCTCGAAAGAAAGTGATGACAGCGCAATGCGGCTCCCTACAAGACGCACTGACCGCCGTCAACCTGCCTCATGGACGAAGCCGCCTCACGCCGCCGCTCACTCGCTACTGGCAACGGCTAACGGCAACCCCTCATCGAGCCAGCCGGTGATGCCACCGGTCATGACCTTGACCGGGCGGCCGAGTCGAGCGAGATTTATCGCGGCCCGCGTTGCGCCGTTGCAGTGAGGCCCCGCGCAATAGGTGACGAACAGCGTTTCGGGCGGATAGTCGACGAGCTTCGACGCCACGATCTTGCCATGCGGCAGGTTCACGGCGCGAGGCACATGGCCTCTGGCGAAAAGAGCGGGGCCGCGCACGTCCAGCAAGACAAAGTCGATCGAAAGCGGATCGTCGCTGGCCAGGGCCGCGTGGACGTCGGCGCAATCCGTTTCGAATGACAGCAGCGTGCTGAAATGATCGAGCGCGGCAGAACTGTCGGCAGCAGGAACGGCTGAGACCGGGGACATATAGGCTCCTTGTGCGTGTAGTGTCACGAAGGATTGTCCCGTTCTCTCGCACGATCGACCAGTGGCGTGATTGACAGATTCCGGTAACATCACGCCACCCCGGGCCACCCGGCGCCACCGCGTTCGCAGCAACCATAGCGATTCACAGCCGCGCCTCAATCGGCGTTCTCAACGCGCGATCGCGGCGCGTCCGCGCATCTCGCGATGAGCCGCGCGCCGTCCGACCATTCGACGCGCGCCGCGCTCGCCCGGCCGGCATTGCGTTCCCCGCGCTAGTCGTCCGCGGACTCGTCTAGCGAGACCAGAAGCGGCGGCGCCTGCATCCCCTGCGCGGTTTCCCGCTTGGTGAGCTTGCCGTCGACCGACGCGCCGCAATCCATGCGCAGTTGCTGGTAGTAGATGTTGCCGGTCACGTGCGCATTGCCCTGCAATTCGACGAAGTGATCCGCAATCAGATCGCCGACGATCCTCCCATTGACCACCACGTCGTAGCCGTGCACGTTGCCCTCGATCGAGCCACGCTCGCTCAGCACGAGCAGCGTCTGGGTGCCGGGCGCGCCGCTGACGTTGCCTCGCACGTGGCCGTCCATTCGCAGGCCCTCGCTGAACTGCAGATCGCCGGTGATCCGCACGTCGTGGGCGATCAGGGTGGCGAGCTTGGTCTGTTCGATGCCCGCGCTTTTTTTCTTGCTGAACATAACCGCTTCCTCGAAATAAAAATATTCGTCGCGTGATGCTGCCCGCGACGGGGATGGGTGTGCGCTGTGCGCCTCCCACTCACCGCCGTGACGCCGCCTGCGTCTTGCCCTGCCCGCGCAGAAATTGCAACTCGACATTGAGCCGCGCGACGTCGGCGGCGGCGCTGTCCGCCGACTTCTGCACCGCCGCGCGAGCCGCCGACTCCTGCGCCAGCGCGAGCCGCGCGCGGGCCAGTTCGGTCTGCTGTTGCCCTTCGTCGACGGGTTCGGGCGCGCACCGCCCCGGCGGCATGCCGGCGCGCCGCGCGTCCCAGCCGGCCAGCGCCGCCGCGCCGAGCGCCGCGCTGAACGCACACGCCCCAACCCACATGGCCACGCGCGAGGCAAGCGATCGCGCCGGCCGCAGCGTGTAGGTGCGCCCGCTCAGTGCCCCCGCGACGCGGTCGACCCGCCGCCCGCTCCAGCGCTCAGCCATGAGGCGGCGGCGCGAAGAGCGCGAGGTAGTCGACCGGATTGACCGGCGCGCCGTTGACCAGCACTTCGAAATGCAGATGCGGGCCGGTGGAGCGTCCGGTCGAGCCGACGTCGGCGATGTGCTGACGGGGCAGCACGAGGTCGCCCACGTGCGCGACGATCCGCGACGCGTGCCCGTAGCGCGTCACGAGTCCGTTGCCGTGATCGATTTCGACCGCGTTGCCATAGCCCGCTTTCTCGCCGGCGAATACCACGCGGCCGCCCGCCGCCGCCATGATCGGCGTGCCAGTTTTAGCGACCAGATCGATGCCCGGATGAAAACTCAAACGATGCGTGAACGGATCGCTGCGGTTGCCGAACGGCGAACCGAAGCGCGCGCCGTCGGCG
>NZ_NPIH01000126.1 GCF_012275575.1 Paraburkholderia sp. SG-MS1 | reverse complement strand
GAGCAGGCGCGGTTGCCGGTGAGGCAGAAGCTACGGCGATAGGCGCGTCGGCGGTTGCTGGTGCCTCGAACGCGACTGTCATCGGTGCGCACTCGGCCGTCGCCGGCGACGGAGGTGTCGCGCTCGGCTTTGGCGCGTCTGCCACCGCGGCCAACGCTGTCGCAATTGGCCGGGATTCGGTGGCCGAGCGGGCGAACACGGTGTCGATGGGCTCAACTGGACAGG
>NZ_NPIH01000125.1 GCF_012275575.1 Paraburkholderia sp. SG-MS1 | reverse complement strand
CGCCAGCCCCTCAGCCATCACGCGCCCTGCAGCACAATACAAGCGGCGATGTCTCACACCTTTGCCTTGTGCCGGTCACTACTTCCCCTGCGCCAGAAACCGATGTGCCAGACGAACCCAATACGTCGACCCGATTGGCAATAACTCGTCGTTGAAGTCGTAGCTCGCGTTATGCAGCATGCAAGGGCCGGCTCCATGCCCAGCATCCCGGTGCCCGCCATCGCCGTTGCCTAGAAAGGCGTAACAACCTGGCTTCGCCAGCAGCATGAACGAAAAGTCCTCGGCGCCCATTGTCGGCTCAACTGCGTCGTCGACATTCTCTGCGCCAACGATCTCCTTCATTACCGAAGCAGCAAAACGAGCTTCTTCGCCGCTGTTGATAGTCGGCGGATAATTTCGATGAAAGTGGATCGTAACGGAGCAATCGTAAGCGTCGGCCGTACTTTCAGCGATCTTGCGCATGCGCGCTTCGATCAAATCGAGCGTTTCAGTGGTGAATGTTCGAACCGTCCCGGCGATCCATGCATCATTGGGGACAACATTGACGGCGTCGCCGGCATGAATCTGGGTAATGGACAGGACGGCAGTATCAAGCGGCTTTTTGTTCCGCGTGATGATGCTCTGCAGCCCGTTTGCGATCTGCACTGCGGTAAAGACAGGATCTCGGCCGTTGTGCGGGAGCGCCGCATGCGACCCCACCCCTTTGATTTCGATACGGAACTCATTGCTCGATGCCATGATCGGGCCTTCGGTCACGCCGAAGTGGCCCGCTGGCATACCCGGCCAGTTATGGATGCCGAACACCGCATCGACCGGAAACTTGACGAACAGACCGTCGTCGATCATTGCTTGGGCGCCGGCTCCGCCTTCTTCAGCAGGCTGGAAAATAAATACGATCGTACCGTCGAATTCGCCGTGTTTGACCAGATGCCGGGCGGCACCGAGAAGCATCGCGGTATGTCCGTCATGGCCGCACGCGTGCATTTTCCCGTTGTTTTTCGACCTATGATCGAAGCTGTTCAATTCCTGAATTGGCAGCGCGTCCATATCGGCGCGCAGGCCAATGGCACGGGGACTATTGCCGCGTTTCAAGACGCCGACCACGCCAGTTTTGCCTAATCCGCGATGAGTCTCAATGCCCCAGGATTCGAGCGTTCTGGCAACGAGATCCGCGGTGGAAGTCTCTTCGTAACGCAGTTCGGGGTTGGCGTGAATTGTTCGTCGAAGGGTCTGAATTTCGCCGTGAGCGGCCTGGATTTCTGGGATCAGTTTCATGATGGAGTGATATTGCGCCTGTGCTTTGACTTGCGTGGGATCGCTCAGGGTCACATCGACCCGGGCACGGTAATAAACGATTCTACGCCGAAGGCAATTTTGGCGGCACCATCCGGCCTAACTGCCAATGGACGTAATAAAATCGCGATTTACTCACCGCTTACTGCTTCTTCGCCGAAGTTCAGACAATGAACGCCCCGACTGAATTCGCTCGTGCCGTGTGCCCACACGATTGCCCTGACACGTGCGCGATGCGTGTGACCGTCGAGAATGGCCGGGCGATCAGGATCGCCGGCGATCCCGACCATGTGCCGACGCAAGGCGCGTTGTGTGCCAAGGTCAGCCGCTATGCCGAGCGTGTGTACCATCCGAACCGGCTCACCACGCCGATGAAGCGCGTCGGCCGCAAAGGCGAGGGCCGCTTCGAGCCGGTCACCTGGGAGGAAGCGCTGGAACTCGCGGCTACCCGTCTGTCGGAGATTGCGCGCCGTTCGCCTGAGGCAATCTTGCCCTACAGCTATGCCGGCACAATGGGGCTGGTGCAGGGCGACAGCATTGCGCAGCGGTTCTTTCACAAGCTCGGCGCCTCGCAACTCGACCGCACGATTTGCGCGGCGGCCGGCGCGGCCGCCTTGAAATATACCTATGGCGCGGGCATTGGCATGCTCACCGAGTTTTTCGCCGAGAGCGAGGTGATCCTCATCTGGGGCGCGAATCCCATCGCGTCGAATTTGCATTTCTGGACCCGCGCCCAGGAAGCCAAACGTCGTGGCGCGCGACTGATTGCGATCGATCCGTACCGTTCCCTGACAGCGGAAAAATGCCACCAACACATCGCACTGAAGCCCGGCACGGATGGCGCCTTGGCGCTCGGGATGATGCACGTGCTGATCACGGAGAACCTGCTCGATCACGCCTACATTGCGGCTCACACTCTGGGCTTTGCGAAACTGAAGGCGCGAGCGCTCAGCTACCCGCCGTCGCGAGTCAGCGAGATTTGCGGTATAGAAGAGTCGGTGATCGTCGATCTCGCGCGACTTTACGGCAGTACGAAGAAAGCCGCGATTCGCATGAACTACGGGTTGCAGCGGGTGCGCGGCGGTGGCAACGCTGTACGCGCGATTGCTTGCCTGCCGTCGCTGACGGGCGCATGGCGCGAAAGAGCGGGCGGGGCGTTACTTTCGTCGGGAGGGTGGGCACCGGTTGACTCCCACGCGCTGCAGCGTCCGGACCTGATGCCGGGTTGGCCCGCCAGACCAAGCCGCGTGATCAATATGAACGCGATTGGCGACGCGCTGCTGCATCCGGGAGACGCCGCGTTCGGCCCCAAGCTCGAAGCCATCGTCGTCTACAACTCGAATCCCGTTGCGGTCGCGCCGGACTCGGAGCGAGTCGCGGCGGGTTTCGCGCGCGACGACCTGTTCACCATCGTCCTCGAGCATTTTCAGACTGACACCGCGGACTATGCCGATTTGCTTCTGCCCGCGACGACGCAGCTCGAACATCTCGACGTGCACAAGTCGTACGGTCACACACATGTGATGCTCAACTTGCCGGCGATCGCCCCGGTCGGCGACGCACGTCCGAACACGGAAATCTTCCGTGGCCTCGCACACCGGATGGGCTTCGACGAACCGGCGCTGTTCGAAAGCGACGAAGCCGTCGCGCAGGCCGCCTTCCGCTGGCAGGACAGCACGCTGGAGGGCGCGGACTGGGAGGCGTTGAAGAAGACGGGCTGGGTGAAGCTGAATTTGCCCGACGCACCTTTCGCCGATGGTGGTTTCCGAACGCCGTCCGGCAAATGTGAGTTCTACAGTGAGCGCCTCGCGCGACAAGGCCTCGATCCTCTGCCCGACTATGTGCCGCCGTACGAATCCGCCGACGGCGCGCCCGAGCTCGCCGCGCGTTACCCGCTCGCGATGATCTCGCCGCCCGCACGCAATTTCCTGAACAGCACGTTCGTGAACATCGAGAGTCTGCGTGCGACGGAAGGCGAGCCGCATCTGGACATTCATCCGGCAGATGCGCACGCGCGGGACATCGTCGATGGTGTGCAGGTGCGCATCTTCAACGATCGCGGCTCGATGCAAGCGCGCGCCCGCGTCACCGACAAAGCGCGCGAAGGGCTGGTCGTCGGCCTTTCCATCTGGTGGAAAAAGCTCGCGCCCGACGGCCGCAACGCGAACCAGGTGACGAGCCAGGCGCTCACCGATCTCGGCGGATCGGCCACTTTCTACGACTGCCTCGTCGAAGTCGAGCGCGTCTGAAGCCCGTCACAAATCCCTGCAGCGTTCGCCTCCAGCGGGTTGGAGGCTGTCGTCTAACCCGGCCGCTTTTCGCGAATCGCAACGAGGTGTGCATGCTACGATGCGTTTTTAGCACGACCATTCGAAAATAATTCAGGAGACGCTGCATGGACAAAATCTGGCTGAAATCTTATCCGCCCGGCGTTCCCGCAGACATTGACGCAACGCGCTATTCGTCGGTTGCCCACCTGCTCGAAGAAGCGTTTCGCGAGCATCGCGCCAAGCCGGCGTTCGTCTGCATGGGCAAGGAGATCAGCTACGGCGAGCTCGATGCGCTTTCACGCAAGCTTGCTGCGTGGTTTCAGTCGAAGGGCCTCGCGCGCGGCACGCGCATCGCGATCATGATGCCGAACGTGCTGCAATATCCGGTCGCGATTGCCGCGATTTTGCGTGCCGGCTACGTGGTCGTGAACGTGAACCCGCTGTACACGCCTCGTGAACTCGAACATCAGCTGAAGGACTGCGGCGCGGAAGCGATCATCCTGCTCGAGAACTTTGCGCTTACGCTGCAAGCGATCGTGCGCAATACCTCGGTCAAGCACGTCGTCGTGGCGGCGATGGGCGATCTGATGGGCATCAAGGGCACGCTGGTCAACTTCGTCGTGCGCAAGATGAAGAAGATGGTGCCCGCGTGGAACTTGCCGGGTCATGTCAAATTCAACACCGCGGTGTCGGAAGGCGGGGGCCAGCATTTCAAGCCAGTGCAACAGGGTCCGGATGACGTCGCATTTCTCCAGTACACGGGCGGAACGACCGGCGTGGCCAAGGGCGCGACGTTGCTGCATCGGAACCTGATCGCCAATGTCTTGCAGTCGGAAGTGTGGCTCAGTCCCGTTCGCGCGAACCGTACCGACATCGATCAGTTCATCACCGTCGTCGCACTGCCGCTCTATCACGTGTTTGCAATGACCGTGTGCGGGCTGCTGACGATCCGCACCGGTGGACTCGGCGTGTTGATTCCGAATCCGCGCGACATCCCGGGCATGATCAAGGCGCTCGAAGGTTATGCGATCACGACGATCCCCGCCGTCAATACACTGTACAACGCGTTGCTGAACAGTCCGGACTTTCACAAACTCGACTTCTCGAAGCTGCTCACCGCAAATGGCGGCGGCATGGCCGTGCAGGAGGCGGTCGCCAAACGCTGGTTCGAATTGACGAATACGCCGATCGTCGAAGGTTACGGGTTGTCGGAAACGTCGCCGTGTGTGACGTGCAATCCGGTGACCGTCACCGAATACAGTGGGACGATCGGTTTGCCGTTGCCATCCACGGAAGTGTCGATTCGCGACGACGAAGGCAACGAAGTGCCGCTCGGTCAGCCTGGCGAAATCTGCATTCGCGGCCCGCAGGTGATGGCCGGCTACTGGAACCGGCCGGACGAAACCGCCAAGGTGATGACGCCAGACGGCTTCTTCAAATCGGGCGACGTCGGCCTGATGAATGACGATGGCTTCGTCAAGATCGTCGATCGCAAGAAGGACATGATTCTGGTGTCCGGCTTCAACGTGTATCCGAACGAGATCGAGGATGTCGTCGCCAAGTTACCGGGCGTGTTCGAAGTCGCAGCGGTTGGCGTGCCAGACCAGCACTCGGGCGAGGCCGTCAAGCTGTTCGTCGTGAAGAAGGACGAGGCGCTGACCGACTCGGATATCTTCGCGTATTGCAAGACGCAATTGACCGGCTACAAGCGGCCGAAGATCGTCGAATTCCGCACGGAACTGCCAAAGAGCAATGTCGGCAAGATTCTGCGCCGCGAGTTGCGCGACGGGCGCGCATGAGAGCAACCGTCGAAGCGCCTGATTCCGCACGAAGCTGACATCAGGTAGCGCATAGCAAAAGAGAAAGCCCCGGCAGACCTTCGTCTGCCGGGGCTTTCTCTTTCGTCATGACCTTGCACGAGGCAGCCAGGCGCAACCCGCCATAAAAAAAAGGCGCCCGAAGGCGCCTTTGAGGCAGACTGCTTTATTACGACTTATTAGAACTTGTGGCGGATGCCGACGCGAGCCGCGAACTGGTTGTTGCCCGATGCACCCGTCAGGCCGTTGATACCTGCCGTTGCGTCGACCGTAGCGCCAGCCTGGTTGAGCGTTTCGCCCAGAGCGTGCTGATACACGCCGATCAGGTAGACGTCGGTACGCTTGGACAGGAAGTAATCCACGCCGAGCGAGCCTTGGTGATATTGGGCACGGTCCGCGCCATTGATTTCCGCGCCGCGTGTGTAGTCATACGCTGCCCCAACCAGCAATGCCGGGGTCAACTGATACTTGAAGTTGATTTCGCCGTTGTTGAACGTAGCCGACTGGCCAGCGAACGGCGACGCGAACGACTTGCCGAGGTTGGCGAAGCGGATGTTCGAGTACGTCAGGCCGATCGTCGCCGCGCCGAACGTGTATGCGCCGCCCGCACCGATCACCTGGTACGTGTTAGCCGACGTGAAGCCACCGTAGATCGGGTTCGTCACTGCGGCAGCTGCTGCCGTCGTCGTGCCGCCGTTGTTGAACAGGCCGCCCGTCGCTGCCGGCGTGCGTGCGTTCAGGTAGCCCACGCCCAACACGAGAGGACCGTTGTTGTAGCCAGCACCCAACGACCAGATCTGGTTGCCGGTGAAGTTGCCTGCCTGGCCACCGAGGCTGTACGTGCCGCCGAACGTCAGGCCGCCGTAGTTCACGCTCGTGAACTTGACCGTGTTGTTGGTACGGTATGCGTTGTTGAAGTTGTCGATGTCGCCCGGGTGAGCACCGATGTAGCCGCCCCATTGGTCGCCCGATTCCAGCGGACCGACGTAGTCGACGACGGAGTCGTACTGACGACCCAGCGTGACCGTGCCGAACTGGCTCGACAGACCGACGTAAGCCTGACGACCGAACATCAGGCCGCCCTGACCCAGCTTGCCGTTGGTCACGTCAAAGCCGTTTTCCAACACGAAGATTGCCTTCAGACCGCCGCCCAGATCTTCCGTGCCGCGCAGGCCGAAACGCGAGCCTTGCAGAACACCGCTGGACATGTCGTACTTGTGGCTGCCGCCTGCGTTGGTATTCATGTTGATACCAACGTCAATAATGCCGTACAGGGTCACGCTGCTCTGAGCATGTGCGACGCCTGCAAATGCGCCCAGTGCTGCGAGAGCGAGAAGCGACTTTTTCATCGAATGATCTCCAAGGATTACGAATCTTTTGTACAAGGCGAATATTTATCTAGCGTTGAGGCCTTGCTGTCTAACTTCGCGAGAAGTTGCACGTAATGTAACAAAAGGCATACATGGCACAAAGAAAAAGGAGGTCGCTGGGAACGCTCCTGTTTCGTTTACGCAACATGGTCTAAAATCAAAAATTGGCCGGTTGATTCACGCGAATTCGCGCTTGTCGCGAAACGGGTTTTGCGCCGCAAAGCCTTGTCGCGCGGACCCCCCGGTTCGATGAAGCAGTTGTTGAATCAGGGAGTGCTTAATGTTTCTGGACCAATTGATTAGCGAGTTTGATCGGGGTTTACGCTCAATGACGGGCGTATCGCGGATGAGTCGTCCGTTGCCGGTTCCGCAAGAATCGGGGGTGACGGCGCAGCCGCCCGAACTGTCACCGGCAGAGCGTGCGCACGCGGCCGGACTGATGCGCGTCAATCACGTTGGCGAGGTGTGCGCGCAGGCGCTGTATCAGGCTCAGAAACTCGCGACCCGGTCGCCGTCGTTGCGCGCCGTGTTCGATCACGCCGCCGTCGAGGAAGAGGACCACCTCGCGTGGACCGCCAAACGTCTCGAAGCGCTGGACTCGCGTCCGAGTTTGCTGAACCCGCTGTGGTATACCGGCGCGCTGGCGATCGGCCTCGCGGCGGGGCGCCTTGGCGACCGCGTCAGCCTCGGCTTCATGGCTGAAACCGAGCGTCAGGTCGAGCAGCATCTCGACAGCCATCTCGATCATCTGCCCGCTGCGGACCACGAGTCGCGCGCGATTGTGGAGCAGATGCGCGCGGACGAAATGGCGCACGGCAAGGCGGCAATGGATGCCGGCGGCGCCGAGTTGCCGTTTCCCGCGCGCGCGCTGATGCGTGCGGCTTCGAAAGTCATGACTCGCACTGCCTATTACATATAAAGGCGCGGCCACCGCGCAGTCGTTTCCGAAGTGGGACGGCGCCTTGCGCGCCGTCCGCCGCAAATCCCCGAATCGCCCTCCGCCGTCTCTTAATTCCCCGCTGCGATCTCTTTCATTCCGCACTGTTCTCTCAGACTTTTCACGTATCACCTTCACAAGTTGCACTAGCTCATTCATTTATAACGGTTTTCCGTTTTATGTCTGATGTGAACTACTCGCGCTAAGTCCTTGTTCTAACAAACAAAATTCGCTCGAAAACCGGCTGGCTCCCTTGACCCCTGTTTATCGTTACTCTAAAGTGGGAGACAGTGTGAGAAAGTGTATTTTTGTGTGATCTCACGCGCGGTTTCAGGTAGATTTTCACGGTTCGTACGGCTGGCGCAAAAGCGCCGCGAGAGGGGAGAGCGAAGTGTTCCAAGGGGCGTCGGCGCTGACGCTCGATGCGAAAGGGCGGATGTCGGTTCCCTCTCGCTATCGGGATGCGCTGCAAACACAGGCAGAGGGCCGGGTGACGATCACCAAGCACCCGGACGGCTGCCTGTTGCTCTTTCCTCGCCCTGAATGGGAAATCTTCCGCGACAAGGTCGACAAGCTGCCGATGAACGCGGCCTGGTGGAAGCGCATTTTTCTCGGCAACGCAATGGACGTGGACATGGACGGCGCAGGCCGCGTGCTCGTGTCGCCGGAACTGCGCACCGCTGGTGGGCTGGAGAAAGAAGTGACCTTGCTCGGCATGGGGCGTCACTTCGAGTTATGGGATGCACAAACCTACGCCGCGAAGGAACAGGCGGCGATCGCCGAGGGCATGCCCGAAGCGTTGAAGAATTTCACGTTCTGATCGCGGCTTACATATATGGCACCTGCGATGGGAAACGAATTGCAGCATCGCACGGTGCTGCTGGATGAAGCGGTCGATGCGCTCGTGACGCGCGCCGACGGCGTGTATGTGGACGGTACGTTCGGGCGCGGCGGTCACAGCCGTCTCGTGCTGGAGCGGTTGAGCGAGTCGGGGCGGCTGATCGCATTCGACAAGGACCCGCTGGCCATCGCCACCGCGCAGCAGATCGCCGATCCGCGCTTTGGCATCGTGCACGAGAGTTTTGCTTCACTGCGCACCGCGATTGCGGAGCGCGGGGTAGGACGGGTGTCGGGCGTTTTACTGGATCTGGGCATATCGTCGCCGCAAATCGACGATCCGGAGCGGGGCTTCAGCTTCCGCGCCGACGGCCCGCTCGACATGCGGATGGACCCGACGCGCGGCGAGTCTGCCGCTGACTGGCTCGCGCGGGCCACGGTGCAGGAACTGACGGAGGTGATACGAGATTATGGGGAAGAACGGTTTGCTTTTCAGATTGCAAAGGCGCTTGTTGCTCGCCGGGCAGAGTCCGACCGTCTTGGGCCTCTCGTCAGCACGGGCGAGCTTGCCCAAATCGTGGCTAACGTCGTCAAAACCCGTGAGAAGGGCAAGGATCCGGCAACCCGCACCTTTCAAGCTATACGGATTCACATCAATCAAGAGCTTGCGGAGCTGCAAGTCGTTTTAGAAGCAGCGTTGTCGCTGCTGGAGCAAGGGGGACGGCTGGTGGTCATCAGCTTTCATTCGCTCGAGGACCGGATCGTCAAGCGATTCGTGCAGGCGCACGCCAGTGCGCCTGCGGTCGATCGCCGTCTGCCGATCCGCGCCGTCGATTTGCCGAGCCCTCCGCTCAAAATCATCGGCCGCGTGTTCGCGAGCGACGCTGAAGTCGCCGTGAATCCGCGCGCCCGTTCTGCCGTGATGCGTGTGGCGGAGCGGATCGCGCCATGAATCGTCTCAACATCTTCCTGCTGATCATCGTGATGGGTTGCGCCTTGTCGGTCGTCAATGCGACCAACCAGCAGCGGCAGATCTTCATCCAGTTGCAGCGCGCTCAATCGCAGGAGCGCCAGTTGCAGCAGGACTATTCGCAGCTTCAATATCAGCAGAGCGCGCTCTCCAAGACCTCGCGCATCGAGCAGCTCGCCACCGCCTCGCTGAAAATGCAATCGGTCACGACCGGCCGCACGCAATATCTGACGCTCGGTACGGGCGCCGTGCGCGCCGAGGACGCGCCCATTCCGACATCCGGTCCGGCGTCCGCGCCGGCGGCGACCCGTAGCGGAGGCGTGCGATGAAAAAATCATCGGCTCGCAAGAGCGTGGCCTTTTCGGCCAATCCGATCCTGTCCGTGCGTCTGCCGATGTGGCGCTCCAAACTCGTCGTGTTCCTGCTGTTCATGGCGTTCGTCGCGCTGGCCGCGCGCGCCTTCTGGATTCAGGGCCCGGGCAACGCGTTCTATCTGAAGCAGGGTGAAATCCGCTATCAGCGCCGGCTCGAACTGCCGGCCACGCGCGGCAAGATTCTCGACCGCAACGGTCTCGTGCTCGCCACGAGCCTGCCGGTGCGCGCAATCTGGGCGATTCCCGAATCGGTGCCGGACGACCTCGGCGCGGACAAGCTGAATTCGCTCGGGCAATTGCTCGGCATGACGAACAAGGAACTGCGCCGCAAGCTGTCGGAAGACAAGAACTTCGTGTACGTGAAGCGCCAGGTGCCGGTCGACGTCGCCGCGAAAGTGACGGCGCTGGACATCCCCGGCATTTATGCGCGCGACGAGTACAAGCGCTTCTATCCGGAAGGCGAGATCACGGCTCACCTGATCGGCTTCACGAACGTCGAGGACGAAGGCCAGGAAGGCGTCGAGCTCGGCGACCAGAAGCTGCTCGCCGGTATGTCGGGCAGCCGGCGCGTGATCAAGGACCGCATGGGCCACATCATCGAGGATGTGGACGAGCAGGTCGTGCCGCACAACGGCCAGGACGTCGATCTGTCGATCGACAGCAAGATTCAGTACATCGCGTACACGAACCTGAAAGCGGCCGTCGAGAAGTTCAAGGCGAAGGCCGGCGCGGCGATGGTGATCGACGTGCGCACCGGCGAAGTGCTCGCGCTCGTCAACTATCCGACCTACAACCCGAACGACCGCTCGCACCTGACCGGCGACCAGTTGCGCAACCGCATCCTGACTGACACGTTCGAGCCGGGCTCGATCATGAAGCCGTTCACGGTGTCGCTTGCACTCGATCTGCACCGCGTGACGCCGACTACACTGGTAGATACGGGAGGGGGCCGCTTCGTGCTCGATGGCGCACCGATTACCGACGACAGCGGCTTCGGCGTGCTGACGGTGGGCGGCGTGATCCAGAAGTCGAGCAACATCGGCGCGACGAAGATCGCGATGCAGCTCAAGCCCGAAGAGATGTGGAACATGTACACCAGCATCGGTCTCGGCCAGGCGCCGAAGGTCGGTTTCCCCGGCGCGGCGGCGGGCCGTCTGCGTCCGTGGAGAAGCTGGCGCCGCATCGAGCAGGCCACCATGTCGTACGGCTACGGCCTGTCGGTGTCGCTGTTCCAGCTGGGCCGCGCGTACACCGCGATCGCGCATGACGGCGAGATCATGCCGGTGTCGATTTTCCGCACGCCAGGCGACCAGCCGGCCACCGGCCCGCAGATTTTCGCGCCGACCACCGCGCGCGAAGTGCGCGCCATGCTCGAAACCGTGACGGCGCCCGGCGGTACGTCGCCCGATGCGGCGGTGCCGGGTTATCGCGTCGGCGGCAAGAGCGGTACCGCGTACAAGCACGGTGCGCACGGCTACGACCACTCCAAATACCGCGCGTCGTTCGTCGGCATGGCGCCGATGCCGAATCCGCGCATCGTCGTGGCCGTGTCCGTCGACGAACCGACGGCGGGCAGCCACTTCGGCGGCCAGGTGTCGGGCCCGGTGTTCTCGGGCATCGTCGGCGATACGCTGCGCTCGCTGAACGTGCCGCCGGACATGCCGGTCAAGCAGATGGTCGTGTCCGACGATTCGGCGCCGGCCGCCCCCGGCGCGCCGGTTACGCCGGCGGGCGCCAAGAAGATTGCCACCAGCGCCGGCGCGAAGAAGATGACGATTTCCGCCAGCGCGAAGAGCCACCCCGGAGTCGAGCGATGAGCGCGCTGCGTACCAAGCACCCAGCGCACCGGCAGATTGCCGACGCCCTTACCTGGCTGCACGCTCACGCGCAGCCAGACGCGCATCTGCATGCCGACACGCGCTCGCTCGCGGCCGGCGACGTGTTTTTTGCCTACGCGGTAGATGGCGCGGACAACCGCCCGTTCATCGAGGGCGCGATCGAACGTGGCGCGGCCGCGGTGCTGGTTCAGCCCGAAGGCTTCGGCGGCGCGATCGATCCGTCCATCACGCTCGCCGTGCCGGCGCTGAACGAACTCGCCGGCTCGATCGCGAGTGGGTGGTACGACGATCCGAGCGACAGCATGCTGACCGTTGGCGTCACCGGGACAAACGGCAAGACCTCGTGCAGCCAGTGGATCTCGACGGCGCTGACCGCGCTCGGCCAGCGCTGCGCGATCATCGGCACACTCGGCACCGGTTTGCCGGGCCAGCTCGTGCACACCGGGTTCACGACCCCCGACGCGCCGCAACTGCAGCGCAGCCTCGCGCAATTGCGCGACGCGGGCGCACAGGCGGTGGCGATGGAAGTGTCGTCGCACGCGCTGCATCAGGGACGCGTGAACGGCACCGCGTTCGACATCGCCGTGTTCACGAATCTCACGCAGGACCACCTCGACTATCACGGCACGTTCGACGTCTATGAGGCGGCGAAGGCGCGCCTGTTCGCGTGGCCGGACCTGCGCGCGGCCGTGATCAATCGCGACGATGCCGCCGGCCGCCGTCTGCTCGCCAGCACGCGGGGCCACGCGCGCACGATTGCCTACGGTCTCGACGCCGCACTGCAGGACGCGCCGCCAGCCGACGCGCTGCTGGTCGCGTCGAACATACGCGCAACCGCCGCCGGCACCGCATTCCAGCTGAACACGTCGGACTGGGGCAACGCCGAAGTCGAAGTGCAAACGCTCGGCGCGTTCAACGTTAGCAATCTGCTCGGCGTGCTCGGTGCGCTGCTCGCAGCCGACGTGCCGTTCGACGCCGCGCTCGCCGAACTCGCGAAGCTCGAATCGGTGAACGGCCGCATGCAGCGTCTCGGTGGCCGCCTGCTGAACGACGAGCCGCTCGTTGTAATCGATTACGCGCACACGCCGGACGCGCTCGAAAAAACGCTCGACGCGCTGCGCCCGATCGCGGCCGCGCGCGGCGGCGAACTGATCTGCATGTTCGGCTGCGGCGGCGACCGCGACGCGACCAAGCGTCCGCTGATGGGCGCGATCGCCGAGCAATTCGCGGACGCCGTCGTCGTGACCAGCGACAACCCGCGCAGCGAAGACCCGCAGTCGATCATCGAACAGATCGCCGGGGGCATGAAGGACGCGTCGAAGGCGCGCCGCATCGAGGACCGCGCGAGCGCGATCCTGCAAGCGGTCCGCAGCGCCGCGCGCGAAGACGTCATCGTGCTGGCCGGCAAGGGGCATGAGGCAACACAGGAAATCATGGGCAAGAAACGCGCATTCTCCGATCAGGACCACGCCCGCCTCGCGCTCGCCGCGCGGGCGACGCATGCACGCGGAGGTGGCGAGTGAGCATGTTCACGCTGCGTGAAGCCGCCGCGCTGATTCCCGGCGCAACCGTACTCGGCGACGACGGCGTCGCGTTCGAACGCGTGTCGACCGACAGCCGCAGCGCCGGTCCCGGCGATCTGTTCGTCGCGATCAAGGGCGAGCGTTTCGACGCGCACGACTTCCTGCCGGAAGTCGCCGCGCGCCACGTCACGGCCGCGCTTGTCACGCGCACGCCGGACGGCTGGACCGCGCCCGCGATTCGCGTGGCCGACACCCGCGTCGCGCTGGGCGCGCTCGCCCGCGGCTGGCGTCGACAGTTCGGCATGCCGCTCGTCGCGGTGACGGGCAGCAACGGCAAGACCACGGTCAAGGAAATGATCGCGTCGATCTTTGCCGCTGCGGTCGGCGTGGAAGCGCGTCTCGCGACGGCGGGCAACTTCAACAACGACATTGGCCTGCCGCTCACGCTGTTCCGTCTGCACGCCGCGCATCAGCTGGCGGTGGTCGAGCTCGGCATGAACCATCCGGGCGAAACCTCGCTACTCGCAAGAATCGCCGAGCCGACGGTGGCCGTGGTGAACAACGCGCAGCGCGAGCATCAGGAGTTCATGGCGACCGTCGAAGCGGTCGCGCTCGAACACGCGAGCGTGATTCACGCGCTCAAGCCAGAAGGCGTCGCAGTTTTCCCGGCGGACGACGCTTACGCGAGCATCTGGCGCGTAGCGGCAACCGGCAACCGCATCATCGACTTCGCGTTGAACAACGATGGCCGCGCGACCGAAGCAGCGGTGACGGGCGCCTTCGACGGCAAGCAACTGAGCATCGACACGCCCGAAGGCCATCTCGACGTCACGCTGCAAGTGCTCGGCGACCACAACGCGCACAACGCGTTGGCCGCGACTTCCGCGGCGTTGGCAGCGGGTGTGTCGCTCGACGCGATCAGGCACGGTCTCGAATCGTTCGACGCCGTGCAAGGCCGCTTGCAGGTGAAGCAGGCCGTGCTCGGCGCGCTCGCCGGCGCCACCGTGATCGACGACACCTACAACGCCAATCCCGACTCGATGCGCGCCGCGATCGACGTGCTCGCCTCGCGCGCCGCACCGCGTGTGCTGGTGATGGGCGACATGGGCGAAGTCGGCGACAACGGTCCGGCGTTCCACCGCGAAATCGGTGCGTACGCCAAAGAGCGCGGTATCGACGCGCTGTACGCGATGGGTGACGCTTCGCGCGATGCCTGCAGCGCATACGGCGCGGGCGCGCATCACGTGGCCGACGTCGGCGCGTTGATCGCGCAATTGCAGCAGGCCGGTTTCGGCGCTGCCGCAACGTTTCTCGTGAAAGGCTCGCGCTTCATGCAGATGGAGCGCGTGGTGGACGCCGTAACGAGTCCACAACCCAACGCTGCGGGCTCGACGCCCGCCGCACATTGAAATAGAAGGACCGAAGCATGCTACTGGCGCTGGCGCAATGGCTGCAGAATGACGCAAGCTTCTTGCGCGTGTTCAGTTATCTGACTTTCCGTGCGGTGATGGCGACCATCACCGCGCTGCTGATCGGGCTCGTCTGCGGCCCGGCGGTGATTCGCAAGCTGACCGCGATGAAGGTCGGCCAGGCCGTCCGCAAAGACGGTCCGCAATCGCACCTCATCAAATCGGGTACGCCGACCATGGGCGGCGTGCTGATTCTGCTCGGCATCGCCGTGGCCACGCTGTTGTGGGCCGACCTGACGAACCGCTTCATCTGGATCGTGATGCTGGTGACGTTCGGTTTCGGCGTGATCGGCTGGGTCGACGATTATCGCAAGGTGGTCTACAAGGACCCGCGCGGTATGTCCTCGCGCGAGAAGTATTTCTGGCAGTCGGTGATCGGTCTGTTCGCGGCGGTGTATCTCGCGTTCAGCGTGTCCGAAGCGAGCAATGTGCGCGTGTTCGATCTGTTCATGGCGTGGGTGCGCAGCGGCTTGTCGATGGGCTTGCCCGCGCGCGCGGACCTGATGCTGCCGTTCGTCAAGTCGATCAGCTATCCGCTCGGCGTGTGGGGCTTCATCGTGCTGACGTATCTGGTGATCGTCGGCGCAAGCAATGCGGTCAATCTCACCGATGGTCTCGACGGCCTCGTGATCATGCCGGTCGTGCTGGTCGGTGCATCGCTCGGCGTGTTCGCGTATGTGATGGGCAGCTCGGTCTATTCGAAGTACCTGCTGTTTCCGCATATCGCCGGCGCCGGTGAATTGCTGATCTTCTGTTCGGCGATGGGCGGCGCGGGGCTCGCGTTCCTCTGGTTCAACACGCACCCGGCGCAGATGTTCATGGGCGACGTCGGCGCGCTCGCACTCGGCGGCGCGCTCGGCACGGTCGCAGTGATCGTGCGTCAGGAAATCGTGCTGTTCATCATGGGCGGCATTTTCGTCGCGGAAACGCTCTCCGTGATGTTGCAGGTCACGTGGTTCAAATTCACCAAGCGCCGGTTCGGCGAAGGGCGGCGTCTCTTCAAGATGGCGCCGCTGCATCACCATTTCGAATTGTCGGGGTGGAAGGAAACGCAGGTGGTCGTGCGCTTCTGGATCATCACGTTGATGTTGTGTCTGTTCGGTTTGTCCACGCTCAAGTTGCGTTAAGCAGGTATTAGGGGAAGCAGGCGATGTTCGGCGAGAAGTTTCGGGATCGGCAAAAGCCGATGGTGCTCGTGCTGGGACTGGGTGAATCCGGTCTCGCGATGGCGCGCTGGTGCGCGCGGCACGGCTGTCGGCTGCGTGTGGCCGATACGCGCGAGGTGCCGCCGAACCTGTCCGCGCTGGAAGGGCACGGCGTCGACGCCGATTTCGTCGGCGGCCCGTTTTCGCCCGTGCTGCTCGAAGGGGTGGAGCTGGTCGCGATCAGCCCAGGTCTTTCGCCGCTCGCCGCCGACCTGTTGCCGCTGATCACGGCGGCGCGCGAACAGCGCATCCCCGTGTGGGGCGAACTCGAATTCTTCTCGCAGGCGTTGAAGACGCTGGGCCAAAGCGGCTACGCACCGAAAGTCATCGCGATCACCGGCACCAACGGCAAGACCACGACCACGAGCCTGACCGGCCTTCTGTGCGAGCGCGCCGGCAAGAAGGTCGCGGTGGCCGGCAACATCAGCCCGGCCTTGCTCGACAAGCTCAGCGAAGCAATCGATCACACCGCGCTGCCCGACGTATGGGTGCTCGAACTGTCGAGCTTCCAGCTGGAAACCGCGCACACGTTTTCGCCGGATGCGGCAGTCGTGTTGAACATCACGCAGGACCACCTCGACTGGCACGGCGGGCTCGATGCGTATGCCGCCGCGAAGGGCCGCATCTTCGGTACACAGACCGTGCGTGTGCTGAACCGCGACGACTCGCGCGTGATGTCGCTCGCACCTTCGGGCGACAGCGAAGTGGACACGATCACCTTCGGCGTCACCGAGCCGAAAAATGACGGCGACTACGGTTTGCTGCGCGATAACGGCATGATCTGGCTCGTCGAAGCACACGATCGCGATGCGAGCGATGAGCCCACGCCGAAGCGCCGTCGCAAGAACGAAGTGGCGACGCCGCCGGACATCGCGCTCAAGCGTCTGATGCCCGCCGACGCGTTGCGCATCCGGGGCCTGCACAACGCCGCGAACGCGCTGGCCGCGTATGCGCTCGCGCGCGCGATTGGCTTGCCGGGCGCGCCGTTGCTACACGGTCTGCGTGAATACCATGGCGAGCCGCATCGCGTGGAGTTGATCGCGTCGATCGACGGTGTCGACTACGTGGACGACAGCAAGGGCACCAATGTCGGCGCGACGGTGGCCGCGCTCGACGGCCTCGCGCAGCGCGCGGTGCTGATCGCCGGCGGCGACGGCAAAGGCCAGGCGTTCGAGCCGCTCGCCGCGCCGGTGATGCGCTGGTGCCGCGCGGTGATGCTGATCGGCCGTGACGCGCCGCTGATTCGCGCGGCGCTCGAACACAGCGGCATCGCCATGACCGATCACGCCACGCTCGAAGAAGCGACGCGTGCCGCCGCCGCGCTGGCCCAGCCGGGCGACGCCGTGCTGCTCTCGCCGGCCTGCGCGAGCTTCGACATGTTCAAGGGTTATGCACACCGTGCCGCCGTGTTTCGCAGCACGGTGGAAGACATCGCTGCCGAACGGGGGACGATGATATGAGCTGGTCGGAACGTTTCGGTTCGCGCCAGGCGACTGCCGGCGATGCGGGCGGCTCGGGGGGGGCGGCGCGCATGGCGGGCCGCACTGGCGGCAGCGGGC
>NZ_NPIH01000124.1 GCF_012275575.1 Paraburkholderia sp. SG-MS1 | reverse complement strand
CCCCGCCGATGCTCGACCCACGCCAGCACCGCCACGCCCACCGACCCGCCAGGCAACACGAATAGCCCGGCGAACAGCGCCAGTTTCCACCAGCGGTGCGGCCCCTTGAAGCTGTGCAACGCTGAATCGGTCAGGGAGCGGCTCAAGCCGCCAAGGGTGTTTTTGAGGTACAGCATGGGGGAATCCTTTTTGCACGGCGTGCTCGCTGCGTGCAGACAATCGGTCAGAACATGGGCTCGGAGGCGAGAAACTCATTGCCCGTAATAATATTGACTATGCAATTAAATTTCAAGATACTTTATGCCGCGCGCCTTTTTCGCGTTGTTTTTCTGTTGTCCGTGAAACGCGTCATGTGATTTGACTTGCCTGCTTAGGCAGCTAAACTTCGTTGCAGCTTCCGTGTGCTGGAAACGCCCATGATCGACGGCCCCTACAAAGCGAACGAGATTCAACTGACGACGAGTCTCGGCTACTACCTGACGAAAGCGCGGAACGTGCTGGTGGAGCGGACGGACCGTGCGGTCAAACCGCTCGGCCTGACCGCGCAGCAGATCGGCGTGATCCTGATGTTGTCGTCACGGCGCGCGAGCACGCCATTTGAGCTGTCGCGCGCTATGTCGTACGACAGCGGCTCGATGACGCGTCTGCTCGATCGCCTTGAAAAGAAAGGCTTTGTGGTCCGCACACGCAGTGACGCCGATCGCCGGATGGTGAAACTGGAACTGACGCCGCAGGGTCACGACGCGGCGCGCCAGCTGCCAAGTCTCGGCGCGGCGGTGCTGAACGAGCAACTGCGCGGCTTCTCCGCCGACGAGCACGCGACGTTGATCGATCTGCTGGCCCGTTTCATTGCGAACGGTCCTGGCGACGGAATTGGCGCGGGCTGCGGATTGGAGCCGCAATCGCAGTCGCAGGGAGAATCACCCGCAGAGGGGTCGCCGGAGTGCGGCGGCCAGTAATCCAACTGGCACTTTTAAAAGCGCCATGGTTTTTAGTTATCTGTCTGGGCAGAGGATGTTTCGGCATGTAAGTGTGCTGTTCCAAAGGCGCAATAAAGCTGCCCTGACAAGCTTTCCCGGCTGAGGAGAAGATTGATGGACGCCACGGCTCCCGCCGCTGCCCGGCCCGCCGCCGAACCCGCCCCGCTCAAGGGCGGGGCGCTCGCCTTGCTGACCGTCGGCCTCGCGCTCGGTACCTTCATGGAGGTGCTCGACACCTCGATTGCGAACGTCGCGGTGCCGACCATTTCCGGCAGCCTCGGCGTGGCGACCAGCCAGGGCACGTGGGTCATCTCGTCGTATTCGGTGGCGTCGGCGATCGCCGTGCCGCTGACGGGCTGGCTCGCGCGACGCGTCGGCGAAGTGCGGCTCTTCACGCTGTCCGTGCTGCTTTTTACGATCGCATCGGCGCTGTGCGGTTTCGCGCACAACTTCGAATCGCTGATCGCGTTCCGGCTCGTGCAAGGGCTGGTCTCCGGGCCGATGGTTCCGCTTTCGCAAACCATCCTGATGCGTTCCTATCCCCCGGAAAAGCGCGGGCTTGCGCTCGGCCTCTGGGCGATGACCGTGATTTGCGCGCCGATTTTCGGACCCGTGATGGGCGGCTACATCACCGACAACTTCACGTGGCCGTGGATCTTCTACATCAACGTGCCGATCGGGCTGTTCTCGGCGGTGAGCGCCTATCTGCTGCTGCGCGGACGCGAGACGAAGACGACGCGTCAACGCATCGATGCAGTCGGCCTCGCGTTGCTCGTGATCGGTGTGTCGTGTCTGCAGATGATGCTCGACCTCGGCAAGGATCGTGACTGGTTCAACTCGACATTCATCGTCGCGCTGGCGGTGATCGCGGTGGTGTCGATCGCGTTCCTGCTGGTGTGGGAAATGACGGAGAAAGAACCTGTCGTCGATCTCTCGCTGTTCAAGGACCGTAACTTCGCGCTCGGCGTGCTGATCATTTCGTTCGGCTTCATGGCCTTCTTCGGGTCGGTGGTCATCTTCCCGCTATGGCTGCAAACGGTCATGGGCTACACCGCCGGCCTGGCGGGACTCGCGACCGCACCGGTCGGGCTGCTCGCGCTGTTCCTATCGCCGCTGATCGGCAAGAACATGCACCGGCTGAACCTGCGCATGGTGGCGAGCTTTGCGTTCATCGTGTTCGCGTTCGTCTCATTCTGGAACTCGACGTTTACGCTCGACGTCCCGTTCAATCACGTCATCTGGCCGCGTCTCGTGCAAGGTATCGGCGTGGCCTGCTTCTTCGTGCCCATGACGACCATCACGCTGTCGAGCGTACCGGACGAGCGGCTCGCCAGCGCGTCGGGTTTATCGAACTTCTTCCGGACCTTGTCGGGGGCGATCGGCACCGCAATCAGCACGACGTTCTGGGAAAACGACACGATCACCCATCACGCAATGCTGACCGATTCGGTGAACGTGTATTCGGCGAATACTAACGCTTACGCCAATGCGCTGGCCGGGATCGGACTTTCCGGCGATGGCGTTACCGCGCAATTGAACCAGGTGGTGACCGCCCAGGCGTACATGATGGCCACCAACGATTTCTTCCGCATTTCCTGCGCGGCGTTTCTCGTGCTTGCGGTACTGGTGTGGATCACCAAGCCGCGCAAAGGCGCAGGTCCTTCGATGGGGCATTGAGCTTTATCGCCATGCTTCGCACACTGACGCGGGCAACCAGGCGAGATCTTCGCCTCGTTGCCCGCGTTGGTATTCATCTCGGCATCACTACTGCGTCACGGCTTCGCCACTGCTCGATGGAACCGATTGACCTTGCGTGGAATCCGGATGCATGGCCGTGGGCGCCGCAGGCGGAGACGGTTTCACGTCGCCATGCGGTGCGCCGGTAGCCCCGCCGCGCACGTATTGCTTGAAGTCGGCGCCGGCTTCCCACGGGTTCGGCTTGCAACCCAACGAGCCGTCGCAGTGCGCGGCAAAGCCAATGGTCGCCGTGCCGTCGGGGTTCGCCGCGCGCGTGATCTGATACGCCAGCGCACGCTTGCCGCCGTCTGGTCCGGCAGTCTGAATCAGCGAGTCGGTTGCGGATTCGATTTTGTAGGTCGAATGGCTCGACACCCACGACTGCGCCCGTTGCCACCATAGGTCGCATTCCGCTTTGTTTGAACACGTCAACGGCTTGGTCGCGATCTGCATGACGTCCGGATCGACCTGCCCTTGCGTCGAACATCCCGCTGCTGTTGCCAGGCACAGCGCGGCCAACAGACCTTTGTTCATCACGTCGATACCTCCTGCCTCGGAGCGTGTCATACCAGGTTGGACCACGGTGCTGGTGTGGTGTTTCATCTGCGTCAGGGAATCGTCAAAGGGGTGGAGAATTTGCCGATCCCGTTCGACCCCTGGCCGTCCGTCACGTAGTCGTTACCTGCCGATAGTAGAGGGCGAAAAAAAGCGGCCACGTGGGCCGCTTTCCGTCAGGTCGCCAGGCGCCGCGTCGTTCAGACGCTGAAGCGGTTCAACGTGTACGCGCGATAAGCGGCGACGAATGCGTCGAACGAACCGACTTCTTCACGTTCGAGTTTGCTCTGCTCGGCCAGCGACTGCGCAGCGAGTTCAGTGAATGCCTGCGTTTGCGCGGCGTCGAGCGGACGCGAACGGAAATACTCTGCGTGCGCTTTGCTTTGTTCGAGGCCGAACGCGAGAAAGCTCTGCTGCTTGTCGCGCATGATTTGCAGCACGCGCGCCGACGGCGTCAGCGTCACGTCCGCGAGCTTCGCGCGTTGAACCGCCACGGCGCGCGCGTGCTCGTCGCCGCCCTGCAGCGCGTCGAGCGCGGCGGCTGCAGCGTCGATCTTGCTCATCAGTTCGTTGGCCCACTCCATCATCGCAACGGGACTGCCGTCGCGCGTCAGTTCAAGGCCAGGCTTGCGCCCTTCCATCGTCACGCGGCCGAAGTTCCGATTGGCTTCGCAGTAGGCGTCCGGCGGCAATGGCGCGCTGTCGTCGAGCGCGCAGACGAGCAGGTAAGCGTCGAGAAAGCGCGACGTCTCCAGCGAAATTCCGCTTGGCTCGAACGGATCGATATCCATGCAGCGCACTTCGACGTATTGCACGCCGCGCGCGGCCAGCGCATGCAATGGACGCTCGCCCGGATGCGTGACGCGCTTCGGACGAATCGTCGAGTAAAACTCGTTTTCGATCTGCAGGACGTTGGTGTTGATTTGCACCCACTCGCCGTCGCGCTGCGTGCCGATTGCCTCGTAGGCCGGGTAAGGCTGGCTCACGGCTTTGGCGAGCGCGTCGAGATAGCCCGGCAGCGTGTCGTAGTCGGCATGCAGGGCCGCTTGCGCGGTGGTGTTCGAATAGCCGAGGTCGCTCATGCGCAAGCTCGTGGCGTACGGCCGGTACAGCGTGTCGGCGTCGAACGTTTCCAGCGAGTGTTTGCGATCGCGGAGAAATCGGCGATCCAGTGCCGGCGACGCGCCGAACAGATACATCAGCAGCCAGTTGGTGCGACGGAAATTGCGAATCAGCGCGAGATACCGTTCGGACTGGAAATCGACGGCGGTCGCGGTGGATTGATGGTCGGCATGCAGGAGCCGCCACACTTCTTCGTTCAGCGAATAGTTGTAGTGGATGCCCGCAATGCACTGCATCGTGCGGCCGTAGCGCAGCGCGAGGCCAATGCGGTACACGTACTTCAGCTTGCCGATGTTCGACGTGCCGTAATGCGCGATCGGAATGGCTTCGTCGGTGTCGGGCAGCAGGCTGGGCATCGAGTTGTTCCACAGGATCTCGTCGCCGAGTTCCGCGTAGACAAAACGATGCAGCGTGTCGAGCTTGTCGAGCGTCACCGAGACGTCGTGTTCGGCCGGCGTGATCAGTTCGAGCAGTGCTTCGGAATAGTCGGTGGTCAGCGAGGGATGCGTGAGCGCCGAACCGAGCGCGCGCGGATGCGGGCTCAAGGCGAGCTTGCCGTCCTGCGTGACGCGCAGGCTTTCCTTTTCGATGCCGCGCAGACCGCGCGCCAGCGCGTCGCGCTGCGGGCCCGAGGTCAGCACGGACAAGCGGTGCAGGAACGCATCGGTCGTGCGGGGAGGTGTCGTCGTGTTTGGCATTGATGCGAGTCGGGCGTTGTCGGCCGCCATGTGCCGCTCGACTGCTCGCGGCAGCACTGCGCGGTCGACAACGTTCGGCGGAATTTTCAGTAGCGGGCACTTTAACATCTCGCTACGACGCCTGCTTGAGCCCGCTCCGCCAGCCCTTCAGGGCCGCCAGTCCCGCCCATTTTCAGCACGAATCCGCCTGCCGGGCGGTTCTCCGCGTTGCCCGTCGCACACTTTCATTCGACCCACGCACCCGTGCAACTTCAGCCGCCGCGCGCGGCCCCCGCGCGGTCCGCCACCTCGTTCCACAGATGCATGGCCGCATACGCGCGCCAGGGACGCCACGCGTCGGTACGGGTGCGTTGCTGCGTCGGCCGCACGAGCAAAGGATCGCGCGCGCAAATCGACTGCATCAGCACGAGGTCCCATGCGGGCCACGCGTCGGCGTCGCGCCATGCCCGCATCGCGACGTATTCGACGGTCCACGGGCCGATGCCGGGCAGCGCGAGCAACGCGGCGCGCAGGCTGGTCGCGTCGATGACGTTGCTGTCGAGCGGCACGTCGCCGGTGGCGACCGCACGCGCGAAGCCCTGCAACGCCGCGACGCGTTTGCCTGGCATGCCGATCTGCGCGAGATCGACAGCGGCCAGCGCGGCGGGCGTAGGAAAGCGCCATGCGGTGTTCTCATGCGGGTGGCCGTCGATGCGCTCACCGGCGCGCTGCACGAGCCGTCCGATGATCGTGGTCGCCGCTTTCACGCTGACCTGCTGGCCGACGATCGCGCGCACCACGAGCTCGAAGCCCGACCACGCACCCGGCACACGCAGGCCGGGCGCTGCTTCGACGAGCGGTGCGAGCCACGGGTCCGCGGCGAGTTCGGCGCCGATCTTTTTCGGATCGGCGTGCAGATCGAACATCTTCGCGATCGGCGCGGCGAGCGCGTCGGCGTGACGGCTCGCCGGCCCTTCGATGCTCGCGACAACACAGCGTTTGCGAGGATGCAGGCGCACGCTCAGTGTGCCGCTGTCGCCGGCCCAATCGATCGCGCGGCGATACGTGCCGTCTTCGACGGCTTCGACGCCGGGCGTCGCGCGCCCGCCGAAAAAGCGCAGCAGGCGCGGCCAGTCGAATGGTGGTTTGAACGGCAATTCGAGGGTGGTGACTTCGTCGAGCGTACTCACGCGGCGTGATCCAGTTTGGTGGGGGTGGTGCTGAGGGACTCGGCGTCAGCGGCGGCAGGCTTTTTGCGGCCAGGCTGGTCGAGCGAAACGCGGCCGGCATGCTGCGCCTCGTTGTCGAGCAACGCGCCCTTGCGCGCCAGGCCCCAGCGATACCCGGCCAGCGCCCCGCCCTTTTGCACCACGCGGTGGCAAGGAATGGCGAGCGCCACCGGGTTCGTCGCGCAGGCGCTCGCCACCGCGCGCACCGCGCGTGGCGAGCCGACCGCTTCGGCGATCTGCGAATAGCTGCGCGTTTCGCCGTAGGGGATGCGCCGCAGCGCATCCCACACACGTTGCCGGAATGCGGTCGCGGCAATGTCCAGCGGCAGATCGAAGTCCTGACGCGTGCCGCGCAGATAGGCGTCGATCTGCGCGATGAACGGGGCGAGCTGTTGGGCGTCTTCCAACAGCTCGGCGTTGGCGAATTCGCCGCGCAGTTCGTCGACCAGCGAGGTGTGGTCGTCGCCGAAACCGATTTTGCAGATGCCCTTGTCCGTCGCCGCGACCAGCACGAAGCCGAGCGAGGTCGGCGCGCAGGCGTAGCGCACGGTCAGCCCCGCACCCTTCCTGCGATACGCGGACGGCGCCATGCCCAGTTCGGCCGCCGCGCTGTCGTACATCCTCGAGGGCGAGCCGAAGCCGGCGTCTAGCGTGGCGCGCGTGACATCCGCGCCGCTTTGCAGCGCGTCGCGCAACGCGGCGCCGCGCTGCGCAGCCTGATACTGCCGCGGCGATACGCCCACCACGCGCTTGAACAGTCGCTGAAGGTGAAACGGGCTGACGTGCACGGCATCGCTCAGTTGAGCGAGCGTGAGGCGCTGCTGCGGGTCAGCGTCCAGCGCGGCGCACGCGCGATGGATGATCTCCAGTTCGCGCGGCAGGCCGCCGGGCCGGCATCGCTTGCAATCGCGAAAGCCCGCGGCGCGGGCGGCGGCGGCATCGGTGAAGAAGGCGACGTTTTCACGGCGCGGCTGGCGCGAAGCGCAGGACGGACGGCAGAATACGCCGGTCGTCTTGACCGCGTAGAAGAATGCGCCGTCGGCACGAGGCTCGCGGCGCGTGACGGCGGCCCAGCGCTCGTCGTCGGAGGCCCAGCTCGTGGTGGCCGAGGCGGGGCTGGGGGCGGCAGGATCGGTCGTGCGGTTCATGATGGTCCCGGGGGCAGACGTGGTCGATGCTCACCAATGTAGGCCGTATGCCGACACCCTACGCCCCGGTTCTTGCTCTGTCATTGCGCTTGTTCGCAGGCTGGAACGGCCGCCAGACGGTCGTTTTGCCACAAAGTGCGACAATTTGGCCCGATATCGGGTTTTCCCTTAAAAAGTTATTGCGTCGCATCAACCCCGTGTGTATATTAGTACCTGTCTCCTCCATGTCTCCTCCTGATATGGATTCAGCCCGCTCCACATAGAGCGGGCTTTTTTTCGTCTATACGTTCTCCGCGTGCTTCTCGATCCGGCCTCACGGCTGGATTCATGGCCCGCCTCACGGCACCGCCCTTTCTCCTACACTGGCTAATCATCCGTTCTGCCAACTTGCCAGAGGCGTCCGATATGAAAATCCACATTCGCGAGATCGATCACGTCGTCATCCGGGCGACGGACGTCGAAACCATGACGCGCTTTTATTGCGACGTGCTCGGCTGCAGTCTGGAGAAGGAACAGCGGGAACTGGGTCTGACGCAATTGCGCGCAGGGCGCTCGCTGATCGACCTGTTACAGGTCGGCGGCAAGCTCGACCACGCCGAAAACGGCACGCCAGGCGCGGGACGGAATATGGACCACATATGTTTGCGCGTCGAACCATTCGACGCCGACGCGCTCAAGACGCATCTGACCGGGCATGGCGCGCGGCTGGGCGAACAGGCGCTGCGCTATGGCGCAGACGGCTTTGGCCAATCGTTGTATCTGTTCGATCCGGAGGGCAACATGGTCGAACTCAAGGGGCCGCCGCAAGCGGCGCGGGCGACGTCGCTTTAGGCGTCGGGCTGATGGCGGGACTGAACACACCGCTTCGGCGTCAAAGCGAGTCAAGCTGCGAATCAGGCGGCAGCGCGACTCGGGAGCAGTCAGCCCTTACGCAGTGGCCGGCGCCTTCAACACCGTCCACTCGATCTTCACCGCATCGGCTTCGGCACTGCCAAGCCATGCTTCGCCGTCCTGCACCGTGCATTGCAGGCGCATCGTGCGTTCCGCCAGCGTGCCGAGCGCCGCTGCGACATCTTCGCCGAGGGTCCACACCGTCACGTTGCGCATGCGCTCCACCTTGTTGCGCACGCCCTGCCACCAGATGTCCGACGCGCGGCCGCCGTACGCGATCACGATCACTTCGTTCGAGCGGCCGCTCGCTTTGGCGATACGCCGTTCGTCCGGCTGACCGACTTCGATCCACGTTTCGATCGCGCCGGTCAGATCCTTTTGCCACAGATCCGGTTCGTCGACATCAGACAAACCTTTGCAGAATTCGAGGCGTTCCTGCGCGAAGAGCGCGAACGCCGCCACGCGGACCATCATCCGCTCGTCGGTTTCCGAGGGGTGGCGGGCGATCGTCAGCGAATGGTCGGCGTAATAGTGCCGGTCCATGTTGGCGATCTGCAGTTCCGCCTTGTAAATCGTCGATTTAAGTGCCATGCCGTTGCTAAACCAGGCGCTCTCTCCGCCGGAGCGAACAGAAAAAGAATCGTCGACGGCGCGTTGCCGTTTTCCGTGTTTGTTGTACATCGCATTTCTCCCGCGCCGTCAGCCGGCGGCCATGCCAATGGGAGAAGCATTTACCGCGCCACGGCCGGCTCGAAAGCCGTACCGTAGACCCCGGCGGCGGCTTCCCGCAAGGCTTCCAGCACGACGGCTGCGGCCGGCGACAGCAAATGCGACTGGCGCGTGATGATACCGAATGTATCCATCCTGCACGGTAAATCGATCGGCATACGCTTGAGCACACCGTACTGTTGGTATTGACGCGCCACTTCGTCGGGGAGAACGGCCAACATGTCGCTCTGGAGCAGCAGGCTCGAAATCGCGAGGAAATTGTTGGTATTGACCACGTTTTGGGGCGGATTCAGTCCGATTTGCGAAAATATCAGATCGAAGCGATGACGCAGCACGCTGCCAGGCGGGTGCAAGACCCAGCTCGCGTTGACGATTCCCCGCAGCGTCAAACCCGTCTCATTTTCGAGAGGATGGCCGGGCCGGGCCACCACGCAGAGCGGTTCGTCGGCGAGCGGCTCATAGCGGACTTCGGCCTTGAACTGGTTCTGCCGCTCCAGCACGCGGCCGATCATGATGTCGAGTTCGCCTTCGGCGAGCCGCGGCAGCATCACGTCCGAGGTTTCCACCTCCGCCCAGATTTGCAACTGCGGATAGCGCTCCTTCACGCTGGCAATCGCGCGCGGCACCATCGTCGCGGCGGCAGCCGCAATCACGCCGATGCGCACCTGCCCCGCGAGGCCGGAGCGCAGCGCCGAGATTTCGTCGTGGGCGTGGCTCAGATTCGACAGCACCATGCGCGCGTGGCGGATCATCACCTCGCCGTACAAGGTCGCGTGCATGCCGTGTGGCGTGCGATCGAACAGGCTGACTTCCAGCATGTCCTCGAGCTCCTTGAGCAGGCGCGAGGCGGCCGGCTGCGTCATGCCAAGCACGTCGGCGGCCCGGCGCACGTTGCCCTCCTCCTCCATCGCCGCGAGCAGTAGCAACTGCCGCGTCTTGAGCCGCGCGCGGACGAACCAGTTCGAATAACTTCGCGTCATCGTTTGTCTCCAATCTTGTTTTTGGCTCAGCGGCATGAAGCCCTCGTGACACACGCTTCATCCGGCGCTGTGTCCATAATGCCATACCGAAACTGATATCGGGATGGCTTAAAAAGGGATTGGAAAGTTATTGGCACGGCTCATACCATTCGTGGACTTTCCAAGCTTCCCAAGTGGCGCCCTTCCCTCGATGAACCGCGATTCGCTCGTCCCGCTCGTTGTCAGTCCGTTTCGCCATTACATCAATGGCGGATGGGAGACGGGCGCGACCGCGGGCGTGTCGTTCAACCCGTCGGACCTCGACGAGCCGGTCGGCGAATATGTCCGCGCGGACGTGCGGCAGACCGACACGGCGATCGAAGCCGCGCACGCGGCGTTTCGCGACTGGTCGCTGGCGTCGGCGCAGCGCCGCGCTGACGCGCTCGACGCGATCGGCACCGAGATGCTGGCCCGCCGCGACGAACTCGCCCGGCTGCTCGCGCGCGAAATCGGCAAGACCTTGCCCGAGGCGCAAACCGAAGCCACGCGCGCGGGCCAGATTTTCAAGCTGTTCGCCGCCGAAGCGCTGCGTGCGTTTGCGGAGCCACTGGCATCGGCGCGCGCGGGCGTCGAAATCGACGTGACGCGCGAACCGCTCGGCGTGGTCGGCGTCATCACACCGTGGAGCGCGCCCTTGGCGATCGCCGCAGCGAAGATCGGCGCCGCGCTCGCACACGGCAACTGCGTCGTCTTCAAGCCGGCGGAATCGGCGCCGGCTTGCGCGGCGGCGCTGGCTTCGATCATCAGCCGCGCGGGCCTGCCGGCGGGCGTGTTCAATCTGGTGATGGGCAGCGGCCGCCAGGTCGGCGCGCGGATCGTCGCGCATCCGCTGGTCGCGGCAATCAGCTTCAGCGGCTCGACGGACACCGGCACGCGCGTGCTGCAGGCCGCGGCTGCCCGCCAGGTGCGTGTGCAACTGGAGATGGGCGGCAAGAATCCGTTCGTGGTGCTGGCCGATGCGGATCTCGACGGGGCGGTCGATGCCGCCTTGAGCGGCGCCTATAGCTCGACGGGTCAGCGCAGCACGGCGGCGGCACGGTTGATCGTCGAGCGCGCGGTGTTCGAGCCGTTCGTCGACGCATTGAACACGAAGCTCGCCAAACTCTCGGTCGATCACGCGTTGAAGCACGGCACGGACATCGGCCCGCTCGCCAACGCAGCGCAACTGGAGCGCAACCTCGACTACGTGCGCATCGGTCAGCAGGAAGGCGCCCAACTGGTGCGCGGCGGCCAGCAATTGGAACGCGCGACGCGCGGCTACTTCTTCGAACCGGCGCTCTTCATCGGCGAGCCCGAACACCGCATTGCGCGCGAGGAAATTTTCGGACCGCTAGCCGTCGTGCTGTGCGCGCACGACTACGACCACGCGCTGCATCTGGCGAACGACACCGCCTACGGCTTATGCGCCGGCATCTGCACACGCTCGCTCGACCGCGCGCGGCATTTCCGCCGCCACGTCCAGAGCGGCCTCGTCACGATTAATCTGCCGACCACGACCGTCGAGCACCACGCGCCCGGCGGCGGCCGCAAGGCGTCCGCCTACGGCGCCACCGACGCAGCTTTCTGGACGGCCGTGAAAACGGCCTACGTCGCGGGCTGATTGCGATGAATGCCTCGCATTGCCTTCCCCACCGTGCCGTTTATCGCGCAGCCGCAATCCGATGCGCCGCGCATTCCACGCTTCATTCGCGCCCCGGCTCACGCCGCCGCGCATGACCCTGCTGCACATCAACGAAATCAATGCAGCTTTTCAACCTCAGGAGACACGCATGACCAGCAAGCTTCGCCGTTTGACCCTCACCGCGATGGCCGCCGCAGCCCTCGCCGCTCCGTTTGCCATGCAACTTTCCGCGCACGCGGATCAGCCGCTCAAAGTCGGCTTTCTCGTGAAGATGCCGGAACAGGCGTGGTTCATCAACGAACAGAAGGCCGCGACCGCGCTCGGCCAGAAGGACGGTTTCTCGGTCGTCAACATCGGCACGCCGGACGGCGAAAAAGTGCTGGCCGCGATCGACAACCTGGGCGCACAAGGCGCGAAGGGCTTCGTGATCTGCGCGCCCGACGTGCGCCTCGGACCGGCGATTCAGGCGCGCGCGAAGCGCTACAACATGAAGTTCGTCACCGTCGACGATCAACTGGTCGACTCCACCGGCAAGCCGCTCGCGAATGTGCCGCACCTCGGCATGTCGGCATTCAAGATCGGCAATCAGGTCGGCACGGCGATCTCAGAGGAAATGAAGCGCCGCGGCTGGAAGCCTGAAGAAGTCGGCGCGCTGCGCATCACGAACTACGAACTGCCGACCGCGAAGCTGCGCACCGACGGCGCGACGCAATCGCTGCTCGCCGGCGGCTTCAAGAAGGAAAACATCTTCGACGCCCCACAGAAAACGACCGATGACGAAGGCGGCTTCAACGCGTCGTCGCCGGTGCTCGCCCAGCATCCGAACATCAAGAAGTGGGTGATCTTCGCGCTCAACGAGGAAAGCGTGCTCGGCGGCGTGCGCGCGACCGAGCAGTTGCATATTCCGGCGGCGGACGTGATCGGCGTCGGCATCAACGGCGCGGGCGAAGCGTTTGCCGAATTCCAGAAGAAGGAACCGACGGGCTTCTACGGCACGATCGCCGTGAGCTCGACCAACCACGGCAAGGACAGCACGGAAAACCTGATCGAGTGGATCAAGGACGGCAAGCAGCCGCCCGCCGACACGCAGACCACCGGCAAGCTGATGGTGCGCAGCAACTGGCAGGACGTGCGTAAGGAACTGGGCATCTAAGCCCGCTTCGAGTCCGCACGTTCGGCGGGCCGGATCGCACTCACGCGAGACCGGCCCGCGCAGCCGTCAGCACGGTAGTTGAGTTGTTCACCCGCTTGAGGTTTTCCAATGACGTCTTTATCCACCGAGTCCGCCGCGTCCACCGGCAACCCAGCGGCGCTGCCGGCGCAAGCGCCCTCGCCTTCCTCTGCTTTCGTCGACGACGCGCAGCCGTATCTGCAACTCGACGGCATCACCGTGCGCTTTCCCGGCGTGCTCGCGCTCGATCAGGTGTCGCTCGAAGTGCGGCGCGGCGAAGTGCATGGCCTGATGGGCGAAAACGGCGCCGGCAAATCGACGCTGCTCAAGGTGCTGTCCGGCGTGAACCAGCCGGCGGCGGGCACGCTGTCGCTCGGCGGTGCCGCGCAGCAGTTCACCACGACGAAGGCGGCCATTGCGGCAGGCGTCGCGATCATCTATCAGGAACTGCACCTGGTGCCGGAGCTGACCGTCGCGGAAAATTTGATGCTCGGCGCGCTGCCCAATCGCTTCGGCGTACTGGACGAAAAGGCGCTGGTCGCGCGCGCGGTGCGCGAGCTGGAGCGGCTCGGCGAAAAGATCGATCCGTCGCAGCAGGTAAAGAATCTGTCGATCGGCCAGCGCCAGATGATCGAGATCGGCAAGGCACTGATGCGCGACGCGCGCGTGATCGCCTTCGACGAGCCGACCAGTTCGCTGTCGTCGCGCGAAACGACGCAGCTGTTCCGGATCATCCGCGCACTGAGGGCCGAAGGCCGCGCCATCATCTACGTCACGCACCGGATGGAGGAAGTGTACGAACTATGCGACCGCGTCACGGTGTTTCGCGACGGCCGCCGCATCGACACGTTCGAAGCCGGTGCGGGACTCGATCGCGATCGCCTGATCAGCGGCATGGTGGGCCGCTCGATCGCCGATGTGTACGGCTATCGCTCACGCGAACTCGGCGACGTGCAACTGCAGATCCAGGATCTGATGGGACGCGGGTTGCGCGAACCGGCTTCGTTCGTGGCGCGCAAAGGCGAAATCGTCGGCTTTTTCGGGCTCGTCGGCGCGGGCCGGTCCGAGCTGATGAAGCTGATCTACGGCGCGGTCAAGCCGGCCGCCGGCGAGATCACGCTCAAGGGCAAGCGCGTGCGCTTCGCCACGCCGCGCGACGCGGTGCGCGCGGGCATCGCGCTGTGCCCGGAAGATCGCAAACAGGAAGGCATCGTGTCGATCGCCTCCGTGTCGGACAACCTCAATATCAGTTGCCGCCGCCACTTCAGCCGCTTTCACGTGCTCAACGGTCGCAAGGAAGCGCAGACCGCCAAAGAATTCATCGGCAAGCTCGCGATCAAGACGCGCAACGGCGAGACGCCGATCGGCACGCTGTCCGGCGGCAATCAGCAGAAAGTGATTTTGTCGCGCTGGCTCGCCGAAGAGATCGACGTGTTCCTGATGGACGAACCGACGCGCGGCATCGACGTCGGTGCGCGCAGCGAGATTTACGGACTGTTGTACGGGCTCGCCGAAGCGGGCCGCACGGTCATCGTCGTGTCGAGCGATCTCGCCGAAGTGATCGGCATCGCGGATCGCGTGATCGTGATGAAGGAGGGCTGCATTGTCGGTGACCTGCCGAAGGCGCAGGCCACGCCCGATGCGCTGATCAAGCTCGCGCTGCCGCGCTGAGGCCCCTCCACCCATTCGACTCGAATCCGAACCCGAACGAGCCACTGAATCGCGCTTATTGAAACGGAACAGACATCATGCAGACACCCTCCACCGACTCCCCGACCCCCGCCGTCGCCTCCGCGGGCCTGAGCGCGCGCGCCGCGCGCACCTGGGACCTGATCAACAAGTCCGGCATCGTGATGGTGTTCATCATCCTGTTCGCGGTGCTGTCGTTCACCGTGCCGGACTTTCTCAGCTCGCGCAATATCCAGGGCTTGCTGCTCTCCGTCACACTGATCGGCTCGATCTCCGTCACGATGATGTTCGTCCTCGCGCTCGGCGAGGTAGATCTGTCGGTGGCGTCGATCGTCGCGTTTGCGGGCGTGGCTGCATCCACGGTGATCACCGCGACGCATAGCGTGCTGCTTGGCGTCGCGGTCGGGGTGCTCGCGGGCGGCGCAGTCGGCCTGGTCAACGGCGTGCTGGTCGCGCGCTACAAGATCAACTCGCTGATCGTCACGCTCGCGATGATGGAGGTCGTGCGCGGGCTCGCGTTCATCACGTCGAACGGCGACGCCGTGATGATTTCCGAAGAGCGCTTCTTCGATCTCGGCGGCGGCTCGTTCCTCGGCATCTCGTTTCCGATCTGGAGCAATATCATCGGCTTCGTGCTGTTCGGCTTCCTGCTGAAGAAGACCGTGTTCGGCAAGAATGTGCTGGCCGTCGGCGGCAACAGCGAGGCCGCCGTGCTGGCCGGCTTGCCGGTAACGCGGATCAAGATCACCGTGTTCGTGCTGCAAGGCCTCGTGACGGGCTTCGCCGGCGTGATGCTGGCGTCGCGCATGAGTCTCGGCGATCCGAAAACGTCGGTCGGGCTCGAACTCGGCGTGATTTCGGCTTGCGTGTTGGGCGGCGTTTCCTTAACAGGCGGCGTCGCGACGATTTCCGGCGTGCTCGTCGGCGTGCTGATCATGGGTTCCGTGCAGGATGCGATGAGCCTGTTGAACGTGCCGACTTTTTACCAATACCTGATCCGCGGCGGGATTCTGCTGCTGGCGGTGCTGTTCGACCAGTTCCGCCGCAGCAAGCGCGTGCACTGACGCACGCAGGCGGCCGACAGGGTCGCGTCGATTCGAGAGTTGTTCCTGCGCTTTGCGAGAAGGCGTACTGCCGATGCGGATCGATCGTCCGCATCGGCCTTTTTCTGGCTTGCTGAAAAGCACGGCGCACGCACATGGGCATAAAAAAAGCCGGGCATGTCAATGCCGGGCTTTTTTTACTTACAATTTCGCGCCCTCCGGCCTTGAATAGCTCGGAGTTTTTTTAATGCGCGACAAACCGCATTCCGCCATTTATTCCAGAATGGCGACGCGCAGTTCGATGTTCAGTTTATTGCCTGATAAACCGATCGTTTGCCCACAAACCTTGCGTATCGCTATTGCCGGAATTCACGAATTCGACATCGTGGCCCACCACGCGTACGACCCGGAATTTCGAGTCCTGCGGTGTCGACACGCACTGATAGCCGGAGAAAAATTCCTGCATTTTCTGCTGTTCACCGGCTTGTGCATGCTGGTCGGCGGCGTCGAGTTTATCCTTCGACAGACAACCATAGGCGTTGGCCTTGAACTGGATGGTTTGCTGCGGCTTGATCACGACATCTTGCGCCTGAACGGTCGCAGCAGCCAAACCCGCAATGGCGAAAACAACGGCGATGCGCATTTTCATAGGTTCCTCCGGGTGCGGGGTAAATACTCAGGTTAGCTATGTATTTAACTTTCTCGTTGAACCCGCAACTTGTACTTTAGAAGAACGTCACCGAACGACAAGCACAACTTGTGTGCGGTCGCAACAGTGGCGAATTGTCGCACTTGCTGTCACACCCGCCTGTGACCCCGTGCAGCGGTTTAAACGGTTGCCAATGGAACGGATAAATGAAAACGAGGCGGGGTGTAGGTGTTTAGCAGTCAAGCTTTTGCAGCACATATTCGCGTAAACGCGCAGCGTCAATTAAGCGACTTAATACAATTAAATAGCGCACTTTGTGCGGTGCACACAAACTCGTTCGGTCGCGTCATTCAGAAATGCGAAATAACGGTGTGCATGCAGAAAATAAACAGTGCCAGGCAAGCCATCCGCGCGGCCGAAGGCTAAATCCACGCGAGCTGCGGCGCCGTTTGCGCGGTTAGTCGACGTGCTTGCCAGCGTTGAAAAACTCCGACTGAAACATGCACATGCGCAACGCATTGTGATACCGGCCATTACCGAAAAATTCCTCGATCAGTTCCGCCTCGTGCCGGAAGCCGCATTTTTCGTAGATATGAATTGCGGCGGTGTTCGACTTGTCGACGATCAGATAGATCTTGCGCAGGTTCAGCACTGAAAACGCGTAGTCGATCGCGAGCTGCGTTGCGACGGTGGCATAGCCCCGGCCTTGAGCGTGCGGCGCGATGATGATCTGGAATTCGCCGCGCCGGTGGATGTAGTCCAGCTCGATCAATTCGACGACGTCGATCGTCTGGCCCACGTTGTCCACCGCGACGAAGCGTCGTTCGCGTAGATCGTGCACGTGCTGATCGTAAAGCTGGGTCAGTTCGGAGAACGTCTCGTACGGTTCCTCGAACCAGTAACGCATGATCTTTGCGTTGTTGTTCACTTCATGGACGAAGCGCAGATCGGTGCGTTCAAGTGGGCGCAACGTGAGTTCGCTGCTTCGTTCGGTCGTCATTGATTCCCCTTGAACCGTTAATTTGCGTGAGTCCGAGTGCGCGCGCCGGGGAGAGCGGAAGCTGCGGTCGCCACCCGCTCGCCGCCGCCCGTTTCGGTGTGGCGCGGCACGCGCGGTGCTCTACAATGAAATTATGCTCCTGCGATCGGAGGCTACCGTGATCGAGCAACTGATATTGGGCGTATTCCTCGTCGTGCCGCTGCTCATCGTCGCGTTTCTTTTTTCGGACGAACTGTGGCAGGAACATCGTCATCTGCATGACATGCGGCCCGTGCATCTGAGACATCGGCGGATCGACTGGCGGCATCCGCTGCGCCGCACGCGGGACCGTCTCTGAGGCGCCGCAGCGTTTCTGCGCCCGGCTGGGCGCGCAACGCGCCCGCCATGCCGGAACGGCGGGCCGTTAAATTCGTGCGCCGGCTGTCGCGAACGCGTATGCAAAGGCCGAATGTAAGCGCGTGTGGGCACATGCCAAGCGATGAAGCGGCGCCGCCCTGCGCCGCCACCGCGCTATCCGACTGTGTCAACAGGCCGCCACGTGCGGTTCTTTATGCCGGCCGTATTTTCCAGTCGATAGGTGCGCTGCATCGCCAAAGAAAAAAAGCCTGCCGTTGCGGGCAGGCTTAAAAAGAGATCCACACTCATTGCCTTGAGGCTACAAGGCAGATAACAGTCTAGTCGCACCACGCGCGCCGCTTGTTTCAGCCGCCATTACACTTGTTACGGCGCGTGATCACGCATGCTGGCGCCCCGCCTCAGTCGGCGCGCCAATGCGCGCGAATGCGCTTGGCGAGCGCCTCGAGTGTGTCCGCGTCGGCGACGTCGCGCGCATGCAGGTTCAACGGCTGGCCTTCCCAGCGCGGGATCACGTGAAAATGCACGTGCCGCACGGTCTGTCCCGCGGCGGCGCCGTTGAATTGACCGATAAACACGCCGTCGGGGTGCAAGGCGGCGCGAACGGCGATCGCGAGCTTCTGCGTCATGCGCATGCTCGCCACCAGCGACGCATCCGACAATTCGAAAATCTCGGCCACCGGCTCTTTCGGCACGACCAGCAGATGGCCGTCGGCTTGCGGCATCAAGTCCATGAACGCCAGTGCGGCATTGTTTTCTGCCACTTTGATGCAGGGCAGTTCACCACGCAGAATTCTTGCGAACGGATTGCTGTCGTCATAGTTCATCGCGCTTCCTTTCCTGGTTGCAAGTTCGGATCGATGTAAGGCAGGGCTGCTGACATTGTCCACTACATCCGTTACAGCGCACGCGCGGCACGCCTGATCGCCTGCGGCGGCTGGCCGTACGCGCGCAGAAACGCGCGGCGCATGCGCTCGGTGTCGATAAAACCGGTGTCGACGGCGACCGCTTCCATCGAATGACGACCTGCTTCGAGCATCGCGCGCGCGGCTTCGACGCGCAACGACTCGATGGCCTTGGCCGGCGACTGCCGGGTTTCGTCGCGAAACGCCCGGCTGAACTGGCGCGGACTCAGGTGCGCGATATCGGCCAGCTGCTCGACCGTCAACGGCTCGTGCAGATGGCTTTTCGCATACGCGAGTGCATTCTGGATGCGGTCGGATTTCGGCTCAAGCTCCAGCATGGCCGAGAATTGTGACTGCCCACCGGTGCGCCGGTGATACACCACGAGTTTTTTCGCGATCGCGCGCGACACATCCACGCCGAGATCGTTTTCGACCAGTGCGAGGCACAGGTCGATGCATGCCGTCATGCCCGCCGAAGTCCACACCGAACCGTCGACGATAAAAATGCGGTCGTCGTCGACCCTCGTCGCGGGAAAGCGTTCTTGGAGGGTGCGCGCGTGGACCCAGTGGGTGGTCGCGTGGCGGCCATCGAGAATGCCGGCTTCGGCCAGCGCGAAGGCGCCGGTGCAGATGCTCGCGGTGCGCCGCGACGCGACGAGCGCACGATTCAGAAACGCCAGCATGCCCGGCGAAGACGGCGCGATCTGCATCGCGCCCGTGACGATCACGGTGTCGTAGGCGGGATCGCCGAAGGCTCCCGTGGCGACCTCGACGCCGGACGAACTGCGCACCATCCCGCCGCGCTCGGAAACGGTCTCCACCTCGTACTCGCGCTGGCCGGCTTCCAGATTCGCCAGCTCGAATATCGCGACCGCGACCATATCGAGAATCTGGAAGCCGGGGAAAACCACCACGCCGATGTGCTTCATTGCCATGTCCTGAAACGAGGGAAATACGACATTTGAGCCAAAAGGCTACGCGCCTAAACTTGTCTCGTCAACAGCGTCTTGCCGGCCGAAAGCGGGCGGTGGCGTAGGTTCACGGCGTGTCTCATTCAACGGATAGGGCAGCGGCGCGACGCGCCAGGCCCGCAAGGAGCGCTTCAAATGGCAACGCAAGCAGGCAAAGGCAACAAAGGGACGGCATTAGTGACGGGCGCGTCGTCGGGCATCGGCGCGGTATATGCCGATCGTCTCGCGCGGCGCGGCTACGACCTGATCCTCGTCGCACGCGACGGTCAACGGCTGAAGGGTCTCGCCGAGCATCTGACGCAGGAAACCGGACGCCACGTGGATACGGTCAGCGCGGATCTGACCGTGAAGGCCGACATGCGCCGCATCGAGGAGCGGCTACGCACGGACCCAAGGATCACGATGCTGGTCAACAACGCGGGCGTCGGCGCATCGGCCCCGTTGATCGACTCGGACATCGACGAACTCGAAAAGATGATCGACCTGAACGTGACCGCGCTCACGCGTCTGACCGCGGCGGCGGTGCCCGGCTTCGTCGAGCGGGGTAACGGCGTGGTGATCAATATTTCGTCGATCGTGGCTTTGGCGCCGGAGCTCCTGAACGGCACGTACAGCGGCACTAAGGCCTATGTGCTGAACCTGACGCAATCGCTGCATCACGAAGTGGGCGGCAAGGGTGTGAAGTTGCAGGCGGTGTTGCCGGGTGTGACCAGCACGGCCTTCTGGGACCGCGCGGGGCTGGCCATCGAGAATCTGCCCACGCAGATCGTGATGACCGCCGAGGACATGGTGGACGCCGCGCTTGCCGGTCTCGACCAGGACGAACTGGTGACGATCCCGGCGCTGCCGGACGCGGCCGATTGGGAGCGGTTGAACAGCGCACGCCAGCAGCTGCAGCCGAATCTGTCGCACAAGCTGCCGGCGCAGCGTTATACGCGCGCCAAGGCTGCCGCCTGACGACGAATCGACTGGCGGCGCAGTTCACCGCCAGTCCGTCGCCACATCGTCGGGATCGGCCAGCGTCAATCCCGAGGATGGCAACGGCAGCGCGGTCTTGTACCGCACCTGTTTGAGCGCAAAGCTCGAGCGGATATTGGAGATGCCGGGAATCTTCGTCAGATGATCGACGATGAACCGCTCGAGCGTCTGCATATCCGGCATCACCACGCGCAGCAGATAGTCGGCGTCGCCCGTCATCAGATAGCACTCCATCACCTCGGGCCGCTCCGAAATCGCCTGCTCGAAGCGCAACAGCGCGTCTTCGACCTGTTTTTCCAGACTCACCTGAATGAACACGTTGATGCGCAGCCCGAGGGGCTCCGGGTTCAGCAACGTCACCTGCTGCTTGAACAGGCCCAGCTTTTCGAGCGCCCGCACGCGATTGAAGCAGGGCGTTGGCGACAGATTCACCGAGCGGGCCAGATCCGCATTGGTGATCCGCGCGTTCTGCTGGAGCTGGCTCAGGATGCCGATGTCGATACGGTCGAGCCGTCTGGGTGACGTGGTCATAGATGAAATATTCCGTGAGAGGACTTAAAACCGGAATAAATAGCCTATCCCAGCACGCGATCCCAAGCAAATGAGATGCTCATTTTGCGGGCACGTAGTTACCATGGACTCACTCGGTCTTGAGCCTGACGCGGCGATGCGGGAGTGATGCCATGACGGATTTGTCCAGTGGTAGCGTGCAGTTGCAGTCGATGAACGTGGAGCGGGTCGACACCGATCCGCAGGAAACCGCCGAATGGCTGGAAGCGCTCGACGCGGTCGTCGCGCATGTCGGCCGCGAGCGCGCGCAGTTTCTGTTCGACCGGCTCGCGAGCCACGCGCTGTCGCTGGGCGTCGAGTCGGCGCGTACCAGCGTCACGCCGTACCGCAACACGATCCCGGTCGACCAGCAGCCACGCTACCCCGGCAACCTCGAACTCGAAGCGCGGCTCGCGGGGGCGCTGCGCTGGAATGCCCTGGCGATGGTGATACGCGCGAACCAGGCGTATGGCGAACTGGGCGGCCATATCGCCAGTTATGCATCGGCGGCGGATCTGTTCGAAGTCGGCTTCAACCATTTCTTCCGCGCCTGCGCGCCGGACGGCAAGCCTGGTACGGGCGACCTCGTCTACTTCCAGCCGCATTCGTCGCCGGGCGTCTATGCGCGGGCTTACCTCGAAGGTTTCCTGTCCGAGGAGCACCTGCGGCACTACCGCCGCGAACTCGCCGGGCCGGGCTTGTGCTCGTATCCACATCCGTGGCTGATGCCGGACTTCTGGCAGTTCCCGACCGGCTCGATGGGCATTGGCCCGATCAACGCGATCTACCAGGCGCGCTTCATGCGCTACCTCGCCAACCGCGGCCTCGCTCAAACGGCAGGCCGCAAAGTGTGGGGCTTTTTCGGCGACGGCGAAATGGATGAGCCCGAATCGACCGGCGCGCTGTCGCTTGCCGCACGCGAGGGGCTCGACAACCTCGTGTTCGTGATCAACTGCAATCTGCAGCGGCTGGACGGCCCGGTGCGCAGCAACGGCCGCATCATCGACGAACTGGAAGCGCATTTCGCCGGCGCTGGCTGGAATGTGATCAAGGTGGTGTGGGGCTCGGACTGGGATGCGCTGTTCTCGCGCGATCGCAGCGGCGCGCTGCTGCGCGCGTTCGCGCACACAGTGGACGGCCAGTTCCAGACCTTTTCGGCGAACGACGGCGCGTACAACCGTGAGCGCTTTTTCGGCCAGAACCCGGAGCTTGCCGCACTCGCCGCGCAATTGGGCGACGACGACATCGACCGCCTGCGCCGCGGCGGCCACGACGTGCGCAAGCTGCATGCGGCCTACACGACAGCGCTGGCGCATCGCGGCCAGCCGACTGTGATCCTCGCGAAGACGATGAAGGGCTTCGGCATGGGCACCTCGGGCCAGGGCCGCATGACCACGCATCAGCAGAAGAAGCTCGGCTTCGACGACCTCAAGGCGTTTCGCGACCGTTTTCGCCTGCCGCTCAGCGATGAGGACGTCGAGCAGCTGAAGTTTTACAAACCAGCGGAAGACAGCCCGGAAATGCAGTACCTGCATGCTCGCCGGGCGGCTCTTGGAGGCTATCTGCCCAGAAGGCGGCGAGCTGCATCGGCGGGGCTGATCGTCCCGCCGGTGTCCTCCTGGGGGCAATTCGCGCTGGACTCGAACGGCCGCGAGATGTCCACGACGATGGCGCTCGTGCGCATGCTGAGCGCGCTGCTGAAAGACGCGCAGGTTGGCCCGCGCGTGGTGCCGATCGTCGCCGACGAAGCGCGCACGTTCGGCATGGCGAACATGTTCCGCCAGGTCGGCATCTATTCGCCGCTCGGGCAATTGTACGAGCCTGAAGACCTGGGCTCGATGCTGTATTACCGCGAGGACACGCAAGGGCAGATTCTCGAGGAAGGCATTTCGGAAGCAGGCGCGGTGTCGTCATGGATCGCCGCGGCGACGTCGTACAGCGTGCACGATCTGCCGATGCTGCCGTTCTATATCTACTACTCGATGTTCGGTTTCCAGCGCATCGGCGACCTGATCTGGGCGGCAGCAGATCAACGCGCGCGAGGCTTTCTGATCGGCGCGACGTCGGGCAAGACGACGCTCGGCGGCGAGGGCCTGCAACATCAGGACGGCTCGAGCCACCTCGCGGCATCGACGATTCCAAATTGCCGCGCTTACGATCCGGCGCTCGCCTACGAGCTTGCCGCGATCGTCGACGAAGGCATGCGCGAGATGGTCGAAACGCAACGCGACGTGTTCTATTACGTCACGGTGATGAACGAAAACTATGCGCAGCCTTCGGTGCCGGGCGGCGATCCGGCCGCGACGCGCGCGGGGATTCTGAAGGGCATCTATCCCTTGGCCGCCGCTCAGGCGCAGCAGGCACAGCGAGCAGCACGGGCGCAGGTGCAGTTGCTCGGCGCGGGCGCGATTCTCGGTGAGGTGATCGCCGCGCAGCAGATCCTGAAAGGCGACTGGGAGATCGACGCCGCCGTATGGAGCGTGACGAGCTTCAGCGAATTGCAACGCGATGGCATGGCGGCGGAACGGCTCGCGCGTCTGGGCGACACGCCGCCTGCGCCGTATGTCACGCAGGCGCTCGCGGCATCGCAAGGTCCGGTTATCGCCGCGACGGACTATGTGCGCGCGGTGCCCGAGCTGATCCGGGCGTATGTGCCGCGCCGCTATGTGACGCTTGGCACCGACGGCTTCGGCCGCAGCGACACGCGCCGGGCGTTGCGTGAATTCTTCGAAGTGGATCGCAAGGCTATCGTGTTGGCCGCGCTGCAAGCGCTCGCGGACGACGGCACGATCGAGGCCCGTGTGCTGGATGCTGCGCGCAGTAAGTATCGTGGTGATGCGCCGGCTGGCGCGGCGCCGTGGCAGTGCTGAGAAGGCCTACCACCCGCTTATGGCCACCTGATTTTTCCCATCCCGCTTCGCGCGATACAGGCCGACGTCGGCGGCTTCGATCAGCGTCGTCACCGGCTCGGCGACCGACGGCACGAGCGTCGCCGCGCCGATGCTGATCGTCACGACGCCGCTTGCCGAGCCCGCATGCGCGATCGCCAGCGCCTCGATCGCGAGGCGGATTTTTTCGGCGAGCAGGCGCAAGCCGCCCGCCGATGTGCCTGGCACCACCACCGCGAACTCTTCGCCGCCAAAGCGCGCCGCGAGATCGGGTGAGCGCCCGAGACACGACTCGACGGTTTGCGCGACGCGCTTGAGCACTTCGTCGCCGGCGACGTGTCCGTAGGTGTCGTTGTAAGCCTTGAAGTTATCCACATCGATCATCAGGAAGCCGAGGCCGGTCTTGTCGCGCGTACCGCGGCGCCATTCGGCGGCCAGATACTGATCGAGATAGCGGCGGTTCGACAGACCCGTCAGCCCGTCCGAATGTGTAAGCCGCTGCAATTCGAGGTTGGTCGCGAGCAGCTGCTGTTGCGATTGACGCAGCGCCTGGTAAGCCTCGTCGCGTTGCAGCAGGTTCAGATACGAGCGCGAGTGATAGCGGATGCGCGCGATCAGCTCGATGCGGTCCGGCAGCTTCACCAGGTAATCGTTGGCACCGGCGGCGAAGGCCGCGCTTTTCACGAGCGGCTCTTCCTTGGTCGACAGCACGATGATCGGAATGTCGCGGGTCGCCGGATTCTGCCGGTATTGCCGCACCAGCGTAAGACCGTCGGTGCCCGGCATCACGAGGTCCTGAAGGATTACGGTCGCGCGCGTTTCCTCCGCGCACTGCACCGCGTCTTCGGGCGACGCGCAGTAGTGGAAGTCGACGCTCGCTTCGTCGGCCAGCGCCTGGCGAATCGCCTCGGCGATGATCGCCTGGTCGTCGACCAGCAACACCATGATCGGGCATTCCGCCGCGGGAGGATTGCCGAGGATGCGCGCCAACGCGTCGTCGATGGCGAGGTTGGGCGCGTCCTCCGCGAGCGCCTGCGCATTCGCGTCGCGTTCTGCAAGGCCTCGCGCGGCGGCGTTCTGTTGCGGTTTGGGAGTGTCCATGATGTTCAGCCAGAATGAATGTCAGTGAATCGGGCTCGTCGGTGGCCGGTGCGTTCTATCGCGCGCTCGCCGCGGCGGCGAGCGCGGCGGCAATCCGGGGCAGCGGCAGGATCGCGACAGCCGCGCCAAGCGCGGCGGCCGCTTTCGGCATGCCGTACACGGCGCTGGTCGCTTCGTCCTGCGCGATCGTGTGATAGCCCTTGGTGCGCATCGCCTTGAGACCGATCGCGCCGTCGCGGCCCATGCCGGTGAGCAGCACGCCGATCGCGCGCGCCGGCCAGCGCGCCACCACGCTGTGAAAAAACACGTCGACGGAAGGGCGATACGGCGTTTCTTCCGGCACGCGCGTGTAGCCGAGTACGTCGGGCAGTGTGAGATGCAGATGATCGTCGGTGCCAGCGAGCAGCGCGAGGCCCGCCTGCGGCCGGTCGCCTTCGCGTGCGATCCGCACCGGCAACGCCGATTGCTGGTTCAGCCAGTCCGCCATGCCGGCCGCGAACGCCGCGTCCACGTGCTGCACGATCACGACCGCTGCGTTGAAATCCTTCGGCAGCCCGGCGAGCAGCGTGGCGAGCGCGGCCGGTCCGCCCGCCGACGCGCCGATCGCCACCAGCGGCGTATCGCGGTTCGTCGCGCGTGCGATTCCCGCCGCGGCCGCCGCGCCGGGCGCGTGGCGCTCCTTGACGAGCGCGCCGATGCGATCGATCTTCGCGATCAGCGTGGCGATGCTCCGGTGCGCGTCGGGACCGCTCAGCGACGGCGTATCGACGGCGTCGAGCGCGCCCGCGCCCATCGCCTCGTAGACGCGCCACGCGTTCGCGCCCACGTCGACGGTGACGATCAGGATCGCGCACGGCGCGCGCGCCATGATGCGGCGCGTGGCCTCGATCCCGTCGACGTTCGGCATCACCAGATCCATCAGCACGATGTCGGGCCGCTGAGCGGCGCAGAAATCGACCGCCTGCTCGCCGTCCTGCGCGACCCACAGCACGTCGTAGTCGTGACGGGCGGCGAGGGCGCGCCGCAGCGCCTCGACGGCGAGCGGCATGTCGTTGACGATTCCGATCTTCATCCGTTTACCCGTAGGCCTCGCCGATCAAATCACGCACCGCATCGAGCAGTGCTTCGTCATGAAAACTGCCTTTCGCCAGATAGTAATCCGCGCCCGCGTCGAGACCCGCGCGGCGATCCTCTTCGCGATCCTTGTAGGACACGATCATCACCGGCAGCGCTTGGAGTTGCGGGTCGCGTTTGATCAGCGTGACGAGTTCGATGCCATCCATGCGCGGCATGTCGATATCGGTGATGACGAGATCGAAGCGTTCGCCGCGCACGGCGTTCCAGCCGTCCATGCCGTCGACCGCAATCGTCACGTCATAACCGCGCGTGGCCAGCAGCTTGCGTTCGAGTTCGCGCACGGTGAGCGAATCGTCGACCACCAGCACGCGCCGGACGACGCGCTGCGCCGTCGACGTGCCGCCATGCTGCGCGTGCCGCAGATCGCCGCCCGCCACGAGCCGCTCGACCGAACGTAGCCAGTCGTCCACGTCGGCGATCAGCACGGGATCGCCGTTTTCCATCAGCGCGCCGGCCGTGATGTTGCGGATCTTGCCCAGACGCGGGTCGAGCGGCTGCACGACCAGCATCCGCTCGCCGAGAAAACGGTCGACTACCACGCCGTAGGTTTGCGGGCCGTCGCCGATCACCATGATGCAGACGGCGCCGTCTTCATTGGCGGGCGGCGCGGTGTCGAGAATCTGGTGCGCGGTGACGACGCCGATGCGCCGCCCCGAGAACGCGATGTGCTGATGCCCTTCGAGCAATTCGATGTCCGCGCGGCTCACGTGCAGCGTACGGTTCACGTGCGCGAGCGGCACTGCGTACGGCTCGCCCGCGACTTCGATCAGCAGGCTGCGGATCACCGACAGCGTGAGCGGCAGTTGCAATTGCACTCGCGTGCCGAGACCCGGCTCGTGGGTGATGCGCACGGTGCCGCGCACGCGTTTGACGACGTCGTGCACCGCGTCCAGTCCGACGCCGCGGCCCGACACTTCGGTTACCTGATCGCGCAGGGAGAAGCCGGGCAGGAACAGAAATTCCAGCAGCTCGGCTTCCGACAGACGCGCGGCCGTGTCCTCGCTCGCCAGCTTCTTGCGCACGATCGACGCGCGCAGCGCGGCGAGGTCGATGCCCGCGCCGTCGTCTGAGACGGTGATCAGCAACGCGCCGGCCGTGTGACGCGCGTCGAGCGTGAGCGTGCCTTCCTCCGCTTTGCCGCGCGCGAGCCGCACGGCGGGTGCTTCGATGCCGTGGTCGAGCGCGTTGCGCAGCAGGTGGCCGAGCGGCGCCTCGAGCAGATCGAGAATGTCGCGGTCCACCTGGGTCGATTCGCCGACCGGTTGCCAGCGCACTTTCTTGCCGAGCGCGCGCGCGACGTCTCGCACCATGCGTGCGAGTCCGCCGGTGCCGTCGCCGAACGGGCGCATCCGGCATTGCAGCGCGGCGTCGTAAAGCTGTTGCGACAGATGCGTCGAGCGGCGATCGAAGCTTTCCAGATCGGCGAGACGTTCGGCCAGCAGATGCTGCGATTCGGCGGTGAGGCGTCGCAGTTCTTCGAGCGCCGCGTGCGCGCGCGGATCGAGCTTCAGGCCGGCAAGCGTTTCGTGCAGCCGATCGAGCGCGCGGGTGCTGTCGCGCTGCACGCGTTTGACTCGCAGCATCGATTGCGCGAAGGGTTTCAGCCAGCGCGATTCGACCAGCGATTCGCCCGACAGCGACAGCAGCCGGTCGAGGTTGTCGGCGCGCACCCGCAGCATGCGGCCGGGGTCGTTGGCGGTGCTGGTTGTGCTGTTCGTGTTGGCCCGTGCGGTGGGTGTGTCGGCCGCAGTGCTCGCGGGTGTGGCGGGCACGACTGTCGGCGTGGCTTCCGCGCGCAGCGCGTCGGCCAGCAGGTTGAACGCGGCATCAGCGTCGGCGTCGGCCTTGCCGGGCGTATCGACCCGGGCCGCCGATGGTTCGATGACCGTGCGAGGCGCGGGCGCTGAAGCCGCTGAAACTGCGGCACCCGGTGATGGCATCCCGTCGCGCCGCAGCGAAGCCCCATGCGGCGCCACCCTCTCCATACGTGCTTGCAACGCAGCCACACATGCGCCGACCGCGTCACGCGCCGACTCGTCTTCATCGTTGCCGATGTGCGCGACGATATCGACGCCACGCAGCAATTGGTCGATCCACGCGGCGTCGAGCAGCGCACGGCCTTCCTGCGCGGCGACGAAGCAGTCCTCCATCGCATGCGCGAGTTCGACGCCGACCTGCACACCGACGATGCGCGCCGCACCCTTCAACGAATGCGCGGCGCGCATGCAGGCTTCGAGCGCGGCGGCGTCGTGGGGTGCGCGGTCGAGTACGAGCAGGCCGTCGTTGAGCACGCGCGCCTGGGTCCGCGCTTCTTCGCGGAACAGATCGATCAACGACGGGCGGCGCGGGTCGTCGGTCATCCGAGGCTCCGGTTCAGCGTGTCGAACAGCGCGTCGGCGTCGAGCAGGCCGACGCTCATGCCGCGCCACGGCGCGACCGCGCGCGTGTGCGCCGCGGCTGCGTGCGACAGCGTTGCGGGCGGCGCACAGAAAGTGGACGGCGCGAGCCAATGCACGCCGTCTACCTGATCGACGGGAAACACCGCGTGCTCTTCGTTACGCGAGACCACCAGCAGGCGCGGCAGATCGTGGCGCGACGGCTGGCTGTCGCGCGTCGCGGCAGCGGTGGTGGTGTCGGCTTCGAAACCGAGCAGGTGCGTGAGCGCCAGGCACACCAGCAATTCGCCGCGCACATTGACCACGCCGAGCACCGCGCGATTTTGCCGGTGCGGCAACGTGTGAATCGGCCGCGTCTGCACGATGCGCTTGAAGATCGGCGTCGGCAGCGCGAGCCATTCGCTGCCGATCCGGAACACGAGGAACGATTCGTTCGTCCCCCGCGCGTCGTGCCGCGGTTGGGCGGCCGTGCGGAGGTCATGGCGTGACAGATCCACGCGCGGAATCGGCTGATCGAGCAGCTTGGCGGCGGCCGCTTCGAACACCGGGCAATTCAGGCAGCGCACGTAGTCGGCCAGCCGCTCGCACGACGAATCGCCGCGCACACCGATGCGGTTCCAGCAATCGTCGAAGCCCGCCCTGCGATCGTCAGTCACGTGGCGCTCCTTGTGCGCGCGTCGCGCGTTGCATCAGGCGGCGCGCGCCGTCGCGATCTCCTTCGAGTTCGAGCAGCGCCGCCAGATGCGTGAGCGCTTCCGCGTGCTGCGGCTCGAGATAGAGCGCCTTGCGATACTGGCCGCGCGCGAGGAGGGCGTCGCCGTTGGCGTCGGCCAGCACGCCGAGCAGGTAGAACGCGTCGGCGTGCGGCGCGTGCTGCTCCAGGTACGCGTTGATCGCGGCGGCGGCTTCCGTCAGGCGCCCGGCGTCGGCCAGCGCGTGTGCGGCCTGAAGTGTGTCGCGTGCCGCGGTGCTCGGCGCATTCAGCGGCGAAGCGCTTTTCTGCGGCGGTGCCGAGTTAAGCGCGGCCGCTGCGGGGACCGGCGGCGTGCCAGCAGGTCGCGTCATGCCGTTGTTGAACAGATTGAACTGGGCCGCACCATCGAGCGACGCGCTGCGCGTCACTTGGTCGAGCGCTGCGCGCACGGCCGGATCGGGCCATGCAAAAGGCTCGGCGGCGAACGCCAGCGCAGGCGCGAGCGCAGGCGCCGGCGAATGCGTCATCGCGAGGGCGGCGGCGCCGGCGAGCAGCGCGGTGTGCCGGCCGTTCCACGGCGCGTCGGCGGGCGCGGCGCGCCGAAACGCGAACGCCAGCGGAATCTTGGCGGACTGCATGCCATGGCGCATCAGCAGTCCGGTTTCCGCTGGACCGACGAACAGCGTGCCGTTCTCCGCCAGCACGCTGTCGAGCGCGCGCAACGCGGTCTGCTGCGTTTCACGGTCGAAGTAGATCAGCACGTTGCGGCAGAACACGAAGTCGTAGACGCCGAGCGCCGCCGCGTCGAGCTGCATCAGATTGGCGCGCGAGAAGCGTACTGTGTCGACGATGCGCGGCGCGAGACGCCAGCCGTCTTCGGAGCGGGTGAAATGCGTGTCGCGAAAAGCGAACGCATTACCGCGAAACGAGTTGCGCCCGTAGAGCGCGCGCTGCGCCAGCGCGAGCGAACGTTCGCTGATATCCATTGCGTCGATGCGAAAACGCGCAGCGTCGATGCCGTCGTCGAGCAAGCTCATCGCGATCGTATACGGCTCTTCGCCGCTCGAGCACGGCAGGCTCAGGATGCGCAGCGGCAGTCCCGCCGCGCGTTCGTCAAGACGTTCGTGCGCAAGGCGGACGAGCGCACGGAACGCATCGGCGTCCCGATAGAACCAGGTCTCGGGCACCACCACGGTTTCGATCAGCGCCTGCACCATCGCTGGCGATGCCTGCGTCGCGTCCCAATAGTCGGCGAGCGTGGCCTCGGCAGGCCCCTGCGCGCGCCATGCGGCGGCGCGCTGATCGACCGCGCGCTCGATTGCGTGATGACCGAGCGACGCTGCGTCGAGCCCCATGGTTCGATGCAGCAGTTCGGCGAAGCGTCGATAGAGCGGCGCATTGTCGTGATGCGCGTTCATGCGTGCGCCTCGGGAAACAGCAGCGCCTTGACGTCGTCGGGCAGCAGATGTTCGATGCGCACCCACTGCACGAAGCCGCCCGCGTCGCTCGCGACCGGGCCCAGATAGCGCGCGTGCGGCACGTCGATGCCGGTCTCGTGGAATGCTTCGGTATCCAGACGAAGCGTGCGGGTCGCGCCTTCGAGCAGTAGCGCAAGCAGCCGCACGGCGCCCGCATGCGGATAGCGCACCAGCACGACGCGCGTCGACATCAGTTGCGCGGCCGGACGGCCGAGCGCCCGTGCGGGCAGATCGATCACCGGCAGCGGCGTGCCCTCGTAATCGAGCACGCCCGCCACCCACGACGGCGCGCCCGGAATCGCCTTCGGCGGCGATTGCGGCGCGAGCGGCATCAGACGCTCCACCTGCGTCGCGTCGATCACGTAGCGTTCGCTATCGAGCGTGAAGAGGATGAAAAGCATCGGCGTGTGAGCGGTGACGAAGCGGGCGCTGGCGGGTTCGCCTTGCGGCGCGCGTCAGGCCGCCACCTTGAAGCGCGACACGCCGGTGCGCAGACTGTTGGCGACGTGCGTCAGATCGTCGATCGCCTGAGTTGACTGCCGCAGCGATTCCGCCGTCTGCTGCGCGGCCTCCGACAACTGCGTCAGCGCCTGGGTGATCTGCTCGGCGCCGGTCGCCTGGGTCTGCATCCCGTCGTTGACCATCGAGAAGCGCGGCGCGAGTTGCTGCACCTGCTGGATGATCTGCGTGAGATGGCCGCCGACGTTCTGCACGTCGAGCATGCCGCGCCGCACTTCCTCGGAGAACTTGTCCATGCCCATCACGCCTGCGGCCACCGCCGACTGGATCTCCTTGACCATCTGTTCGATGTCGTAGGTGGCGACGGCGGTCTGGTCGGCGAGGCGGCGGATTTCGGTCGCCACGACCGCGAAGCCGCGGCCATATTCGCCCGCTTTTTCCGCTTCGATCGCCGCGTTCAGCGAGAGCAGGTTGGTCTGGTCCGCGACCTTCGTGATGGTGGCGACCACCTGGTTAATGTTGCTGGCCTTCTCGTTGAGGATCGCGAGCTTCGCGTTGACCGAGCCGGCCGCTTCCATCACGAGGCGCATGGTTTCTTCCATGCGCGCGAGACCGGCGTGGCCGGTACCCGCGAGCGCCGCCGACTGGCCCGCTACATCCGATACTTCGTTCATGGTGCGCAGCAGGTCGCGCGAGGTCGCGAAGATTTCCCGCGACGTCGCGCCGATCTCGGTCGTGGTGGCGGCGGTTTCGTTCGCGGTGGCTTGCTGTTCGCGCGAAGTCGCGGCGATTTCCGTTACCGACGTGGTGACCTGCATTGCCGATTTCTGGGCCTGGCCGACCAGCGCGGTGAGTTCGTCGGTCATCCGGTTAAAACCGGCTTCGAGCGCGCCGATCTCGTCTGCGCGATTCAGATGCAGGCGTTGCGTCAGGTCGCCCGTGCGCATCACGTCGACCACTTGCAGCACCTTGGCCATCGGCGTGGTCACCGCGCGCAGCAGCCAGTAACCGGCCAGCACGGCGGCAATCGCGGCGAGCAGCAGCATCACGAGCAACACGATGCGGGTGGTCTCGACCGAATTGCGGATGCTGTCCGTGGCCTGGTCGGAGTAGCTCTTGTTGTCTTCCACCAGCTTGCGCACCGACAACCGGCCGGTTTCCCAGATCGGCGTGAGCTGCGTGTTGAAGATGCGCGCGGCGTTGTCCTTCGAAGCCGGCAGGTTGTTGAGCAACGCGGTCTGGATTGGCAGGTACTGCGCGTGCTGCTGGCGGAAATGGTTGAACAGGTCCCGGTCGGTCTGGCGGGAGATGGTCGAGCTGTAGTCGTCGATCAGCTTCTGGAGCGTCTGCTGGGTTTCCTGCAAACGCGTGGCATCGCGCTTGACGGTGTCGGGGTCTGCGTCGACGTAGATCAGACGCTGCGTCACCGAATAGTTCTCGAACCAGGCCGCACGCATCGCGGTTGCGTAGTAGAGGCCGGGCATCGAGTCCTGCTGCTGACTCTTCGCGTCGCTGTCGATCGCGCCAAGCTGCTGGAAAGTGACGATTGCCATTGCCAGCATCACGATCAGCACGATCCCGAAGCTGCACAGAATCCGTTGACGGATGGTCCATTGTTTCACGCGCACGCCCCTTACTTTTTGGCTTGGTCCCGATCCCGGCTTGCCTGACACCGGCCCGTTCCATGATGGACGGATCGGTAAGCTTGGCGGGTCGTCGGATTGGTGGATTTGTCCGACGGCTTATGCGGCGGATTCTACATTGATCGGGAGATTGTTTCGCAATTGACAATTGCGGGTGCGCGCGGCGGACGACTCGCGAGGGCGTTTGTAACGTAATGTTCCGTTACCACTTGCAGCATCTATTTCTACGCACTCCCTTCACAATCCTTTCCATGCCTGAACGGCGGGAGCTGAAAATGAAAAAGATCGCAGTGGCGTTGGTGATGGTGGGAAGTCTGAGCATGGCCGGGCAAGCTTCGGCTCACGGTCATGGCGGTGGCGACGTGGTCGGTGCGCTGATTGGCGGCGCCGTGCTCGGCGCAGTGGTGAGTTCCGCGTTGACGCCCGCGCCGGTGGTGGCTTACCAGCAGCCTGTCTATGAGCAGCCGGCTTACCAACCCGCTCCGGTCTATGCGGGGCCGCCGCCGGGATACTGCTATGACCCGTACCAGCGCGGCTATGTCGCCTGCGCCGCGCCGGCGCCGGCACAGTATGGATACGGGCAGCCGCAACCTCAGCCGCAACCGGGCTGGTGATCCCAAGAGCGCGCAATCCTGCGTGCCGCAGAAAAAAGGCCGTCGCTCGATGCGACGGCCTTTGCATTTGATGCACCGCTCAGCGTTTGCTCAATGTTTCTGATGCAGCCATTCAGCATAGTGCGTATCGAGCCAGCGTTCGAGCCTTGGCGGCTTCGTAGTGCGGTGATAGAGGGACGCTGCCCAGATGGCAAGACCGATCACGATCATGACGGCAGGCCCCAGCAAATAAGCGATCAACGACTCAGGCATCGGAACCTCCGTATCGGCTTGCATCGATGCTTCAGTGTAGGCGATGGAAATCGGGGAAAAAAGAATCGTGTGAAGCGATTTGGCGGCGTGCTTCATGCCAGACAAAAGTTCACCTGTGAAACCTGGCGGACAATTTTATTTTTGAATCAGATCATTGGCTTGCCGACAGGTATGAGCGGCTTGTGTACCTAAGAATAACCATCGCAAAAGGCGGAAACGTTCGTCAGGCCGGGTGGGTTACCGTGCGCCGCGCGGTGTCGAGCTGTTGATCGACGAAGTCCGACCAGCCTTGAAGGATTCGACGCTGCTGCGCCGCTTTGTCCTCGTGTGAGAGAGCGTCGGCACCAAGCGCGCAGACGCCGTCGGGCGCGTCCTCTCCCTGCGCGAGTTCGCGCGCATGCGTCAAAGCGGTGCGCCGGAAGTCGTGTAGGACGAAATGTTCAACGTCGAGGCCGAGTGCCTTGACCGCCTGATTCAACGTGCTCTTCGCGATGGGCCGATCGTCGCCCCGGACGCTGGGGAATACGAATTTTCGGCTGGCCTTGGCGCGGTGAAGCTCACGCAGCATCGAGACCGCCTGATGCGGCAAATAGACGACGCGGTCCCGGCCCCTGTTCAGACGCGCGGCGGGAATCGTCCACAGCGCGTTGTCCAGATCGAATTCGGCCCACGTCGATTCCACCAGATCCGATTTGCGCACCATCGTCAGCACGAGCAGATGCAGCGCCAGTTTCAAGGGGCGGCGAATGCTCGACGCGTCGATCGCGCGCAGCATGCTGCCGATTTCCGCGCCGGAGAGCACGCGGGTGCGGCTGTCGAAGGTGGCGATCGAGCGCGCCGCAACGACCTCGGCCGGGTTGCCGGTCGCGAGCTGGCGCGCCATCAGATAGGCATAGAGGCGCTTGACCACGTTGCGCGTGTGGAGCGCCATTTTCGGCGAGCCCCGGCTTTTGATCCGCTCGCAGATTTCGACGATGTCGTCCGCGGTGACCGCGTTGATCGGCTTGCCGCCGATCGCGGGCAATACGTCCTTGTCGAGTGCGCGCCGGGTCGTGCGGCGATATTCGGCCGATTTACCGGCCATGGCGGTGGCGAGGTAGAGATCGGCGGCTTCGCGCAGCACGTCCGCCTTGCTTTCGGCGCCGCGATCGCGCCGGGCGGTGGCGACCGGCGAGATGCCCTGCGCGACCATCTCCGCGTATTTTTGCGCCTTGGCCCGCGCGACGCGCAGCGAGATCATCCGATAGTCGCCGATGGTCGCGAGCGGTTGCCGCCTGCCGTTAAGCGTGTAGCGAAAGCGCCAGACCTTGGTGCCAGTGGTCATGACTTCGATCACGAGGCCGTTGCCGTCGGCGACGCAATAGCGGGTGGCGCGCGGTTCGAGCGCGCGAATCTGGGATTCAGTGAGGGGGACAGCGAGGCGGGGCATGCTTGGATCGTTGAGACGCAGACAGCGGCGATTTTAGCGCTTAGGGTGGCTGTGTACCAAAGATTCTTTGGTTTTTGCGTCAACAACGTGAATGAAGGTCGTTTGCGATGCGATGCCTGGAAGCGGTGAAAACGCCTACGAGGCGCGCAAGCCCACAAATCTCAGTTTCACGACTACTTGCCAATACAGAATCTGCTGAAAATCACCCCTAGCAGATCGTCCGAGCTGAACTCACCGGTAATCGAGTTCAACTGATCTTGGGCGAGCCGCAATTCCTCGGCGAATAGATCCAGCGCCTGCGAGTTCTGATCCGCGTGGGCAGCCGCCGTCGCCAGATGCGCCTCGGCCGCGCGCAATGCGATCAGATGCCGCTCGCGCGCCAGGTACACGCTTTCCGCGCCGGCCTGCCAGCCGGCGATGCGCAACAACTCGGCGCGCAACAGTGCGACACCGTCACCCTGTTTCGCCGACAAACGCACCTCGCTAAGATCGAGATGCGGGTCGAGCGCCTGGGTCGCCGGCACGAGGGCTGTGAGGTCGGTCTTGTTCAGCACGCGCACCACCGGCACACCGCTCGGGAAGCGCCCGGCGATTGTTTCGTCTTCGGCGGTCATGCCCGTGCGCGCGTCGAGCAGATGCAGGACCACGTCCGCACGTTCGATTTCGTTCCAGGTGCGCGCAATGCCGATCTTCTCCACTTCGTCTTCGGTATCGCGCAGACCGGCAGTGTCGATCACGTGCAGTGGAATGCCTTCGATCTGGATGGTTTGCGCGACCTTGTCACGGGTCGTGCCCGCGATCGGCGTCACGATGGCCAGCTCGGCGCCCGCGAGCGCATTTAGCAGCGACGATTTACCCACGTTCGGCTGGCCCGCGAGCACCACGGACAAACCTTCGCGAAGCAACGCGCCCTGGCGCGCTTCGCTCAGCACGTGCGCGAGGCGCTCACGAATGCGCGTCAGCTTGCCGCGCGCATCGGCGGCTTCGAGGAAGTCGATTTCTTCTTCCGGAAAGTCGAGCGTCGCCTCGACCAGCATGCGCAAGGTGATCACCTCTTCGACCAGCGCGTGGATGTCGCGCGAAAACGCGCCGTCGAGCGAGCGGCCGGCCGAACGCGCGGCGGCCTCGGTGCTGGCCTCGATCAGATCGGCGACGGCTTCGGCCTGCGCCAGATCGAGCTTGTCGTTCAGGAACGCGCGGCGGGTGAATTCGCCCGGCTCGGCAAGACGCAGGCCGAATGCGCGGCCGGCGTCGATACAGCGCTGCAGCACGAGTTGCAACACGACCGGTCCGCCGTGGCCCTGCAATTCGAGCACGTGCTCGCCGGTGTACGAATGCGGCGCCGGAAAATACAGTGCGATGCCCCGATCGAGCGCTTTACCGCTGTCGTCCAGAAACGGGACGTAGCTGGCGTGGCGTGGCGCGAGCGCCTGGCCGGTGAGCGCCTTCATCAGCGGCTGGGCCGCCGCCACTCCCGCGCGGCCGAACGAAATCCGCACGACACCGATGCCTCCCCGACCGGGCGCGGTAGCAATGGCGACGATGGGATCGGAATCAGTGGTGAGCATGGGGCGTCGAAAAAAGCGGAGAGAAGGGCGGCGCGGCGCCAGGTAAACAGCGCGAGGCATTGTAACGCGGGCGCGGGCGACGACTGCGCAGCGGGGATGGCCAATGCGGCTGTCGCTGACTCTGACGGCAACTGCGCTTATCTCAAATAAGCTAGGATTATTCCTACGTTATCTTAGGAAAAGCGAAGGGAGATAAGGCGAGCGGAAGGCTAGAAAGCCTGCAGAATAAAGAAAACTAGAAAAAATTCCGACTGCCGAAATGCTTTGTCTGGCGCGGTTCGTAAGCTAAAACTATCTCAAATACGCTAATAGTAAGCCTGCCTGGTTGTCAACTCGGAGGATACTGAATTGCACAATCTGGCCCATGCCGACCGACAAAGAAAAAGCCGCCTTCGCCAAACGGCTGAAGGATCTGCTAGAGCCGCTCAAGATTCGCGGCGGGACTAAACTCGCCGAGCAATTCAACCTTCGCTATCACGGCGAGCGTCCCGTCACGCCGCAAACCGCGCACAAGTGGTTGACGGGTACGACGATCCCCAAGCCGGACAAACTGCGCACGTTAGCCGAATGGTTGAACGTCAAGGAGCATTGGCTTCACTATGGACCGCCGCCCGGGTCGAGCAGCAAACCCATGGCGCGTGGCGAGAAATACCCACCGACGCCGGAAACGATAGAACTCGCTTCGAAGATCGCATCTCTGATGCCGAAAGACCGCAACCTGGTCGAGGAGATGATCGAGCGCTTTTACGGCGAAGACGCCGACGAGTAATCGACGAGTCGAGGGCGCCGTCCGAGATTCGTGCGCCGATGAAAAAAAAGCCGCCCGGTTTGCGCCGGGCGGCTTTTTTTGTCGCTGTCTGGTTAGTCAGCGTCAGGCCTGCTTCGGCCTGACGCGCGAGGCGGCGGCCTCTCTCTGCCGCCGCCTTTCAGACAGTCCGTCAGGCCGGCTTCACCGACGACTTGCCCATCATGCGCGTGATGTAGTACTGCTGCGCGATCGACAGGACGTTGTTGACGACGTAGTACAGCACCAGACCCGCCGGGAAGAAGAAGAACATGACCGAGAACGCGATCGGCATGAACATCATCATCTTGGCCTGAACGGGGTCCGGCGGCGTCGGGTTCAGCTTGGTCTGCAGGAACATCGAGACGGCCATCAGGATCGGCAGGATGAAGTACGGGTCCTGTTGCGACAGATCCTGAATCCACAAAATCCACGGCGCACCGCGCATTTCCACCGACGACAGCAGCACCCAGTACAGCGAGATGAACACCGGAATCTGAATCACCACCGGCAGACAGCCGCCGAACGGATTGACTTTCTCGGTCTTGTACAACTCCATCAGCGCGGCGTTCATCTTTTGCGGATCGCCCTTGAAGCGTTCGCGCAACGCCTGCATGCGCGGCGTGATCGCCTTCATGCGCGCCATCGACTTGTAGCTCGCGGCCGACAGCGGGAAGAACACCGCCTTGATCAGCACCGTGAGCAGCACGATCGACCAGCCCCAGTTGCCGACATAGCTATGGATCTTCTCGAGCAGCCAGAACAGCGGCTTCGCGATGATCGTGACCCAGCCGTAGTCCTTCACCAGTTCCAGACCCGGCGCGATGCCTTCGAGCATGCGCTCTTCTTCCGGACCCGCGAACAGACGCGCCGACACGTTGACCGTCTGGCCCGGCGCAATGGTCGGCAGCGGCTGCTTGACGCCCACGCGATACAGCGACGGATCAATCTTCTCGACGTAGATGTCGCGCTTCGTACCCTGCTGCGGAATCCACGCGGACGCGAAGTAGTGCTGGACCATCGCGATCCAGCCGTTGTCGGCCGCGTTCACGTAATCCTGCTTGTTCTTGTCGATGTCGCCGAACGTCATCTTCTGGAAGTGATGCTGGTCGGTGTAGACAGCCGGTCCGATGAACGTGTGCGAAAAGCGCGGCGTTTCCACAGGCTGGTCGTCACGCACCAGTTCCATGTAGACCGACGGCGTGACTGGCGTGCTGCCGACGTTCTGGATCTTCGTTTCGACACCGATTACATAGCTGCCGCGCGTGAACGTGTAGGTCTTGATAACCTTCACGCCCCCCTTCTCCGGCGACTCGAAGCTCAGGCTGAACGTTTTCTCGTCGCCCTTCAGTTCGGTCTGCTGATTCGGCATCAGTGTGAAGATGTCGTTGTGGTTCGGAAAATCGCCGCCGAGCAGACCCGTGCGGGCCAAATACGTGTGATTGTTTGTGCGGTCGAATAGCGTGATCACCAGATCCGGTGTCTTGCCGTCGCCCTGCTTGACGAGCGAAAGCCGCGACAACGTGCCGCCGCGGGTGTCGATCTCACCGCTATAGACGTCGGTGGAAAACTTCACGAGTTGCGATTGCGTCGCCGCCGGCGCGTTGCCGGGCGCCGCTGCGTTGGTGGCCGGCAGATCGGCCGGCTGGGTTCCCGGCGTCGTGGTTCCCGGTGCGGCGCTACCGACGGTCTTGGTCGGCGTGGCGCTCGGGAAAAACATCGACGGGCGTCCGTGGTCGCGTTGCCAGTTGTCGAACAGCATGACAGCTGACATGAAAAAGATGACCCATAGGACGGTGCGTTTGATATCCATGCGTTGTCTCAGTGTCGATGGAACGGCGCGTCAGCGCTTTTCAGAAGTGGGAGGCGGGACAAGATCGATGCCGCCCGCGGAAAGCGGGTGGCAGCGGCAAATACGCCTGGCGGCGAGATAAGTCCCGCGCGCGGCGCCATGATACTGGATTGCTTCGCGCGCGTAATCAGAACAGGAAGGGTAAAAACGGCACCGGTTGCCGAGCATTGGGCTCACGGCAACCTTGTAAAAACGCAATAAAGCGATGAGTACCGTTTGCATGGCTGATGCGGCCGGACGGCGCCGCGCAACGTGGAGTACCGGGTGACGCCCGTCCGGCAGGGCGGCCAAGGCGGCCTGAACTGCCGAAACTTCAACACGGGCGGTCACTTGAGCGTCATTCCGTCTGGGGCGCTTCCGCGGGGGGCGCCTCGCGACGGACAATCTCGCGCGCTGCCTTGTCGAGCAGCGCCTCGATTTCGCAGCGGCACAGCGCCTTCAACGGCGGCGACGAGGCGCTCGGCAAAGCCTTCTTGTCGAAGCGCGTGTGCAATCGCAGCAGCACATCCCAACCGCCGAATTCCGCGCGACGCAGCCGGAAGGCTTCACGCGCGATTCGACGTACCAGATTACGCGTGGCCGCGCGCGGCGCATACTTCTTGCCGATCACGAGGCCCAAGCGCGCATCGTTGCCGGTAGGCCGGCCGTAGACCACAAAGTGCGGGGTTCGACGCCATGGGCGCAAACGAAAAACGGATGAAAATTCATCCGTTTTCAGTAGCCTTGCGGCTTTGGGAAACGCGGCGTGCGCTCGCAACGGAACCGAGCCCGGTTGCTGCGCCCCAGCCGCTCCCGCTTCGCCGCGGGCTTCGGTCACAGCGCGCAATCCGCTCGCCTTAGATGGCGAGGCGCTTGCGGCCCTTCGCGCGACGTGCGTTGATGACCTTACGGCCGCCAGCGGTCTTCATGCGAACGCGAAAGCCGTGGGTGCGCTTGCGACGGGTAACGGAAGGTTGGTAAGTACGTTTCATGTTGCTCTCACTTGATCGAAAAAAAACCGCGCGAGCATCGCTGAAAGCGCAATGACCGGAGGTTTACTGAAATTGGTTTTCGCGGAACCCGCTATTTAAACCGCTTTTCCGTTGGCCGTCAATAGTTTAGCCAGGTTCGGCCGCGCACCGGGCCGCGCTTGCCAGATGATCCGTCCCTGTGGATAACTCCCTTCCGGGTCCGTTTTGGCGTTAGAATCTCGCCTTACTTCCCAAAAATCCTGCACGCCGCTCCGGCTCGCTTGTCCCGCAAACCCTTGTGGCACAAGCGCCTGGAGCCGTTACGCCTGGCTGCTCAGGGCCTTGTTGCGCGCGCGCGACAAGGGCAGCGGCGACCGCCGTGCACACCATAACGACAGCAACTCGATGAACGATTTCTGGCAACACTGTTCCGCATTGCTGGAGCGTGAGCTTACGCCCCAGCAGTACGTGACGTGGATCAAACCGTTGGCCCCGGTCGCCTTCGACGCCGCTGCGAACACGCTTAGCATCGCCGCGCCGAACCGCTTCAAGCTCGACTGGGTCAAGAGCCAGTTCTCCGGCCGCATCGCGGATATGGCCCGCGACTTCTGGCAAGCCCCGGTCGACGTGCAATTCGTGCTGGATCCGAAAGCCGGCATGCGCGCCCTCGCGGCAGCGCCCGCGCCGGCTCGTCCGGCTTCGTCCGCGCCGATGGGCGGCGGTCATTCCGGCGGTGGCGCCGCAGTCGACGCGGCGGTCGGCGCCGTGCAGGCGGCGCAAATGGCCCGCGCCAACCACGCCATGGCCACGCAAAACGCCAACGCCCGCGCGGCTGCCGAAGACGCCGCCGACCTCGATCTGCCGAATCTCGACGCGAACGAAGCCGCAGCCGCACGCCGCACCTGGCGTCCGGGCCAAAGCGCCGGTTCGACCGGCAGCGGCGAAAACGACTCGATGTACGAGCGCTCAAAGCTGAATCCGGTCCTGACCTTCGACAACTTCGTGACCGGTAAGGCCAACCAGTTGGCGCGCGCTGCGGCGATTCAGGTCGCGGACAACCCCGGCATTTCGTACAACCCGCTGTTCCTGTATGGCGGCGTGGGCCTCGGCAAGACCCATCTGATCCACGCGATCGGCAACCAGCTTTTGATGGACAAGGCCGGCGCGCGGATTCGCTACATCCACGCCGAGCAGTACGTGTCGGACGTGGTGAAGGCGTACCAGCGCAAGGCGTTCGACGATTTCAAGCGCTACTACCACTCGCTCGACCTGCTCCTGATCGACGATATTCAGTTCTTTTCGGGCAAGTCGCGCACGCAGGAAGAATTTTTCTACGCGTTCGAGGCGCTGGTCGCGAACAAGGCGCAGGTGATCATCACCAGCGACACGTATCCGAAGGAAATCTCGGGGATCGACGACCGCCTGATCTCGCGCTTCGACTCGGGCCTTACGGTCGCGATCGAACCACCCGAGCTGGAAATGCGCGTCGCGATTCTGATGCGCAAGGCGCAGTCGGAGTTCGTCAGCCTGAACGAGGACGTCGCGTTCTTCGTCGCCAAGCATTTGCGCTCGAACGTCCGTGAACTCGAAGGCGCGCTGCGCAAGATCCTCGCATACTCGAAGTTCCACGGCCGCGAAATCACGATCGAACTCACCAAAGAGGCGCTGAAAGATCTGCTCACGGTGCAGAACCGGCAGATTTCGGTGGAAAACATCCAGAAGACCGTCGCTGACTTCTACAGCATCAAGGTCGCTGACATGTATTCGAAGAAGCGTCCGGCGAACATCGCGCGGCCGCGGCAGATCGCGATGTATCTGGCGAAGGAGCTGACCCAGAAGAGCCTGCCGGAAATCGGCGAGCTGTTCGGCGGGCGCGATCACACGACCGTGCTGCACGCGGTGCGCAAAATTGCCGACGAACGCAGCAAGGATGCCCAGCTGAACCACGAGCTGCACGTGCTGGAGCAGACGTTGAAGGGCTAAGCGGGCCGGACGGAAAAATCGACCTGTTTATTTCCAAACTCGCCCCCATTTTAGTGAGGCGGTTCCATTTTCAGGCACAATACAGGTTTAACCGCCCGGCGGCCGCGGGCGGATTTCACGCCGTGACGGGCGCTGCGTGGCGCCGGCGGGGAGCCACGGCTGCATGCTGCAAAGCTTACCTGGCAAGGCGCGCAGGCCGTTATATCAACGAAGGAACTCTATGCAACTGGTCAAGACCGAACGCGATAACCTCCTCAGGCCGCTGCAAACTGTGAGCGGCATCGTCGAACGCCGCCATACGTTGCCGATCCTCGCCAATTTGCTGATTACCAAGAACGGCCCTGATGTGTCGTTCCTGTCGACCGACCTCGAATTGCAGATCACCACGCGTGCCGATTTCGGCGTGGGCGGCGATTCGGTGGCGACCACGGTGGCAGCACGAAAGCTCCTCGACATTCTGCGCGCGATGCCCGACGGGCAGGTCACGCTCACTTTGAACGACAAGCGCCTGACCGTGCAATCCGGCAAGAGCCGTTTTGCCCTGCAAACGCTCGCCGCGGACGAATTCCCGACGGTCGCGCAAGCTAAAGACTACGGCGCGAACCTCGTGGTTCCCCAGAAGACGTTCCGCCAGCTGCTCGGCATGGTCCATTTTTCGATGGCCCAGCAGGACATCCGCTACTACCTGAACGGCATGCTGCTGGTGGTGGACGGCGACCAGCTGATGGCGGTCGCTACGGACGGCCACCGTCTGGCGTTCTCGTCGATGAAGATCGAAGGTTCGTTCTCGCGTCAGGAAGTGATCATTCCGCGCAAGACGATTCTGGAATTGCAGCGTCTGCTGGAAGACATCGACGACACACTGAAGATCGACATCGCGCAAACGCAGGTGAAGTTCACGTTCGGCCAGGTCGAACTGGTGTCGAAGCTGGTGGAAGGCAAGTTCCCCGACTTTCAGCGCGTGATCCCGAAGTCACACAAGAATCAATTCCTGATTGGCCGCGAAGAGCTGCAACGTTCGCTGCAACGCGCGGCAATCTTGACATCGGACAAATTCAAGGGCGTGCGCTGCATCATTGAGCCGGGCCAGTTGAAGATCATGTCCACCAACGCCGATCAGGAAGAGGCGCAGGAAGAACTGGAAATCGCGTACGACGGCGACAGCGTCGACATCGGGTTCAACGTCACGTATCTGCTCGACGTGCTAGCGAACCTGAAGGTCGACATGTTGCAAGTGAGCCTGGGCGACGCCAGCTCCAGCGCGTTGATCACGATTCCCGAGAACGACGAATTCAAATACGTGGTGATGCCGATGCGCATCTGACGCGTCCAACACCTAGAACACACCAAGGGGCGCAGCGCCCCTTTGGCGTTTTTATGGCGTTTTGAAAAGTCCCGAGCAGCAACCTTGCAGTAACGCAGAACCGGAAAAAATCCATGACTGAAACGAACAATACGCAACCCGACAACAGCTACGGCGCCTCGTCCATTCAGATCCTCGAAGGTCTGGAGGCTGTGCGCAAGCGGCCGGGCATGTACATCGGGGATACATCGGATGGCACCGGTTTGCACCACCTCGTGTTCGAGGTGCTCGACAACTCGATCGACGAGGCATTGGCCGGGCACTGCAACGACATCCAGGTGATCATTCACGCGGACAACTCCATCTCGATCACCGACAACGGCCGCGGCGTGCCGACCGGTCTGAAGATGGACGACAAGCACGACCCGAAGCGCAGCGCCGCTGAAATCGTGATGACCGAGCTGCACGCCGGCGGCAAGTTCGACCAGAACAGCTACAAGGTGTCTGGCGGCCTGCACGGCGTGGGCGTGTCGTGCGTGAATGCGCTCTCCGCGTGGTTGCGCCTGACCGTGCGCCGCGACGGTAAGAAGCACTTCATGGAATTCCACCGTGGCGTGCCGCAGAACCGCGTTATCGAAGAGATCGACGGCGTGGCCGTGTCGCCGATTCCGGTGGTGGGCGATACCGAGAACCGCGGTACTGAAGTGCACTTCATGGCCGACGAGACGATTTTCGGCAATGTCGAATATCACTACGACATCCTGGCCAAGCGGATTCGCGAACTGTCGTTCCTGAATAACGGCGTGCGCATTCGCCTGATGGACCAGCGCAGCGGCAAGGAAGAAGATTTCGCGTTCGTCGGCGGTGTGAAGGGCTTTGTCGAATACATCAACAAGAACAAGGCCGTACTGCACCCGAACATTTTCCACATCAGCGGCGAGAAGGACGGCGTCGGCGTGGAAGTGGCGATGCAGTGGAACGACAGCTACAACGAAAACGTGCTGTGCTTCACGAACAACATTCCGCAGCGCGATGGCGGCACCCACCTGACCGGGTTGCGTGCGGCGATGACGCGCGTGTTGAACAAGTACATCAACGATCACGAAGTCGCGAAGAAAGCGAAGGTCGAAACGTCCGGCGACGACATGCGTGAAGGGCTCTCGTGCGTGCTTTCCGTGAAGGTGCCGGAGCCGAAGTTCAGCGCGCAGACCAAGGACAAGCTGGTGTCATCCGAAGTGCGTGCGCCGGTGGAAGACGTGGTCGCGAAGGCGCTCGAGGAATTCCTGCTGGAAACGCCGAACGACGCGAAGATTATCTGCGGCAAGATCGTCGATGCGGCGCGCGCGCGCGACGCGGCTCGCAAGGCGCGCGAAATGACGCGTCGTAAGGGCGTGCTTGACGGCGTCGGTCTGCCCGGGAAGCTGGCGGATTGCCAGGAGAAGGATCCGGCGAAGTCGGAGATTTATATCGTCGAGGGTGACTCGGCAGGCGGCTCGGCGAAGCAGGGGCGTGACCGGAAGTTTCAGGCGATCTTGCCGCTGCGCGGCAAGGTGCTCAATGTGGAGAAGGCGCGTTATGACAAGCTGCTTTCTTCGGAGCAGATCGTGACGCTGATTACCGCTTTGGGTTGCGGAATTGGCAAGGACGATTACAACCTCGAGAAGCTGCGTTATCACCGCATCATCATCATGACCGATGCTGACGTCGACGGTGCGCACATTCGGACGCTGTTGCTGACGTTCTTCTATCGTCAGATGCCGGACATGATCGAGCGTGGGTATATCTACATCGCACAACCGCCGCTGTTTAAGATCAAGGCGGGTAAGGACGAGCGGTATCTGAAGGATGAAGCCGAGGTTAATGCTCACATTCTCAAGCTCGCGCTGCAAGGGTCGGAGCTGGTGGCTTCGGAAGGTGCCACGCCAATTACCGGCGATGCATTGGGCGAATTGGCTCGGGCTTATCTGCTTGCTCAAGCCGTGGTGAATCGTTTGAGCCGGTTGTACGACGCTGGTGCGCTCGAGGCGGTGATGGATGGGGTGGTGGTCGATCTCACGAGTGAAGCTGCGGCCGAGGCTTCGGCCAAGGCACTCGAGGCCAAGCTGCGCGACGACGCACTGAAGCCCGAGGTGACGGTCACCACGATGTATGACCCGGTGCGTGAACTGCGCTCGCTGCGCGTCGCTCGCACTCACCATGGTAATCAGAAGATTTCCGTGTTCGATGAAGAGTTTCAGTTGACTGCGGATTATCAGCAGCTGATCAACACCGCTAACACGTTCAAGGGATTGATTGGCGTTGGCGCAGTGATCAAGCGCGGCGAGCGGAGTATGGCAGTTAGCGACTTCAAGAGCGCGATGAAGTGGTTGCTGGCTGATGCTGAACGTAACGTTTCCAAGCAGCGCTATAAGGGGCTCGGCGAGATGAATCCTGAGCAGCTTTGGGAGACGACGATGGATCCGACGGTGCGTCGTTTGCTTCGTGTGCAGATCGAGGATGCTATTGCGGCTGATGGCATTTTTACGACGCTCATGGGGGATGATGTGGAACCGCGGAGGGCCTTCATTGAGTCGAATGCGTTGAGGGCGGGGAATATTGATGTTTGAATGATGTCGCGCAGGGGGCCCGAGCAATTGCGACCGGCGCCACAGTTTGCGGCTAGTACTACCCAGTTGACACAACGTAGTCCCAGAACCCCGCCGCCATCAGGCTCGCGGGGTTTTTTTATTATCAGATGTCCTCCAGTTTTCAAATAGACGCAAACGGCATCCACATCCTCTTGGATGTCCGGCGAGGCCGTATCTCTTGCGGCGTCATTTGCCTGCCAGCAATGGTGTCGATGCTACCGCCCCAATCGCGATCTGGCCGAACCTGTAAGCACGGCCAGGCCAACTGCATGGGACAGGGCTATTTAAGTAAGGCCGCGCGCCTTGCGCAACGCGGGCAAACGCTCGCGAAATTCCTTGCCGAAACTTAGGATGGCACAGCAGTACGGTATCACCACAGATATTGCGAAAATATCGATTTGGCGCTCTTTGATCACTCTCGGTCAAAGGGCAATTAGGACCCGTCTGGCAAAAATCTGAACAGCTTGGGGAGCAAGGACCTCCCACCGACGCCCCAAACTTATCCACCCCCCCTCTGTACAACGTTTGTAAAACACCCTTGGCACCTTGTGGGCGAAACTTTGATAAGCCCGCAGGTTAACCAGTCCGCACAAAAGTTTTCCCTGGCTCCGTCTTCCTGTCCACGTTTACTTCGCAGGCTTATGGTTTACGCAGCCCCTTGATCCGTAAACGAAGTTTCAAGTTATCCACAACCCGGTGCGATGCTTGTTAACTATTACTACGTATACATATACAAAGACTATAAAAACCAGAGGGGCACGCAGGAAGCACGTCGCGTACACATACGTAAGCGCGCACAACCGCCTTCCCATACCGTAGACCCTCAAACCAACGGTAAACAGATTTCGGTAAGCAACTCGGCAGGCGCAGTCTCCTTCGGGCTATTCAGATACTCCTCGAACACCGGCGCGTCCGCTGCTTCACGCCCGGACTGCACGAGCCACGTCCCATACAACCACTCATACGCCGTCCGGATATCGCTATACGGACCCTTATGCCGCAATACCGCGTATTCCCCGCCTTTAACATGCGCGACTGAAACCGGCGGACTCACCGTCACCGCCACTTGCAGCGGATGCGGCAACACCACACCAGCCTTCGAGCGCAACGCGTTTTCATCGACCGCACCAGGATCATCGAAGTAAAGTCCGATCATTCGCATCTCCGCCGCCAGCAAATTATGTTGAGCGAGCCACCCGAACAAAGCATCGAACGCTTTGCCGATTTGCATATACGGCCCCACGTGATCCACCGACAAAACCTTAACCGGCTCCGCATAACGAATCACCACTTCGCGCATCGGCATTTGACCGTCTCCTGAAAGCGCCGGACGAAACCGGCAAAGCGCGCTTTGCTAGCGATACTGCGCCGGCGGCACGCCAAACACCGCGCGGAAAGTGCGCGAAAAAAACTGCAAACTGCTGTAGCCCGAACGCTCGGCGACCTCCGCAATCGGCACCGAACCGTTCGCGAGATACCCCGCCGCGCGATGCAACCGCAAGCGGCAAACCGTTGTCGCGCCTGTCTCGCCATACGGCGACACGCACGCTATGCCAGCCAACCGCCCGACTGCGAGCCGCCTTTCGTATCGAACCCGATTGCCTGATTCGCTCATGAATGACCCGGCCGACAAAAAACGGCACAAATGAAAAAACAAAAGTACCACGCCCCCGTTTACCAAATTCTGCGAACTTCACACGAGGCAGGTATGCGCTGTTAAGCGCCCGTTAACATCCAAACGCGCCCACAACTTTGCCGAATTTCGATAACACCCTCGAATAATGGCTCCCTACCATCGGCTGAAGCCTGTCGGCCCTCGCACCGCAAAGCCTTGCGGCGTCGAGCAAACCGCGTCAACGCGCCAACGCGAACTCAGGAGCATCCGATGAAGCCAGCGTCCACTCATCAGTCGATCGGTCAGGCCATGCATCACGAGCTGAAGCAGACGCTCGGCACATGGCAGCTATGGGGTATTGCCGTCGGCCTCGTCATTTCCGGCGAATATTTCGGCTGGAGCTATGGCTGGGCGAGCGCCGGCACGCTCGGCTTCGTCATCACGGCTATTTTCGTCGCCGCGATGTATACGACCTTCATCTTCAGTTTCACCGAACTCACGACGTCGATTCCGCACGCGGGCGGCCCCTTCGCATACGCGCGCCAGGCGTTCGGGCCGACAGGCGGTTATCTCGCGGGCGCGGCGACGCTCGTCGAATTCGTATTCGCGCCACCGGCCATCGCTCTCGCCATCGGCGCTTATCTGCATGTGCAGTTTCCCGGACTCGAACCCAAACACGCCGCAATGGGCGCGTATCTCGTGTTCATGGCGTTGAACATCGCCGGCGTCCAGATCGCCGCGGCGTTCGAGTTGTGCGTGACGCTGCTTGCCATCTTCGAACTGCTGGTCTTTATGGGCGTCGTGTCGCCGGGTTTCCGCTGGTCGAACTTCACGACGGGCGGCTGGGCCGGCGCGAACACCTTCAGCATGGGCTCGTTCCACGGCATGTTCGCGGCAATCCCGTTCGCGATCTGGTTTTTCCTTGCGATCGAAGGCGTGGCGATGGCGGCCGAAGAAGCGAAAAACCCGAAGCGCTCGATTCCGATCGCCTACGTCACCGGCATTCTGACGCTGGTCGTGCTCGCGATCGGCGTGATGGTGTTTGCCGGCGCCGCCGGTGACTGGACCAAACTGTCGAACATCAACGACCCGCTGCCGCAAGCGATGAAATTCATCGTCGGCGAACACAGCGGCTGGATGCATATGCTGGTGTGGCTCGGCCTGTTTGGACTGGTCGCGTCGTTTCACGGCATCATCCTCGGCTATTCGCGGCAGATCTTCGCGCTGGCTCGCGCGGGCTATCTGCCGGAGTGGCTCTCGAAGGTGCATCCGCGCTTCAAGACGCCGCATCGCGCGATTCTCGCGGGCGGCGTGGTCGGCATTGCCGCGATATACAGCGACGAGCTGATCCAGTTCGGCGGCCAGACGCTGACGGCAAACATCGTGACGATGTCGGTGTTTGGGGCTATCGTGATGTATATCATCAGCATGCTGGCGTTGTTCAAGCTGCGCCGCAGCGCGCCGAACTTGGAGCGTCCGTTTCGTGCGCCGCTGTTTCCGTTCTTTCCGGCATTCGCGTTGGTGGCGGCGGTGATCTGTCTGGCGACGATGGTCTACTTCAATGTGCTGGTGGCGATCGTGTTCGCCATTTTTCTCGCGCTGGGCTACGTATACTTCCTGTTGACGCGCCATCAACGCGAGGCGGCGCCGACGGACGCTTTGCTCGAAGAATGACGTGACGAATCGAGCCCCTGTGCGAGCAGCGGCGATGGAGTCGTAAACATGAGCTACACCGAGTCGATTGGCAGCCGCACCTATCGCTTCGCCGATCTGAAGACGCTCATGGCGAAAGCCAGCCCGCAGCGTTCCGGCGACCAACTCGCCGGCGTCGCAGCAGCGAGCGAAGAAGAACGCGTCGCTGCCAAAATGGCGCTTGCGCAGGTGTCGTTGCGCACTTTCCTCAATGAAGCGTTGATCCCGTACGAAAGCGACGAGGTCACGCGTCTCGTGATCGACGATCACTCGTCGCAAGCGTTCGCCGAGATCGCGCATCTGACGGTCGGCGATTTTCGCAACTGGCTGCTGAGCAGTACGACCGATGCGGACACGCTCACGCGTATCGCCGCTGGTCTAACGCCTGAGATGGTTGCCGCCGTGTCGAAGCTGATGCGTAACCAGGATCTGATCCTGGCGGCGCGCAAACGTCCGGTGATGACGCGCTTTCGCAACACCATCGGCTTACCGGGTCACATGTCGGTGCGTCTGCAGCCGAATCATCCGACCGACGATGTCAAAGGCATCGCGGCTTCGATGCTCGACGGCCTGATGTACGGTTGCGGCGACGCGATGATCGGCATCAACCCGGCGAGCGACAATCTCGCCGCGATCACGAAGCTGTTGCTCATGATCGACGAGTTCCGGCAGCGCTATCAGGTGCCCACGCAATCGTGCGTGCTGACGCACGTCACCAACACGATTGCCGCGATAGAAAAAGGCGCGCCGGTCGACCTGGTGTTTCAATCGATCGCGGGCACCGAGAAAGCGAACGCGGGTTTCGGCATTTCTCTCGCGCTGCTGCAAGAAGCGTATGAAGCAGGGCTGTCGCTGCAACGGGGCACGGTCGGCAACAATCTGATGTACTTCGAAACCGGGCAGGGCAGCGCATTGTCGGCTGACGCGCATTTCGGCGTCGATCAACAGACCTGCGAAGTGCGCGCCTATGCGGTGGCGCGCAAGTTCAAACCGTTCCTGGTCAACACCGTCGTGGGCTTCATCGGCCCGGAGTATCTTTACGACGGCAAGCAGATCACGCGCGCCGGGCTCGAAGACCACTTCTGCGGCAAACTGCTCGGCGTGCCGATGGGTTGCGACATCTGCTATACGAACCACGCCGAAGCCGATCAGGACGACATGGACAACCTGCTGACGCTGCTCGGCGTCGCGGGTATCAATTTCATCATGGGCATTCCGGGCGCTGATGACGTGATGCTCAACTATCAGAGCACCTCGTTCCACGACGCGCTGTATGTGCGCGACGTGCTCGGTTTGCGCCGCGCGCCGGAATTCGAGGAGTGGCTGGAATCGATGCAGATCACCGATGCACGCGGTGCGTTGTTGAGCGCATCGCCGCAACAACCGCTGCTCGAAGGCGCGCGCGACTGGATGGGCATCGCATGAGCGATTTCCTCGAAAAGAACCCATGGAACGCATTGCGCGAGTTCACCAACGCGCGCATCGCGTTGGGCCGCGCGGGCAGCAGTTTGCCGACCGCGCCGTTGCTCGCGTTCAACCTGTCGCATGCGCAGGCGCGCGACGCGGTGCATCATCCGCTCGATGCCGATGTGTTGCATGAGCAGTTGCGCACGCAGGGCTTCAAGACGTTGGATGTGCATAGCGCGGCGCCCGATCGTGAGCACTATTTGCGGCGTCCTGATTTAGGCAGGCGATTATCGGAGGAGAGTCGCGCAATGCTCGCGCAATTGCCGGCCGCGCCGAGCGATGTGGTGTTCGTGATCGGCGACGGTCTTTCCGCGTTCGCCGCATCGAAGCAATCTGTCCCGTTGCTGCAAGCCGTTTGGCCGACGCTCGTGGATTGGTCGATCGGCCCGGTAGTGGTCGCGCGTCAGGCACGCGTCGCGCTCGGCGACGAAATCGGCGAGCTGCTCGACGCGAAGATCGTGGTGATGCTGATCGGCGAGCGGCCGGGTTTGAGTTCGCCTGACAGTCTTGGTATCTACCTGACGTACGCGCCGAAGGTAGGGTGTAGTGATGCTCAGCGCAATTGCATTTCGAATGTGCGCCCCGAAGGACTCGATTACCCGTTGGCCGCGCACAAGTTGCATTACCTGCTGACGCATGCGCGTCGCCTGGGATTCACCGGCGTCGGCCTGAAAGACGATAGCGATGCGTTGCTGGCAAGCACTTCAGCAACGCCCGTCATCGGTGACGATTCAAACAAGGCTGCGACGTAAGCGGCCCGACATCAGCCCTCACGCATCCGCCCGTTCCACCGGATGATTTTCAAGCCACACATTTTCATCGTCTTCGAAGAGCCGGGAGCGTGTGAGGAACCGCATGCCGCTCGGGCGCTCCAAAGAAAACATTCCGCCATTACCGGGCACCACGTCGATGATCAATTGCGTGTGCTGCCAGTATTCGAACTGCGATTCGCTCATATAGAACGGCACGTCCGCGATCGTCCCGAGTTTCACATCGGAGCCACCGACCATGAACTCGTTGCGGGGAAACATCATCGGTGCGCTGCCGTCGCAGCATCCGCCGGATTGATGGAACAGCACCTCGCCATGTTCGGCGCGCAGCTTGTCGATCAACTGGACAGCGGCAGGTGTCGCGATCACGCGGTCGACTTCCTTTTCATTGGCCATCACATGCTCTCGCTGAAAAAGAGCGAGCCGCGCGGCCCGCCCTGATAGGACCGTTAAGGTTTAGAAGAACCCGAGCGGCTTCTCGCCATAGCTGACGAGCAGGTTTTTGGTCTGCTGGTAGTGGTCGAGCATCATCTTGTGATTCTCCCGGCCGATGCCCGATTGCTTGTAGCCGCCGAACGCCGCATGCGCCGGATATGCGTGATAGCAATTGGTCCAGACGCGGCCCGCCTGAATTTGCCGGCCGAAGCGATAGGCGCGGGTACCGTCGCGCGTCCAGACGCCGGCGCCCAGGCCGTAGAGTGTATCGTTGGCGATTTCCAGCGCTTCTTCTTCTGTCTTGAAGGTCGTGACCGACACCACCGGCCCGAAGATTTCCTCCTGGAAGATGCGCATTTTGTTGTGACCGCGGAACACGGTCGGCTTCACGTAATAGCCCTTGCTCAGCTCACCGGCGAGCGTATTGCGCTCGCCGCCGATCAGACATTCCGCGCCTTCCTGTTTGCCGAGGTCGACATACGAGAGGATCTTTTCGAGCTGCTCCTGCGAAGCCTGTGCGCCGATCATCGTCTTACTGTCGAGCGGATGCCCTTGCGCAATCGCGGCAACGCGCTTCAACGCGCGTTCCATGAAGCGGTCGTAGATCTTTTCATCGATCAGCACGCGCGACGGACACGTACACACTTCGCCCTGATTCAGCGCGAACATCGTGAAGCCTTCGAGTGCTTTGTCGAAGTAGCTGTCGTCGGCGTTCATCACGTCGGCGAAGAAGATGTTCGGGCTCTTGCCGCCAAGTTCGAGCGTCACCGGAATGATGTTCTGGCTCGCGTACTGCATGATCAGACGGCCAGTCGTGGTCTCGCCGGTAAACGCGATCTTCGCGATGCGCTTGTTCGACGCGAGCGGCTTGCCCGCTTCGAGGCCAAAGCCATTCACGACGTTTAGCACGCCCGCGGGCAGCAGGTCATGAATCAGTTCGACCAGCACGAGGATCGAAGCTGGGGTTTGTTCAGCGGGCTTCAGCACCACGCAATTGCCGGCGGCCAGCGCGGGCGCGAGCTTCCACACCGCCATCAGGATCGGGAAATTCCACGGGATGATCTGCCCGACCACGCCGAGCGGTTCATGAAAGTGATAGGCGACGGTGTCCTCGTCGATCTCGGAGATCGAGCCTTCCTGTGCACGCACTGCGCCGGCGAAATAGCGGAAGTGATCGATCGCGAGCGGAATATCGGCGGCCATGGTTTCGCGCAGCGGCTTGCCGTTGTCGATCGTCTCGGCGACCGCGAGGCGTTGCAGATTCGCTTCCATCCGGTCGGCGATGCGGTTCAGGATGTTCGCACGATCCGCCGTGGAGGTTTTGCCCCATGCGACTTTCGCACGATGCGCGGCGTCGAGCGCGAGTTCGATATCGGCTTCGCGTGAACGCGGGATCGACGTGAAGGGCTCGCCGGTGATCGGCGACACATTGTCGAAGTACTCGCCGCCCACCGGCTTCACCCATTCCCCGCCGATAAAGTTCGCATACTGCTTTTTGTACGGGAATTCGGTGGTCAGAAATTGCATCTCCGCATGATTCATCTATGTGCTCCTCACATGTTTGAATGGGCTATATCCGGCGCGATATATCGCTCGGCCGTGACACCGTAGAGCCAGAAGTGTGCCAATGCACCGCGCCGGTGACCCATGCACGCGCAGCAAGCATCGGCGCACGGCATGGTGCGCCGCGCTGTTCAGGCCAGGGCGCTGGAGCGTTTCGTTTCTGACCAGTGCGTGCCGTGCTGTTCATCAATTGAACAGGCGACGCAGGCGAGCGCGCGACAAGTGGGTTCGGCATGGGACTTGCCTTGCTGTTCTGTTCCCCTTTCGTTGCGCAGACCCGGTATGACGACCGATACCCGAGACGACAGCCTGAGCAATCCGACACTCGCGCCGCAGCCGAGCTTCCGCGTGCAGACGCGCGTCGCTCACGACGCCGACGAACAGGCGGGCAATCTGCACGGCTGGAACCAGACCTACGACCAGTTGACCGCGGGCTGCTTCGTCGGCGAACTGACCGAGTTGTGTGTCGATCACATGCAAGTGTTCGTCGAGACGACGAGTCACACATTGCGGCAAACCTGCGAGGTGCAGAAGGACGCGTACTGGTTCGGCATTCCGACTTGCCCGGCGGGGGCGGGCCGCATCGACGCGCAGGTGATTGCGGGCGACGCGCTCGCATTTCGCCCCGGCGGCGTGGAATTCGAATTGCTGACCTCGGCGGGCTACGAGATTTTTGGCGTAGTGGTGAAGGGCGACGTGCTGCGCCGCTATGCGGCGGAGGTGGAGCGCGTCGGTCTCGCCGATCATGTGCCGCACACCGAAGTCGTGCCGATCGGCGTGGCGCGCAAGGCGCGCTTATGTGCGTCGCTGCGCCAACTACTCGACGACGGCGCGGCGAGCGGCGTACCGTTGTCTGCGTTCGCGCGCAACAGTCTGCAGGCGTCGGTGCTGGCGTTGCTGTTCGACCTCGGCGCGTTGCCGGCGGCAAAGCCGGTTGCGATGCCGGCGCGGCCGCGTCGTCAGTCGATCGTCTCTGAAGCGCGCGAGTACGTACTCGCCCATCGCGAGCGCGCGGTCGGTGTGCCGGAGTTGTGCGAGCGGCTGCATGTGAGCCGGCGCACGCTGCAGTACTGCTTTCAGGACGTGCTCGGCATGGCGCCCGCCACCTATCTGCGCGCGATTCGCCTGAATGGCGCGCGGCGCGATCTGTCGAATGCATCGCGCGAATCGCGTTCGGTGCAGGACGTCGCGGCGGCGTGGGGCTTCTGGCATCTGAGCCAGTTCGCGACCGATTACCGGAAGCTATTCGGCGTGCGCCCGTCCGAGACGTTGAAGGCGGCGGTGAGCGTTCGTCACGGCATGGCAGAAGCAGGTTCGTTCGCTCACTAGCGCGCGCGGCACGCGAGCGGCGAACACGTAGGGATCCCGCAGTTCAGGCGCCAGCAACACGCGCCTCGTATCCGCGCAACTCACTTGCGCAACAGACGCAGCCCGTTTCCCACCACCAGCAGGCTCGCGCCGACATCGGCGAACACCGCCATCCACATCGTGCCGAGACCCATCAACGTCAGTGCGAGAAACACGCTCTTGATGCCGAGCGCCAACGCGATGTTCTGCACCAGCACCGCATGCGTCGCCTTCGACAGGCGGATGAACTGAGGAATCTTGCGCAGGTCGTCGTCCATCAGCGCGACGTCGGCGGTTTCGATCGCCGTGTCGGTACCCATCGCGCCCATTGCGAAGCCGATGTCGGCGCGTACCAGCGCGGGCGCATCGTTGATGCCGTCGCCGACCATGCCGACCGTTGCCCCGTCAGCCGACCATTGGGCGACCGCGTTCAGCTTGTCTTGCGGCAACTGGTCGCCGCGCGCTTCGTCGATACCGACCTGCTGCGCGATCGCCGAGGCGGTGTGCCGGTTGTCGCCGGTGAGCATCGCCGTGGCGACGCCGAGCTGCCGCAATTCAGCGAGGGCGGCGCGGCTCGTTTCCTTCACCGTATCCGCGACGGCGAAGAGCGCGAGCACGCGCTCCGGGTTCATCAGCATCACGATGGTTTTGCCTTCGCCTTCGAGCGTGTCGAGGCGCGCTTCGAGCGACGCCGGGCAGCGGCCGAGCTCTTCGACCAGCCGATGATTGCCGAGCCAATACGGCGCGCCGTCGATAGTGCCGCGAACGCCGCGCCCTGCCAGCGCTTCGAACGCATCGACCGTGAGGTGGGCAATGCCGTCGCTTTGCGCCGCCGCCGCTATCGCCATCGACACCGGATGATCGGAGCGCCCCGCGAGACTCGCCGCGAGCGTCCGGTAGCGTAGGGCGTCTGCCATGCCGTCAGCGCCGTGCAACTGTTCGAACCCGGTCTGCGCCGGTTTGCCATGCGTGATCGTTCCGGTCTTGTCGAGCGCGAGCCGGGTGAGCTTGCGGCCCTGTTCGAGGTAGGCACCGCCTTTGATCAGGATGCCCTTGCGCGCGGCCGCCGCGAGTCCGCTGACAATGGTCACCGGCGTCGAGATCACGAGCGCGCACGGACAGGCGATCACCAGCATCACCAACGCCTTGTAGACCCACTCGTGCCATGCTCCGCCCAACAGCAGCGGCGGCACGACCGCGACGGCGAGCGCTATCGCGAACACGATCGGCGTATACACCCGCGCGAACTGGTCGACAAAACGTTGAGTCGGCGCTTGGGTGCCTTGCGCTTCCTCCACCGCGTGGATGATCCGTGCGAGCGTCGTGTTGCTGGACCCGGCCGTGACGCGATAGTCGAGCGAGCCCGCCTGGTTGATCGTGCCGGCGAACACGGCGTCGCCGATGGTTTTGTCGACGGGCAGGCTTTCGCCCGTGATCGGCGCCTGATCTACGCTGGAGCGGCCCGCGACAACCTCGCCGTCGAGCGCGATCCGCTCGCCTGGCTTCACGCGCACCACCGCGCCGGGCGGAATCGCGTCGAGCCTCGTGAGTTGCCAGCCGCCATCGGACTGCTGCACGCTCGCCTGCTTCGGCGTGAGTTGCATCAAGCCCTGGATTGCATGGCGGGCGCGGTCGAGCGACTTCGCCTCGACCAGGTCGGCGATCGTGAAGAGCACCATCACCATCGCGGCTTCCGGCCACTGGCCGAGGATCAGGGCGCCGCTCACCGCAATGCTCATCAACGCGTTGATGTTCAGGTTGCCATTGCGGATCGCGAGCCAGCCCTTGCGGTACGTCGTGAGGCCGCAGGAAACGATCGCGAGGATCGCCAGACCCGCAGCCAGCCAGACCGGCGCGCCGAGCCAGCCAGCGGCCTCTGAGCCCGCCGCGGCGGCCCCGGCGAGCGCGAGCGGCCACCACGGCTTGGGCGGCGTGGACAAAACGGCGGAGGGCGCCGTGCCGGAGGCGGCGTCCGCGAGTTCGGGCGTGAAGTCGAGCGAGCGCAGACTGGCGAGGATCGCATCGAGGGCATGCGGCGCGTGGACGACCGTCAGCACACGCTGCATCAGATTGAAGTCCATGCTGCGCACCTCGGCCATGCGGCTGAATTTCTTGCGAATCAGCGCTTCCTCGGTCGGGCAATCCATCTGCATGATGCGGATCGCGGTGCGCATGTCGTCGCCGATGGCTTCGGATCGCGGCAGCGCAATGGCCGCCGGGATCGAGGTTGCGGGTGTGCAGCAGACGGCGGCGTGGTCGTGATGGGCGTCATCGGCGTGGTGGGCGTGCGCATCCGCAGGCGCGTGGCCGTGATCGTGGCAATGGCCGTCGCTGTGCGCGTGCTTGTGTTCACGTTCGCAGCGCCCGTTTTCTCCGTGTGCATCGCCATGCTCATGAGCATGCCCCCCATGCCCATGAGCACGGCCTTTCCCCTCTTCGTGACGGTCTGCTTCGGATTCGCTGAGGTGATGCATTGGTGGCTTCCTGGTTCGATTTGTGGTCTAGTAAACACCTTGAAGCCACTACAAGGTCAAGGCCGCTATCCGGAGGGCTCATGAAAATTGGCGAATTGGCGAGAATCGCCCATTGCACGACCGAAACCATCCGTTTCTATGAGAAAGAGGGCCTGTTGCCCGAAGCGGATCGCACCGAGGCCAATTACCGCAGTTACACGGCGAAGCACGTCGAGCGCTTGCGCTTTATCCGCAATTGCCGCGCGCTCGACATGACCCACGACGAAATCCGCGCGTTGCTGCTGTTGACCGACGCGCCGGCGAACGGCTGCGGCGGCATCAATACGTTGATCGACGAGCACATCGCGCACGTGGACACGCGCATCGACGAACTGAAGCAACTGAAACTGCAATTGACCTCGTTGCGCGAGCAATGCCACGGCGAACAGGCCGTCGAAGACTGCGGCATCGTGCACGGCCTGAGCGAAATGGACGTGAGCGCGCCGCGTGCGCGCCATACGCATCTGGGCTGAAGCGTTTCGGCCGCATCGCGTGATAGAGCGTGGCGACCCCTTCATGGCCGGGCCGTTCGTGCGGCCCGCCCAACAAACCCCCGAATCCAGTTGGAGAATCAACGTGTTTACCTGTAGAAATCAGTCCTGCGACGCGCAGTGGGAACTGTCGGACGTCGTCATCAAGAACGAAGGGCAGGGGCTGCTGTTCCGTTGCCCGATGTGCGGTGCGCGCAATTACGTCGAGCGTTTCGACGGCGAAGACGGCTCGGTGCTGTACGAACAGATCGAAGGCCGTCCCGCCCCTGGCCCCATGGCCGACTAGTCCCCAGCCAATAGCGAACCCTCACCCTATGAACAGTCCCACCACCGCTGGCGCGCCGTTTAGCGAATTGCCGCTGCCGGACGCGACCCTCGCGAACCTGACGCAGCTCGGCTATGTCGAGATGACGCCGATTCAGGCCGCGAGCCTGCCGATCGCGCTCGCCGGCCATGATCTGATCGCCCAGGCGAAAACGGGCAGCGGCAAGACTGCAGCGTTTTCGCTCGCGCTGCTCGCGCGCCTCGACGTACGCAACTTCGCCGTGCAGGCGATGGTGCTGTGCCCGACGCGCGAACTCGCCGATCAGGTCACGCAGGAAATCCGCCGCCTCGCGCGCGCGGAAGAAAACATCAAGGTGCTGACGCTGTGCGGCGGCACGCCGATGCGTCCGCAAACGGCCAGCCTCGAACACGGCGCGCACATCGTGGTCGGCACGCCGGGCCGCATCATGGATCACCTGGAACGCGGCAGCCTGCCGCTGCAAGCGCTGAACACGCTGGTGCTCGACGAAGCCGACCGAATGCTCGACATGGGTTTCTTCGACGATATTGCGACCGTCGTGAAGCAATGCCCGAAAGAGCGGCAAACGCTGCTGTTCTCGGCGACGTATCCCGAGGGCATCGTCAAACTGAGCCAGCAGTTCCTGCGCAATCCGAAGGAAGTGAAGCTCGCCGAGCGGCACGACAACACCAAGATTCGCCAGCGCTTCTACGAAGTGACCGAAGACGAGCGCCTGCATGCCGTCGGTCTCCTGCTGAACCACTATCGCCCGGTGAGCACGCTCGCGTTCTGCAATACCAAGCAGCAATGCCGCGATCTGCTAGACGTGCTGCGCGCGCAAGGTTTCCATGCGCTCGCGCTGCATGGCGAACTTGATCAGCGCGAGCGCGATCAGGTGCTGATCCAGTTCGCGAATCGCAGCTGCTCGGTGTTGGTCGCCACCGACGTCGCCGCGCGGGGTCTCGACATCGCGCAACTCGAAGCGGTGATCAATGTCGACGTAACGCCGGACCCGGAAGTGCACGTGCACCGCATCGGCCGCACGGGCCGCGCCGATCAGGAAGGCTGGGCATTGAGCCTCGCGAGCATGAACGAGATGGGCCGCGTCGGCAGTCTCGAACAGGCTCAAAAGCGCGACGTCGAATGGCACAAGCTGTCCGAACTCACGACGACGAGCAAGGAGCCGCTGCTGCCGCCGATGGAAACGCTGCAGATTCTCGGCGGCCGCAAGGAAAAGATCCGTCCCGGCGACGTGCTCGGCGCGCTGACCGGCGAGGCGGGTTTCGCCGGCTCGCAGATCGGCAAGATCAACGTAACCGAGATGTCGACTTACGTGGCGGTGGAGCGCCATATCGCGCGCGACGCGCTGCGCAAGCTCAGCGCCGGCAAGGTCAAGGGCAAGAAGGTCAAGGTCCGTCTGATGGACGACGCCTGATAGCGCCCGCTATCAGGACAAGGCAAGGGGCGGCGGCATTTGCGGCCGCTCCCTTCGCGCATCACATTACGTCATACCAGCGCTTGGTTCCAGGCGCTTTCCGCGGGCCGGTTTCTTCCCCCAAGGCTTTGATCCGACTGGCTTCACCCGGCGCGGTGCGCTTTCGCGCGCGCCATGACGTAAACGCATGCCGCGCATGACAAAGTTTCGATTGTGACGGTTCTTTGGCTGATGCCTAATCACCAGACCGGAAAGACCGCCGCAGTGCCGGTGCGTCATCGAATCCGCAGCTGGATGAAGAAAGGGAGAAAGCCTTATGCAGAGCGCCATGCAAGCCCGCTCGAAACTGCCTGACGTGGGCACGACGATTTTTACCGTGATCGGCCAGCTGGCCGCTCAATACGATGCGCTGAACCTGTCCCAGGGCGCACCGAATTTCGCGCCGGACGCGAGACTGGTCGACGGTGTGGCGCAAGCGATGCGCGCCGGCCATAACCAGTACGCGCCGATGGCCGGCATTGCCGCGTTGCGCGAAGCGCTCGCCGACAAGGTCGAAACGCTGTACGGCGTGCGCTACGACCCGGTCAGTGAAGTGACCGTGATCGCGAGCGCGAGCGAAGGGCTGTATTCGACGATCAGCGCACTGGTGCATCCCGGCGACGAAGTGATCTACTTCGAGCCCTCGTTCGACAGCTATGGTCCGATCGTCCGGCTGCAAGGCGCGACGCCGGTGGCGATCAAGCTCTCGTTGAGCGACTTCCGCGTGGACTGGGACGAGGTCGCCGCCGCGATCACGCCGAAGACCCGCATGATCATCATCAACACGCCGCACAACCCGACCGCTACCGTGTTCAGCGAGGCCGACATCGCGCGGCTGAAGGCGCTCACACGTAACACCGACATCGTGATTCTCGCCGACGAGGTCTACGAACACGTGGTGTTCGACGGCGCGAAACATCAGAGCATGGCGTGCGATGCCGAGCTCGCGGAGCGCAGCGTAATCGTCTCGTCTTTCGGCAAGTCGTATCACGTGACCGGCTGGCGCGTCGGCTATTGCCTCGCACCCGCCGCGCTGATGGAGGAGATCCGCAAGGTTCATCAGTTCATGGTCTTTTCCGCCGATACCCCCATGCAGTACGCGTTCGCCGATGCGCTGGCCAATCGCGAAAGCTATCTGGGCCTGTCCGCGTTCTATCAGAAAAAGCGCGATCTGCTCGCGCACGCGCTGCGCGAGTCGCGCTTCGAATTGTTGCCGAGCGAGGGCAGCTTCTTCATGCTTGCTCGTTTTCGCGGCTTCTCCGACGAAAGCGACAGCGATTTCGTGCTGCGCCTGATTCGCGATGCGCGCGTCGCGACGATTCCGTTGTCCGCGTTTTACACTGACGGCACGGATTCCGGTTTGATCCGCCTCAGCTTCTCGAAGGACGACGCGACACTGCTCGAAGGCGCGCGCCGTCTGTGCGAGATCTGAGCGCTGACGAACGTGGCCGCGCACTGGCTGATTTTTTGAACGCAGTATGATCGTCGCGCCTCGTTAGGTCGCCGTGCATCGGCATGTTGCGGCGGGGGCGATAGATGAAATTGAAAGAAGAAAGGAATTCGCTATGAAGTTGCTCAAGCCTCTATTGGCGCTGGCCTGCGCATTCGCGTCGCTCGCGGCGGTGTCCGCGGCGAGGGCTGCCGACACCGCGACGCTGCGTTTCGGCGTCGAAGCGCAGTATCCGCCGTTCGAATCGAAAGGCCCGAACGGAGAGTTGCAGGGACTCGATATCGACGTGGGCAATGCGGTCTGCGCCGCCGCGCATATGACGTGCAAGTGGGTCGAGACCTCGTTCGACGGATTGATTCCCGCACTGCAGGGCCGCAAGTTCGACGCGATCAATTCGGCGATGAACGCGACCGAGCAGCGTCGTCAGGCAATCGACTTCACCACGGTCGTGTATCGCGTGCCGACGCAATTGATCGCGCGGCGTGACAGCGGCTTGCTGCCGACACCCGAGTCGTTGAAGGGCAAGCGGGTGGGCGTGTTGCAGGCGTCGATTCAGGAGACCTTCGCGAAGACCCACTGGGAACCGGCGGGGGTGACCGTCGTGCCGTACCAGGATCAGAATCAGGTCTACACGGATATGGTGGCGGGTCGTCTCGACGCGACGCTCGTGCTCGCGCCTGCGGGACAAACGGGTTTTCTGTCGAAGCCTAACGGCAAGGACTATGCGTTCGTCGGCCGGCCAGTGCGTGACGACAAGATTCTCGGCAGCGGCATCGCGTACGGGATTCGCAAGGGCGATACGGCGTTGCGCGATCAGTTGAACGCGGCAATCGCGAAGGTGCAGGCAGACGGCACGGTGAAGACGCTGGCGACAAAATATCTCGGCAACATCGATGTGAGTGCCAAGTAAGTTATTGCATGCGCATACGCACGCGCGGTGATGTTGAAGCTCTCCCGGTGTTCGCTTGTTGACGGCGTGTTTGGCGGCTACGATACGCAGGCCTCGCTTTGGCGAGGCCCATGCAAGCATTGGAGAGCACGCGGATGAGCGGGGTCACAGAGACGGCAAGCCATGTTAAGAGCGCTTCTGCGCCGAAGTTCTGGCGCAGCGACGCGCTGCCCTTCATCGAAGCGCGTTCCATCGACGACGGCCGCGAGGTCTGCTACGCCAAACACTCGCACGAGACGTTTTCGATCGGCGCTGTGACCGGCGGCCGCAGTGTGTACCTGAATCGCCATGCGCGCGAGTGGATCGGCGCCGGCGCAGTCGTCATGATGAACCCCGACGACGTGCATGCGTGCAACCCGATCGCCGACGAGCGCTGGTCGTATCGCATGTTGCATGTCGACGTCGAATGGCTGACGGGGCTGCAACGCGAACTGGGCTTCAGCGAGAACCGCGCGTTTTGCGCGTTCTCGCAGACCATGACGCTGGATGCGGCGTTGTTCGATGGCTTGAACCGGCTGTGCGCGATTCTCGTCGACGACGATGCCGACACGCTGCGCAAGGAAAGCGCTGCGATCACCTTCTTTTCCGAAGTGCAACGCAAGCTGAATCCGGCGTCCTTGCCGGATCGCGACGCAAGCCGGCAACTGGCGCGGGCTGCGGAATTCATCGCTGAAAACTGCACGCAATCGCTGACACTCGAAGTTATTTGCGAGGTGGCGGAGTTGTCCGCGTCGCATCTGATTCGCGCGTTCAAGCGGCGCTATGGGATGACCCCGCACGCTTACTTGATCAACCGGCGCATTCAATACAGCCGCGCGCAACTCAGACGCGGCCGTCTGATTGCGGATGTCGCGCTCGATGCCGGCTTCGCCGACCAGGCGCATTTGCAGCGGACGTTCAAGCGGCTGGTCGCGGCGACGCCGGGGCAGTATCGCACTTGACCTTGACCTTGAACTTGACTTTGATCTGGCGAATGCACTGAGCGGTGCAGCCAGTGCGGCGCGTCACTTCACCGCACCATCAGCAGACATAGTGCGCTGGCCGCAAGCAGCCCCGCCATCACGCGATTGAACAGCCGGACCCGCACCGGTTCCTGCAAGTATTTGCGCAGGAACGTGCCCGCGTACGCCCAACTCGCAATCGACACGTAGCAGATCACGAAGTACAGCGCGGTGAACTGCCAGACGAGGCCGCCGTCGCCGTTGGCGGCATAGACGCCCATGCCGGCGAGCGACGCGAGCCAGGCTTTCGGATTGAGCCATTGCATCGCCGCGCCATGGACGAAGGTCGGGCCGTGAGACGGTTTGTCCGCGCCGAGACGGCCGTCGTCAATCGCGAGCGTGTACGCCATGTAAAGCAGGAATGCGATACCGGCCCATTTGACGATGTCGACGAGATTGGGGAAGTGGGTGAGCAACTCATGCAGACCCAGTCCGATGAGCAGAAGCAGTGCGGTGAAGCCGACGGTCGCACCGCTCACGTGCCGCATGCTAGCGGCGAGTCCGTGCCGGGCGCCCGCGCTGAGCGCGACGACATTTACCGGGCCGGGGGAAATGGAACTGGCGAGCGCGAAGGCGGCCATGGAGAGTAAGACGGTCATCAGATGCCTCGGTACGTGAGCGCGTTGCGCAGGAATGGCGACGGTCCACGGTATCGGGCGAAGGGGTGGCGTGTATTGAAGGAAATTGCTTTGTGGAAGGCGTGCGCTTGAAGGGTGCTGGAAAAGCAAAAAGCCCGGTCGCGAGGACCGGGCTTTTTGCTTTGAATCTTTGGTGGGGCGTGAGTGACTCGAACACTCGACCTACGGATTAAGAGTCCGCTGCTCTACCAACTGAGCTAACGCCCCCAACAGAAGCGAAATTATGCAGTAACTTTTTGAGCTTGCCAAGCCCCTTTAGTCAATTTCTTAAAAATCTTCACGTGGGCATCGGAGCCATTCCTTGATGGCGCCACGAGCGTGGAAAAGGCGCGGCGTTGATCGTCCCGGTATCATGTCGCGGACATCTCACCGCGCGAAGCGTCGCGCGGCTTTCGACCGGGGACTGCCATGGATGAGAAAGAAATTATCGAGTTGCTCGATCGGATCCTCGCGCCATGGGTCCGCGCGCTCACGCTGACCCCGGTCAAGGTCGATGAAGAAAGCGCCACACTGCGCCTGCCGTTTTCCGGCGGCCTGCGCCATGCGGGCGGCGTGATCTGCGGCCAGGTGTTCATGGCGGCCGCCGACACGGCGATGATCGTCGCCATTTCGGCCGCGCTCGGCGGCTTCAAGCCGATGAGCACGGTGTCGTTGAACATCAATTTCATGCGCGCGGTCCGCAAGGGCGACGTGCTGATCACCGCGCGCGTGCTGCGCATGGGCCGCAATCTGGTATTCGGCGAAGTCGAACTGTTCGACGAAACCGGCAACATGGCCGTCCATGCCACCACCACCTACGCGCTGCTCGACTGAGACAGAAACAGCGCGGCAAGTCGCACGAGAGGAAAAGCCAGGATGTTCGATCAGGTCGTATTCGCCGGCGGCGGCAACCGCTGCTGGTGGCAGGCGGGTTTCTGGGACGTGGTGCAGCCGGAGCTACAGGTCCGGCCGCGCGTCATTACCGGCATTTCGGCCGGCGCCGCGACCGCGTGCATGCTCTACACGCGCGACTCCGACTGGGTCATGCGCTATTACCAACACGCACTGCGCCACAACACCCGCAACGCTTACTGGGGCAACCTGCTGCGCGGCGAGTCGGTGTTTCCGCACTACCGGATCTACCGGCAGGCGCTGCTCGACATCTACGGCGAGAAGTTTTCGACGCTCGCCGACGCGCCGGAAATCCGCATCGGCGTGTCGCATCTGCCGCGCTGGCTGGGCGCGCGTAGCGCGGTCGCCGCGGGCCTGATCGCGTACAACATCGAGAAATACGTGCGCAAGACGCTGCATCCGACCTTGGGTCAGACGCTCGGCTTTCATCCGGAATTCGTGCGTGCGCAGGATTGCGCGAGCGTCGAGGATCTCGCGGATCTGATTCTGCAATCATCAAGTACGCCGCCGTTTACGCCTGTTCTGCGGCGCAACGGCCGGCCTGTGCTGGACGGCGGCATGGTCGACAACGTGCCGGTCGGCGCACTCGACGCCAACGCGCCCGGTAACGTGCTGGTGATGGTCACGCGCCTCTACCCACGGCCACAGATGTTCGTCGTGCCGCACGGCGTGCAGCAACGGCTTTACGTGCAGCCGTCGCGCAAGGTGCCGATTTCGAGCTGGGATTACACGAGCCCTTCGCAGATGACGCATGCATACAACCTCGGTCGCGCCGATGGCGAGACCTTCCTCGAGCGCGTGCCCGATCTGCTGGAGGCTGGCGCGCAAGAAGCGCAAGAAGCGCGCTGACTCGAACCGAGCTGCGCGGATGGGTTGTGCTTGAGATCGCGCACCGGCGGGTCACCAGCGGCCGGCAATCATCGCCCGTAGCCAGTCAACGCCGAGCCCTACCGCCGGCGCCCGCCCTGCAACGCCTCCGGATTCGCGACGCTGGCGGTATCGCCGGCGTCGAACGCCAGAATGTTGTTGAACGCCGCGGTGAAATACAGTTCGTAGCTCTCGCGTTCCACGTAGCCGATGTGCGGCGTGCAGATCACGTTTTCCATTCGCAGCAGGCTGTAACCCTGCAGGATCGGCTCGCTCTCGTAGACATCGATGGCGACCATCCCCGGCCGGTTGTGCGACAGCGCGCTCACCAGCGCGTTTTCGTCGAGCAGTTCGGCCCGGCTAGTGTTCACGAGCAAAGCGGTCGGCTTCATGCGCATCAGGTCTTCCTGCTTGACGATGCCGCGCGTGTCGTCGTGCAGACGCAGGTGCAAGGACAGCACGTCGGTCTGCTCGAAAAGCGCTTCGCGGCTCTCGGCCACGCCATACCCGTCGGCGCGAGCGGCTTCACGCGAATGCTCGCGGCCCCAGATCAGCACGTTCATGCCGAATGCCTTGCCGTAGCCGGCGACCAGACGTCCGATCTTGCCGTAACCCCAAATCCCCAGCGTTTGACCCCGCAGCACCTGACCTAGCCCGAAGTTCGGCGGCAGCGCCGACGTCTTCAGGCCGGATTGCTGCCAGGCACCCTGCTTAAGGTTTGCTACGTATTGCGGAATGCGGCGCTGCGCCGCCATGATGAGAGCCCACGTCAGTTCGGCGGGCGCAAACGGCGAGCCGGTACCTTCCAGCACGGCGACACCGCGTTCCGTGCAGGCCGCGAGATCGATGTGGCCGGCCACTTTGCCGGTCTGGCTAATCATGCGCAAACGCGGCAATTTGTCGAGCAGTTGCGAGTTGATGCGGGTGCGTTCACGAATCAGGACGAGCGCGTCGACTTCGGCGAGACGGCTTGCGAGCTGGCCGAGGCCGCGCACGGTATTGTTGAAAACTTTGACTTCGTGATCGGCCAGCAATTGAAAGCAGTCGAGCTTGCGGACGGCGTCCTGGTAATCGTCGAGGATGGCAATCTTCATGGTATGTGTCTTGCGGCGCACCGTGACGGTGCGGAACCGAGTGTTATGCTCACTGTCCCTCCATGTGACTTAGGTCACATGCCGGTGTGGCAGGATGCCTTACCGTAGATGCTGCTGCAAAGTACAACAGCACCACGTTAAGGGCAAATTGAAATCGTTTTTAACAGTTTGTTGCGCGTTGAGGCAAGCCGCTTTACAGACGGTTGCAGAAGCCCCGTCAATAGGGCGTCTCCGCCAGACAGGCTGGATGGCTCGGGATGACCTGCGCAATCGCGCGTCGGGGTAGTCGACACCTCGCGTGATGAATTGAATGCCTCTCGCATGCAGCGTCGCCGGGCTGGTACCGTTTTTCTATTGCTTTCAAACGGAGACAGGTCGATGAATCATCCCTCATTCGAAGGACAGCCCGCTGTCGAGGCGCCCGCGTGGGTCAAGAATCGCAAACTGATCGACTGGGTCCGGCGGGTTGCCGCGATGACCAAGCCGGCCAGGATCGTCTGGTGCGACGGCTCGCAGGAGGAGTACGACCGCCTTTGCGCCCAGATGGTCGAAGCGGGCACCCTCAAGAAGCTCAATCCGGCAAAGCGTCCCAATTCTTACCTGGCATGGTCCGATCCTTCCGACGTCGCGCGCGTCGAGGATCGCACCTTCATCTGCTCGCAGCGTGCGGAAGACGCCGGCCCCACCAATAACTGGATCGCCCCGGACGAGATGCGCGCCACGCTCGACGGCCTGTTTGACGGCGCGATGCGCGGCCGCACGATGTACGTGGTGCCGTTTTCGATGGGGCCGCTCGGCTCCCCAATCGCACACATCGGCGTCGAGTTGAGCGACAGCCCGTACGTCGCCACCAACATGCGCATCATGACGCGCATGGGCCGCCAGGTGTACGACGTGCTGGGCGAAGACGGCGAGTTCGTGCCGTGCGTCCATTCGGTCGGCGCGCCGCTTGCAGCGGGCGAGAAAGACGTGTCCTGGCCGTGCAACAAGACCAAATACATTGTCCATTTCCCGGAATCGCGCGAAATCTGGAGCTACGGCTCGGGCTACGGCGGCAATGCGCTGCTCGGCAAGAAGTGTTTCGCACTTCGCATCGCCTCGACGATGGGCCGCGCCGAAGGCTGGCTCGCCGAGCACATGCTGATTCTCGGCGTGACGTCGCCGCAAGGACGCAAGCATCACGTCGCGGCGGCGTTTCCGTCGGCGTGCGGCAAGACCAACTTTGCGATGCTGATCCCGCCGGAAGGGCTGAACGGCTGGAAAATTTCCACGATCGGCGACGATATCGCCTGGATCAAGCCGGGGGAGGATGGCCGTCTGTACGCGATCAATCCCGAAGCGGGTTATTTCGGCGTTGCGCCGGGCACGAGCGAAAAGACCAACTTCAACGCGATGGCCACGCTGAAGGAAAATGTCATCTTCACGAACGTCGCGCTGACGGACGACGGCGACGTCTGGTGGGAAGGCATGACCGACGAGCCGCCCGCGCACCTGATCGACTGGCAGGGCAAGGACTGGACGCCGGCCAGCGCGAAGGAGAGCGGACGCAAGGCGGCGCATCCGAACGCACGCTTCACGGCGCCGGCCTCGCAATGTCCGTCGATCGACGCGGACTGGGAAAATCCGGCGGGCGTCCCGATCGATGCGTTCATCTTCGGCGGCCGCCGTTCGACCACCGTGCCGCTCGTGACCGAAGCGCGCAACTGGGTCGAAGGCGTCTACATGGCGGCGACCATGGGCTCCGAGACGACCGCCGCCGCCGCCGGCCAGCAGGGCGTGGTGCGCCGCGATCCGTTCGCCATGCTGCCGTTCTGCGGCTACAACATGAGCGACTACTTCGGTCACTGGCTGAAAACCGGCGAGCGTCTTGAAAAACTGAACGCGAAGCTGCCGAAAATCTTCTGCGTGAACTGGTTCCGCAAAGGCGCGGACGGCAAGTTCGTCTGGCCGGGCTTTGGGGAGAACATGCGCGTGTTGAACTGGATGGTCGGCCGGATCGAAGGCACGACGCAGGGCAAGGAGCACGCGTTCGGCGTATCGCCTCACTACGAGGACATTGACTGGAGCGGGCTGGACTTCAGCCGCGAGCAGTTCGAGCAGGTGATTTCAGTCGACGACGCGGCGTGGCGCGACGAACTCGCGCTGCATGCGGAGTTATTCGACACATTGCGGAATGGTTTGCCCCCCGCTTTGACGCAGGCCAAGCAGGCGCTCGAAGGAAAACTCGCGGCTTGATCATGTGAGCGTTCACTTTCTGAGGAAAGCCGCCTCCGGGCGGCTTTTTCTTGCCTGATTCACCCTGTCGCGCGATTTTTTCGGATTCCGCAATGTCGGAACGACCTTTACGTCTGTTCGAACAAAAAACAGTGCACTAGCTGCGCCGCAGCAAATTGTTTCGTTTCAAGGAACAATTGACGGTGATGCCCCACATTAGGGAATACAGTCGCACGAAAATTGACGATATTTCGCGTTTCGCGGGCAACTTCTGCACGATTTTGCGAGTCGTAGGAGAATTCCAAGTTCGCTTCACTGGTTTTCACTAATTGTCAGGAAGCTGTAACACGGCAGGAGTTGTCCTATGGATCATTTGCAGTCGATGCGAGTTTTCGTCAAAGTGGCGGATCTCGGCAGTTTTGCCCGCGCTGCGAGCGCGATGGATATTTCCAACGCGGTCGCCACCCGTCACGTTGCGGACCTCGAAGGCCGTCTCGGTACGCGGCTGCTCAATCGCACAACCCGCAGCTTGTCGCTGACCGAATCAGGTCAGGTGTATCTCGAGCGTGCGCGCCAGATTCTCGACGAACTCGAAGACGTCGAACAGATGGTGGTGGCACGTAATCATGAGCCGGTCGGCACGTTGCGAATCGTCGCACCGGTCGTCTTTGGTTTGCATAATCTCGCGCCCGTGCTTCAAACGTACGCGGAGCGTTATCCGAAAGTCATTCCCGATGTCACGCTGGTCGACCGTCAGGTTGATCTCGTCGAAGAAGGTTTCGACGTCGGCGTCGTGATTGCACGGCAAATGCGCAGTGCCAGCATCGTGACGCGGCGCCTGACCACCGGCTGCATGACCGTGTGCGCGACGCCGGCCTATCTGGAGAAGCACGGCACGCCGACGCGTCCCGAGCATCTGCTGGAGCATCCGTGCCTGAGTCTGCCCTCCGAGTACTGGGGCGACGAGCGAGTGTTCACGGGCCCGGAAGGCGAGGTGCGCGTGCGTCCGTCGAACGTAATCGTTGCGAATAACACGGAAATGCTGCGGCAGTTTGCGCTGCTCGGCATGGGCATCGCGATTTTGCCGAGCTACCTGATCGGCCGCGACATGACACGCGGCAGACTGGTGCGCTTGCTCGGCGATTACCGCTTGCCGCAGGTGGAGATCAACATCGCCTATCCGAGCCGTCGTCACTTGCCGGCGAAGGTACGCACGTTCATCGATCATCTGGTCGAGCACTTCAACCAGACGCCGAACAGCCTGCTCGGTGAGCAATGGATCAAGGACGGCCTCGAGCGGCCCGTCACGTCGGCAGGGTTCGATTCCGCGGACTCCATGCCGCCGGAAGCGTTCGATGGCGCTGAGCCGCTATCGCGATTGCTGGACAGCGAGCTGGCGCCCGTGCCGAAGACTTTGGCAAAGACGACGAATCGCACCCGGCCAACGGCTTTGTCGCCGCTGTAACGGTCGGGACGATAGAAGTCAGCAACGCAGGCATAGGCCTGTGGACATTAAAAAGGCGCAGTCACCAAAAGTGACTGCGCCTTTTTTCATGGCAAGCGCGGATGAAACCGGCCGGAATGGAAACGTCTTCCGGCGCGGCTATCAGCTTGAATCAGGAGCCGGTTTTACGCGCTACCGCTTTTTTCGAGGGCGCTTTCTTGGCTGCTGCGGTTTTGGCCGCAGGCGCTTTCTTCGCCGCAGCCTTTTTGGCCGCAGGCGTAGTCTTCACCGCCACTGCCGTTTCTCCGTCGTCCGACTCCGGCGCCGCCTTCGCAGCCGATTTGGCCGCCGCGGTCTTTGCGGCAGTCTTCGCCGACGGCTCTTTCTTCTCGAATTCAAAGCCGATCTTGCCGTCGTTCTGCTTGACGAGGAATGCCTTGAAGTTACGTCCGGTGCGCGACGACTTGAAGCTCGTCAGGAGGTCCGTGCGGCCTTCTTCGAGCAGCTTGGCCATCTGCTCGCGGGCAATTTCCTGCTGCAGGATCACCTTGCCTGAGCGGAAGTCACAGGTCTTGGGGTTGGCGACCGAGTTCTCGCAGACGTAGCTCATGCCGTGTTCAAACACGCGGCCCTTGCACTTCGGGCAAGCGCCCACCGGCTGCTGATCCGAGAAGTCAGGCGGTTCGCCGTCTTCGCCGCCCGCATCCTGGCCGAAATCGAACTCGAGCTTGTAGTTCTTGATCTCATCGTCAAACGACAGCTTGAGGATCGCCGAAAACGGCCGCCCCATTTTGCTGCGAAAGCCCGACAGCGGTCCGATCGTCTTGTTTTGCAGGAGTTCTTCCACTTCTGGAATTTCGAACTGGCGTCCGCCCGGAATCTTCGAAATCGAGAATTCGCATTTCGAGCAGGCGAAACGCCGGTAATTCTCCTTCACCTGGCCGCCGCAATTCGGACACGGCGTTTGCAAGGTCGCGTAATCGCCGGGGATCGTGTCGGAATCGTATTCCTTCGCGCGCTTGACGATGGTCTGCGTCATGCGGGCGATTTCCTGCATGAACGCATCGCGAGGCAAGTTGCCGCGTTCCATCTGCGAGAGCTTGTATTCCCACTCGCCGGTCAATTCAGGTGCTGTGAGCTCCTTCACGCCCAGGCCGCGCAACAGCGTCATCAGCTGGAAGGCTTTGGCGGTTGGAATCAGATCGCGGCCTTCGCGGATCAGATATTTTTCACCGAGCAGACCTTCGATGATGGCCGCACGCGTAGCCGGCGTGCCAAGCCCCTTGGCGGCCATCGCTTCGCGCAACTCGTCGTCCTCGACGAGTTTGCCCGCGCCTTCCATCGCCGACAGCAAGGTCGCTTCGTTGTAGCGTGCAGGCGGCTTCGTCACCAGTTGCTGAGCGGCGATCTTGTCGGTCTTGACCTTCTCGTCCTTTTGCACCGGTACGAGGTTCGCGTCCTCACCGCTGATTTCGCGGCCGTAGACCTGCAGCCAGCCGGGTTCGACGAGCACCTTGCCTTCGGTCTTGAAGTGATGGCCGACCACTTGCGTGATCCGCGTCGTCACCCGGTATTCGGCGGCGGGGAAGAACACCGACAGGAAGCGTTTCACGACGAGGTCGTAGAGCTTCTGCTCCGGCTCGGACAGATTCTTCGGCGCTTGCAGCGTCGGGATGATTGCGAAGTGGTCGCTGATCTTCGAGTTGTCGAAGATGCGCTTGTTCGGCTTCACCCAGCCCTTGTCGAGCACCTGCTTGGCGAACGGCAAATAGTTGTTGCTTTCCTTGAGCATGCCGAGCGTCTGCTTGACCGTATCCATATAGTCTTCCGGCAGCGCGCGAGCGTCGGTCCGGGGATAGGTCAGCACCTTGTGCTTTTCATACAGCGCCTGGGCGAGGCCCAGTGTGTTCTTCGCCGAGAAGCCAAAGCGGCCATTGGCCTCACGCTGCAAGCTCGTCAGGTCGAAGAGGGCCGGCGACAGCTGTGTGGATGGCTTCGATTCTTCGGTCACGGTGCCGATCTGGCCGCGGCAGGCGGCGACGATCGTTTCGGCCGCGGGCAGTGCCCACAGACGCGAATCGCGTTTTTCCGGGTCGAACTCGTCGCGCTTGAATTTGGGATCGAACCAGCGGCCCTCGTAGAAACCGCCCGCACAGACGAACTCCGCCTTCACTTCCCAGTAGTCGCGCGGCACGAAGCGGCGAATCTTCTCTTCGCGCTCGACGACGATCGACAGCGTCGGCGTCTGCACCCGCCCGACCGTGGTCAGGAAGAAGCCGCCGCCCTTGCTGTTGAACGCGGTCATTGCCCGCGTGCCGTTGATGCCGACCAGCCAGTCCGCCTCCGAGCGACAGCGCGCCGCATCGGCGAGCGGCTGCATCTCTTCGTCGCTGCGCAGACGGGCGAAGCCGTCGCGGATTGCGCCGGCCGTCATCGATTGCAGCCACAGACGCTGCACCGGCTGCCTGGCTTTGGCGTGCTGCGCGATCAGGCGGAAGATCAGCTCGCCCTCGCGCCCCGCGTCGCATGCGTTGATCAGACGGTCGACGTCCTTACGCTTGAGCAGCTTGGTCAGCACCTTCAGGCGCGACTCGCTCTTGGCGATCGGATTCAGATCGAAATGTGGCGGAATGACGGGCAGATTGGCGAAGCTCCACTTGCCGCGCTTGACTTCGTAGTCTTCGGGCGCGGCAATTTCCAGCAGATGGCCGACTGCCGAGGAAAGGACGTAGTCGTCGCTTTCGTAGTACTCGTCATGCTTGGTAAAGCCGCCCAAAGCGCGCGCGATGTCGTTCGCGACGGAAGGCTTTTCGGCGATGATCAGTGCTTTGGACATGACTCGATGTGAGGTTGGTAGATCCGGGTTGATGGCCTTGAGTGCGCCGTTTAAGCGCGCGACCCTCGTTTGCGACCTGTGCGACCCATTGACGACCGCTTTATAGCACACGGCGCGAAGGCGGCGTGTCAAGTGCCTTAAAAGCGCGCCATCATAATTGCGCACTCAGACATTGGGCAAGCTGCGGCAAACCTGCCGTGCAACGCTTTCAACCCGCCCTCGCAGCGACAGTCGAGCGCCGGCGGCGCCGCGTTCAGGCGACCGTCAGCGCGGGCCGCAGCTTCGGCGCGCCGGTGATGCCAGGCACGGCCGTCAGGTCCAGCAACATCCGCTCCACAATCGACGCCTGTGGCAAAACCGTACCGAAAAAGCGTGTCGTGACCGAGTCTTCGATCAGGATGGTCGGAAAGTTTTCGACATCCAGATCGTCGAAGCGATCCGCATGAGTTTCGATGTCGATCCATGCGAAACAGATATCCGGATGCCGGTCGGCGAGTTTGTCGAAAGCGTCCCGATAATCACGGCAGGTCCCACACCATTCCGCGCACAGGCACGCCACGAACAGCGTGTCGGGCTCGTTGACGCGCTCGGCGATCCGGTCCTGGTCGGTGTCGAGATTCAGCGCGGGCATGTGGTGGGTTCCTTGCGTACTGTGTCAGGTGCTTTGGCGCGAATGTAGCATGGCCGATGCCGAAGGGTGGTCAACCCTGGTCCACGCGAGGTCGGCTGTGGCTGGCCCGCATGAAACGGCCACCGGGCAGCAAGGTCACCTGTCCGGCGAGTTCGAGTTGCAGCAACGTGGTTTGCAGGGCCGAGTCCTCCATCTCGGTGCGGGTGGCCAGGATTTCAAGCGTGGTGGGCGAGTGGCCGAGCGCCGCGAGGAGTCGCTGCGCATCGGGAGCGGCCGCGTTGAGCGGTGGCACGGGCGGTTCCGGAGCCGCGAATTCGCCGTGGGCCGCTGCTTGCTTCGCCGCAGCGGGTCGTGGTTTTTTCAGCGGTGTTCCCGCTGCTATCGACAGCGTGGTCGAGTCAGGCGCGGGCTCCGAGCCGGCGCATACCGCTTCGCCCGTGTCTGAAGTCGTCAATTCCGGGTGATTCACTTCGGCGGCCGACGCCGTTGCCAGCGCGGGCTGAACTTTTGCCGAAGCGTTGACTGGCGGCGCATTGCGCGAATCGACGCCATCCCGAAGTACAGTCTGCGTTGAAGCCGACGCAGCACGCACCGCCGGCCGCCTTGCAAAGCCCAATTCTTCCAGCACTTCCTCGGGCGATTCCACCAGCTTTGCGCCCTGCTTGATGATCCGATGACATCCGCGCGACAGCGGCGCGTGAATCGAGCCGGGCAACGCGAAGATGTCGCGTCCCATTTCATTGGCGAGCCGCGCGGTGATCAGCGAGCCAGAGCGCATCGCCGCCTCGACGATCACCACGCCGCTTGCCAGCCCGGCGATCAGGCGGTTTCGCTGCGGAAAATTGGCGGCGCGCGCGGGCGTGCCGAGCGGCCATTCCGAGAGAATGGCGCCCTGCACGGCGATCTGCCGCGCCAGCGCGTGATGCGCCGCCGGGTACACGAGGTCCGCGCCGGTGCCGATCACCGCGACCGTGCCGCCGATGCCTTCCAGGCCGCCCCGATGCGCGGCGCCGTCGATGCCGAGCGCGAGTCCCGACACGATGGCCACACCTGCCGCCGACAGTTCGCGTGCGAAACGCTCTGCGTCTTCCACGCCTTGCGGCGTCGCGCTGCGGCTACCGATGAGAGCGACCGCTCGCGTATGCAACAGATCGAGCCGGCCTTTTATATATAGAAGCGGTGGCGGGTCGGGCATGGTCAGCAGCGCGGGCGGATACGCAGGATCGTCGAGTGTCACGACCTGATTGCCGGGCAGCTCCCGCCATGCGATCACCGCGTCGAGCCGGGCGTCGAATTCGGGGCCAGGCGGCGCGAGCGCGGCACGTGCCGCGGCATCGCCGGCGACCCCGGCCAAGGCTTGCGGCGATTGACCTAGAATCGCTCCCGGCAATCCAAAAGCGCTTAGCATCAAGCGCAGCGCCGCGGGTTTTAGCCCCGGTGCGAGCGACAGCCGCAGCCAGGCGGCGAGTTCGATGTCGGTTGCGGGCAAGGTGTGCATTGCGAGTCGCTCCTTCTGCAGGGCCAGCGGGCAGGCGGGCGCCATGCTAAAATTTTCATCATCCGAAATAACCGCAGCGCCGCGCCCACCCGCGCGGGCCCGTCGTTTAGCGCATGTAGTGCGTTGAATCGAACCGGTTCGACACCATCTATCCTCGGCGCAATACGATGGGCCCACAACCTGGCCGAACGGCCAACGCGAACCCTTCCATGGTCAGCGGCGCCTCAAATCACACTCGAAATCATGGCTTTACTGAATATCCTCAACTATCCGGACAAGCGTCTGCATAAGATTGCGAAGCCGGTCGAACAGGTCAACGACCGGATCCGCCGTCTCGTCGCAGACATGGCCGAGACCATGTACGCGGCGCCTGGCGTCGGCCTCGCCGCGACCCAGGTGGACGTGCACGAACGCGTGATCGTGATCGACGTATCGGACACGCACGACCAGTTGCTCGCGTTCATCAATCCGGAAATCGTCTGGTCGAGCGATGAGCGCAAGCTGTCGGAAGAAGGCTGCCTCTCGGTGCCAGGCATTTACGACAACGTCGAACGTGCCGAGAAAGTGCGTGTGCGCGCCCTGAACGAGAAGGGCGAAACCTTCGAACTCGATTGCGAAGGGCTGCTCGCCGTGTGCATCCAGCACGAAATGGATCACTTGATGGGCCGCGTGTTCGTCGAGTACCTGTCGTCGCTGAAGCAGACGCGTATCAAAAGCAAGATGAAGAAGCTCGCCCACGCGATGTAATGCGCGTTCACCTCGTCCATCGTCCCCGTTCATGAGTCATTCGTTGCGCGTCATCTTTGCCGGTACGCCGGAGTTCGCCGCGGCCGCGCTGGCCGCGATTCACCGTGCCGGTTTTCCCGTGCCGCTCGTGCTGACCCAGCCCGACCGGCCCGCCGGGCGCGGGATGAAATTGCAGGCGAGCCCCGTCAAACGCTATGCGCAGGAGCATGGGCTCGAGGTCGCGCAGCCGCCTTCGCTGCGCCGCGCTGGCAAATACCCGGCGGAAGCCGCGGCCGCGATCGAGCAATTGCGCGCCACACCACACGACGTCATGGTGGTCGCCGCCTACGGCCTGATCCTGCCGCAGGAAGTGCTCGATATTCCACGGCTTGGCTGCATCAACATTCACGCGTCGTTGCTGCCGCGTTGGCGCGGAGCGGCGCCAATCCATCGCGCGATCGAAGCGGGCGACGCGCAAACCGGCATCACGCTGATGCAGATGGACGTCGGCCTCGACACCGGCGCGATGATCTCCGAAGCGCGCACGCCGATTTCCGCCGACGACACCACCGCCACACTGCACGACCGTCTGGCGCAGGAGGGCGCGAAGCTCATCGTCGACGCGTTGATCGAAATCGAGCGCAACGGCAAGCTGACATCGACCCCGCAACCGCCAGACGGCGTGACCTACGCGGAAAAAATCGGCAAGCACGAAGCCGCCCTCGACTGGCGCCGCCCGGCCGAGGTCCTTGCGCGCCAGGTGCGTGCGTTCGATCCGTTTCCCGGTGGCGTGGGCACGCTGGAAGACGGCAGCTCGGTCAAAATCTGGGCCGCGGTTCCCGCTCAGGCCCAAGGCGACAGCGCGCCCGGCACGATTACCGAAGTCTCTGCCGACGGCGTGATCGTGGCTTGCGGCGAGGCCGCGTTGCGTTTGATGCAATTGCAGAAACCCGGTGGCAAGCGCCTGCCGGTGCGCGAATTCCTCGCGGGGTCGACGCTGGCCGCAGGGCAGCGTTTTCAACTTCCGGAAGCAAAGTAACCGCTCGCGCATGTCTTGAGCATCGACCGTTCGGCCGATGTTCAAGACCCCCGCCGAGACGCTGCCGCGCGTTAGAATCCTCCATGCAGTCGCCCAAATTTCGAGGTTTTCAATGTTCGGCATTACCCATTTCGAGTTTTTCGTCGTTGCTGTCTTCCTTCTGAATGTGACGCCCGGTCCGGACACGGCGTACATCGTCGGGCGCAGCGTCGCTCAAGGCCGTGGCGCGGGTTTGATGTCCGCACTCGGCATCTCGGCGGGTTGCTGTGTCCATTCGCTTGCGTGCGCCTTCGGTTTGACCGCGCTGCTGGCCGCCTCGACCACGGCGTTCACCGTCATCAAGTTCGCCGGCGCGATTTATCTGATCTACCTCGGCGCACGCCTTATTTTCGCCAAACCTGCAGCGCAGACCGTGGTGGGCGACGCACGGGCGACCGATGCACCCAAGTCGCTGAAGCAGCTTTTTCTGCAAGGCTTCTGGACCAATGTGCTCAATCCCAAGGTGGTGCTTTTCTTCGTATCGTTTTTCCCGCAGTTCGTGACAACCGGCAGCGAACACAAAACGTTCGCTTTCCTCACGCTCGGCGCGGTGTTCGTCGTGATGAGTATGCTCTGGAACAGTTTTGTCGCATGGATCGCGGGTAGCGTGACGCAGCGCTTTTCGGGCAAGCCTTCGGTGAAAAAGTGGCTGGACCGGGGAGTCGGCAGCGCGTTCGTCGGCTTGGGCATCAAGCTCGCCACCGCGTCAAGATGATTGAATTTTCTCCATCCGTCCTTATCTAACGTTTCGCTTACAATCAGGCGGCGCGTTCGAGCGGCGCAGAGATGAAGCCTACGTTTTAGGAGTTGCAGACATGTTCAATTGGGTCAAAACCGCGATGTTGATGGCCGCGATCACGGCCCTTTTCATCGTGATCGGCGGGATGATCGGCGGGTCGCGCGGCATGATGATCGCGCTCGTGATCGCCCTTGGGATGAATTTTTTCTCGTACTGGTTTTCGGACAAGATGGTGCTGCGCATGTACAACGCGCAGGAAGTCGACGAAAGCAGCGCGCCGCAGTTCTATCGCATGGTGCGCGAGCTTTCCACGCGCGCCAACCTGCCGATGCCGCGCGTCTACCTGATCAATGAAGATGCGCCGAACGCATTCGCCACCGGCCGCAATCCGGAACATGCAGCGGTCGCCGCCACCACCGGCATCCTGCGCGTGCTGTCCGAGCGCGAAATGCGCGGCGTGATGGCGCACGAACTGGCGCACGTGAAGCATCGTGACATTCTGATTTCGACCGTGTCGGCCACCATGGCAGGCGCCATTTCCGCGCTGGCGAACTTCGCAATGTTTTTCGGCGGCCGCGCCGAGAACGGCAATCGGTCGAACCCGATCGCGAGCATCGCCGTCGCGTTGCTGGCGCCGCTCGCCGGTGCGCTGATTCAGATGGCGATTTCGCGCGCGCGGGAATTCGAAGCCGACCGTGGCGGCGCCCAGATTTCCGGCGACCCGCAAGCGCTCGCTTCGGCGCTCGACAAGATCCATCGTTACGCGAGCGGAATTCCGTTCCCCGTGGCCGAGCAGCATCCGGCCACCGCGCAGATGATGATCATGAATCCGCTGTCGGGCGGCGGCATTGCGAATCTGTTTTCGACGCACCCGGCCACTGAGGAACGCATCGCGCGTCTGATGGAAATGGCGCGCACGGGGCGCTTCGAATAGCGCCGAGCGACGTGAGACGGAAGAAGGCGGGCCTGCGTGCCCGCCTTCTTTACTTCAGGCATCGTAAGAGGGCGCATGCGGGAGCGTCGCCGGACGACTTCACGAAAAATCTCAGATAGCGCCACCCGGCGAGTTCGCTTCACCTCTTTTCCTGCTGTTGCAGCGAACCTGCGGCCGCCGCTACGCTCGCACGGCTAGCCTCGCTATGATTGCCCGCCCCTGATTTGCCACGACGCCAC